>NZ_JAGWCZ010000001.1:0-606840 GCF_020657855.1 Clostridioides sp. ZZV14-6153 | reverse complement strand
TAGCTTTAGGGGTTTCCAGCAATTCAAGTAGTATTGGATAGGTTCTATCCTATCTCTACATATAAGTTTCCCTATATGCTGACTATTTTAGCTACTAACTCATGACTAAAGTCACGAGTGTGCGTAGCTATTTTTTAATCAATTAAATTTCCTGCTTTTATATACTTTTTGCTCATTTTTAAATTCTCCCCCTTTTCAAGTATAATGTATTATTTATCTATTATTTTTAATATTCTAATAATTAATTTTACCACTATATTACTATCATTTCAAATTTAAGTGAATTAAATATCGAATTAAATTAAAGTATATTAGAATATTTATAATATGTAAAAAATATTATTCAGATTGCTTTTATATCAAAGATAAAAATAAGACAAGATAATCAAAATATACGTATAATTATCTTGCCTTATTTTTATTTATTCATTTTTATATAATAAAAGTATACCAATCTAAAGTTATAAGATTAATACTATTATTTAATTTGCTACAAAAAACAACTTGTCTTGTAAACTTACATCTCCATTTATCAATTCAGCTTCATATACTGTTTTTTTAAGACTCATATCAAATACTTGAAATTTTATTGGTTTAGTTCCAACTATATCAGAAGTAACTCCACTTCCTTTTTTCTCTCCTGAAATATTTTCCTTTACACTTGAAATAGAATATATTTTATCATCTAGCAACTTAACTTTTCTAACACCAGATAACGCTTCATCATAATTTACTTTTAAATTAAGCCTTTCATAATCTTCTAAATTAATCTCATTGGAATCAACACTATAAACAAGATTAATTATAGAACGACTTTTATCTGTAACTATAATATTTAGTTTGTTATCTCTAACAATATAGTCTAACTTTGTTTTACTTAATAAACCCCTTTCCCTTTGGTCAGCATTTTTTTCTTTATTTAAATTATCCATAAACTTATTACTTTTATTGAAAGAATTCTCTTCTATATCATATACAATAAAATCTGAATAATTATCATGACCTTCAATGTCACCATTTATATCTTTGTTATTTAACCTCTCCAAATAAAGTTTAGTTCCAATAGAAAATTTAATCTCGTTAATACTCTGTTGGTATTTGCTTTGCGAATTTAAATTAAATCTATTTAATAATTTATAGGATTTATTTTTTATGTCTATCTTTAATATACAAATATTATTGACTGTAGCACCTGAAACATTGGTTTCACTAATCACCATATATAAATTTCCCCTATATATTTGGTTAAAAACAGTTCGCCAGCTATTTTCTTTAAAATCAGATTTTTTTAAATCAATATCAAAATTTTCTTCTAAATCACTTTTTAAATTTTTATTTGAAACTTTTATATAATCATTTAAATTGTTTCTTTCATGTACTGAATTAGACTTAGTAGAAGTATATGCTACACCTATATTCAAATCATCTTTATATATAAATTCGCTTCCTTTATCATCAATAAAATCGCTGTATTTCTTATCAATATGCAAATAATCATTTCCAATTTTAGTTTTAGGATTTGTATCATTTCTTGTCCCATTTTTACTTATGATTACTTCTTCATAAGTATATTTACTTATATTAGGTGTATATACTAAACTCACTCTTCCTATATCCTTTATATTGCCATTTAAAGTTCTTATAGATAATTTATTTTTATTAAGATAACTCAATATCAAAGCCATAATAATCATTGATAAACATACTGTTATAAAACATATTGTATATTTTCCTAATTTCTTTTCTCTCATATATACACCTCCTAAAAGTCAATTTTATTATTTAAAAGTTTATTAGACACAAAACTACATACAAATATACTCACACTTGAATATACTACAGTAAATACATTACTATATTCATAAGGTATAATAAATTCTACAAGAATTATAAATATTAGAATTTCTATAACTAAAAATAGAAAACTCATTAAAGCCCTCATCTTATACACAGATTTATTTATAAGAATTGATGTAAATACTACACATATAACTCCTATTAGTAAAAATACATATTCTACTAATAAGTTCTCAAAGCTGTATGGAAGTAAAATATTTAACTTATATATTGTTTCTTGTACAAAATTATAGTTTGTAATACTACCAAGCATATAATTCGGTAGTATCTTACTTGCAATAAATAAAGTTATAGTAAATAATATCGTGTAGCTATACACTAGAAACAATACATTTAATAATTTAGATATATAAATATTAATTTTATTTTTAGGAAGCATCATAAGTGTATATATAGATTTACTTTTCATATCAAAATCTCTATACCAAATAAAGAAAGCATAACAAATACACACAAATATACCAAACAAAAAACATGATTGTATAGAACCCATTATGTTTCCAAAACTTGAAAATCCCATGACACTTACTGTTTCTATTGTCTTTCCTACTTTTGATAACTGCTCAGTTTTTACTGCATTCTCTATTATATAATTATAATCATTTAAATTTTTCACTAGATTTAAAAATACAATCGAACAGCAACAAATGATTATAAATATATAATTTTTTATGTTTCTTTTTAAATCAAACTCAAATAACTTCATTAAATCTCTCATCAATTCACCTACTTTATTCCAAATTCTAAATTGCTATTTGAACTATTAAACTGTAATTCTCCCTTATACACTATTTCTTTCGAATTTTTATTTATTATATATAGGATAGTCTTATTGTCCCAAGGTAGTACGGGATTTATTTTTGATGTACATACAATGATTTTATTTGAATCAATTTCAATGTTTCTAATGCTTCTTTCTTCTTTTTCATCCAAAACATATTTATCTTCAACTAAACCGCCATCTAGTATGTTATAAGTTATTAAATTTATCTCTTTACTTTTATTGGCATTATCTCTTTCTGACATTATCATATATAATTTACTATCTTTTAGCTTTGCTTTTTCCAAAGACATTCTATCATAACTTTTTAATTCTATTATGTTATCTTTATTCTCTTCAACATTATACTCAAGTAAATTTAGCTTAGAAGCAACATCGTCCCATGTATTTGCATTTATTGCTTCTATCAAAATATACATTTTATCTCCATCTTTACTAGAATAACTTACATCAATACTTTGTATATTGTTGTATTTTTCAAAAAGATACTTGCTTATATTTATACTTTTTATCGTCTCTATTTTTTTATTTTTAGTATTAATCTTTATTATATCTATAGTACTCAAAGCTTCTTCATCTTTTTCTGATGAGTCACTTGGAGCATAAAGCACAGACACATATAAGTCTTTTTTGTATCTTTTTGATGATAGTACTTTTACATGATACTCATCGATATCTTTATCTACTTTATATCTCGTTCTTATAAAGTTGTTCATATCTAGTTTTTCATATTCAATTTTTTTATCACTTCCTTCTGACATAAATACACCTTTTTCTAGGTCTTCTTTTTTCTCATCTATGACAAAATTTATCCCTCTTGAATTAAATTTAGAATCATCATTTATTTCAAAACCAACATGAGCTATTGAATCTAAACCACTAGAGACATCGATTAGATTATTCGTATTCTCACTCTCTTTTATTGATTTTAATAATTCTGTTTTTTTAGTTTTATTACTTCCATTTATTATATATCTTGAATTTATATATCCATTAAAATCATATCCAAAATCTATGTTTATATAGTCCAATTCATCTGGGTCACCTTTTATAGTTTTTATACTTAAATTGTTTTCATTGTTCAATATGTCTATACTAAAATATATTACTACTGCTAAAAATATAATAAGTATAGATACTTTAGATTTTAATTTCATGACACACCTCCTAAACAGACAACTTCTTATTTATTAAAAAATAAGAGATTCCATTTAAAATAAACATTATAACTATAAAACTTAATACATAATTACCTAAAGAATTAAGTTGTGTTCCAACAAATCCATAATACTTTCTAAACAAACTAATTATATTTATATACACTGTTGAAAAATATAGCCCTGCCAAAATTATCAAGGTAATTAAAATCACATAAAGTTTACCTCTGTAAGAAAATGTGAATAATATACAACAATTTAAAAAAGAAATAGCTAAAAGCAGTAAAATCACATAAATTGTTATAAAAGAAACAAAATCGATTGGAATACTTTTTAAATTTAAATAATATAAATCCTGAGCAAAGGACATATTAACTATTGGAATATTTCTAAAAATAAAATTAAATATATATTTACATATAAATAATGTTGCTATCTGACTTATCAAAAAACCATATACCATTGTTATCAAAGCTATTGACTTAGATATGCAAAGCTTAAATTTATCCTGCGGTAACATCATTAAAGTATAAATACTTTGATTTTTAGAAAAGAAATCTCTTTTCCACATAAAAATATAGTATGTAAACATTCCCAATATTCCGTACAGTAAAATTATTTGGATACATCTAAGATTCCCAATTACACCTATTCCATAAAATACACCTCCAAAATCCTCTATTGCTAAGTTTATAATAAATTTAGAGTTCTTAAATTTAATAATTTCAAATAAATTTAAACACAGTGTAATTAAAGATAAAAAAGATATATAAGCTATATAAAATCTCTTATTTCTCCTTAAATCTACATTTATTAGACATAGAAGCTTATTCATTCTTATATACCTCCCTCATTTTATCTAATATAGACTTACCCTCTCTTTCTCTTAAATCTTCTGCATTAAATGATGTTATTATTTTACCTTCATCAAGAATTATAACTTCATCAACTAGGCTTTCTATTTCTACTATCTCATGAGTTGTTATAATAATAGCTTGATTTTCTTTCATATATTGTGCTATTACCCCTATAAATTCTTCTCTTTTAAACAAGTCAATCCCTGTGAATGGTTCATCAAGTAATATATAGTCTGGGTCTTGACAAAATCCAAGTATTAATTTTACTCTTGCAATATTTCCTTTAGATAAATTGTCAATTACTTCATTTTCATTCAGTTTAAATATATCCATCATTTCTTTTGATTTTTCTTTATTCCATCTTGGATAAAAAATTTCCATAAATTCAAATGACTCTTTTATTGTTGTATTACTAAAGTGAGATTCTACATCTGGAACAAATGCAAGTTTATTATATATGTTTTTATTCATTTTTTCTCCATCCATTAAAATCTCTCCACTGTCAATTTTTATAAGTCCTGCTATTGCTTTTAATACTGTTGACTTACCAACACCATTTATCCCAAGTAAAGCTGTTATTTTTCCTTTTTCAATATTGAAGCTTACATTCTTTAAAGCCTCTATTTTTTTTACTTTTAGCCCTTGCATTCTTTTATATGTTTTACTTACATTTTTAATTTCTATCATATTAGTGTCCTCCATATTTAATATGCTTGTACAATTAACCTTATAAGTTAAGTGTTTATATTTATTAAAAAACTAATATCTATCTTCTATTATCTTTAAAACTTCTTCTTTAGTAACATTTATCGCCTTCATATCTTCTATAAATACAACTAAAGATTCATTTATTAGCTCTAGTTTTAGATTTTTTAATATATTTTCATCAACTGTCACGCTACTCTGATAGTTTTTAAAAGTATTTATTATATTCATATCACCCATCTCCTTATATGCTCTTTGAACAGTATTTAAATTTACTTTTAAATTAAGTGCCATTTCTCTTCTTGATGGTATTGTTTCTCCTGGTTTTAATTCTCCGGTTACTATTTGTCTCTTTATATGCTTTATTATTTGCAAATAAATGGGAGATGTATTATCTAATTCAAAATTCATACTTCCTCCTATTCTAGTGTATTAATACGATAATACACTTTTTCTAAAAAAATACATTCCTACTTTAAATTTCATTTTATATTTCATTAAGTGTATTATACGATTAATACACTTGATTTGTAAACACTTTTTTATAAATTCTTTGATTTTAATTTATTAAATCATTGAAATCAAAATTCAAATAATAAGTTTACAAAATCGAGCATCAAATGAGAGGATATATATTTTATGTTATGTTAGACTTGAAAACAAGCAAACAAGGTAAGGTTATCTCATCAACGAATCAAAAATCTTATATTGTACTAATACTTAATGGATTAATGAAACCATTATAAACATACTTAGGGAGGAAAACAAATGAATTATAAAATTGAAATTAAAAACATCGAATCAGTCACAGCAGCTACTATGAGTTACAATGGACCTATGACTGAAGCAACAAAATATTTTCCAAATGTATTTAAATCTATAAAAGGAAAATCAAATGGTGCACCATTCTTCTGCTACCATAATGTTGACCAAGAAACTGGCATAGGAAAAATGGAGTTATGTGTACCAACTGCTGAAACTCCAAATCGTATGGGTGTAACAATAAAAGAGTTTCCTAAAACAAAAGCTTTGTTTTTTACCCACATGGGTTCATATAGTAATTTGCCAAAAACATATGAAATGATATTTAAATATATTCATGAAAATAATCTAACGATACAAACTCCTTGGAGAGAAGTATTTATTAAAGGACCAGGTATGCTAATAAAAGGTAATCCAGATAAATATATTACAGAAATCATATTTCCACTTAAAGAGGAGGAATAATATATGTTGGCAATCGAAATCAACAATTTAGTAAAAGAATATAAAAATGGTGTAAAAGCTTTAAATGGTCTAAGTTTTAGTGTAAAGGCTGGAGAAATCTTTTCTTTGCTTGGTCCAAATGGTGCTGGTAAATCTTCGCTTATCAATATTTTGACCACTTTTTACAAACCTACAGCTGGTAATGTAACAATGTTTGGAAAAGACTTAATAAATAATCCATCTTGGATACGCACTCAAATTGCTTGTGTAGCACAACAAATATCTATTGATGAACACCTGTCTCTTATGGAAAACATGCTATTCCAAAGTAAAATGTATAAAGTGGAACCACAAGTTGCAAAAGAAAGAATAAACTCTTTAATTGAAAAATTTGAGTTAACTAGTTACTTAAAGTATCCTACCTCATCTTATTCTGGTGGAGTAAAACGTAGATTAGATATAGCTATGAATATGGTGTCATCTCCTAAAATTCTATTTTTAGATGAACCTACTGTTGGTATGGATGTAGATTCAAGAAAAGCTATGTGGGATATGCTACTAAAAATTAGAGATGAATATGGTACAACTATTTTTCTAACTACTCATTATCTTGAAGAAGCTGAACAACTAAGTGATAATATCTGTATTATGAAAAATGGAAAAGATTTGGCACAAGGAACACCATCTAGTTTGCGTAGTTATATTAAGCAAAACATACTTCGTATCGTATTTCATGATAATGAAGATATAAAAAAATATAAAAATGATATTAAAAATACTTGCTTAGTTAAATTTATGAATGTACGAGGAAATTCACTTTTTATAAGTGTAGAAGATAGTAGAACTGCACTTACTTCAATAAATAAATTTCTTTTAGAGCATAATATAAAGTTTGATGCAATAGAAATTGTAGAACCAAGTCTTGAAGATGTTTTTTTAGCATTAACAAGTTCTAAAAAGGATTCAAAGGAGGAATGGAAATGTTAAATATCTTATGGCGTAATATGAAATGGCGTTTTAAAAATCCAATTTCATTTGTAGTTACTATATTACAACCTCTTCTTTGGCTTGTACTTTATAGCTCTGTCGCAAACCAAACTATGAGTGATATGAATATTGATAATTATACAGCTTTTATACTTCCAGGTATAATTGTATTGGTTATCTTTTCATCATGTAGTAGTGGTGGTATCATCAATTTTATAATGAAAAATAGCGGAAGTTTTTATAGAGTTTTAATTGCACCTATTAGTAGATATTCCATTGTCTTTGGTCAGTTACTAGAAGCTATCCTAGTGTCTTTTATTGAAGTAGCAATTTTATGCATAGTAAGCATATTCTTTTCAGTAAAAATAGCATCTGGTATTGGTGGAATTGCTATAATGATAGTATTGATATTTATGACAGCCTTTTTTTTATCAAGTCTTGCTTATGCTATAAGCCTATTATTACCAAATGAAATAATTTATGAAACAATTATGACTGCCATTGTACTTCCTATTTTCTTTTTAAGCTCTGCTCTCTTCCCTGTTGAAGATTTATCTGGAGGATTAAAAATAGCAGTTATGCTCAATCCATTTACCCATGTTATTAATACTTTACGTAGCCTAATATTTGGTAAAACTATTCTGGTTGGAGATATACTACCTGTTATAGTGTTATTTTTAATATTATGTTGTGGAAGTTTCGCACTTGCTATGTGGAGACTAAAAAAAGAAATGGTAAGTTAATTTTTGAAGATAATGTGTGTAGATTTGTAAAAAACTAATCTATTATATATACACTAAAGATACACTAAAAAAGGTGGTGTTCCAAAATGATTAATTAAAATCATTTTGAGACACTACCTTTATAATTCATGCTACTTAAGTGTATATTTATAAATTTATACAAGAAACTATAAACTAAAGTACTTATATGTATAATTACTTATTAAACTTCTTACTACCTAACTTCATGTGGAACTTAGTATCTTTTGGAATGCTTGGGTTTATACCTCTTAATGTAGGTATTTCTCCACATATCAATTGTATAGGTACTATGAAGTTAAACGTTTGATAGTAAGGGTTATCTATAATATTTGCCTTTAAATTTTTGTCTTCTTCTGCAACATCTCTACCTATGACAAATACATTGTCTGTCCATCCAGAAAGTACTTCAACCATCTTAGTTACTCTAGGCTCTTTCCCTGTATCTAGTATAAATATAGTAGAATCACTATTTATAGCATTGTACACACCATGTATGAACTCTTCAAACTCATATCCAGTTACAGGTATTCTCATTGTCTCTAATAATTTTAATGCTGACTCTAATGTATCTCCATATATATCAGAGTTGCCTACTATTCTTATTTCTTTAGCGTTAACTAGCTTTTCTTTGTTTCTTTCAATCCATTGTTCAGATGATTTATATACTGATTCAAATCTATCTATTGCATCTAATATCTTATTTATCTCTTCATTGTACTTTTCACTAGATATTATTCCTTTTTCTCTAGCTATTTGAAGACCTAATAACATTAAATTTAACTTTGTGCAATAAAAGCCTTTTGTTTTCGCACCAGATTTTTCTTCACCACAATTCACTGTTAATATATAGTCAGAAATCTCATCTATCAGAGCATTTTTACAACCCGCCATAGATGCTATTTTACAACCTTTGTCTTCAGCTAACTTCATAGCATTATATACAGAATAACTACTTCCACCTTGAGATATTCCTACTACCAAAGTATTTTTATTATCAAATTTAAACGTATCTTCAGTTATCATAAATGGATACTTTTCTACAACATCTATGTCTAATAAATTTTGTAAATATGGTTGTACTTGCAATCCTGAGTGGTAACTAGTACCTGAACCTGTTATTATAATCTTTTTTATATCTTCTTTCTTAATTTCATTAAATAAATTATCTGCATTAGATATCATTTCTCTCATTTTAACTGGTGTTTCTAACATATAATCTTGTATTCTCATTTTGTATGCCTTCCTTATTCATATATTCAATAAATTATAATTTTGTTTCTATAATAATCCTATTGCATGTAAAGCAATTCCTCCCACTATAATGCCTAGAGTTAACTTTGTTACACTTACCTTTCGCTTTAACATGTAATATATTACAAATGCAAAAGTTAAAGGTAACATATTAGGTATTATTTTATCTAATATATCTTGTAAAACCACTTCTGCACCATTTAAATTAAATTTTAATGGAGTGGTTATACTTAACATTGTTGCAACCATTCCTCCTACAACAAATAAACCAACTGTTGTAGCCATAGACATTATTTTCTCCATAAGCCCTTCTCTTTGTATTCTTTCAAGGGAATTTACCCCGACTTTATATCCATATTTAAGTCCAAGTATTCTTAGAGCAAATGCTGGGATATTGTACAATAGTAAGAATAATAGTGGTCCAAATATATTTCCTTCTTTTGCAAGTGATACTCCTATTCCAGCCGCTATAATTCTAAATGTTCCCCAAAACAGCGAATCCCCAATTCCTGCAAGGGGTCCCATAAGAGCTGTTTTAACAGCACTAATTGAACTTTCATCAAATTCTGGATTATTAGCATTTTCCTCTTCCATAGCTGCTGTTATACCTAATATAGCAGGAACTACTACTGTGGTTGTATTAAACATCTCTAAATGTCTTTCTATTGCTTTTGCTTGATTTTCTTTTTTATTATATAACTTCTTTATTGCAGGTAACATTGCATAGCAGTAACCTAAGTTTTGCATTCTTTCATAATTGAATGCACCTTGAAGAGCAAATGAACGCCAAAACATACTTCTTAATTCTTTTTTTGTTAGTTTATTCAAAGTCAATCTCTCCTTCCGTTAAAACATTAGTTGCTACTTGAGGATTTTGACTATTTTCTTTGTTATTAATATAAAAGTTTAATATAACTGCTACACAGACTCCAAACAACGCTATTGCAGTTATATCTAGTCCAACATAAGATGCTAGGAGGAATCCTATAAAGAAAAATACAGACATCTTTTTTGAAAGTAACATATCCATAAGTAGTGCAAATCCTACTGCTGGTAACAATGTTCCTGCAACACCTAATCCGTCTAGTATAACTTTAGGTATTGCATTTATTAATGTTGTAACTTTATCAGCACCAATCATAATTGCTAAAAATGTTGGAACTGATGTACTTAAAAAGAATAATACTACTGGCACCCACATCATTATGGTAACCTTTTTAAAGTCAGCTTGTTTAGCATAGAAAACTGCCTTTTGAGAAAAATATGAGTTTACTATTCTAACTAATACTCCAAGAGATTGTGCTAAGACTGCTACTGGCACTGCTACAGCTAGAGCAACTTCTGCACCATTTCCTGATAATATAGCAAAAGCTGTACCTAATACACCACCTGTTACTACATCTGGAGGAGTAGCTGCACCTATTCCTGCAATTCCCATCCAAATTAATTCAAGTTGTGCACCAATCATAATTCCTGACTTTATATCTCCTAAAACTAATCCTACTAATGCCCCTGTAACTATTGGTCTATCAAACATAGATTGACCAAATATACGTCCATCTAATATACCAAAGCCTGCTATAATAGCTAACATAATAGCTTGTACTAACATAGTGAACCTCCCTCTTAATTTACATTAATTACATCACATTCTTGATTTCATTTTTATTTTCTAATAATTCATTTACATGAACAATTCCATTTCTCGCTTCCTCTAAACCCGATTTAGCTAATAGCTTTACATCCTCTTCTGGTGATAAAAGAATAGCCAAAAGCATTGGTAAATTTACTCCTGTTAATAACTCAAATTTAAACCCCTGCAAAAGTAAATTAGTACATATGTTTGCTACACTTCCACCAAATATATCTGTTAGTATGATAAGTTCTCCATTATCTTTGTTATTTGATAATATACTTATCATTTCTTTCTCAGCATCGTCTGCTGATTTATCTTTTGTCATACAAAAGTACTCAACATTACTTAATGAACCAATTATTAATTTACTTGTCTCAACAAGCTCCTTAGACAATTCTCCATGTGTTGCAATTAAAAAATTTTTCATTTTCTTTCTCCCAAATTATTTTATTAAGTCTGATAATTTTTTCTTTTTGTCTCTAGGTAACATTCTAAATTCTATATCAATTCCTAAATCAGTTATTTCTTTAAAATTGTTTATATCATTATCATCAACAGCAACTAAGTCTGTCAGCTTCTTCTTTCCTTCTTCGTATCTTAATCCACCTACATTTATTTCTTTTAAAACTCCTCCTGAGTTTTTAGCTACATCTAAAGCATCTTTTGTATTTTTTACCAATACTAATACATTACTTTTCTTTGAAGAAGCAAATTTTTCTACTATTTCTCCAGATTCCTCTATCCCCCTTATATATAAAGTTACATTACTAGGCTTAGCTAAATTTAATGACATGGCTTTCATTTGATCGTTTTTTGCTTCATCATTTGCAACTAATATTACATTTATACCTAGTGATGTTGTCCATCCATATGCCACCTGCCCATGTATTAGTCTGTCATCAATCCTCATTAAAGATATCATTTTCCTCAAATCCTCCATTATATATTAAAATTTTTATTTTTTATCCTCTTGTTTACTTATAAAAGCAAAAAGCATGCCAACTAGTGGCATACTTTTTTTAATTTTATTTATTTATTTTTTAATACTGTATTCTACTGAAGTGGTCCATAAATAATATTATAGATGTATCCTATTTCTGAAATAGATATATGCACACTATAACTCTTTTCTAGCACACTAAATGCATTTTTTATTAGTTTAACTTCACTGTGATGGTTTTTAATTAATAAATTCATATCAGTATACTCTTCAATCTCAGCTTGTCTAACTAATCTTTCAATCATACAACTTAAGTGAACATATAAAGCAATTTTTTTATCATTAGGAAGCTTTTTCTTTTGATTATTTTCTATAGCGTTGATTCCTTCTTCTATTCTCTCTATTATTTTTTTTGAGTCTAAAATAGTCAGACTATCTATTACTCTAGTCAAAGAAAAATTCTTTATGATAGAATCATTTATGTTTTTGATTTTTTCACTTTCTACTACTTTACTAAATATTCTAAAGACATCCTCTTCTCCTTTTCCTGATATTATATCCTCTAACAGTATGAAATCTACTCCATTTACATTTGGATTAGCAGTTCCTACTATGGCCAATACATCATACATCTTAAAAATTGGATCTTTACCTCCCATAAAAACAAGACTCTCATAATCATGAGGTATTATCTTAACATCGACTATACCAATTAAACTTTCTGAAAGTAGATGTTGGATTTTTATAGCAGTACCTATCCCAGTAAAACAAGAAGATACTATAGCATACTCCTTATTTTTTTGAGGATAATACAATTGTATATTGGGTTTAATTTCTTCATCCATAATTTCTGCAATATCTTCAATATTTTTACCTTGCATTAATAAGTTGCCTACCTCTAATGCAGAAATAGTGGATATTTGGTCTATAAACAACATTGGACTATTTATTTTGCTCTTTAAATCTTCATATATCAGATTAAGAGAGCCCATATCAAATAACACAACTAGTCCATTTTTTATCCTATCTCCTTCCAAGTATCTAGACATTTGATTTGATACATCAGCAATTGTCGAATCTATTGGCATATCAATAGCTGTAAATACATTTTTACCCAACATACGATTACATACATTTGCCATACTACTAGCAGTAGCATACCCATGTGCTATAATCATTGCATTAACTTTATTAGACTTCATTCTTATAATGGTTGACTTAATAAATATAATCATTATAATTATATCTACATTATTAAGGTACATATCCAATCTATTTGCTATTAATGTCGATACTTTATTTACTATAGAGTATTCTTTGTAATTCTCTTTTTTTAAATATGTTAGTAATTTACTTTGTAAGATTTTACATTCATCAGACAATTGATAAGACTCATCCTTCAAATAAAGATACGAAGAAAATGCTAATACATTATTCCCATCATATTTTATATTGTTGTTAACTTCTAAATTTCTAAATATGTCCTGCATTATAGATATTATAAGCTCCATAAGTACATTTTTATTTTCATCATTATTTGAAAAAACTAAGTTATCCATTAATCTAATCATTAAGTTGGAGCTCTTTTCACTAAATAACTCTTTCGTTATTTCTTTTTTTTCTAGTCTATCAAAATAATCTAAACACTTTATAAGACTTTGATATATTATATTTCTTTTATTTCCTTCATTTGATGTCTCAATATTAAATTGTTTAGGAGAAAACACAATACTTTTGCTTTTAGCACTTTGGAACTGAAATATATCTACATTTTCTATATAAATATTTCTAGGAAGGTCTTGAAGTGTAACAAAAATATTTCCATTTCTTTTTTGATTTTTTGCATATGCCCTTCCACATGCATATTTTATTACATTTTTACATTCACCTATATTACCTTTGAATTTTATCTTTAAAATTGTATTTAATGTAATTTGAGTTATCTCTATGGGTAAACCAAGCACCTTACTTTCCTCATATATAAAATGTTCTATAATCTTCCTTTTTTCAATAGTTCCTCTTTCCTCTATATTTGGAACATAAATATTTATAGGTATTCTTCTTAAAAAAGTCTGCAAAAACTCAGATAAGCTTTCTGTTGTAGCAAATACTAGTCTTACCTTAGCACTTCTATTTACTCCATTCTCTCCAATTCTAGAAAATGTACCTGTATCCATAAATGTAAATAACTTTTCCTGACCTTCACTGTTTAATCTATGTACCTCATCTAAAAATAATATACCACCATCAGATTTCTCTATTAACCCAGCTCTAGATTCATTTGCTCCAGTATAAGCTCCCTTGACATGTCCAAATAGTATACTTGATAATAACTCTGGATTATTATAATATTGTGCACAGTTTAGTACATTATATGGAGAATTTTTTTCTAATATATTACTACTTACACTATATTTATATATTACCTTCGCTAAAAAAGTTTTACCTACACCACTTTCGCCTGTTAGCATTATTGTAAGTCCATCATTTGGATAAAGTACAGCGGTTTTTATTTGTTCTATTGCCTCTTTTAGGCTACTTTCATGACCTATAATACTGTTAAATACAATTTCCTGCTTTAATAATTTACACTCATTATTAAGTTCATCAACACTTTCATAAATACTTTTTTTTGTAGGACCTATTGCATCATTTATCTTATTTTTTGGTAGAAAGATAACAGGTCTACTATTTATCTTTATAAGATTATCAGACTTTACCAAGTCATTTAATAATCGACTTGATTGAGTTCTACTTAAATTAAATTTTTTTACTATATCTTCTGTTACTATACCACTCTGGTTTTTAAGTTCATCAAAATTGTTAAATAATACCTTTTCATTTATAAAACGTAAAATCTCATTCTTCATAATCAACCTCCAATATAAATGTCAATAATACCAATGTATCATTTATATATTAGTGCAAATTTAGGAATAAAGTACATATAAAAACAACTCTATCTTTTTTAAGTAAGAGTAAAATTTTAAAATACTATACACATAAATATTATAGATAATGATAACATCATATTCTCCTTTATTAATTTTTCATCTAGAAATAATTTTTTCTAAGTTAATTATATATTAAGAATCTATAAAGATGAATAATTTAAATCAGCCTTGTTGAAAATAAAAAATTAGAAAAAAATTTCGATATATTTTTTTATTAAGAATATTCTATTAGACTTAAATTAATGATTTTAAATTTTATTTAGTATATAATAAATAAAAAGAATATTAATAGTTGATTAGAAAAAATTTGTAAAATCTTAAATTTTGATAGAAATATAAAAAGCTATGATTTTTATAAGGATAATATTTGTAACCTTAACATTAATAAATTTCAATTCTTCAAATTTTAATTCGAATATTATATCAGGATGTTTAATTTTTTCTGTACTCCTTTCATCATTTATTTTTGCTAAAGAATATAAAAAGTGAACTCTATATCATAGAGTTCACTATAGAAGATTGATTTAACTTAGTATTTCTAGTACTGTATTTAATACAGCATGACCATTACAAGTACCATAGTTTACCATATCTATTATAGCTACTGGAGCTTTATCTCCAACTATAGATTTTACATCATCAAACATAAATCTAAGCTGTGGTCCAAGAAGTAAAATATCAAAATTACCAAGTTCTGATTTTATATTTCCTTCTCCAACTGCCCATATTTTACAGTCTATATCTCTTTTCTTTGCATCTTTCTCCATTTTATTTACTAATAAAGTAGAAGACATACCACCAACACACACTAATAATATCCTAATCATTTACATCTCCTTTTAATCAAATCTACATATATTTTGATTAAAAAGTATATGTAGAAAAGTTTACATTTATAACTTCCTGTATTTTACTTTTAAATTATATCAAATTTTACCAATTTTTTCACTACCATAACTCATTTTATATTTCTAATGTCCACTTTTCTACTTCTTTAGATATATTTTCAGATTTTAATATTGCAGATATTATAGCATATCCATCACTATTTAAACACTTAAGTTTATCTATATTATCTAGTTTTATCCCACCAATCAATACAAATGGTATATCTACCTTTTCTTTAATTTCTTTGACAGTTTCAAATGATGCGGATTTAGCATCCAATTTAGTAGATGTTGTAAATATAGACCCTATACCTAAATAGTCTGCACCATCATTTTTTGCACAGATAGCTTCTTCTAAAGTTCTTGCTGATACACCTAGTATTTTATTCTTCCCTATAAGCTTTCTAACTTCCTTGGCATCAATGTCACTCTGTCCTACATGTACTCCATCTGCATCACAAATAATTGCTATATCTACTCTATCATTTATTATAAACTTAACACCATGTTTTCTAGTTATTTCCCTTAGCCTCATAGCCTTTTTTAAAAATTCTTTTCCAGAAGCATTTTTTTCTCTAAGTTGCACAGTTGTTATTCCAGAAGCTATTGCATCTTCAATACATTTATAAAAATCTCTACCTTCTAGCATTTCAGAATCAGTCACTAAATATAACTTTAAGTCTTTTTTTAAACATTCTTTATCTATCATTTACATCCTCCTGTTGAGCATTTATTCATTTAAAAATTCAATATTAGAGTATTTACTTATAATCTCTTCGTCCATTTGGTAAATAGAATTCATTAGCTTTTCTTTAAATGTACCTATTGGTGGATTATTTAAATTAGCCAACTCTCCACTTAATGACATTGTAAGTACACCCATTGTAGCTGCTTCTAATGTATTTTTAGTCACAGCCATAAAACTTGCAATCAAGCTAGCAGTCATACATCCTGTACCTGTAATACCTTTTAGCTTCTCAGTTCCATTATTTATTTTATATGTATCCTTACTATCAGTTATTATATCTATTTTTCCAGTTGCTGCAACTATACATTCAAGCTTTTCAGAAACTTTTTTTATTATATCAGTAGAATCTTCTTCATCATCAAAGGAATCTACTCCCTTACCCATTACATCAAAACCACCTATAAATTTTATTTCTGCTATATTCCCTTTAACCACGTCAAATTTAACTTCATTTAAAAGCTTATTTGTAAGTTCTGCTCTGGCTTTACTTGCAAAGACTCCCACTGGGTCTAAGATAACAGGTTTATTGTATTTATTTGCAGACTTTCCAGCCAATAAAAACAAATCTAATATATTTGAATTCATGGTTCCTATATTTATAACTACAGCATTTGCTATACTTACCATTTCTTCTACTTCTTCATATGAAAAACTCATAAGAGGGCTTGCACCTATAGCTAAGGTTACATTAGCACAATCATTTATTGTTACATTATTAGTATAGTGAATTACTAATGGGTTTACTTTCTTTGCATCTTCAATTAAATTATACATATTCTACCTCCATAAAATTTTATTTACTATTCAAACTTATAAAAATGATGTACTGGACCTACTCCATGACCTATATCAAAACTATTTTTTATTGCTTCTGTTATATAAATTTTACTTAATTTTACTGCTTCTTTTATTTCATAACCTAATGCAAGGTAAGATGTTATTGCAGAAGATAATGTACATCCTGTTCCATGTGTATTTTTTTTATCAATTCTTTCACTTTTATACACTTCAAATATATTTTTACCAACTAAAATATCCACTGCTTCTCCATCTAAATGTCCGCCTTTCATAAGAACAAATTTAGGTCCAAGCTCTAATATTTTCTTTCCTACACTGTTCATATCATCTACATTATGTATTTTTATTCCTGTAATTTCTTCTGCTTCTGGAATATTTGGTGTAATTATATATGCAAGTGGTATTAAATATTTAATTAGATTCTCCTTTGCTTCTGGTTTTAATAAATAATATCCACTTTTAGATATCATTACGGGGTCTACTACTAAATATTCTGGATTGTATTTTTTTAAATTTTCAACTATTTCAAGTATAATTTCTGGGCTTGAAACCATTCCTATTTTTACTGCTCTTGGAGGTATATCATCAAATACTGCCTCTATTTGTTTTTTTATTATACTTTGACTTAAATCTTCTACCGCAAAAACACCTTGAGTATTTTGTGCCGTTATAGCTGTTATTACACTCATTCCATATGTGCCAATTGCACTAAAAGTTTTCAAATCAGCTTGGATTCCAGCTCCTCCAGATGAATCTGAACCAGCTATTGTAAGTGTTGGTATTTTATAGTTACTCATTTATACCCTCCTAAAAATTTAATTTAAATAAATTAACTAAAAAAGCTATACCTACAATAGGTATAGCTTAGAAATTCGCATATATCACAAATAATACATACTTAAGTTTTATACTAAGCTTTCCTACGCTGGCATTATCCAGTTCAGGTGTAAGGGTCGGTATTCCTCTCAGCTCTTGGCTCCCCTAGCTATTTTAATTTATTATATTTATAACTTCATTATATTACAATAGTATTTATTGTCAAGTTTTTACACTATATACATTTATTTACTATGTAATTAAAGACACTTACTTCAGTTCTTTTATCTGTTCTCCAATAATGTAATTTTCTTTATTGTCAATTGAATCTATAAGTATATTGGGATTTTTTATTATAGATAATTTTTTATCCCTAGTTAATTTTTTTATATAGTATTCTAATTTCATTGCATTACTTTTTGTATTTGTTACAAAGTAAACTTCTAACTTTTTAAATCCCTTTGCTCTTGTATACTTTGAATTAATTCCTAGCTTATGTTCATTCATTCTTCTTGCTATATTGCTAGTATATCCAGTATATAGAGAATCATCTTTACATCTTATAATATATGTAAAATACATCTTAATTCACATCCTTAAATTAAATATATAAACATTATATTATAAAATAAAAAAAACTGCTGTAAATTATATATATTAATCAGCTCTAACAATAACTCAAATGCAAATTAGTAAAGTAGATTCTAAGAGTATTTGACGCTAAATTTTGACATATTAATAACATATTTATTCTTCTAACAAAAAATTCACAAATATAAAAAATAAAATTTTCAAAAAAATTATAATTTTCAAAAAAATAAATTGACATATATAAAAAAATTATGATAACCTAATAAAAAGGGGGCAATGATTATGGAAAACAATTTAATTACAGCTAAAAGCAATAATATTGAATTATCACAAAAGAACTTATTTAAAGTCAATTTACAGATAGGTGTATACTTTACACTTTTGTCAAAATCACTTAAAGCCTTTTACAAAAAAGAAGAAGATTTTTATTGCATTGCTCTTGCACCATGCAATGTGTCTGATGAAAAAGCAAGTAAGAAGATAAATATTTCTGAGATGATAAAAGAAATTAATACTTTAATTGAAAGTGTAACTGATAAAAGCGAACTTTTAAGCGAAGAAATATTTACAAACAATCTATCAGAATTTTTTGACGAATATTTAGATAACATTTATATAGAGTTAAGACAAGCATATCTATATCTTAAGAAGAACACAAACAATCTTGATATAGAAAACTCCATTGAATATGTATTCGATGTCAGTATAAGTAATGAAACAAAAATGAAAGAAAATCCACTGATTAACTTTAATTCACTTTCTTTAGTGGTATGGAGTGGTGAAACAAAAAATATTTTACATCAAATGAACATTTTAGATTTAGAAAATATTCACTCCTATCTTTCAGAAAACAATACAAATATGACTCTTTATCAAGATGATAATCTCAAATATGAAGTTAACGAAAACAGTGAAAATATAGGAGAAAGTAATATAGATATAATTGAACAAATGCTTATACTTCCAGATAATTCAGACTATGATAAAGATGAAGTTGAAAACATGAAAAACAGACTTTCAAACATAAATGGAAAATATCTACAAACACTTAAAGAAAAAGATATAGTTATAAAATTAATAAATTCAAATTTAACTGATGAACCAGAATTTAGTGATTTAAAACACCAATTACCTCCGTGTTGGGTAAGATCAGGTAAAACTTGGAAGGATGTACCTGGGGTATATAGAAACAACTCTATTGTAGCTAAAATAGGTTATAGTAACCCTAGTTATGCAAATGTTCATTCAGCTAAAAATTTGGAATTACATGAAACTGCACATGCCATAGATAAAAATGTCTTAGACAAAAAATCAAATTCAGAAGAATTTATGGAAGTGTTTACTCAAGAAAAATATAAACTTTATGACCCTAAACAAGTTGCACATGCATACATTAGTAAATTCCCAGAAGAATTTTTTGCGGAATCATTTGTGCATTATTATCTTGATGAAGACTCAAAAAATATATTGAAAGAAAATTGTCCTTTAACATATAATTTTCTTGAAGAATTAGAACTAAGCTATGAAATACATTAATACTTAATAATATATTTCTATTTAATAAATTACTCTTTATAAAAGACTTTTTGATATTTATGTTATAATATTTCTAATGGTTATATTTTAAAATAGTTTATGTAGCCCATGATTTAAATAAATAATAAAAGGATGAAGAGTTATGAAATTAAACAGAAATGATGCTTGTTGGTGTGGAAGTACTAAAAAATATAAAAAATGTCATATGGATATAGATAATAAAATAAATTCATTCGCTCAGCTAGGTCATATTGTACCTACTCATGACATCATAAAAAATGCAACACAAATTGAAGAAATAAAAAAAAGTGCTGTAATAAACACAAAGATTTTAGATTATATTTCAGATAAAATTAAAGTTGGAATGTCTACAGAAGATATAAATGAATTAGTCCACAACTTTACATTAGAAAATGGAGCTATTCCTGCACCACTAGATTATAATGGTTTTCCTAAAAGTGTATGTACATCAATAAACAATGAAGTTTGTCATGGTATCCCAAGTAAAGACATCATATTAAAGGATGGAGATATTATAAATGTAGATGTTTCTACTATTTTTAATGGATATTACTCAGACGCTTCAAGAATGTTTATGGTAGGAAATGTTAAAGAGAATGCAAAAAAATTGGTTCAAGTTACTAAAGAATGCATTCAAAAAGGTCTTGAGGCTGCTAAACCATGGGGATTCTTGGGTGATATAGGTGATGCTATTAATTCTTATGCAAAAGAAAATGGATATTCTGTTGTTAGGGAAATTGGTGGGCATGGAGTTGGACTAAATTTTCATGAAGACCCATTTGTAAGTTATGTTTCTAAAAAAGGAACTGAAATGTTATTGGTTCCTGGAATGATATTTACGATAGAACCTATGGTAAACGAAGGAACTCATGAGATTTTTGTTGATGAAGAAAATGATTGGACTATCTACACAAAAGATGGTAAATTATCTGCTCAATGGGAGTGCATGATTTTAGTTACAGAGACAGGAGCTGAAATTTTAACTCAATAAAAAATAAAAGCCTATAAAGATTGAGTTTTCAATCTTTATAGGCTTTTATTTTATTCATGCACATCTATTGCATCAACTGGACAGCTTTCTCTAGCTTCTGCTGCTGATTCTTCAGCATCACTTGGTATTTCATCAACTATAACATGTGATTTTCCATCATCCTTCATATCAAATACTTCTGGACATATTGATGGACATAATCCACAACCTATACAAGTATCTTGATTAACATTTGCTTTCATAATAAAATCCTCCTAAACGTTACAAATTTAAAATTTTGTTTACCAAAGATTGGCGAACTAAAACTTTGACCTTCAGTTCTTTTTTATTATGTCCTCAAATTTGAAAATAATACCTTTTCAAAATAAATTTTATAAAATTTATTTTATAGTTGTATTATGACTATATATAATATACATTGTCTAGCTCTTCGTATTCGTAGGATACTTCTCTTTTATTCTTTTTTACAGGTTCTAGATTTCTTATTTTCACTATTTTTGCTGGTATACCAACAACTGTGGCTCCATTAGGTACATCTTTAACAACAACTGAATTTGCACCAATTTTTGAATTAGAACCGATATTTAAAGGTCCTAGTATTTTTGTTCCAGCTCCAATTAATACATCATCGCCAACAGTTGGATGTCTCTTTCCAGTATCCTTTCCTGTAGCACCCAAAGTAGCTCCTTGATATATTGTTACTCTATTTCCCACTTCAGCTGTTTCACCAATTACAACACCCATTCCATGGTCTATCAAAATACCTTCTCCCATTTTAGCCCCAGGATGTATTTCTATACCAGTCATAAATCTGGATATCTGGGATATTAATCTAGCTGTAAAAAGCATCTTCTTCTTATAAAGAAAATGAGCTATTCTATGCATTATCATTGCATGCACTGATGGATATAGTAAAAAAACTTCTATCTTAGATCTAGCTGCTGGATCATTTTTCATTATATATTCAATATCTTTATTTATTTTTTTAAACAAAGTATTCACTCCCTCAAATAAAATTATTAAAATATTCCCATGGACATATATTTATCTACTCCATCTGGAGCTACTGTTACTATTTTTTTATTTGGATATTTTTTCGCCATTTCCATAGCACCAAATATATTTGCTCCAGAAGATATACCTACCAAAATCCCTTCTTTTGATGCAAGTAATTTAACTGTATCAAAAGCATCTTCATCATCCACTAATATTACTTCATCAACTACACTAGAATCATAATTTTCAGGAACAAAGTTAGCTCCTATTCCTTGTATTTTATGAGGTCCAGTTTTATTTTCTGATATAGCTGGAGATTTTTTTGGCTCAAGTGCAACTACTTTTATGTTTGGATTTTGCTCTTTTAAATATCTTGCAGTCCCTATTAAAGTACCACCTGTTCCAACTCCACATACAAATATATCTAAATCTTTAACATCATTCATAATCTCAACTGCTGTTGTTTTATAATGTGCATTTGGATTGTCTTTATTTTCAAATTGTTTCAAACTTTTATAATTTGGATTTTCTCTCAATAATTCGTTTGCTTTTTCTATAGAACCTGCCATTCCAGCTTTTCCATCTGTAAGTACTAAATTTGCTCCATAAGCCTTCATTAAATCTCGTCTCTCGATACTCATAGTCTCTGGCATTACTATTACTACTTCATATCCTTTTAATCTTCCTATCATGGATAATGCAATGCCAGTGTTTCCACTAGTTGCTTCTACTAGTACATCTCCCTTTTTTAATTCTCCTCTTTTTTCTAATCCTTCTAGCATTTCATAAACTGCTCTATCTTTTATACTTCCAGCTGGATTTACTTTTTCTAATTTTACATATATGTTAGAACACCCGTTAGTACATCCTAAATTATTCAATCTTACTACAGGTGTGTTTCCTATCAACTCTAATGCGTTATTATATAACATACTACTTCCTCCTATATGTCCAAATCTATTATCAAATTGATAACGATAAATATATTATAGTATTATCATTTTGATAATGCAACCTTTTTTTGGATTTTATCCCTACAATTGTTTTATTCCTAATATTAGTAATATTCAAACAAAAAAGTGAAAATCATTATCGATTTTCACTCTTCAAACTTCAAGCTTTATGCTAAGTCATACACAATACTCCACTACAAAAACTCTACAAAATACTATATAAGACCTAATATTTTTGCAACCTCTACATTAACCTTTAACACATTAACTCTATCTTCACCTAAAACTCCGAAAAGTTTTTTTGAAGTATTATCATCTACAATTTTTTGTAATTTACTCTCTGATATTCCTGATACTTTTGCTATAGCAGGTATCTGAACCTTTGCAGAAGCAGGGCTTATATTAGGGTCAAGTCCTGAACCTGATGCTGTAAGTAAATCTGTTGGTATATCTTCTTTTTTTACACCTGGATTATCTTTCAAAAACTTTTCAATATCTTTTTGAACTCTATCATGAAGCTCTGGATTAGTTGCTCCATAATTAAAAGAACCTGATGAAACACCGCCATAAACTGTATTTCCATCCTTATCTGGTATTAAATCTTCTTTTGTATAAGTATTATAGTTTACTGATGAAACTCTTCCCTTAAAAAATCTTGCATCTGTAAAACTTTGACCAATAAGCTCTGAACCAACCTTTACACCATTTACTTCTATCATACTTCCATTAGCTTTATCTTTAAATGCAACTTGACTTACCCCTGTTAAAACAAGTGGATATACAAGTCCGCAAACAAATAACAATACAATACTTACAAGCAATGCTGGTTTTAATGTTTTCATTTTTATATCCTCCATTTATTAACCTAAATTAAGAACCATTACTAAAGGTGTAATTAATAAATCAATTACTTTTATTCCTAAAAATGGTACTATAACCCCACCAAGACCAAAAATCAGCATATTTCTCATTAGCATAGCTTGTGATTTCATAGGTCTATATTTTACCCCTTTCATAGCAAGAGGTATTAAACATGGGATGATTATAGCATTAAATATTAAAGCTGATAATATTGCACTAAATGATGTAGAAAGTTTCATTATATTTAATATCTCCATTTGAGGTATTGCAAGGGTGAATATAGCTGGTATAATTGCAAAGTATTTTGCAACATCATTTGCTATACTGAATGTTGTTAAAGCACCACGTGTTATTAAAAGCTGTTTTCCTATTTCAACCACTTCTAATATTTTAGTTGGGTCTGAATCTAAATCTACCATGTTTGCTGCTTCCTTTGCAGATGTTGTACCACTATTCATAGCAAGACCCACATCCGCTTGAGCAAGTGCAGGAGCATCATTTGTTCCATCCCCTGTCATAGCAACTATTTTTCCTTCAGATTGTTCTTTTTTTATTGCCTCTATCTTATCTTCTGGTTTACATTCTGCAATAAATCCATCCACACCAGCTTCTCTTGCAATTGTAGCTGCTGTTAAAGGATTATCTCCTGTACACATTATCGTCTTTATTCCTATCTCACGAAGTCTAGCAAATCTTTCTACAAGCCCTGATTTTACGGTGTCCTTTAAGTAGATAATACCGTATATCTCATTATTGACACACACTACTAGAGGTGTCCCTCCTAATTTTGCTACTCTATTTACACTTTCTTCTAAATCGTCTGGTACTAATCCACCAGAGGATTTTACTCGATTTATTATACTGTCATAAGCCCCTTTTCTAATAGCTGTTCCATCAGATAAATTTATACCACTCATTCTAGTTTGTGCAGAGAATTCTACAAACTCAGCTTCTTCAGCCTCTTTTGTTTTTCCTGTTGAACCTAGTTTTATCCCTAAATCAACTATAGATTTTCCTTCTGGTGTATCATCTTTTAATGAACAGATAACAGCATAGTTTATTAAATCTTTTGAATCAGCATTTCCAACTGCTATAAATTCTGATGCAAGTCTATTTCCATAAGTAATAGTCCCTGTCTTATCCAAAATCATAGTATCAACATCACCACAAGCTTCTACTGCTTTTCCTGACATTGCAATGACATTGAATCTAGTTACTCTATCCATACCTGCAATTCCAATAGCTGATAATAATCCACCTATAGTAGTTGGTATTAAGCATACTAAAAGTGCTATCATAGTAGAAATTGGAATCTTAACACCTGCATAATTCGCCATTGGATAAAGAGATATTAAAACAACCATAAATATAAGTGTTAACCCCACCAATAAAGTATTTAAAGCAATTTCATTTGGTGTTTTTTGTCTTGAAGCTCCTTCTACAAGAGCTATCATTTTATCTAAGAAGGATTCTCCTGGCTTTGTTGTGATTTTTATTTTTAGCCAATCACTTACAACTGTAGTTCCTCCTGTAACAGAAGCAAAATCTCCTCCAGATTCTCTCATAACAGGTGCAGATTCTCCAGTTATTGCTGACTCATCCACAGAGGCTATCCCTTCTATTACTTCTCCATCATTTGGAATAACTTCTCCTGCATTGACTAAAACAATATCTCCCAGTTTTAGCTCGCTTGCACTTATCATTTTTTCATTTCCTAATTTATCTAAAACTCTTGCCACTGTATCTTTTCTAGTTTTCTTTAATGTATCTGCTTGTGCTTTCCCTCTACCTTCAGCTACAGCTTCAGCAAAATTTGCAAAAAGAACAGTTATAAATAGTATTATTGTTACAATCCCATTATAAACTCTTAAGTTATTGCCTCCATCACCAAATAGACTAGGTACTATTGTAAGTATCAATGTTACTATAAATCCAATCTCTACAACAAACATAACTGGATTTTTCATCATATATTTAGGATTTAATTTTTTAAAAGCTTCTATAATGGAAGTTTTGAAAATATCTTTTGTAATAAACTTTGTTTTTTTAGTTTCCATAAAATTTTACTCCCTCCCAATTTTTTAGTGCCATAATACTAGATGCTCTGAAATAGGTCCAAGCGCTAAGGCTGGGAAAAATGTTAAAGCACCAACAATTAAAACAACCAATACTAAAATTATTGTAAATGTGAAATTATCTGTTCTAAGTGTTCCTATGCTTTCATTTACAGAGTTCTTAGATGCTAATAAACTTGATATTGCAAGTAATATTATAATAGATACATATCTTCCAAAAAACATAACTATACCTGTTGTTATATTCCAGAACATCGTATTATCTCCTAAACCTTCAAACCCTGAGCCATTATTAGCTGCTGAAGATGCAAACTCATATAAAACCTGTGATAATCCATGGAATCCAGGATTTGAAATTCCCTCAAGACCTGCTGGTATCGCTACTGAAAGTCCAGAGAACATAAGTATCAAAAGTGGATGTAATATAATAAGTAAAGCTATAAGCTTCATTTCTTTTCCTTCAATTTTCTTAGTTAAGAATTCTGGAGTTCTTCCTACCATCAATCCACATAAAAATACTGCTATTATAGCGTACATTAGCATATTCATAAGGCCTACACCTTTACCACCAAAAACAACATTAAGCATCATATTTAAAAGTGGTACTAATCCTCCCAAAGGAGTTAAAGTATCATGCATATTGTTAACTGTACCAGTTGTAAATGAAGTCGTCACTGTCGTAAACAATGCTGATTGAGCTATGCCAAATCTAACTTCTTTACCTTCCATACTTCCCATGCTTTGATTAAGTCCTAATTGTGATAAGATAGGATTTCCTGCACTTTCTGCTCTAAAGCAAACCATTAAACCTATTAAAAATATGATTGACATTGCACCAAATACAACCCAACCTTGTTTTTTGTTCTTTATCATATGTCCAAATGCAACAACACAAGCTCCTGGTAATATCATCATAGATAACATCTCTACTATATTTGATACTATTGTTGGATTTTCAAATGGATGTGATGAATTTGAACCAAAAAATCCTCCACCATTTGTTCCTAAGTGTTTGATTGATTCAAGTGCTGCTACAGGACCTTTAGCTATATCTTGAAGTTTTCCTTCTATAGTAGTTACTGTTTCTGTACCAGCAAAAGTCTGTGGTACTCCTTGTGTAACTAATATAATACCAATAATTAAAGCTCCTGGTAAAAGTACTCTTGTTGTTATTCTAATTAAATCTACATAAAAGTTGCCTAATGTTTTCTTTTTACCTACTAACCCTCTTACAAATGCCATGGCAGCTGCATATCCTGTCGCCGCTGATGTAAACATCATGTATATTATCACTGTCATTTGACTAAGATATGAAAGTCCTGATTCACCTGAGTAATGTTGAAGATTCGTGTTTGTCATAAAACTTATTATTGTATTAAATGATAAACTTTGTTCCATACCTTTAATTCCATTAGGATTAAAAATATGCATGCTCTGAGTTCTAAGTATTACATATCCTATAAACACCATGACTGCATTTGTAACTAATAAAGCTAAAGCATATTGCTTCCAATTCATTTCTTTGTTCTTATCTATGCTACATACCTTATATATACAATTATCTATTTTATCAAACACTTTATCTCCAAATGTTTTTTGATTAGTGGATATATGATATAAATATTTACCCATAGGTATTACTAAAATCATAAATATCGCCAATACTATTACTATCTGTACCATAAAAATTTTCCCCCCAATTCAACTTGCTTATTATCTCTATATTATTTAGAATTTTTCAGGATTAATAAGCGCATACACCAAATATACTATCAACATTACAATTACAACTGCCAGAAACCACATAGGTAATCCCTCCATATATTACATTATTTTTTTTCAGTTTGTTTCCCACACCAGCCAGCAAGCAACCTCATGGAAATAAATCCTATGGCCAATGATGCTATCATCACTATATCTAACATTTCGACTCCTCCATTTACTTTAGTTTATTTGATAAGTTTTGGTTTCATATTGCTACTTCATTTATCTTATCATTTTAGGTATAAAGATAGGGTTAAGATACATCTATTATTGATTAGTATTGCATAAATATAAATTTGAGGTTTTTAAATGAAATTCTAAAAATCGTATTCCCAGAAATTTTAATGTAATGTAGTAGTTTAAAATCATAAAAATTAAAATAAAATTATCTCTTCTATACTTAATTTAGACATAAAAAAAGGTGGCAAGTTTGCCACCTTTCAAAAATATTGTTATTTAATTTATATTAACATTCTGGAACTATGTCATTACTCATATCCATATCTAAATTTTTACCATGATAGTAAATAAAATCAATTACTTTACCACTAATCGTAACAGCAATCAAAGAATAAAAAATATCAAACGCTGATAGATAAAATAGTGATAACAACAATACAATAACATCCGTTGCTAGATAAACTTGCCCTATGTTCAAAGATGTAGTCTTAGAAATTACTAATGCTAAAGCATCGTCTCCTCCTGATGCACAACCTGCTTTTACTATTATCCCTACTCCTACTCCTACAGTTACACCTGCCAAAATAGTTGATAAAAGCATATTTTGTGATTGTGGTACAAGAGGTCCTATAGCCTCAAATAAATCATATAATACTGAAAAACTTATAGAAGCTACTATTGAATATATCAGGAATTTTTTACCGAAAAATTTATATCCTACTAAAAGTAGTAAACCATCAATTACAATATTTGCTATTGCTGGTTGTATGTTGAATAAATTTTTTAACAGTAGTAAAATACCTAACACTCCACCTTCTGTTATGTTGTTTAGATAGTAAAAATTATAAACTCCAAATGCTAATATTGCTGAACCTAATAATATAAGTCCAATCCTTTCTAAAAATAACCGCCTGGCCATATATATCCCTTCCTTTTTCTTAATTTATATATATTATATACAAAAGGATTGGCTTTGTATACCGCACTTTTTAAAACTTTAATTATACAAAATTTTTTTATTTTTTTCAATAGTTTTTTTATGTTTTTTCATGTTTTTTTAATAATTCTTTTGAACCTTAGTATTTTCAATGCCTTAAATGTTTTCTCATTTTACATAAGTTTATATTAATTTGACTTATAATTTAGTATAAATAAGTCTTTGTTTACATTAATTTTTTATTTGTTTAGAAATACTATCCAATAACTTATCACTAAGTTGTATTCAAATAAAGAGTTACTTTAGAAACTATATAAAGTAACTCTATAAATTTTGACATATGTAATCTTTTACCATTCACCCTTAAAGTCTGAGATATTATCCTTGTTGA
Source organism: Clostridioides sp. ZZV14-6153 (assembly GCF_020657855.1). Lineage (NCBI taxonomy): Bacteria > Bacillati > Bacillota > Clostridia > Peptostreptococcales > Peptostreptococcaceae > Clostridioides > Clostridioides sp. ZZV14-6153. The sequence goes on along the minus strand of NZ_JAGWCZ010000001.1, from coordinate 577,200 downwards.
CCTCAACTTGTTTAATTTGTGTAACAGGCTCAACTTTTTCGCCTTTAAGGAAATTAGATGCCTTTTCTATGACTAATGCACCTTCTTCAACAGCAGACATATAAGTTGTACCATCTATTAACCCATCAGTTACAGCTTTTAATCCATCTTTACTTCCACCCAAGCCTATAACTTTAACTTTAAGACCAGCATCTTTTAAAGCTTGCCCTGCTCCTGTAGCAGAGTTATCATCTTGACATATTATAACATTAAAATCAGTTTTCTTTTGAATTAAATCTTCTGTTACCTTTAAGGCCTGCTCTTTCTCCCAATTTGAAGTTTGGTTATAAACTAAATGAAAATCCTATGAAATTGTATGAGTAAGAACAAATAAACCACCACCTTAATTTACATAAATAACTTTCTCTTACTATCTTCACTTCTTGTTTCCATAACAACACTCCTTTTATATTTATACTATAAACATACCTATATGCAATGTCAATAAACGTCACATACCCATTGAATTTCACGCTCTCCTTGTCCTTTATAAAAACATAGTCAATCAGTTCTGAATACTAGTCTTAGTTATCACTTCAAAGAAAATTTGCAAAGAAAGGGCATTCTTCAGATAGCTTTTGCTTAGCAAGCTAATCTGAGACGCCCTTTCTTTGATAAATGATATTGAATTTATAAACTGCTAAAAAAAAGCGTACCTTCTGTGGTATTTCACAGTCACAGCTTGCAAATGTTCTAGATATTTCCAGACAGAACCTCAATAAAATTGAAAACAGAAATGACAAAACTGAGCATACAGTAATGAAACGAAGACATACTACACTTTAAAATAATCTAAAATTATTGTGAAATGACTTTTCTATTTAAATAACTAATATATATTGTATTTTTGAATTGTGAATATGTAACTAAAATATTTAATCATAGTCTGGTGCTTTCTTTTCTGTATCACTATTTTTAGCCCAGAAAAAAAATACTACACCAAGAACTGACCATGCTATTAAAATTGCCCACTCATAAGGCCATAATAGAGATGCTGGAGCTCCTGGTAAATACATTAATCCTAAAAAAACACACATACATAATGATACGGCACCTACAAATTTATATCGTTTAACTTTATATGGTCTTATCATATTTGGTTCTTTATGTCTTAAAACAAGAAATGATATTGAAACCATCGAGTATGAAACTACGATTGAAGCTCCCCCAGCATCTGAAAGCCAAATCAACATATTTTCACCTAATAAAGGAACTATTGATGTAATTACTCCTATTAAAATAATTGCATTAGATGGAGTTTTATATTTTGGATGTAATTTAGCTAAAAATTTTGGTAGCATACCACAATTAGCCATGGAATATATGGCTCTGCTACCACCAACATAAAATGAATTCCAACTAGTAAGTATGCCTGCTATTCCACCAAGAATCAATATTTTAGATGCAATTTGGCTTCCTCCGTATACATTTCCCATAGCATCAGCAGTTACAAGTTGAGATGTCTGCATTTGTGAATCTGGCATTGCAAGTGATACTCCAAAAATTATCATTGCATACCACAAAACAGCCATAATCACAGATAGAATAAGTATATTACCTATTTTTTTGAAAGGGACATTCATCTCTTCTGCTGCTTGTGGTATAACATCAAATCCTACATACATAAAAGGTGTCATAACAGCAACTGTAAGTATTCCAGTTATACCATCTTTAAATAGTGGTTGAGCATTACCTAAGTCTCCATGAGTAAATGAACCAAACATAAGTGCTAATCCGATTAATGTAATCATAACAGTAAGTATACCCTGCAAAAATGCTGCTGTTTTTACTCCAAAATAGTTTACAACAGATATTACTATCGAACTTAAAACACCAACTATTACCCAAGTAAAATATACATCAAATCCTGCTACTTCATACAAAAATCCTTTAATATATCCAGGAAATATATATTGCAACACAGTAGGCAATGCGACTGCTTCAAAAGCTATAACAGAAACATAACCCAAAATAATAGCCCATGTACATACAAATGATGCATTTCTTCCTAGTGCTCTATAGCTAAACACTTGTTCTCCTCCACACTTTGGCATAGAAGATGTTAATTCAGCATAAACTTGTCCAACAAATAATACCATTACTCCTCCAATACCAAAAGCTATAATTGCTCCTAATGTACCAGCTCTTTGAATCCACTCACCAGATAAGACAACCCATCCCCACCCAATCATTGCTCCAAACGCTAATACAAAGACATCTCTTTTATTTAAAACCTTATCAAATTTACTATTGCTTTCCATAGGTTTTCCCCCTTTACAAATTAGTCTATAAATCTAATATTAATTTTTCTCAATATCTATCCCTCCAATATCAATTGATATCATTAAAAAATGACATAAAAATTTAGTATAAATACTTTCAAAATTTTCATTAATATTAGTTTAACATAAAATAACAATTCGTAAAACATTTTGAAGTTGTTTCTATGAAAAAGAAATAAATTTAAAGTAGATTATTTCTAAATTTATTTCTTTTAAAATCTAAACTATACATAAATAATTATTCCTAAAATACTATTTTTATCTCAATATCTGTTTTTACATTCATTAACCACTTTCTCTATCTACTTCTTAAATCTAACTTCAGCTGCCTTTGCATGTGCATATAGCCCTTCTTCTTTTGCTAGTTTTTCTGCAACAGGTGCTAATACTTTTATAGCCTTTTCATTCAGTATCTGCTTTGTACAAGTTTTTATAAAAGTACCAACCCAAACACCACCAGTATATCTTGATGCTTTAAGTGTTGGTAATGTATGATTTGTACCTGAAACATAATCACCAAATACCTCAGCAGACAAGTTACCAATAAATAGTGAGCCATAGTTAGTTAATTTATCACAAATTTCTTCGTATTTATTTACTGCTATTTCTAAGTGTTCAGGTGCATAAAAATTACTTATTTTTACTGCTTCATCTATATCATCAACCAGTATTATTTCACCATTATTTTTCCATGAATTATATGCAATATCTTTTGTTGGTAAATCTTCTAACATGATTTTTATATTTTTTTCAACCTCTTGTGCTATTTCTAAACTATCAGTTAATAATATACCCCTTGCATTTAAATCATGCTCACATTGTGCCAACAAGTCAGCCGCAATATAAACTGGATTTGAAGTTTCATCAGCTATTATAAGAACTTCACTTGGACCAGCTACAAAATCAATTCCAACTTGCCCATAACATTGTCTTTTTGCTTCTGTTACAAACTTATTTCCTGGCCCTACGATTATATCAACAGGTTTAATCTTTTCTGTACCATATGTAAATGCTGCTATAGCTTGAACTCCTCCAGTTGCATATATTTCATCAGCTCCTGCTATATCCATAGCTACTAATGTTTTAGGATTTATATTTTTAGTGTTTTTCATCGTTGGTGAACAAGCCACTATTCTTTTTACTCCTGCAATTTTTGCAGGTATTATAAGCATAAGAGCTGTTGAAAATAAAGGATATTGGCCACCTGGAACATATGCAAGGCATGATTCTATAGGAATATTAGTTTGACCTAAAATAACGCCTGGATAGATTTCTTTTTCAAAAGAATTTTCGAAACTAGCCTTTTGGGCTTTTGCAAATTCTCTTATATTTTTAGTAGCAATTTTCAAATTGTTTATAAATTCATCATCTACATGTTTATAGGCTTCTTTTATTTCTTCTTCAGTAATTCTGAATTCATCTCTTGTATTTTTATCAAACATTTCATTATATTTTTTCAAAGCAGTCTCTTTATTATTTCTTATATCTTCTATTATAGAACTTACTTGTTCTCTTAGTATTTTTTCATCTACCTTTTCTTTTATATTTGATTTTTTTATACTCTTCATCTTTTTCCTCCTAGTTTTATAATGTTATCATTCTAGCAATAAATAAAAACTCCCACCCTCTATCAATAACTAGAGGATAGGAGTTTAATCATATTGTACTCACCTCACTGACTGAGCACTATTTGTCTAATAACTATACTTATATTCCCGTTAATCTTTCTGAATTTTCTCTTTATTATACATAATATGATATATTTTAACTATTAATTTGTCAATGAAATTTTTTATCTTCTACAGCAATTGCAATTACATCTATCACATTTGCATCTGTCACAATTACACTTATGACATTTACATCTATCACAATTATGGTTATTATTGTTGTTTCCATTTCTTCTAGCTTCACATTCCATACCTTCGTCAAAGAATCTTCTAGACTCTTCTAGAGATTCTATACCTTGATAATTATAAGCTGAGTGTTCATTCCAAGATTTTTCTGCTTTTTCCCACATTTTTCTAGCTTCATTTTCAAATTTTCTTGCTTCTCTTCCTCTTTCTTCAGCTTCACAGAATGCTTCTCTTGCTTCTCTTTCTCTTTTTTCAGCTTCTCTTCTAAATCTATCACAATTTCTGTTTCTGTCTCTGTCACAGTCTCTATTTCTATCTCTATCACAATCTCTGTCTCTATCTCTGTCTCTATCTCTGTCACAATCTCTGTCTCTATCTCTGTCACAATCTCTGTCTCTATCTCTGTCACAATCTCTATCTCTATCTCTGTCACAATCTCTATCTCTATCTCTGTCACAGTCTCTATTTCTATCTCTATCCCTATCACATGAATTATTCTCATCTTGGAACCATCTTGATGTAGAATAACTTCTTCTATACCAATCTCCTGAACATCTATTATTTCCCATATAGCATATCTCCTTTTAATTTTAATTTTTTATGAGATGTTTTGTTTCATCTCATAGTATATAGTATTAAAATTTTCAAAATATGTTACATAGAAACCTATATTATTTTCTTTTTAGCTTATTTTCAACATTTTATTCATTTTTTCACAATATCCTTTATCTTTTATTAGACATAAACTGTTATTTATTTCATACTCAGAGTCAGCATAAACCATAATAGCAAGCTCATCATCATCATTTAAAATATCATAATTTACTAAGCAATTCCCAACTATATTCAATATTTCATCTTTATTACATTTTTTAAATCTAAGAAGTGCTCCACACTTTTCTCTAACTATTTTATTTACTTGTATTCTATCTTTAGTAAAAGAGTCTATACTAGAAACTCTATTATCTATTATATCAATAACATCTGAGTAAACTGCACTTCCTGTTGCTAGACTTCCAGCTCCCTTACCTACAAAAGAAACTTCTCCTACTGAATCTCCATTTACTATGACAGCATTAAACTCATTGTCTATTCTAGCAAGTATGTTATCTTTTTCCACTAGAACAGGTCTAACAAATGCACTTACTTTGTCATTTTCATATTTGCTTTGACCAATTAATTTTATCTTACAATTTAATTTTTTTGCATATTCTATGTCTTTTTCATCTATATCTGTAATTCCTTCTAAATATACATCTTTCCAGTATACTCTATTATCATAAGCTAGAGTTGACAATATTGATAGTTTTCTAGCAGCATCATATCCTAAGACATCTGACTCTGGGTTTGCTTCAGCAAAACCTAATTCTTGAGCTTGTTTTAATGCCATATCATAAGACAAATCTTCATCATACATTTTAGATAATATAAAGTTAGTAGTTCCATTCAAAATAGCATTTATGCTATCTATATTATTTCCTTCTAATGATTCTATTATAGGCTTTAATACTGGTATACCTCCAGCAACCGAAGCTTCAAATTTAATACTTACTTTATTTTCACTAGCTAATTTTGCAAGCTCATCTCCACATTCAGCTAATAAATCTTTATTTGCTGTAACAACATGAATTTTATTATTTAATGCTTTTTTGATATAAGATAGTGTTGGTTCTAAACCACCCATAACTTCAACTAATATATCTATATCTTTCTCAAATATGTCATCTATATTATTAGTTATTATATTAGAGTATTTTTTTTCTTTATGTTTTTCTAAATTATTAACTAAAATTCCAACTATTTCTATATTTCTTTTCTCTTTATTATTATCTATTATATCTATAAGTCCACTTCCTACAGTTCCATATCCTAGTACTCCAATTTTCACTTTATTTTGCATTTTATTTTCCTCCTAAATTTATAATTTTCCGTTTTTTTTTAATTTTCAATCTTTTATTGTAATAAAAATAGACCCATCCCTATATAAAGGGACGAGTCTATGTTCGCGGTTCCACCCAATTTGATTTTTGTCAATTATTGACAAAATCCACTTTGTACTTTAACGCAGTTAACGGTTAATCTTACTAAAACTCTTTTTAGAGTAACTTCAGATAACAGCTCCTAGGTAGTTTTCAATCCCTCTAATTTAAAAAGTCTTTCAGCCGATGGACTTTTCTCTCTGATAATCGAATTAGATTTACTCTTCCTATTCATCGCTTTTATAATTTTTTATAATTCCTTTTTATACTTTCAAATAATATTTTAAATAACAAAAAACTCCCATCCTTATAACATAAGGACGAGAGTATAATTCCCGCGGTTCCACCTAATTTAGTTTTCATTTTTTATGAAAACCCACTTTAAACTTTAACGTAGTTAACGACTATTCTTACTAAAATCTATTAATATAGATAACTTCAGAAAGTAGCTCCTAGGTAGTTTTCAATCTCTCTAATTTAAAAAGTCTTTCAGCCAGCGGACTTTTCTCTCTGATAATCGAATTAGATTTACTCTTCCTATTCATCGCTTTTTTATTTATTATATTGTAATTCATTTTAAACCCTTACAAATAAATTGTCAATAGTTTTTTTAAATTTTATTTTTTATACTTAATTTATAAATCCGAAAATTCTATTTCTAATTTCTTACTTAGCTCACTACTGATTTCTCTTTTATAATTGCATTTTTCACTATTATTTTTGCTTCTAACTGGCAACGAGACAATAAATTCACTTCCAACACCAAGTTGACTCTTTAAAGATATACTGCCATCATGCAATTCAACTAAAGATTTCACTAGTGAAAGCCCAATTCCACTGCCCTTAACTCTATAAGAAAGTTCATTGTCAATTTGTTCAAACCTATTAAATATTTTATCTATTTTTTCTTTTGGTATACCTATTCCACTATCAGATATTTTCATTTCAAACATATTATCTTTCACATATAAAAATATATTTATTTTCCCATTTTTTTTATTGTACTTAATTCCATTAGAAAGTAAATTCAATATTATTCTTTCCAATTTTTCTGAATCAAATAACATTGAAAATTCCTCTATTTCTGTGTCAAATGTAAGTTGTATATTATTTTGACTTGCAAAATCGGCTACAGACATACATATATCTTCCACAAATGATATTATATCAGACTCTTTTGGCCTAAAATCTAAGTATCCCGACTGCATTTTTGTAAAGTCTAGAACATTATTTACTAATCTCAATATTCTATTTCCATTTTGTTTTACTATACCTAGATTTCTTTTTAGAGTATCATTTGATTCTATTAAGTCTGCCTCTTTCTTTTCTATTACTTGTAATGAAGATGATATTAAATTTATAGGAGTTCTAAGTTCATGAGATAGATTTGCAAAAAACTCCATTCTATTTTTATCCATCTCTTCTTCTAATTTTTTTCTTCTACTTATATCCCTTGCTGTACCAATTATTCCAATGACACTACCATAACTATCAAAATACGGTCTTTTTGTAATCTCAATACACTTGTTTTCGTTATGTATAATCATATTTGATTCAAATGTAACAATCTTTTTATTTTCAACTACATCCTTATCACTTTTACATATCTTGTCTATTAGAGATTCTTCTGTTGATATTTTATGACTATTCTTACCTAGTAATTCTTCTTTATTCATACAGGCTAGATTCAAAAATCCTGAATTAAACCCAATATAATTTCCATATACATCTTTATAAAACATATTCTCTGGTATTGAGTGTTCAATCATTTTCATTAAGTTTTTTGAATCATAGTTTTTATTATTATATCCACTGTATATTACATTATCTATTATTCCTATAGTTCCTAAAAGTTCGTTTTCATCATATAAGAAATATTTTTCAACCATAAAAAATGTTTCTTCGTACTCAAATAATTTTTGTAAAAATCTTTTTTTACTAGATATTCCTTCTAAATAGTCATCCCTAAATAATTTTCCAGTTCGTTCTCCCCATACTTCTATATCATTTTTTCCAAATATATCTTTTGTAGTTTTAATTTTGTTATTTAATATTGATATTAAATTTTCACTACAATCTATATATATTCCTTCTTCATCTTTAACATAAGCTAGTTTTTCTTTTTTATCAAATGAATCGATTATCTGTCTATAATCGAATACAATTTTACTAAAATACAAAACTATGTACGTATCTCCAACTATTTGTTTTCTTATATTTATCCAATTTTTAAGTGCTGGAATATATCTTTTTATACAATCTACATTATCTGAGAACAACTCTTTGGAATATTTTTTTGCTCTAAATATAGGTAATACATCTAATATATTTTTATCACAAATTCCCTCTTCTAGTTTCAATACTTGACTCATACCTTTACTTATATATTCCACTCTATATTCTATATCTTCATGTTCTCTTATAATCTTACAGTATAAAAAAGGCACAGGTATATTTTTTATAAAATTCACATATTTATTATGGATTTCCATATCCTAACCACTACCTCTCAATGTTATTTATAATAATACTTCTTAAGTAATTATATGACATTTTTCTATTAATTATAACATATTTTATAACAAATATTTGTGAATAAATTTAATTTTATGTAATTTATTATTTGTTTATAATTATTTGTGTCGCTTTTTTTTCATCAGTAATGATATGTGTTATGTATCCAGTCTTCAATGCACCTGTTATTGAATCTATACTAGAATCTGAACATATAGCTATTACTTTTTTTGCCTTTTTTAATTTTTCAAGAGGTATTTGTATGACATAATCACTATCACTTTTAATTATTTCTCCATCTTTATTAAAATAATAAGATAAAAAGGAACCTATTGCTTTCTCTTTTGTAAGCTTCTTTCCAAATCTAATCGCAGTAGCTTGGTCTGGAACCTGAGGATAATTATCAACAGATAAAATTATTGTATCTATATTATCCCATTTTTTCTCCATACTTTGATAATTTTCAGTTTTCAAATAGATATTTCGTTCTTCACTACTAGTTGGAAATGCAGGCGCATATAAAAATACAGGACTAAATCCTGTACTATTTGAAAATACAGATATTAATTCATTAGGGTGATATCCTTTGTTTGGTATGTTAGCCATTCCAACCAATGGATATACTTCTCCTTTAAAAGTACAAGTATCCTCACTCTTTTGTATTTCTTCTATTATATTACCTATAGTATATCCCCATCCTATACCGACATTACTAACCTTAGGTAATTCTTCTTTTATATATTTTATTCCATGACTTAGTATAGTTTGTTGAGTTATATATTCGGTTTTAGCTTCTGGTACTATTAGTCCACCCCTAATGTTAAATATCTCTTTCACCTGATTCATCAGCAAATCATTACTAGAAAATAGTTCCCTAATCTCTATCTTTACTATTCCAATTTCTTTTGCTCTATTTAACATTTTACTTATTAATGGTCTTGACACGCCTAAAACTTTTGCAATCTCTGCTTGAGTTTTATTATCTTCATAATACATTTTTGATACTTCTACTAATTTCAACATTTCGTTTTCAATAGTCATATTTTCATCCTTTCAAAGCTGATTTTAAGATAAAATTATCTCATTAGATAAAATTTGTCAAGTTGTATAAAAAATTTAAAAAGCCCAGAAAAATTCTGGACTTTTTAGCTTAAATATTAACATTCTTGCATTAATTCAATTATAAAACCACCATTAATTATAAACGCACATTTTAAGTTATCTCCTACTTTAAAAGGTTCTACAATTACTTCATTCTCATTTAGATATTTGTCCATGTTTTTTACTTTATATGCAACATGAGGATTTTTTTGCATTATTTCTGGAAGTGGGCTTCCCTAAACAAATCTTAAATATTCATATTTGAAATCTGTGTATTTGGGGTCTGTTATATACACCTTCAATTCTTCATTAAACTCTTCATGCTCTTGTGGCTTATCTGTTATCACACCTATATGTACAAATTCCATAAATTCCCCTCCAATTATATTGAAATCTATATATTAAACTTGATTTATACTACTTATATTCTTCTTTTAATTCTTCAAATAACTTGTATGCTTGTTCTGGAGTATTATTTTCATGAACTACAGCCTTTATTGCCTTTATCATAGCTTTTGGGTTTTCTGATTGGAATACATTTCTTCCCATATCAACTCCTGCTGCTCCTTCATTTATAGCTCTATAAGCCATTTCTAACGCTTCTTTTTCTGGAACTTTTTTCCCTCCTGCTATGACTATTGGCACTGGACAAGCAGATGTTATTTTCTCAAAATCCTCACAATAATAAGTCTTTACTATACTTGCTCCAAATTCAGCTAACATCCTAGTGGCTAATAGAAAATATTTCGCAGTTCTTTCCATCTCCTTACCTACTGCAACGACACCCAAAACTGGTATTGAATATCTATTTCCCATATCTATTGTTTTGACTAAATTTTCTATAGCCTTACATTCACCTTCAGCCCCCATAAATGTCTGTATAGCTAAGCATGATGCATTCATTCTTATCGCATCTTCTATATCAACTCCTATAACTTCCCTGCTCATATCCTCTCTAAGTACGGAGCTCCCAGCTGAACATCTAAGTGCTATAGCTTTATCTTGAGCGGGATTTATACACGTTCTTAAAGCCCCTCTTGTAGCCATAAGACAATCTGCATCTTCTATAAGGTCAGGGATTGAAAGGTCTAATCTTTCCAATCCTTGAGTAGGACCCATTATATATCCATGGTCAAAAGCTAGCATCAATGATTTTCCTGTTTTAGGATTAAATATCTTTGATAATCTATTTTTCATTCCCCAATCTACATTGTCCATTCCTTTTAAATAAAAACTCTGTTGAAGTGGTTTTATCCCTATTCCATAATCTTTTGGTAATATTATTCCATCTTTATCTGCCATTTTTTATCTCCCTTTAATTTAGTCTAATTTTTTTTAAAGTAAGGTGTATTGCATGGTGAATTGAAATATCTCAATAATTCATCATCCATTCTAGCTATAAATAGTTGGAATCCAGCTGTTTCTTGAGTAGTCAAAAGTTCTCCAACACAATTTGAAACTATTTCTATATTTTTTTCTTGTAATATTTTATGACACTTTCTATAAACTATTAACATTTCCATTAAAGTAGTAGCTCCTGAACCATTAACTACTAACATTACTTTTTCACCATCTTTGATATCCAAATCCTTTATTAAAGCCTGTGTCATTATTTCAGCAGTTTCATCAGCAGACTTCATTTCCATACGTCCACCTCCACCTTCTCCATGTTGCCCCATTCCTATTTCCATTTCATTTTCTCCAAGTTCAGAAATTACCATACCTGTAGATGGATGAGTTGCTCCTTTACATGCAACAGCTATAGTTGCCATATTATCAGCAAATTTTTGTGCTATTTCTGCAACTTCATCTAAAGATTTTCCTTCTTTAGCAGCCCCTGCAGCTATTTTATATAAAGGTATACATCCGACCAATCCTCTTCTATCATCACTATTTTCTCTTGGTGCATTTGCTATATCTTCTTGAGTAACAACTTTTCTAACATTTAATCCTTCTTTTTTAACTTGTTTCATAACAAGGTTTCCTGTCAACATATCTCCAGCATGATTAAGAACTACAAATAATACACCTTTCCCTTTGTCTGCCATCTTTATAGCCTCTAAACAAGAATTTGGTCCTGGAGCGGCAAATACATCTCCGACTACAGCTATATCAACCATTCCATCCCCAACAAATCCACTTAAAGCTGGTTCATGACCTGCTCCTCCTAAAGTAACTATTGTTACTCTGTCTTCTTCTTCCAACTTTTTGTTTATTACTAAATTTGAATCTGTAACTCTTAGTAAATCCGAATTTGAAAGTTCTAAACCTTCTAAAACTTCTCTAGCTAAATCTTCTGGTTGGTTAATAAATTTTTTCATTGACATGATAAATTCCCCCTATTAAATTTGTTATATTGATTAATTGCTTTGTTAATCTTTTTTATAATGCACTATATAAACCTTTAAACATTAATGATATAGAAACAGCACCTGGGTCCATATGCCCTAAACTTCTTTCTCCTATACTTTTTGCTCGTCCAAATTTTGCTATGTAAGTTTTAGTGTTTTCTGCGCCTTCTACTGCTTTCTCATAACTCACTTTAAAAACATCTTTTATGTTGTCACTTTCAGTATTATACATAGCATCTATTGCTGGGTATAATGCATCTACTAGTGTTTTTTGACCTACTTTAGCAGTAGAAATAAGAGATAAATTTTCTCTTGCTTCAATAAACATCTCTTTTACTTCTTCTATTTTAAGTTCTTTTTTATCTTCTATCCCTTCAGCCATTCCCTCAAATATAGTTCCCCATAAAGGACCTGCTGATCCCCCATTTACATTCATACATAAAGTACTCAAATCTTCATTAATTGATTTTATACTATCATCATCATGTTCTTCTAAAGCTCTTTTTCTCATACAATCCGCTATTCTATCTATAGTAACTCCATGGTCACCATCTCCAACTATACCATCTAGTTCACATAAATATATCTTATTTTCTTTTAATATTTCTGCTGCACTTATTAGCATTTTTCTCCATGTAGCTGTTGACAACATTGAATCATCTCCTTAGCAATATCTTAACTCAATATTATCATATGTAATAACAAATGTAAATTATTTTTAGAAAACGTTTTTACAAAATTTACATTTGCAATATTAAATACCAATTTTTATTTTAATATTTCATTTCTTATCTTTCTAAAATACAATCTTGAATTTAATTCATAGCCTACAACAATAACCCAACTACTAAAATATATCCATGTCATAAGTACAATTATTTCAGCTATACTTCCATATATTACTTCATAGTTAGCATAATAATTTGTATAATAAGAATAGAAAAATGATACTACAAACCAAGCAAATGTAGCAAAAATAGCACCTGGAGCAGATTCTTTCATAGTCAAACTCTTATTAGGTGTATACTTATATAAAAATGTAAATATTACTATTATTGTTGCAATACCTACAGTGTATCTTAGAATATCCCATATTTTTATGAATATCTCATCTAATCCTATAAAGTTAAAAATAAAGTAACCTATCTTCTCTCCATAAACCAAAAATATCATAGATAAAAAAATCAATACCAAAAGCATAATTGTAAATAAAAATGATATAGATAAAATTTTAAAAAAAGACCTAGTTTCTTTAACCTTATAAGCTCTATTCATTCCTTTAATAAGTGCTTTTACTGCTCTTGAAGATGTCCACATAGTAAGTACAAAACTGACAGCTAAAAAATTTAAACTTCTATTGTCTATTGCAGAAACTATAATTGAAGATAATACATCAAAAGCACTCTCTGGCATCATATTTCTAAATAAGGCTATATATTTATTTAAATGAAGAACTGGTATATATGCTATAGAACTTATTGTAAATATCAAAAAAGGAAATATAGACAACATTAAGAAAAAAGATACTTCTGCTGATTTTGAACTTAATTCACTGTAATTAGATTTTGCAACTATATACTCAATTAATTTTTTATCTATCCCAAACATAAATATCCCCTTTTCTCTAATATTAATTTCATTATACAATATTAATTATACTCAGATTCATGCCATAATATAATTATTTAAACAAAAATAACATAAATAAAAACTGAAAATAATAATTCTACTAACATTTTAATTTTCTAGGCAACGAAAGTAAAATTATAATCTTGAATTAAATAGATATTATTAGGTTATAATTATGATTATATACAAGCTTCTAGTGGTATTAATTTAAAAAGATGAAATTAGAGATGTATTTTCTAATTGAATTGACAACATAAAAGAGTTTTTAGCAACAACAAATAAAAATATTAAACAAACTAGTATTATCAGGGTGACTTTTAATTTTATTATCTTTTCTTCTTAAACAATTATTGATTATGTAAAATTATATCAAATCAATATTAATCTTATGTTTATAATTTAAGAAATATATAATAAATGTTAAATATTTATGGTTATAATGTTTATCTTTCGAATAAAATACATTATAATTAAAAGTAAAGTTACAAATTTGCTATAATTTTAACAAATTAATTTTCAGAATTATACAAATTTTACATTAATTGTTAATACAAAATCTATTTAAATAATATTTTTATACTCAAAAATAAATAAAGTGGAGGTCTTAAAATATGAGTAACTTTATAGTATGTAGTTATTGTGGAGAAAAGATGGATAAGTCTAAAAATAAGTATATAACTTACTCTGAAAAAGATAGTTGTAATGAAATAAATATTTGTACTAATTGTGCTTTAGATTTGTTTGAAAAAACTAATGAAAAATCAAAGATTAAATATGCAAAAGCTTTAACAAAACAAATAGGATAAAAACACAATATAAATTGGATAAATAAGAAAAGCACCTTTTAACTATAGGTGCTTTTTCTATGTATAGATAACCTATGTATAGATAACCTATGTATAGATAACCTATGTATAGATAACATCATAAGATATTTAGGTAGATTAATACAGATATTTATACTTATCTCTTTATATTTCCGTATTTTTAAATATTAAACTCAGATTCATAGCAGTAGCACATATACTATATTTTACTTCTGTTGGCAAGTAATCTACTCCATTCATAAAATCTACAACATATTGTTCTTCAACATGTGCAACTTTAGCTATAAATTCAACATTAAGTTCATATGTATCGATTAGTAAACTTAAAATACCTCTAATCCTAGAATCTGAATCAACATCTATAGTATATTCGAGTTGCAAAACAAAATTTATCCATTTTACCCATAAATCTAAATCTGCTGTAAATTCTTTTTCATATTTTTTATAATTTCTTAATTTTTCTGATTCTATTTTAATCAAATTTGATAAAATATTTTCATTTATGTAATATTCATCAATTAATTTATTAAGTAAAGGCTCTATGTAATTACTATCTATCTTTTTTACTTCCATATAAATTAAACTCCTATAAATAAAATTATTAAATGTATTTTTATTGTATCACACTTATATAGTTTTAAGTATAATAAAGCAATTCTAAAACCTTGAAATATAAACTTTTTTATTTCTTTATTTTTCATTGTAATATTTTAGTAACTCTTTATTCTTATTCTCTTGCTATACTTTGATTAAGAAAGTTAAATATAATTTACTGATTATTTTATGAAAAACATTTTGAAATATTAATATTTACGAGGAGGAAATACAATGAATAAAAGAGCAAAACAAGCATTTCTTCAAACAATCCCAAACTTAATAATTGTATTATTAGCAGTCATATTTACATTTTATACTAATACATTTGACCTTGATTTAAAAGTATTACTTTTATTACCTATAGTATATATTGCTTTATTTTTATATTATTATACAAAAACTAAGAGAGATTAATAGTAGGTCTGAAAAATAAATCTATTTTTAAAACAAATGTCTTTAAAGTTTACATACTAAAAAAATATACTGTAAAGGAGGTTACTTTTATTGAATTCACAAGAAAAATTTATAAACTTATTAAATCCAATATATATTGAAAATGAAGTAAAAAGAAAGAAAATCCAAATTATAATATTTTTTTCTATAACTTTTGGACTTACTTATTTACTAGGTTTACTATTGTATTTTATGAAGTTTATTAAACCAGAAAATTTTGCATCATTCATGATGATTTTACCATTATCCTCAGTTGCCATTGCAAAATTTTACACTGAAGGGAAAACTAACGATAAGTATAAGTTTTATTCACTAATAATACTGTTTTTTCT
Organism: Clostridioides sp. ZZV14-6153; assembly: GCF_020657855.1. Taxonomy (NCBI): domain Bacteria; kingdom Bacillati; phylum Bacillota; class Clostridia; order Peptostreptococcales; family Peptostreptococcaceae; genus Clostridioides; species Clostridioides sp. ZZV14-6153. Next base: position 561,240 of record NZ_JAGWCZ010000001.1, on the reverse strand, counting down.
TGCTTATTTTTTGTTATTTATTATTGAATCATTAAATTTAATAAATAATGATAAGTTAGAAATAATGAATCTTATATTAACTTTTTTAAGTAGTTTATGTGTTATTATTTATTCTTTTAAATCAAAAGATTTATATCTTCTAAAAAATTTTAAAATAAGTGCTTTATTAATTATTTACTTTATATTTTCTCAAATCATATTTGGATTGATGATAAGTAAAAACCAACTTAACTATAATGGAATTTTATATTATATGCTTACTCCCTTAACATCATTAATATCTATTTATCATTTTTTATGTGAAGAATATGGTTGGAGATATTATCTACAAAATCTCTTTTTTGATAAATTTTCTAAAAAAACAGGTGTCATAATGGTAGGTATTTGTTGGAGTTTATGGCATTTACCGCTACAATTTACATTATATAGCCCAGAAGCTCCAATAATTGGAAGTACAGTGCATTTGATATATGGAATTGGACTTTCTATATTTTTAGGTTATGTTTACATGAAAACTAAAAATATATGGGTTTGTTCTATAATTCATGTTTTAGTTAATAGCTTATCTCTTATAGTTCTTGACAGCGACGCTGAAACAATTTCTAGCTATTATAATATTGTAGAACGCCTAATATTTATATCTTTATTTTATATCCCGTTTCTGTTTACAAAAGAGTACAAACAAAATATATAAAAATTAATATCAATATATCTTATGACAATAATCTCATATTATTTAATTATCAAAAATATACAGTTGTATAGAATTTAATAAATCATTCATTACAAATATAACAAAAAAATATCAAAACAAATAATTAAAATAATAATTTTCGTAAAATACTTTTTAAATAAAAAACTGACTGTCAATTAAATGTCAGTCAGTTTTTTATAATGCTTTTATTTAAATACAAATAAAATTGCATCTTTTAATACTTATTTATTATTATTCTATGTAGCAATTTAGTCTGTTTTATTTTAATTTTGATACCATAATATCTATATATTCTTTTAAACCTCTAAGCTTTTCATCTGCTTCAACATCACTAGTTCCTTTTACAGCTATATAAAATTTCAGCTTTGGTTCTGTTCCTGATGGTCTTATAGCTACCCAAGACTCATCTTCCAAGAAATATTTTAAAACATCAGACTTAGGAAGATTATCTACACCATTTTTATAGTCTTTTTTATCAATTACCTTTATATTATTTATACAATCAATTTGATTTTCTCTAAAATAAGATATTATCTCTTTTATTTTTTCCACACCTTCTATACCTTTTAAAGTTAAAGATATAGTCTGTTCTTTAAAGAATCCATATTTCTTATACAGTTCTATTAAGCCTTCATATAAGCTCATACCTTTTGAATAGTAAAATGCTGCCATTTCAGATATTAATAATGATGAAACAACACCGTCTTTATCTCTTGCATGAGTTCCAACTAAATAACCATAACTTTCTTCATATCCAAATACATAATTTCTATCTTTATTTTCTTCAAATAATTTTATTTTTTCACCAATAAATTTAAAACCTGTAAGAACATTTAGTACATCAACATTATTTTCTTTTGCTATATCTGCTCCAAATTCTGATGTAACTATAGTTTTTATCATTGTAGGATTTTCTTTTAATTTGTTATTTTCTTTTAAGCCTTCTATTATATAGTGTGTCAACATTCCACCAATTTGATTTCCTGTAAGTAATACATATTCACCTGTAGTAGTTCTTACAGCTACACCTACTCTATCACAATCTGGGTCAGTTGCTATTACAAGGTCTGCTCCTTTTTCTTTTGCAAGTAATATTCCTCTATTTAAAGCTTTTTTTTCTTCTGGATTTGGGTAATCAAGCCCTGCAAAATTTGGGTCTGGATTTTCTTCTTCTGGAACCACTAATATGTTTTCAAATCCTACTTCTTTTAATGCTCTTCTTATTGGAATATTGCCAGTTCCACAAAGAGGTGTATAAACTATTTTAAAATTTTTACCTACGCTTTTTACTAAATCTTTTCTTATAACTTGACTTTTTACAGCTTCTATAAATTCAGTATCCTGTGTTTCGTCCAATAAGACTACTAAATTTTTATTAGCTTCACTTAAAGTTGGTATCATACTATAATCATGTATGCTATTTACTTTTTCTGTTATTGCATTTGCAATATCTGGCATAACTTGTGCCCCATCTTCCCAGTATACTTTGTATCCATTGTATTCAGGTGGATTATGGCTAGCTGTTATAACTATCCCTGCTATTGCATTTAGATTTCTAACAGCAAAAGACAATTCTGGAGTAGTTCTTAAACTATCAAATATATATGCCTTTATACCACACGCTGCTAATGTATTTGCAGATTCTATACAAAATTCTCTAGATTTATGTCTATTATCATGAGCTATTACTACACCCCTATTTTTTTCTTCCTCTGTAGTATTTTCTAGTATATAGTTTGCCAATCCAAAAGTAGCTCTTCTAACTGTGTACTTGTTGATTCTATTAGTCCCTGCTTCAATTACACCTCTAAGACCAGCAGTTCCAAATTCTAAATCCTTATAAAATCTATCTTCTATCTCTTTTTCATTATCTTTTATTTTATCTAATTCTAGTTTTGTATCTTCATCAAAATATGAACTCTTTACCCATTCTTCATAAGTTTTAGTATAATCCATAATAAAATCCTCCCTATTTTATCCATTTATTATAATTGCATAGATAAATCTTTTTTATACAATTATGACTCTTCTATATACTTATTAATTGACTTAATAAAAATATTTGCAATCATTCTATGACCTTCCTTAGTTGGATGTAATCCATCAAAATATAATTTTTTATATCCTTCCTTTTCCATACTTTTATTATATTCAGAATAAAAATCTACAAAATCAGTATTAAATGTCACACTAAATTTTTTTATCCAATAATTGTATGACTCTAACTTTTTTGATACTGTATTAAAATCCGTAAAGCTACTCCAGTCTTCCCTAACATTTGGAATATCTGGTTTAAGTGGTATACCTATTATTGGTATAATATTTTTAGCATATGCTTGATGTACCATAGCCATTATATTAGAATTAATAACTTCATTTCCTGCTCCAGCAATAAAATCATTAGTACCACCCATTATAAAAACTATATCGGGAGAATTCTGTAAAACATCTTCATTAAATCTAACTAACATACCACTTGTTGTATCACCATTTATACCCTTATTTATTATTTCTAATCTAGTCTCTTGACTCACAATGTTTGTCCATGAATTACTTCGTGATACACCAAATCCATATGTTAAACTGTCTCCTAAGCAGACTATTTTCATCTTATCCCCCCCTTAGCTATATTTTTTCTGTTTCAAGAATAATCTAACAGTTTAATTAATTCATATTTTATACTTTTTTTCCTTCTAAGTAAAGTTATTATATTCACTAAATTAATATACATATATATCTAAACTCTGTCTTCCCCAATTAGATGCTTTTCCTTCACTATTCATAAATATATCTATTCTGTTACCTTTAATTGCACCTCCACAGTCTTCTGCAACAAATGTCATGCCTAATCTAGGTATATATACTTTTGTTCCATATGGTATTATATTTGGGTCAACTGCAATTACTCCCCATCTTGGCGTTGTACCAGTAGATGTTATAGTATCTCCTGCATATGCAGTAGCAACCACTCTCATATGTTTTCTTCCTCTTGTATTTGCTCCTCTTGATGCAATTAAGACTTTTTCTTTAGTTCCATTTTTTATAATTTTTGCAGTTGGTTCTTTAGAAATTACTTCTTTTGATAAGACTTTTTTGACTAGCTCCCCATCATGGTAAGTTAAATTATAGACTAGTTTTTTCTCTCCTTCTATTCCCTCCTGATAGACTTTAGATTTTCCTTTTACTAAATTGCTATCATTCACATGTTTTGTGTCAAATGGTATTTTTTCAAATTCTTCTTTTTGATTTTTAGTTACTTTAACAACCTTAATTTTCATATTATCCTTTAATTCTGTATTCAAACTTGGATTAATTTTATCTTCAGAATTGTATTTCACTCCCTGTTCATCCAAAAGTTCTTCAACTGTCTTTTTAAATGAAGATACTTTTTGTTCTTGGCCTTTAACAGTTAGACTTATCTCTTCTTTATTTAATATAGAATATATGCTTACTAAACTCATTAAAATTGATACACTTAATAAAGATGATATTATTATTTTCTTTTCTCTTTTTTCCATAATATTTCCCCTTTCATGTTCAAATTTTAAATTAACTTATTTATTACAGTTTTAATCCTATATTATATATGTATATTATAACTTTCTAAATTTATGTAACTTTTTTGTAACTTCTAAATTTATTTTATTCATAATTTTTTTATATTCTACGGTTAATGACTTATTTCATACAAATTAAATTTCTATGTTTGATAACTTATTTTATAAAATAAAAAGCTAGAAATAAGATATTTACTTTATTAAGTATCCTACTTTCTAGCTTTTTATTTACTAAGTTTAGGTTGTCACACTAAATATTTATTCATTATTTATCTTTTAACATTTTCTCCAATTCTGAAACCCTTTCAATTATAGATTCAAAAATTGGTTCTTCTCTTAATTCATTAAAACTATTATCATTAAACATGATGAGTAAATTAGTATATACATTAAAAGTATATGAATTTTTAGATTTTACTTTATCAAAAAACGTCATTTGACTTGTATCTGAACTTTCATGTAGAGGATATTTTTCTAATATTTCTTTTAGACCATATAAAGCTTCTTTAGCTTCTTCTTTCATATTAAAAAATAAGAGATTTAAAGATAGCTCTATGTAGTCCATGTATATTCCAAAAAAAGCTCCCCTATTTTCACTAAATTTCTTCTTTATTTCTAAAGATACATTTGCATATCCTAATGACTTATTTTTTATATATTCCATTTCTTTCTCTGCTGTTTTTTTGTCATAACTTCCATCATCTAACTCTTTTTTTAATTCTTTATATTTATTTTTACATACATTAATTAATCCTTTACAATCCAGAGTTGTATTAAATACATCGCTAAATAATTTATTTTGAAGTAATGTTTCTGCTTCATCTAGTCTATTTTGACTTAAATATATCATAGCTAAATTAACACTTGTGTCTCCTATTGGTTTATGTATCATATTTAAATATAACTCTGCCTTTTCATAATCATCTAACATATAATATGCATTTGATAAAATAATAAGTGCTGTTTCTTTAATCTGAATATCATCTGTATTTCTCACTATATCTTCAAGAATATTTGTTGTTTCTTTAATTTTACTATTGAATTTATCTTTACCAAATTTATATGAGTACATTTGATATAGCGAACTTATTTTTAACTTTAACAGATAACTTTGAGGATATTTCTCCATATACATATTAGCAAGTCTTTCTACAGATTCTAAATCTTCTTTAAATTCTTCTAGCGCTTCTTCTGTTGATAAATCAATTTCTACTTTAGCAAGAATTGCTTCTAGTTCTTTATAAACTTTCATTGCTTCTTCTTCACTTAAATCTACTTTATAGTTTAAAAGTTTGTCAACAGATACATTAAAAAAATCTGCTAATACTGGCAATAATTCTATATCTGGATAAGAATTTCCACTTTCCCATTTAGATACTGCTGGTGTTGACACTCCTATAAACTTTGCTAATTGTTCTTGTGTTAAACTTTTTTCTTTTCTCAGTGTTTGTATGACTTCACCTATTTTAATTCGCATATATACCTCCTTAATGTATATCTCTTAATTTAAGTATATTAAAAAAGCATTTATTAGTAAATTGAGGTAAAGTTAACAAAAGACTTATAATTTAACTATTGGTTAAATTATAAGTCAAAATCTTATCTTGCTAACCTAAAGTAGGTAAATCTATTAATTAAGTTTGTATAATCATAGCTTAATTAATAGATTTCCTTAGGTAGTCTATTCAAAAACTTAATTTATTTACATGCTTTCATTTATTATATTTAAACTTTCAAAGAAACTTGAGATAAAATAGATTCCATATATGATTAGGACAATACTCATTGTTAATAACATATTTGTGATAATTCCCATTCCTGTCATAATTGGTACTACGATAAATAACACTTTTGATATAAATAGAGCATTTATAATAGCTAACACTAAAGGAGTTGCAAATAATATAAATACTTGTGCAAATATAGCTTTTTTCATATCTTTTTTATTTACACCAAGCTTTCTTAATAATTTAAATCTTTCTTTATTGACTGTTGATTCCATAAGTTGTTGTAGTGCTAATATTGCACCTGCTGATACTAGAAGTATAACACCTATATATATTGCTACAAAGGAAAATGCAGTATTTAAAGCTTTTTTTTCTCCATCTATAACTGATTTATAGTCAATACTATAGTCACCAGAATTATTAACTTTACTTTGGAATTTATAGTATGCTTCCATAAATTTATTTTCTAAACTATTACTTTTTTCTTTATAATTAATATTTAATGTAACCATAATAGGATTTAAGTTTTTTACTACAATATCAGGCACAATTAAAGTACCATTATCCAATGGAACTACATTTGTATTATAAGAATTAGTATATAGATTTGTCTGGTTTAAATTAAGCTTTACTCCATTTACTGTAATATATTTTGATTGACTATTAATATATTTTTCATAAAATGCTCTGTAGTCTTCTACAGCACAGCTTATTGCAAATTCATTTTTATTTAATTTTATTTCTTCTAATCCACTTTGTTTTCTGGTAGCATTATAATCACTAAGTGAAACAATAGCAAGTTTATTATTTTTCAATTCAGTTGTTTTTTCACTCTCATCAATTGCAAAATCATACTGACTTATATCTTTTAAAGAGTATATCCTTAAATCACTTGTACTAGATGAAAATGAAGATAAAGGTAATTTATTTGTTATTAAAGTATCTTTAAGTGAAGGTATTTCACTGTTTATATTACTTTTTTCTGTACTGTATTCAACAATATTATCTCCATCCATAAAAAGTCTAGATAATGTTACATCATAAGGAGTTGCTTCTTGTAAATCAGTTATTAAGTATTTACCAAATGATATACCAAAAGGTATCACTATCATAGAAGAAAATAATAGCAAACAAATTACAGTGATAGACATACTCATTGTCTTAATACGACTACTTATTTGACTTATTACAAATGGATTTAAATTTTTATAATATACACGTCTATGCTTCTTTATTTTTATCATTATAAAATCAGATACTGACATAAAAAAGAAATAAGTACCTACTAACATAAGAATTATACATATCCCTAATATAAATGTAGATGGTTTTACTTTTAATGGTAATATATATGATGTCACAATTAACACAATAGACAAAAAGAATAATATTAAGTTAGATTTTTTCCCTTTAGCAATAGAAACCTCATTCTTTTTATTTGCATTTAATAGGTCTATTAACTTATATTTGTTTATTGTTTTTTTATTAAATTTATTAACCAATAATAATACAATTCCAAAAAATACTACCGTTTTGACAGTTGTAAATATTGAGAAAGAAAATCCTGATGATGATACCCCTAACATTTTCAAAGCAACTATACTGAGTCCTTTTGAAATAAATACTCCAAACATGATGCCTGTTATTAAAGCAAATATACCTATTATCACTGTTTCCTTAAACATTAATTTATTTATATCTCTTTTATCCATTCCAAGAATCGTATATATACCAAACTCTTTTTTACGCTTTTTCATTAAGAAATTATTGGCATATACAATTAAAAAGCCAAATATCATACATACTACAATTGAAAAAACACCCACAATACCTCTAACTAATCCAATACTTGAACTCAGTAAAGCATTGCCACCAAGCATTGCTATATCATTGTCTAGAGAATTAAAAGTATATAAAATAGTAACTCCAAATGTAAGAGTTATAAAGTAAATCAGATAATTTTTCATACTCTTTTTTACATTATTTAGAGCTAATTTTTTAAATGCGCCACTTGATACTCTAGAGACATAGTCATTATTTTTATTAAAAAACATCTTTATCATCACCTCCAAGAAGTGATATTATTTTTATTATCCTATCAAAAAATTCTTGTCTTGTATTATTACCACGAACCAACTCATTGAATATCTTTCCATCTTTTATAAATAATATCCTTTTACAATAACTAGCTGTAAAAGCATCATGCGTAACCATTAATATTGTAGCTTTCAATTCTTCATTTAAAACTTCAAGATTCTCTAAAAACATTTTTGCTGACTTGGAATCCAAAGCACCTGTAGGCTCGTCCGCTAATATTAGTGATGGATTTGTTATTATAGCTCTTGCACATGCTATTCTTTGCTTTTGTCCACCAGACATTTCATATGGGTATTTATTAAGAATTTCATAAACCCCTAATCTATTTGCTATATCTTTTATTTTAGTATCTATTTTTTTTGGGTTAATTCCATTGATAGCCAAAGCCAAAGCTATATTATCATGTGCTGTAAGTGTATCTAATAAGTTAAAATCTTGAAATATAAACCCTAATTCTTCTCTACGAAATTTAGATAATTCATCTTCACCCATAGTAGTTATCTCTTGATTTCCTATATAAATACTACCTTCTGTTGCTTTATCTATGGTAGAAATACAATTCAGTAAAGTAGTCTTACCACTTCCAGAAGCTCCCATAATACCAATATACTCTCCACTTTCAACTTCAAAGCTAATGTTATCAAGAGCTTTTGTAGTATTCCCCCTACTTTTATAGTATTTTTTTATATTTTCTACACTTAATATTTTATTCATATCTACTACCTCCGTTAAACTCTGTTTTATTTCTTAAAAAAATTAAATATTTTTTATTCTTTTTATAGATTAACTTAATTTTCTTAAGAAAATATAGCTTTAAAACAAAAGATTTTCTTAAGATTTCGATATACTCATTACTTTAAAGTAAGAAAATAAAAGAGAGTATTTCATTTATGATAAAAAATCATTTTGAAATACTCTCTTTTTTGTTCTTTATATGCAAAAACTAGCTCATTCAAATAGCTATATAAAACTGAGTCTAATACTAATATTTTATTTATATATCATTCATATATTACTGCACTACAAAATTCCTATTTTTTCATTTAACCAACAAATAACATCTTCAAAAACTTCCTCTTTATTTATCTCATTCAATAATTCATGTCTTCCACCTTTATAGAGTTTACATGTTACATCTTTTACTCCTAGATTTATATATCTATCTCTAAGTCTCAAGACACCCTTACCATTTTTACCTATAGGGTCTTTATCTCCAGATATTATGTAAATAGGAATATCAAGTGGTATCTTTTTTAAGTTTTCTTTATCCTCTATTTCTTTTAATCCTTGTACTAAATCGTAAAAAAAGCCACAAGTACATACAACCCCACAAAATGGGTCATTTATATATTTTTCAACTTGTTCTTTATCTCTACTTAACCAATCAAATTTAGTATTTTTATTTCTTCTTATGCTTTCTCCTCCAAATATTAAATCATTTATTTTATTGCTTCGAGAATTTCTTCCATGCTTTTTAATCTCATGATTAATTATTAGGTGAGCAAAATTTAGAATGATACCTTGTTGTCCATTTGAACCACATAATATAAGACCAGATAAATTATCACTGTAATCCATTATGTATCTTTGGCTAGCAAATGACCCCATACTATGTCCAAACAAATAAATTGGCAAATCTTTATTTTCCTTTTTTATAATACTTGTTAAAGTATTCATATCTTCTACAAGACATCTAAAACCTTCTTCTTCAGCTAGATGCCCAACATTCTCTACTGTCTTTGCAGTTTTTCCATGTCCTCTATGGTCATTTATATACACTATATATCCATTTTTAGTAAGCTCTTTAGCAAAAACTTCATACCTTTGTGCAGTTTCTGCCATTCCATGGGCAATTTGTACAATTGCCTTTGGGTCTTCTATACTTTCATCTTCCCATTTATATGTATATATATCTAAATCTTCTTTTCCTTTGAAAGTAAAATTTGTACACTTCATAATTACTCCTCCAGCCTGAATTTATTCAACATATTAACTTATATACTATATTACTACAATTTTCAAGTCAAAAATGTTCTATATAAGTTTCTTACTTATTAATTATTAGTATAAATTGCTATACAAGTGTTTCTCTAAATAACTATATAATAATTTAGTTATTGAATATTAATTATTTAGAAAGAACATTTAACTATACTTGGACATCATATTGACATTATATTCAATTCGTGATATTCTGTTTTCGTCAAAATAATATCTAAATATAAAGGAGATATTTTATGGATTATTCAAATGAATTGAAAGAATTGTTTCTAATGAATCAAACATACGCAACTCTTTTTACTCTTACAAACAAAATACAAATAGAAGGTGATAAGTATTTTGATGTACTTACTTCAAGACAATATATGACTATTTTATCTATTCTTCACTTGCCAGAAGAAGAAACAACATTAAATAATATTGCACGAAAAATGGGTACAAGTAAACAAAATATAAATAGAATAGTTGCTAACCTTGAAAAAAACGGATATGTTCAAGTAATTCCAAGTCCAAATGATAAAAGAGCGATTAATGTAAAAGTTACAGATTTAGGAAAACAAGTTATGATAAAATGTGGTAAAGTTGGAATAAACTTTATGGCAGATGTATTTCATGAGTTTACTCAAGATGAATTGGAAACTTTGTGGAGTTTACTAAAAAAAATGTATCGTTTTAATGGCGAAGAACAAGATGGATTCGAAGAAGATGCTAACTTTGTAGAAGATGAAGAAATAGATAAAATTAAATCTGAAGCACTTAAAGAATTCTCAAAAAGAAGAAATAGAGTAAATAAAAAGGACTAATAACCTCTATAATTTAAAATAGGTATTAACTTTCTTAAGAGTAAAACAGAGTATTTATTTGTATAAAGTCTAAAAGTTACTTCATATTGATTTAAGGACTAAAGACAATTAAATTAATGCTTATTATTTATTAAAAGAACTCAGTATCAAGTATCAATACTGAGTTCTTTTAACATTACAATTAGTCTCTCATAGAAATTATATCATTTAGTTTTTGTGAATCATTAAATGGTTGACTACAACTATTATTCTGACATACATAGTAAGTAGTTTTGTCATTTTTTAATTTATAATTATTTAAAAAACCTATCTTAGTATTTTCTTCATTGTATTTTTTTACTAAAAAAGTTGCATTTGGTACAAAATTTTCACTTACTAAAGTCTTAAAACCAATCAAATCAGAGTTTTCCTTTAAAATACATATGATTTCCTTTGTAGGATAAAGTTCATACATTAATGAAAGCATATAGAAACTATATCCAGTTGGTGAATTTTTTACACTATCTGAATAAAGTTTTAATTGCTTATATGACAATTCTTCAAGTTTATTATCACCAGTAATCTTTGCAAGTCTTATAAGATTATATAATTGTACAGAGTTACCTGATGGAATAGCTCCATCATACAAATCTTTTGGTCTTGCTATTAAATTTTCACTATCTTTACCATATAGGTAAAATCCACTTTTTTCATAGTCCCAAAAAAGCTCAATACAATTTTCATTTAATTTTAATGCTTCTTCTAAATACTTTATATCAAATGTTGATTCATAAAGTTCTATATATGCCCATATTAAAAATGCATAATCATCCAAATACGCTAAATAATCAGCACTTCCATCTCTATATCTAGCTAATAATCTACCTGCTTTATTCACAAGATTATTATTTATAAAATCAAGACACATATTTGAATACTCCAAATATGTATCATTTTTTAGAGTCTTATAAGCCTTTGCTAAAGCTACTACCATCAATGCATTCCATGATGTCAGTATCTTATCATCTTTATGCAAAGAAGTTCTTTCTTTCCTATATTCAAATACCTTTTTACTCAAATTAGCTATTCTTTCATTATACTTATCGTATTCTTTATTTTTTATAAGATTAGGAATACTTTTTCCCTCAAAATTTCCACTATTAGTTATATCAAAGTAATCATTAAAGAATTTTCCATCTTCTTCACCTAATATATCAATTATTTCAAGTGGATTAAATGTATAAAATTTACCTTCCTCTCCCTCACTATCTGCATCTTGTGCTGAATAAAATCCACCTTCTTTATCTTGCATCTCTCTAATTACATAATCTATAGTTTTTATCGCGATTTCTTTATATAGCTCTTTCTTGGTTATCTTGTATGCATCTAAATAAGCAACTGTAAGCATAGCATTGTCATATAGCATCTTTTCAAAATGAGGTGCTAACCATTTTTTATCAGTGGAATATCTTGAAAAACCAAATCCAATATGGTCAAATAGACCTCCTCTGTACATTCCATCTAAAGTTTTTTCCACCATTTTTAATACATCTTCATCTTTTTCTATACTATAGTATTTCATCAAAAACATAAGATTTTGAGGACTTGGAAATTTAGGTGCATTCCCAAAACCACCATATTTATCATCATAAATAGCTTTAAATATTCCAACTGATGAACTTAACATATCTTTTGATAAATCACCATCTGTATTTTTTACTCCAAAATCATCTTTAAGAGCCTCTACTATTTCATTTCCAGATTTTATAAGCATATCTTTATTTTTATTCCATTTTTCAGATACATTTTCCAATAAATCTATAACGCCTGGTCTATTATATCTTGAGTATTTTGGAAAATAAGTTCCTGCAAAAAAAGGTTTTTTATCAGGAGTCATTATTATGGTCATTGGCCATCCACCACTACCTGTCATTGCTTGACAAACTGTCATATATACACTATCTATATCTGGTCTTTCTTCCTTGTCTACTTTTATTGCTATAAAGTTTTTGTTCATTATTTCAGCAACTTCTTCATCTTCAAAAGATTCATTTTCCATAACATGGCACCAGTGGCAAGTTGAGTATCCAATACTTAAAAATATCGGTTTATCTTCTTCCTTTGCCTTTTTAAAAGTTTCTTCGTTCCAACTGTACCAATTTATTGGATTATATGCATGTTGTAAAAGATATGGAGATTTCTCATTTATTAAATTATTAGGTTTTTTATTAGTTGACATAATACCACCTCATTTATTATTTTGTTATATGTTTTGCAATAAAAAAATAGATATACACTTATAATAAGTGTATACCCACTTTTAACTGTATATATTTAAGTTTTTATCTACTTAATTCCTCTAGGCAAATAATTTTTTAAATACCTACCAAAACAAAACAATACAAGAAATATCAAGCTATTTCTTTAAGGGTTTTTCAAAAGAAGGAGGATTGATATCTATCTTAGTATCATGATTTGGTCCTGGAGTTGATAAATCGAAATATAGCTTAGAATCTTCTGTAACTCCAAAATCCTTGTTTGAACCTGTATCTTTAACCTTATTTAAAGCATCTCTAAATAAAGCATTATGCGCTTCTTCTCTATTAAGCAAAAAGTCAATTGTTTCTTTTACATATTTATCATCAATTTGTCTATATAGATACTCATAAACTACCTTTGCTCTTTGTTCAGAAGCTATATTTGAAAGTAAATCAGCTACTAAATCTCCTGTAACTGTAACATAATCAGCAGTCCATGGAGCTCCTGATGAATTTATTAATACTGGTGATAATCCAGTTAAGACATGCGTTTCTATTTCCCCTGTATCAACTGCTTTGTAATCAACATCATGCCCATTTAATAAATTTATAGTTTGACCTACCATTTCCATATGACTAAGTTCTTCTGCTGCTATATCAAGAAATAAATCTTTTATTTGGGGGTCTTTTATTCTAAAACTTTGAGCTAAATATTGCATTGCTGCTTTTAATTCTCCATTTCCACCACCTAACTGTTCTTGCATCAAAACAGCATATTGAGGGTTTGGTCTTTCTACTTTTACTTCTTTTAATAAAGCTTTATCATGCTTAAACATATGAATACCTCCGTAAATTATTATTCAAAATTATTATTTACTTAAATTACATTATTATTCTAAATTACATTATTAATATTTAATCAATACTTTATCATACATGCATTAAATTATTACAAAACTAAAAAATATTAATCTATACTTAAGATTATTGCAAAATAAAAAACTGAATACCAATAAAATTTTAATAAAAAACTTTATCAATATTCAGTATCAAATTTTAATTACATATCAAATTTTCTAATGCATCATTAGGAGCTACAATAGGATAAACATCATAGTCTTTATCTATATCACATTGTAAAAATACAGGTTTATTAAAATCTATTGCATCCAAAGCTCTTTCTAATCCTTCCATATCACATGCCTTATATCCATCTATATTATAAGCATTTACAAGCTTAACATAGTCTACATTTTCATTAATATCAGTTTGAGAGTATCTTTGATTAGAAAATAATTTCTGCCATTGTCTTACCATTCCTAGAGTTCTGTTATTAAGCAACAAAATAAGCATAGGCACATTATAATTTGCAACTGTAGCTAACTCATTACAGTTCATTCTAAAGCTTCCATCACCAGTGACTAAAACTACATTTTTATCTAAGTTACCAACTTTAGTTCCAATAGCAGCTCCTAAACCAAATCCCATCGTTCCTAGACCTGCTGATGTTATAAAACTTTTATTTCCTTTAAAGTCCCAATACTTAGCAGACCACATTTGATGCTGACCAACATCAGTAACAACTACAGTTGGATTTCCCAATTGTTCATATTTCTCGTTTATTTTTCTAAGTATATTTTGTGGATGGAACTCTTTTTCCTCTACACCCTCACCTTTTCTAAAGGTCTTTATTTCCTCTTTCCAATTGCTATTGTCCTTACTTTCAACCCTTTCTAGTAGTAAACTAAGAACCATCTTTACATCTCCAACTAAAGATACATTGGACTTTATATTTTTACTTATTTCAGATGGGTCTATATCTATGTGTATTATTTTTGCATTTTTAGCAAATTCAGAACTTTTACTTATTACTCTATCACTAAATCTTGCACCTATTGCTATCACTAAATCTGAATTAGAAAGTGCCAAATTACTTTCTCTACTTCCATGCATTCCAACCATACCAAGAGATAGTTCATTTTTTCTATCTATATTTCCAAGCCCCATAAGTGTATTTAATACAGGTGTATCTATCTTCGTTGCAAATTTTACAAGAACTTCTTCACTATCTGAAGATTTAACTCCCCCACCAGCATAGATTATAGTTTTTTTGGACTCTTTTATTATATCTACTGCATCTTTTAAAAGCTTAAGGTTGTTTTCATCATCTAAGTCAAAATCATCCTTATAATCCATATACTCATCTATTTGACATAAATCATAATCCTCATCATTAAAATCCATTTCTGCTAAAAATAAATCCTTTGGAACATCTACAAGTACAGGTCCTTTTCTTCCTGAGTTTGCAACTCTAAAAGCTTCTTTTATTGTAGGTACTAACTCTTTAGTATTTCTAACTAGATAATTGTGCTTTGTCATAGATAGGGTTGCTCCAGTTATATCAATTTCTTGAAAAGAATCTTTACCCAATAAACTAGTTGGAACTTGACCTGAAATTACAACCATAGGAGAAGAATCCATAAAAGCTGTTGCTATACCAGTTATAGCATTCGTTGCTCCTGGCCCAGATGTTGTAAAACAAACCCCCACTGTATTAGTACTTCTTGCATATCCATCTGCTGCATGAACCAAACCTTGTTCATGTGAAGTCCTTATATGTTTAAAATCATCTAGATAATCATATAGAGCATCATAAAGAGGTATTACTGCTCCACCAGGATATCCAAATATTGTGTCAACGCCCTCTTTCTTCAAACATTCTAAAATTACCTTTGCTCCATTAATACGCACTACTATGCACCACTCTTTCCCTCAAACTAATCCATTTAATATATTTATTTCAAGAATGACATCATACTTCTTAGATTTCTACCAACTTCAGCTATTTCTGTAGTATATTCTGTTTCTCTAGTTTTTAGGAAGTTCTCACGCCCTTCTTCATTTTCTTTAATCCATGCCTTAGCAAATTTTCCATTTTGTATATCTTCTAATACATCTTGCATACCTTGTTTTGCTGCATCAGTTATTACTCTTTTACCAGATACATAATCTCCATATTCTGCTGTATCACTTATACTGTATCTCATTCTTTCAAATCCACCTTCATATATAAGGTCAACTATTAGTTTCATTTCATGTAGACATTCAAAATATGCTACTTCTTTTTGATACCCCGCATCTACAAGTGTCTTATATCCTAACTTTATAAGTTCACTTATACCACCACAAAGTACTGATTGCTCTCCAAATAAGTCAGTTTCTGTTTCTTCTTTAAAAGTAGTTTCTAAAACTCCTGCTCTTGTAGCTCCTATTCCTTTTGCATATGCCAAAACTGTCTCTGTGGCTTTTTTAGTGTAATCTTGATATACTGCAAACAATGCTGGAACTCCACTTCCTTTAGTAAATACATTTCTAACTAGGTGACCAGGTCCTTTAGGAGCTACCATTACAACATCAACAAATTCTGGTGGTTGTACTTGATTATAGTGTATATTGAATCCATGAGCAAATGCTAGTGTCTGACCTTCTTTTAAATTATCTCTAACACTTTCTTCATAAACTTTCTTTTGCTTTTCATCAGGCATTAACAACATTGTTAAATCACTTTCTCTCGTAGCTTCTGCCACACTCTTTACTTCAAATCCATCCTCTTTTGCTTTTTGCGCTGACTTACTTCCATCATAAAGCCCTATCACTACATCCACACCATTATCTCTAAGGTTTTGTGCATGTGCATGACCTTGACTACCATATCCTAAAACTGCAACCTTTTTATTTTTTAAAACCTCTAAATTTACATCATTTTCATAATACATCTTTGCCATCTTTACTTCCTCCCAATATTTTCTCTTAATTATTTTATGATATTTATTTTTATTAGAAATTTATACTCATTATCATTAGTTCTATATTACTTAACAAACTTTATTTTCTAATTTATAGAATTTTAATCTTTAGAATCTCAATACTTATAATTTTTAATAATCTTAATATTTATAATTTTAAGTTTTTTAAATTTGTAATTTCTTTATAATTTCAATGATAATCGTATTTTCAATCTAAGATTTTTCTCATTTAATATTTATCTTTAGTTTTTATTTAAACATTAGTTTCTTCATATTTGTTTTTAATTTTTATAAGTCATGTTTGATTAGTGTCTCACCTGTTCAACAGTTATTTCTCTTATATCATGTAGTTTCTTCATATGATTTAAGACACTATCTAGAGATGTCTTTTCTTCGTTTACTATCAATTTTATACCTGAATTATTCATATTATCTACAGTCATACTTATTGATTGTATATCAACTTCTCTTCTTCTCAGTGTCATTGCCACTCTTAAAAAAGAATCTATCCCTTGGTTTAATTTAGCATATACAGTATTTTCCATAAAAAACTCCTCCTTATTTTTTTATTATTATTTTATATGGATTAATCTTTTATATTGCTTAAATTAAAAAAACTTTCGTCTTTATAAGCAATATAAATATTACTTATAAGGACGAAAGTTAAATTCCGCGGTACCACCTTATTTGTAGATATAAAAAATACATCTACCTCTCTTTTTTCAGGTCGGGTAATTGATTACCTTAACCTTAGCCATATAACGTTGGCAGACGTTTGTACTTACTAAAATATATTCAGTACAAAAGCTCCAGAGTGATCATTATACTACTGTTAACACCAATTCTCAGCAACATTGGTTCTCTGTGGATAACTCCATTAGTATTGTTGTCTCTGTCATTGCTTTTATTTATTTAATTTTATTTTTTAACTTTGTTTTGCTGTTAATATAGATTATATTATCTATTTTTTATAATGTCAACGACTTTTTTTAAAATTTTCAGATTATTTATTTTCTTCAAAATAATCATTTTTCTATATTTTAAATCCATATTTTGAAATAATCGTTTTCATATTGTTATCTTATACTCATTTTTTTTAAGCCAATTTTCTTTATCTTTATAATCTGGCATAATATTTTTTACCAAATCATAAAATTTTTTTGAGTGATTCATATGTAATAAATGACTAAATTCATGTATTATTATATAATCAATGACATCTAACCTCGCCATAGATATTTTTGAATTTATATAAATATTTTTTTGAGATGTACAACTCCCCCACCTACTTTTTTGTTCTTTTACTTTTACATTAACTGGTGTTAGTTGCTTCATTATATCACAATTCGATTTAAGATAATCTATTCTTTCTGAGACGATTCTTTGACTTTCTTTTTTGTACCAGTACTTCAAAGATTTTTTAATAAAGTCTTTACTTGTATCGTTGGTTTGAACAATTATTTTAGATTCATCAATATTTATTTTACAATTACTTTTTTTAACACAAGCCTCCAAAGTTTCATTTATAATTAAACAATACTCTTCACCAAGATAGAGAAATTTATCCCCTGTCATGAATGTTTTTTCTCTATATACTTCTTCTCTATCTTTATATTCAGAAGATTTTTTAAGTATCCAATCTCCTTTTTTAAGTATTATGTCTCTTATTGTTTTTTTAGAAACTTTAGGAGGACTTATTACAATTACTTTACCAAATGAGTCTATTTTTATACAAATATTTTTTCTATTCTTATAAAATAAAGCTGCTTCTATTTCTTTATTTTTAAAACTAACATTTAGAATATCATAATCTTTACTTATCATGTTCATTAATTTCTTTTTTCCTTATTTGCCCTGCAATTTATAAGTTCAGCTGCTATACATACAGCTATTTCTGCTGGTGTCTGAGCATCTAATTTTATTCCTATTGGCGCATGTACTTTATTTAGTTCTTCCTTACTGAACCCATTTTTCATAAGTTTTTCATATGTCAATCCGATTTTTGTTCTACTTCCAATCATACCTATATAACAAGGATTCGTTTTAAGAGCCCATTCCAGTGAACTTGAATCATACAAGTGACCTCTTGTTAAAATAATTATATAGCTATTTTCATCAATTGGAAAATCTGGTATATTTTCAAAAGAATCTAAAACTACTACTTCTGAATCTGGAAATCTTTCAGAATTAGCAAATTCCTCTCTATCGTCTATTACTACTGTCCTAAATTCTAAAAGTGATAATATTACTGCTACATCTTTTGAAATATGACCTGCCCCAAATATATATGCTTTACTTATATTTTCTTTTAAGTTTTTATTAAATCTTTCTAAATTGCTCTTCAATTTACTATCAATAAAATCTATCTGTATTTCTCCAGTACCACCACATATCATTCCAAGCTTTGCTATATCAGTTTTATTTAGAGTAAATTTATACAACATTGACTCTCTATTTTTTATAACATTAATTGAATGTTTTATGCATGTTGCTTCTACACTTCCTCCACCTACAGAACCAAATATAGAACCATCACTTTTTACAATCATCATTGCTCCAGTTTCACGTGGTGTTGAACCTGAGTGAGAAGTTATTGTAGCAAATGCAAAGTCCTCGTTATTTTCTATTAACTTTATCGCTTGTTCATATATATTCATATATTTCTCCTTACCTGTCTATTTAAAAATCTTTTATATGTCTACTTTAAATTTTTTATTACTTTGTCTGGTATTACAAACTCAACTGGCCCAATATAACCAGGAGCCACTTCATATTCATCAAAACTAATTACAAGGTTTCCATCTTTATTAAAATAGAAATCTTGATACTTATTTATAGACTCAAAATTTTTTACTGGGGAATCTTTTTCTTGGTCTATAAAATATGATTTTGTATTGTCTTTCTTAATTTGATTTTTCATCTGTTCTTTTATATTATCACTTATAACATCTATATATCTACTATCTTTAAAAAATATTGGTAAATTTAATAGTATTTCTCTATTTTTATCAATAGTATAATGCGTTTTAGTTACATATGAAGAAGCTTCTATCTCTTCTTTTTTAACTTCTATAGATAAAAAATCCTTAGAATTATTTTTTACACTATAACTTACATTTAAGTATCTATGACCTTTATTATTTTCTTTTTTCATTTTATTCTGAAATTCACTATAAAGCTTTTTCCCATTTTCCATAAATTCATTGTTTAATTTATTCTCTAAATCTTTATCTTTTAAACCTTCTATCTTAGGAACTCTAATATTAACTTCATAATTATCTTGTTTTAGACTATAATTTTTAGCATTTATTACTTTTATCTGATTCTTTTTTACAAGTTTATTAGAAGAACTTCCTGCAAATATAGGATGTACATTTACTAATGCTACAAGTAGGCACACTGAAATCACAGCAATTTTAAATATAGATTTTTTAAGTTTTTTATATGTATTCATATTAACCTCCTTAATATATTTATATATAAATTACTATTCTATTTACAAATCTTTTATTACTTTATATGGGATTACAAATTCTACTGAACCCATATAACCAGGTGCTACTTCAAACTGGTCAAAACAAATTACAAGGTCTTCATTCTTATTAAGATAGAAATCTTGATATTTATTTATTGTTTTAAAATCTTTAACAGGAGAATCTTTTCCTTGGTCTATAAAATATGATTTTGTACTGTCATTTTTCATTTGATTTCGCATTTGTTCTTTTATATTATCACTAATAACTTTTATATATTTATCATCCTTAAAAAGCATAGGTAAAGTTAAAACTATTTGTCTTTTTTTATCAACATTATAATGTATTTTACTCACATATGATGATGCTTCTATTTCATTTTTTGTCATTTCTATTGATAGAAAATCTTTAGAATTATTTTTAACACTGTAACTTAAACTTAAGTATTTATGCCCCTTATTTTTTGATAATTCTATTTTTTCCATTCTATTTTGAAATTCATCATAAAGCCTCTTTCCATCTTCCATAAAACTATTATTTAATCTCTTCTCTAAATTTTTATCTTTTAAACCTTGTATTTTAGGAATATCAATTTTAGCTTCATAGTTTTCGTTCTTTAAACTATAATTTTTTATAGTTACTACTTCTACTAATCCTCCGATTATAGGTAATTTAGAAAAGTTATCTGCAAATACAGGACTTATATTTACTAATACTATAAACATACAGGCTGAAGCCATAATAACTTTAAATCTCCATCTATTTATCTTTTTATTTTGTTCGCAATATATATCTTTTATTTTCTTATGATTTATTATAGTATCTAGTTTCTTTGGTATTGGAATTTTATGATACTCATCTCTTAACTTATCTAACCTTTCTTTGTTTGTCATTCTTTTTATCCCTACTCTTCAATTTTTAATTTTAATTTTTTTAAAGCAGTATATAACCTAGTTTTAACAGTATTCACATTTTCATCCAATATTATTGCTACTTCTTCAATCTTTAAATCTTCAAAAAATCTCAATATTATAATAGATTTATATTCAATAGGTAATTCTTCTAACGCTTTTTTTAGGTCTAAATCAGTATACTTGTCATATTCTCCTGTCTCATCTATAAGAGTGATATCTGTCATGTTGTTATATTTACGGTTTTTTCTAATAAAATCTATACTCGTTCTAACTAGAATTTTATAAAACCATGTTTTTATATAATTTACTTCTTTAAGGTTTTCTACTGAATATAAAGCCTTATACATGGCTTCTTGAACCACATCTAAGGCGTCTTCCTCATTTTTTGTATAACTATATGCAATTCTATAAAAAGAGTCTTTATTATCGATAATGTATCTCTCAACTTTCCTTCTCTTTAAACTCTTAAACATTCCTGTAAAATCTCCCTCCGGCTACAGGCTAGGATTGAGTTTTTATAGATTCTATCTCTCTACTTTTGCACTTTCGTTCAATTTTTTTATGTGCTCAATATATTTTTCGTTTAAAATAGATTCTCTTACTAAACTCTGACACTCATTAAGACTTTTTTGTCTTTCTCTTTTATCAGTAACTTTGACTATATGATATCCATAACTAGTTTCAAAAACACCTGAAACCTCATTTTTCTTTAATTTGAATACTTCTTTTGTAAATTCAGCATTTTTATCATTTTTTGAAAAATATCCTAGCTGACCTCCATTTTTTCCAGTCGCTTTGTCATCGGAATATTTTTTAGCTAATGCTTCAAAACTTTCTCCATTTTTGATTTTAGTCAATATACTCTCGGCCTCTTTTTTTAAAGCTTCTTTTTTATCCTTACTTACTTCTTTTTTATTTTTATCTAAAGTTGATATCAATATTTGAGAAGCACTTACTTCTTCTACATTAAAATCTTTTTTATGATTTACATAATAAGATTCCATCTCGGCATCACTTATATTTATTTTATTTTCAAAGGCTTTTTTACTTTTGTCTATGGCTAAATCTCTAGATATTATTTGTTTTAAATATTCCTTATCTACACCTGCTTTGTCCATTTTTTCTTTATAGCTTGTATTCAAATTAATTTCATTTTCTAGTTCTTGATATTTTGAGTCTATATCACTTTTACTTGGAGTTAATCCTTTATCCTTAGCCTCTTGATATAAAAGTTCATTATCCACCATAAACGATATTATAACATTTTCTAGTTTATTTCTACCTTTTTTATCCAAACTTTTTTCCATTTCATCCAAAGATTGACCATTTATATAACTATTAGTAGCAGATAAGACTGCCTTTGTTTTTTCATATTGCGCCTTCGTGATTTCTACATCATTCACTTTAGCTAAACTTTTATTACAACCAGCCATCATTAAAGATAGTATTCCAACCATTCCTATACAAAGTTTTTTATTCAAAACACTTACACCTCACTCATTTTTTATTTTCAATTTTTAAAACTCTTAATCAACATTTTTTTATTTTTACTATTCTAAATTGCGTAACCAATAATTTTTTGGTATTTGATTTTGCTCTACTGCTGCAAATTCATAGCCTTCATCTGATAAAAATTTTAAAATTGAATCTAAAGCTTCTGCACTTTGTTTTTTCTCATGCATTAAAACTACAAGTTGATCTTTATCTTCACCTTTTCTATTCTTAATATGAGTTTTTACATTTTGTACAATTTGTGCAGAATTAGATTTCCAGTCTTCAGTATCTAAATCCCAATCCCAAATTTTATACCCTGCATCAACTAAGGCTTGATATGAAGCTTGTGGAGTATATGGTTTACTTCCATAAGGAATTCTTATTACTTTTGAATGTTTACCAGTTATACTATAAAGAGTCTGATCATTCGTATCAAATTCATCTTTTGCTGATGTACTAGTAACATAAAGTTTATGAATATCATGAGATACACTATGAAAACCTGCTGTGTTCCCATTTTTAATTATATTTTTAACTTGCTGTGGATATTCCTTCATATTTCCATCTATCATAAAAAAAGTTGCTTTAACATTATACTTATTTAAAGTTTTTATCATTTGGTCAGTAAATTTAGATGGACCATCATCTATAGTTATGTATGCTACTTTTCCAGAACTTTTACTAGGCCCTTTACTAACTTCTGCTGATGTATTAGATATTATATCTGTAATAGTAGAACTTGATAGTTTAGCATTTCTACTAATTTCATCTTCTTTTATATTCATATAACTAACTCGTATACCAATTATTATAAATGCTAAACAAACTACTATGGCACTTAAAAGCAAATATAATTTCTTTCTATTTATTTTTTTCTTTTTATTTCTCATCGTTCGACCTCCAATATTACTATATTTTTACATTTATATTTTTGTAGTATTTTAGAATCATAATCTTCACTACATATATATAGACGTTGAACTTCGACAAAAAGTTTTACCTAATTTTTAAAATTTGTTATTTTGATGATTATTATGCTGTATAATTTCTGTATAATTGTATAGAATGTTGAAAATTGAGTATTATATAGTGTTTTTTACAATTAATACTAGTTAAAATGTCGTTTCTAATTTTTAAAATTTATAATTTTTTTTCTATAAAATAGAAATTTTAAATAAGAAATATATTACGAAAACACTATTGTTTCTTGTTTTGACTTCATATGTTATATATTCATATACAATTGTTTTTGTTATTAAATAAAAATTTATAAACTTGTCTACAAAGTGTTATACTTTATAGGCAAATTTTTACATTACAACATAATAATTTGTTACAATGTAAGTATTAGTTGTATAAAAATTCTAAAAATATTATTGGGAGGTATTGTTTATGAAGGTAATTTCTTTAATTGAAAATATTTCTGGCTCCAAAAACTTAAAATCTGAACATGGTTTATCTTTGTTCTTAGAAATTAATGATAAAAGATATATATTAGATACAGGAAAAAGTGGAGATTTTATAGAAAATGCTAAAAATTTAAATGTTGATTTATTAAATTTAGATGCACTTGTAATATCTCATAATCATTCAGACCATATTGGTGGTATAGATAAATTTTTTGAAATTAATAAAGATATTAATGTTTATATAAAATCGCAAGCTAAATTATATGAATATTTCTGCCATAACGAAAATCAGCAAGAAAACTACTATATAGGAAATAGAAAAGGCTTGTTTGAAGATTTTAATAAAAACTTCATTTGGATAGATGATTTTTACAAACTTAGTGAAAATCTTTATATCTGCTCTGATAAAAACAATAATAAAGATTTCTTTTGTAGAGACAAAAATCTGTTAAAATTTAAAGACAATATGTTCATTGAAGATGATTTTAAGCACGAATTATTCTTAATATATGTGGATGGAGACTATGTATCAATAATAAGTAGTTGTAGTCATAGTGGAATTGTAAATATCGCTCATACGGTTAAAAAATACTTTCCAGATAAATCAATTAAGTTTATTATTGGAGGATTTCATATGGATAATTTATCAAAACAGGGTGGACTTAACTGTTCTACAGAATACATAGATGATGTCATAAAGGAACTTAACACAATTGGTTTTCAGAAAATATATACATTCCATTGTACAGGACTAGTTGCATTTGATTACATGAAAGAATTACTTGGAGACAAAATAGAATATTTTAAGACAGGTGACTTTTTAGAAGTGTAATTTTATAAACTAAAAATAAAAAAATAAAATCCCAATCTATCTATAGATAGATTGGGATTTTATTTTTCATATAATCATAAAGTATTTATAAACTAGTTAGACTCATTTTTTGTTCTCTTAGTCATATAAGCATACACTGGTAATCCTATAGCTGTTATTATAAGACCTCCAACAGATATCATAGTAGTTTTCATACCTGCGAAGCATAATTGATTAACTACGACAAATATACCACTCACTATAGCTATTATTGGAACAATTGGATATAGTGGTACTTTGTATTCTCTTGGTATATCTGGGTGAGTTTTTCTAAGCTTCATTACCCCTATAAATGTCAATACATAGAATATCCAAGTAGCAAATACTGCTAAATCAGTTAATAAATTAAATTGACCTGATAAAGCATAAATAGCTGCAAGAACAGATACTAATGCTATAGAATTTGCTGGAACTTGAGCAGAATTTAATTTAGAAAACACCTTATATTTAGGCAAAGTTTTATCTGTTGCCAAAGTATAGGCCACTCTTGAACCAGTTAATAAGAATCCATTTAATGCTCCAAATACTGAAATTAATATACCTACAGATATTATTTTTCCACCTATTGAACCAAATATAACCTCAGCAACTGCTGATGCTGGTGAAGCGTAAGTAGCTAGTTCACTAGCTGGTAATACCCAAAGATATGCCAAGTTTATTACAAAGTAAACAGCCATAACTACTGATAATCCACCTATTATAGCTTTTGGAAGGTCTTTTCCTGGATTTTTCATTTCTCCAGCCAAAGTACCAACATTCATCCATCCATCAAATGCAAATAATATAGCAATTAAAACTTGACCTATTACACTACCTAGACTTAGTCCTTCACCAACCATAGGACTAAGTATTGGATTATCTCCACCACCTTTAATAAATCCAACAATCATTATTAATATAAGTGGTATTA
This sequence comes from Clostridioides sp. ZZV14-6153, assembly GCF_020657855.1. NCBI lineage: Bacteria > Bacillati > Bacillota > Clostridia > Peptostreptococcales > Peptostreptococcaceae > Clostridioides > Clostridioides sp. ZZV14-6153. Next base: position 535,226 of record NZ_JAGWCZ010000001.1, on the reverse strand, counting down.
ATTTACATATCGTAGAAATTGTTTGTATAGCTCCCCCAGTTTTTGAACCCAACATATTCAACCCTGCAACTATCACTATAATCCCAATTGCTATTGGAAGTAATAATGATGAATTACCAATTAAAGCTGATGCTTGCTCTCCAAATATGACACCTAATGCTGCCATCATCCCAGGATAAAATAATACAATTTGCATCCATCCAGTTAAAAATCCTAATTTATCTCCATAAATCTCTTTTATATATACCATCATTCCACCAGTTTTTGGTATTGCAACTGATACCTCTGCAGCTGTAAGCCCAGCTGTTATAGTTATGATTCCTGCTATTAACCATGCCAATATACCAAGTCCTGGAGCTCCTCCAGTTAATGTATAAACTGCTTGTGGTTTAAAAAATACACCTGCCCCTATTACTGAACCTACAACAGTTGATAATGCTGCAGATACACCAAGAGTCTTTTTTAGCTCACTATTTCCCATTTTTTTCCTCCTACTTCATCTTATTTAATTTTAATTTCATAGTTATATAAGCATCTACTATGCCAATATTATAGAAAAATAGTTTTTATTATTTATTAAAATAAAATAACATATGCTAAGCTTTTGTAAATTTTAATTTTAACTAAAATTAAAATTTTTTTAAAAAAATTATAAAAATTAAAAATCCAAATACGATGATACTTTCTTCATAACAGTTAAATTGTTTTACATTTAAATATCCATTTGCCTCTTAGAATAGCTTACATCCCTAAGTCAAAATTAATTTAAATCTTTTGCAATAAAATTTCACTGTTTTTCAAAACATTTTATTATATTCATATAATTTGTATTTTATTATTAATTTTTTTGACGGAATAATATCATTTTTATTTATTTTATAGCTTGTTTTATAGTAATAAATAATTTAACAATTTATTATAACCCAAATTAAACCATAAATCAAAATTAATATTTTATTTTTTAGTAAAAAATAAAATATTAATTTTGAAAACGTTTACTTTTTATTAAAATTTAGCCTATTCCATCTTAAAATATATCCTTTTTAAGCCCATATTATTCAATATGAAAATTAATTCAAAATCATTCTTCTTAAATATTAATTAGATAATGATGTTTTTTCTAAAACAAATAATGTATTATAATCGTTTTGTAGATAAATTGTATACATAATAAACTTAAGCAAGAAACCTTCGATTTTACTCTACAATATAAAAATAGAAAATAAGAAAGTATACCATTTTTTCTAAAAAACGGTATACTTTCTTATTTTCTATCAATCTATCTTTATTCTATTTTCTTCTTTTAATTAATTCTTTTTTTATTTCATCAATTTCAACATCTTTTTCTATCATTAAAACCAATGTATGATATACTAAATCACTAATTTCATAAATAAGTTCACTTTTATCTTCATTTTTTGAAGCTATAATTACTTCACTGCTTTCCTCTCCAACTTTTTTAAGAATTTTATCCAAACCTTTATCAAAAAGATAGTTAGTATAAGACCCCTCAATAGGATTATTTTTTCTTTCATTTATTAAATCATATAATTCTTTTAATGTATTTTTTTGTACTTCAAAATCAATTTTATCAGTATCATCAAATAAATCTCTATAGAAACAAGAATAATTACCTGTATGGCAAGCTACACCTGTTTGTTCAACTAAAAGTAATATTGTATCTACATCACAATCATAAGAAATTTTGACTACTTTTTGAATATTTCCAGATGTCTCACCTTTAATCCATAATTCTTGTCTACTTCTGCTAAAGTAACAAGCTATTTTTTCTCTTAAAGTTTTCTTTATAGACTCCTCATTCATATATGCTAACATCAATACATCTTTACTTATTACATCCTGAACAACAGCAGGAATTAATCCTTTATCATCAAATTTTACATTTTTTATAAATTCTTCAAATTCTTCACTGCACATATTATTACATTTATCATTCATTTTCCCATTCTCCTTATAGATATTTAATTTATAATCTTACTTCTACACCCATTTCTTTTAAATACTTCTTCAAATCCTTTATTTTTATCTCTCCAAAATGAAAAACAGATGCTGCTAAAATTCCATCTACATTAGATTCTTTGACTGCTTCATAGAAATCTTCCATTTTCCCAGCCCCTCCAGATGCTATAACAGGTACATTTACTAAAGATGTTATTTTTGAAAGTAACTCTATATCATATCCATTTTTCATTCCGTCTTCATCCATACTATTTACAACAATCTCTCCAGCTCCAAGTTCAACACCTTTAACTGCCCATTCAATTACATCTAAATCTGTTTTCTCTCTACCACCTTTTACATATACACTCCATGAACCTTCTTCATTTTTTTTTGCATCTATTGATAAAACTACACATTGTGCACCAAACTTTAATGAGGCTTCTCTTATTAATTCAGGATTTTTTACTGCTGATGAATTTATAGAAACTTTATCAGCACCTTTTCTTAAAATATTAGTAAAATCTTCTAATTTATTTACTCCTCCACCCACACAAAATGGGATATTTATATTTTCTGCAACTTTAGATACAAATTCTAAAGATGTCTTTCTGTCTTCATTTGATGCAGTTATATCATAAAATACAAGTTCATCTGCACCACAGTCACTATAAAATTTTCCAAGGACTTCTGGACTATCAACATCCACTATATCTGTAAATTTTTTCCCCTTTACAACTCTTCCATTTCGTACATCTAGGCATGGTATTATTCTTCTAGTAAGCATAGTTGTTGAGCCTCCTTAAAGTCTATCTTCTTATCATAAAGTGCTTTACCTATTATTGCTCCATATAAGTTCATATTTTTAAGTTTTTTGATGTCTTCAATAGAAGTCACTCCCCCAGAAGCAATAACATTTAAAGATGTCTCTTTTGATATTTTTTCATATATATCAAAGTTTGGACCTTGAAGCATACCATCTTTTGATATGTCTGTATAAACAATCGTCTTTACTCCTGTTTTTTCAAGTTGTTTACATAAAGTAAGAGAATCTACATTACTTACAACTTCCCAACCTCTAACCGCTACCTTTCCATCTTTAGCATCAATTGAAACAACAATTTTTTCTTGATATTCATTAACCAACTCTTCAACTAACTCCATATTTTCAATTGCTATACTCCCAAGTATCACTCTAGTAACACCTGCTTTTATTAAATTTTGAACTTTTTCCTTGTCTCTAACCCCTCCACCTACTTGAATAGGTATTTTTATATTGTCTGCTATATTTTCAATTGTTTTTGTATTTACACCAAATTCACTTCTAGCTCCATTTAAATCTACTATATGTATATATTCTGCACCTTCATTTTTCCATTTATATGCTACCTCTAATGGATTATCATAATATACATTTACTTTATCAAAATCACCTTGAGTTAATCGTACACATTTGTTATCCTTTATATCTATTGCTGGAAATATTATCATTTTATCATCTCCCCATATGCTTTTAATATGTTTAAACCTACTTCTCCACTTTTTTCCGGATGAAATTGTATACCATATACATTATCTTTTCTAACTATAGCTGGAATCTTCTTCTCATACTCTGAAAAAGCAACAAGTTCTTCATTTGATGAATTTGCATAATATGAATGAACAAAGTATACATAGTCATCTTCTTTAATATATTTAAGGATATCATCATTTTTCTTATTAAATTTTAGATTGTTCCATCCCATATGTGGAACTTTTAAACTTATATCCAGTTTATCAATGCTACCTTCTATAAGACCTAACCCTTCATATTCTCCATATTCATAGCTTTTTTCATAAAGTAATTGCATGCCCAGACATATGCCTATTAAAAACTTTCCCTTTGACACATGTTCTTTTATTATTGGTACCAAATCTAGTTTATTTAAGGCATTTATAGAATCTCTAAAAGCTCCAACACCTGGAAGTATTAGTGAATTTGCCTCCTTTATTTCATTTAAATTGTTAGAAATTTTAGTTTCTATTCCAGCCTTTTTAAAACCTCTGGACACAGAATCTATATTTCCTAGACCATAATCTACTATTATATTCATTTTATAAGACCCCCTTTGAAGATGCTATTTCATTGGAAATTACTTCACTACCTTCTTTCAACGCTCTTGCAAATGCTTTAAAAATACTTTCTATTTTGTGATGGTCATTTTCTCCATACAAAAGGTTAATATGTAAAGTTACTCTAGATTCGTTTACAAAAGCTCTAAAAAATTCTTTAAAACACTGTGTACTCATACTACCAATCATTTGAGTATCAAACTTTGCATTAAATACAAGATATGGTCTGTTGCTTATATCAATCGATACCATGGATAAAGATTCATCCATAGGTATGTAGATAGTAGAATATCTTCTTATTCCTTTTTTATCCCCTAAAGCATTTTTAAATGCCTCTCCTATAGCTATACCTATATCCTCAACACTATGATGGTCATCTACATATATATCTCCTTTACAAATAACCTTTAAATCAAACTTACCATGAAATGCCATTAAAGTAAGCATATGGTCTAAAAATCCAATTCCAGTATCTATCTCAACTTTTCCAGTACCATCAATGTTTAGTTCTACTAAAATCTGTGTTTCAAGTGTATTTCTTTCTATCTTCCAAATTCTCATACCTAATTCTCCTTTTGAAAAATATCTTTTATAGTATTTACAAACATAATATTTTCTTCTTTATCACCAATTGTAACTCTATAATAATTTTCTAGTTTTCCACTAAACTTTCTTATTAGTATTCCTCTATCAATCAGCTTTTGTGATAAATTTTCTATCTCAGAATAAAACAATATAAAATTTGCTTGTGATTCATACACTTTGAGACCTATATCAATCATTTCTTTATATAATTTTGCTCTTTCTTTTTTTACTTCCCTTATATAAGATTTCACTACTTCTTTATTTTGCAATGCTCTTGTAGCAATGAAATCTGATAATGAATTTAAGTTATATGGAGGTCTTACCTTCTCAACAGAGTTTATTAAACTACTATTAGATAACATATATCCAGTTCTTATGCCAGCTAATCCAAATGCCTTTGATAGCGTTCTAAGAACGATTAAGTTTTCATACTCAAAAACATTCTCTAACATGCTTTCTTCCCCAAAATCCATATATGCTTCATCTAAGACTACTAAGCTGTTAGTTGAGTTTAAAAGTTTTATTATGTCTTCTCTTTTAAGTATTGTCCCTGTTGGATTATTAGGATTACAAACAATTATTATCTTTGGATTATTTTCTTTTACTTTTTCAATTACATCATCTATATTTATAACTAAATTTTCATCACTCTCAACACCTATAAACTTTGAACCATTTATCTGACTGTATATAGAGTACATGCTAAAACTTGGAGAAAAACTTAATATTGTTTCATCTTTATCTACAAAAGTATGTATTATCAAATCAATTATTTCACTTGACCCATTTCCTACTAAAAGGTTTTTCTTACTTACTCCAGAAACATCTATGTAGTTTATTATAGACTCTTTTAAATCGCTATAAGAGTCTTCAGGATATAAATTTAAATCTATATCACTATCTCCAAGCTCTTTAACAAGATACTTAAACAACTTTTTATTTCCTTCATTTGCATCAAGCTTTACCTTACAATTTACACAATTTGGTTCGTATCCCTTTAGCTCTCTTATACTTTCTTTTTCTCTCAATTTAAACCTCTCCTTGTCAATTTTAATTATATTTTAGTTATCAATTTCCTTAAACAAACGAATTATATTTTGAATTTGTTCATACTTAAATCTATAACTAGCTCTATTTGATATAATCCTAGCACTTATATCGCATATATCTTCTAATATTTCAAGTCCATTTGCTTTAAGTGTATTACCCGTTTCAACTATATCAACAATTACATCTGATAAGCCTACTATTGGAGCTAGTTCAACAGAACCATTTAGTTTTATTATTTCAATTTTTTGACCTTTTTCTTTAAAGTATTTTTTTGCTATGTTTGGGTACTTTGTTGCCACTTTTAGATATTCATCTTTTCTATATATACTATCTCCCTTTAGTCCTGCTACTGCAAATTTACACTTTCCAAAACCTAAATCATATATTTCATATACATCTGTTTCATTTTCTAAAATAGTATCTTTACCTGCTATACCGAGGTCAGCAACTCCTTTTTCAACATACGTAACTACATCTGATGGTTTTACATGTATATATATGATTTTATTTTTTTCATCTTTAAAAATTAGCTTTCTTGTATCAGTATCTATACTATCCCCCAACCCCATTTTTTTAAATTTTTTAAATGATTCCCCTTCTATTCTTCCTTTTGCTAATGCTATAGTTAAATAATCCAAAATAATACCTCCTTTTCAATCTTACTTATATACATACTTCATTAATTCATCAACACTTAATGTAAATCCAATAGCTGGAATTTCTTTTCCATACTCTTTAGTTAGAGAATCATATCTTCCACCGCTTAGAATTTCTTTATATGAGTCTGGATAGTATCCTCTAAACATAACTCCTTCATAATAGTCAAGCATTGTAATCATTGATAAGTCAAATCTAGCTTTATCTAAAAAATTACATTCCTCAATTAAATCGTTTATTTGTTTTAACTCTTCAAGTGCTTGTTTCATCTTATCATTACAATAGAATTTTTGTGCCTTTTCAATAACATTATATAGATTACCTTGAAAACTTAAGATATTTGATAATAATTCTTTTACATCATTTTTAATTTTTAAATCTTCAATATATACTTTTAGTTCATGGTTATTTTTGGTATACAATAAGTTTTTAATTTGATTTTCACAATTCTTGTTCAATTTTAATTCCTCTAATAGTCCATTAATATATTTACTACTACCAACCTCCAAAATAAAATTATTGTTGTACTTTTCAAGTATCTTAAGAGCCAATTTTACCACTTCTCTATCTGCTTCTAAAGAAGATTCTCCTAAGTACTCACAACCTATCTGTCTTATCTCTTTTATTCCAACTGTATTCTTATTTTTATATATAGATGAATTATAAAAAAGTTTAAGTTTTAAACCATCTTCCCATCTTGGTATGAGACTTTTTATTATACTTGTAGTTATATCAGCTCTTAGGACCATTACTCTTCCATTTACAACCTTTACCATAGATTCTTTTGGAATTTTACTATTTATATTTGTAAATTCATCATATTCTTCAAATAATTGTGGTTCTATTTGAAAATATTCTTCATCTAAGAAAAGCCTGTCTATTTCTCTTTTTAATTTGTATCTTTTTTTAGAATAAATAACTTCATCTTCAATCCTTAAAAATTTCATACTCTCACCCTTTTCATTAAAATTACTCTTACATTTGCAAATTTAAAACAATAAAAAAGCCATATAGGCTTTATACCTATATGGCTATAATTTTCTTTTAAAATTACTTCCCATCATAGATACAAGACCAATTACACTAAAAACAGGGCTTGTGTCTATGAATCAATTTCATATTACAATCCCTTTAGTCTATGATGATGGTGATGATTTAATTTTATATTTAATTTTTCTACATTTAATCTCACCATGATAATTTCCTCCCAAATATTTTTTATTAATATTCTAAATTTACAGTTTTTTTATTACTATTAATGATAATATACTTTTCAAAAATTGGCAATAGTTATTTAGAAATTTAAATAAAATATTTTATATGATTTTTTATTTGTACAGTTAGATATTTAATCTTTACTTAATTTGGAAATTTTGTGTATAAAAAATGAAATTTCGGGAAAAATTGTAATAATTTAAAAAAACTTATTAAAATATAGTATAATAAGTATATCTTAATGTAAAGGGATGATTTTATGTATAAATATGATGACTATGTAAATTTAACAAATGATTTAGATTTGCCTGTGGAAATTAGAAATAAATGTGTTAGAATTGTTAGTGTGTCAGAGAATTTAGAGGATATAATTATAGTACATAAATTCAAACTATATGTCGTAAATGAGAAGTACATTAAAGGAATTATGGAATAGACATTTTGAATATGCTATTTTTATAAACAAGTTATTATAAATATAATTTGATATTTATAATAAGGAGCTGTCTTATAATAGAAGATACATTCTATATAAGACAGTTCTTTTTATTTTCTTCATTGTAGAATTTTTAGTATCAATTAACTGGATTTTTAAACTATAAAACATACAATAAAACAGCCAAAAAGTGGAATAAAGAACCTAACATAATAAAAATATGAAATATCTCATGAAATCCAAATTCAGGACTTATATTTGGCTTCTTAATAATGTAAATAACTGCACCTATAGAGTAAGATACACCTTCTATTATTAATAAGTTAAGACAATCCTTAGGAATTGAATTAAATGCATTTATATCAAAGACAATTGCCCACCCCATAAGTAAATATAGACTTGTAGACAACCATCTAGGTGCATCCATCCAAAATATTTTTATTACTATACCAATAAATGCAACTATCCATATTGCTGTAGTAAATATTATTCCCTCTTCTTTTTGCATAAAATACAAGCATATTGGTGTATATGAACCAGCAATCAATACATAAATCATCGCATGGTCTACTTTTCTGAAAAATAATTCTTGTTCTGGTGTACCTTTTAAAAAATGATAATATGAGCTTGCACTATAAAGAGCAATTAAAGATAATCCAAAGACAGACACAGACACTATCATCAAAAAAGAAGTTTGTTGTAAAGATATAGATTGAAAAATTAAAATTATAGTAGCTATAAGAGATAAACAAGCCCCTATAAAATGAGTTAAACTACTTATTGGGTCTCTACCCTTTAAAAAAAATTGATACATTTCGTCCTCCTACAATTATGTATTTTAAAAATTATATTTTATATATAGTTTTTAATACTATATTATACATTTAATTATACCACTTTATATATCTTTTGCAACCATTAATATTGTTTTATTTTCTAAATTAGTGTATTATAGATATTATGGAGGTAACATATGATGAACAATGAATTAAATACCATAATACTAGAAATGCTAAATAATACAGATATAACTTCAAATGATATTCCATCTATTGACCTATATATGGATCAAATTATTTCTCTAATTGACAATAAACTTTCTGCCAATAAAAGATTTGACGATGAAAAAATTCTCACTAAAACAATGATAAATAATTATAGTAAAGAAGGATTAATCAAACCTATTAAGGGAAAAAAATATACCAAAGAACAAATCTTACAAATGATAATCATTTATTCTATGAAAAATACACTTACAATACAAGAGATTAAAAGAATCTTAAATGGTGTATACGAAAAAGAGGATTTCAGTGGAGAAGACTTAGTGGCATGTTATGAAAAGTTTATATCAATAAAAGAAAGGCAAAGAAATAATATGCCAAACTTTATAGAGTCTAATTTTGAAAATATCACTATTAATCCAGAAAATAAAGATGATTTATTGATAGCCTTACTAAGCTTAACTTCAATGGCTGACCAATTAAAAAGTATTTCGGAAAAAATAGTAGATACTTTTTTCAAAGATACTCCCAAAAAATAATTTTAATAAAGTAAGACTGAAAATAAATATTAAAATACAATGTAACTTAAATTAATCATTATTGTATACAATATAATTTTCAGTCTAAATATTAATACTTTCTATTTTTAACTCCTTCAAGAATCTCCATATCTAAAGTTTACAAATTTAATTTTATTCTGTTTAAGTTTTGACAATGTGAACAATTCAAATTAACTTGAATTTGTTTATACCCTATGAAAACGGCTTGTTTAAGTATACCAGTGCCATCATCTATCATCACTACATTGTCTTTTATCTCTACATGGAAATTATTCTCTTGATTACACCAATAACAATCATACTTCTCATTACTTTTTTCTTCTCGCATGATTTTCGCCTCCTTCAATATAAGTTTCTACATTAAGAGAGGTTTTTCCTTTATATTTTCAATAAAATAAAATATTATAACTAAAACTTCAAAGAATCAATTATACCTTCTATTTTTTCAGATGCTTTTTCTATTGCACTTTGTCTTTCTTCTTCACTAGTTCCAGTTCCATCTACTAATAATTCATCAAATTTTTTGATTCCTATAAATTTCATGATACTTTCCACATAATTTAATCCTTTATTCATAACTGGCTTTAGTACCCATGGTATATGTCCACCTGAAGATTGTATATATACCATACTTCTATCAATATCATTTAGTATTCCTTGTGGTTTATCATCACCTTCAAAAGATATAGTTTTTCCATCTTGAATTATACAATCTATATATTCTTTAAGTGGGGCTGGAAAAGATAAACTCCACATAGGAGCTGCTATTACATATACACTTGCACTCACAAATTGGTCACAAAGACTTCTAATTTTTGCAAGTTCTTTTCTATCCTTATCATCTAATTGCTTAGCAGCTTCTTCACTAACTATACTATTTCTTTTTTCAAAGTATTGATATTCCAATCTTGGTATATGTTCTTTATAAAGGTCTACTTCTTCAACTTCAAAATCCTTATTTTTTTCCATAAATTTATTGATAAACTTTCTTGCTACAGTTTTACTTGAAGATAAATCTTCTGGTTTTGAATTCACATTTATATATAATAATTTTTTTTTCATAAGCTCACTCCTAAGATTATTTTTATATTATTATTTCACAAAAATAACCATTCTATTCTGTAGTTAAATTATAAAGTTAATAGAAATATATTTCTTAAATAATCTTAAAAAGTAAATTTATAGAATACAAGAATAAAATATAATTAATTATACAATATAATTTTAAATATATTAAAATTCTAATCAAGCAATTACTTATAATATTTTAGATAAAATAAGTATTCTATGAAGTTATGTAAATTCCTCTTAGAATTTCTAACTTCAATAAAAAATGGTATAGTGCTTTGACACTATACCATTAAAATTATTAAAGTATTTTTTAATACTTCTTCTTCCATTTTGCGCTTCTTCCCCTTGCAACAACCTCTATCTTATCTTGTTTTCTTAGATTATTAAAAACTCTATTTATAGTAGGTTCTGGAATATCAGGACATAGGTCCTTTATATCTTCTTTTGTAAAATATCCAAGAGTAGAATTTATTATTTTTTCTATTCTGCTAGTTTTTGTCTGTCTTTTCTTATCAGATACATTTAAACTGTCATCTAACTTCTTATATGCAGTCAATATAGTTTCTAAAAAATATTCAATCCAAGCATTCATATCTGATTTTTCATTCCCTATAGAGGACTTCAAATAGTTTAAGTTACTATAGTACTCATATGAACTGTCATCAAATATTTTTCCTAAACTTATATATCTTCCAACTTCATATCCACTTTTATTTAACAGCAATAATATAAGTACTCTTGCCATTTTTATATTACCTTCTTTAAATGGATGTATCAATATGAAATCTAACACAAATGCAGAAATTAATATTAATATATCAATTTCATCCTCATCTATCAATGTATTATAAGCTTCACATATTTCTTCTACGGCTTTTTCAACCTTATTAACACTTGCGTCACCATTCATGAAGTCACTATTTTTTAAATTGTATTCAAAAAATCCACTCTCTGATTTATAGCTTCCCCCTCTAGTAGATGAAAATTTATATAAGTATCCATGAAGTTCAAGAATTGTTTGTGAGCTTATTGGGATACTCTCATAAGCACTATTAATAGTTTTTACTACATCTCTGTATTCAACAATACTTAACTCTTCTCTACTTTTAGGTGTGACTTCATTACTTATTAATTTTTCTAAATTAAAAGTATTACTTTCTTTTTGATTTCCAATATATGTAGATTCTGAACAATCTACTAAAGATTTTTTTTCTAGACTTTCTAAAATTTCTTTCGGTTGTTTTTTGTAAAGCAGTTGTCTACCCTTATACTCATTTATCTTAGACAACATTCTAGCTACATTCATGTTTACATACATATTTTTTAATTTGCTTTTTTTTGTAAATTCCATAAAATCACTCCATAATTAGAATTTCTCTTCTTTTTGACAGCGGTTTTATTTTATCATATAATTGTATTTTTTACAATTTTTTACTTATTTATCTGAAATTATACTTTTTATTCGGTCGTTATTTCGCTTAATCGTTCACTTTTAGGTGTATATCTTTTCAATTCTCTAAATACTACTACACCTGTAATTACTGTGGCTATAAAGTCAGATACTGGTTGAGCTGTCCATACACCCTTTAAACCTAAGAATGTAGGAAGAATTATTACTGCTGGTATCAATAAAATTACCTGTCTTAGAAGACTTAATAACATTGCCATTTTTGCTTTACCTATAGATTGTATAAAGTTTGTTCCTGTAATTGATAAACCTACTATTGGTAACATAAGTAGATATATTTTTAAACCATCTACAGATATACTCATAAGTTCAGCGTCTTTATTAAATATTCCTATAATTGCCTCTGGGAAAAGCATAATTACTACCATACCCATACATAAAATTATAGTAGCTACTACCAATGAACCTAAGTATGCTTTTTTAACTCTATCGTATTTTTCAGCCCCATAGTTAAAACCTATAATGGGTTGCGCTCCCTGATTTATTCCAAAGATAGGCATTAAAAATACCATTGCTATAGAAGAAATTGTAGCCATAGCTCCTATAGCTAAATCTCCACCATGAGTTTTAAGAGCAATATTTGATATTACTTGAACTAAGCTTGCTGCAAGTTGCATAGCAAATGGTGACATACCTATCGCAAAGACTGCTCTTACTAATCTTTTATCTAATTTTAAATGAGATTTACTGAATTTTAAATTTGATTTTCCACTTATATAGTAGCCTATAGTTAAAATAGCTGTAAGAGCTTGAGAAGTTACTGTAGCAATTGCAGCTCCTTGTATTCCCATATTGAATCCAAATATTAACATCCAATCTAAAACTATATTAGTTAGGCATCCTATTATCATTATTCCTGCTGAAATCTTAGGGCTACCGTCAGCTCTTATTGAGTGATTTAAAGAAAAGGATAGAAGATTTACTACTGTTCCTAATAAGATGATATTTATATATGTCTTTGCATATATTAGTGTATTTTCACTTGCTCCAAATAACGTAAGTATTTTATTTGCAAATAATATCCCAAGTACCATTATTATAATTCCTGTAACTACAGCTAATGTCATTGCATTTCCTATAAGTCTTCTTGCATCTTCTACTTTACCTTGCCCAAGTTTTATTGATATAGTCGTTGTTGTTCCTATTCCTATCAACATACCAAATGCAAGTATTATTGTCATTATTGGCATCGTAACACCAAGACCTGTTATTGCAAGTGGTCCAACCCCTGGTATGTTCCCAATAAAAATTCTGTCTACCACATTATATAGACTATTTACCAGCATACCTATTATTGCTGGTATAGAGTATTTCAGTAGTAATTTACTGATTCGTTCTGTTCCTAATAATTGTTGATTATCCATCAAGTCTCCTCCTTCTTCTAATATTTAATTTTCCACATATTACAAGGGAGGTGCATATGCCCTCCCTTAATATTAACTACTTTTTAAATATTAATTTTCTATAATATATATTATATACCACTTTAATCAAAAAACCAAACTTTTCTAATATAAAATTTCTTTAGCAAATGAAAATAAAGTGAATATATACCTGAGAGCACTAATAATATACCCACATTTTTTAAGTTAAAACTATTATTTAGTACACTATTTAAAAAGAGTAAAGAAAATATGTTATTTGCAATAGCTATAATAAAAGGTACAAAAAATAGTATGCCTATCTCTATACTAACAATCTTATTCATATTTTTAAAAGATAGACCTATTTTTGATAGATTGTGGTATTTAACCTTATCAAAAGGTTCATCTGTATATAGTCTAAAATACAAAAAACTAAGAACTGCCATAAACAGAATAACACCTATGAAAATACCCATAAAATGAAGAATTTTACTTTGCTGTAACTCAACTAAATACATATCTGGTAAAGTTAAAAAATATGACTTTATATCATTTCTATCTAGGTTAAAATGTTTTTCTTTTAACGCTTCAGTTATATCAGCACTATTTTGCCAGTTTTCATAATCAAATCCATAAAAATTTATTTTTGAAAACTTACTTTGTATATTATTATATAAATTATCATGTATAACTATAATTTTACTAAACATACCTGTAGGAAAAATTATCCTATCTGTTGATTCTTTTATCTTTATGTTTATGTTTACATTTCTTATTTTATAAGATTTAATATCTTTTAAAGAATTTATGTGCTCTTTTGAATTATATCTAGGGACTATAATTCCCTCATTTTTCTTTAGATTAATTTTATCTAATCCCAATTGTTTTGATAATTTATTATAGTTACTTATACTTAATAATACTTCATTATTATATTCAAGCATAGGAAAACTTAATTCCTTATAATCATATTCTTTTATTGTATTTCTAATTTCTTTTAATTCTTCATATTCTTTGTTATTATTATCTTCTGAAAAATATGAGTAAACCATTGGAAAATTCTCTTTAGAGGATTTACCTTGTGAAGTTACAAGCGTTGAAGTTGTTGTAAATGCTACTAAGGTTCCAGATAAAAGTATTGTCATTAAAAACAACAATAGAGAATTATCTTTCATCTTATATACTAAATTACTTATAAGCAACATATTTGTTTTATTTTTATAAAACTTCTCTTTATTTTTCATATGCTTTAATATTAAAATGCTAAACTGAGAAAAAAATAAAAACGTTCCTAGCGTAATCAACAGTGCTATCGTGTACATACCTTCATTTATATTTAACTTATTACCAAATAGTATCATAGCATATCCTATCATAAGACATACTATGCCAAGTATCCCAAATAATCTTGAAGATTTTATATCTTTTTTAGGTTTTTTTGTACCTACTAAAAGTTCAAAAATATTGTTTTTGTTTAACAATTTTAAGCTAAGTGGTCCTGTTATCAAAAACAACAACATAAAAGATATAATTGTCATTAGTATCGCTTTTATTGGAAAGTAACTTTCTGTCAAGTTCATATAAAATATTTTACCTAAATACAATAAAAATAGATTAGAAATAGATAGCCCTAAAAGTATTCCTAATATTATTGCTAATAATCCTATTATTAAATTTTCAATCAATATCAATCTTTTCAGTTGTTTATTACTCATTCCAACTATCATCATAACTCCAAAATCCCTTAATCTAGATTTTAAGAAATTTCCTAAAGAATACAATATAAAAAGTAGACTAAATCCTAATATTATTAATTCTGAAGTCATAAGAGCCATAAATGCAGTAGAGCCACTTTGGATTCCAGAATCAGTTATAATTGGATGAAACATAGATACTGCAAATACAAAGAATATCATTATAGAAAAAATTGAACTTAAAAAATACGCTAAATATGCTCTAAAGTTTCTAATTATATTATTATAAGCAAATCTTCCAAAATTCACTACCTTACACCTCCTATTTGAGACAATACAGATAGTATTTTATTGTAAAAAGAACTATTTGTGCCTGATTTCTTTATCTCTGTATATATGCATCCGTCCTTTATAAAAACGACTCTATCTGAATGGCTTGCACTATATGCTTCATGAGTTACCATAAGTGTAGTTACATTTTGTTCTTTGTTTATCTTAGTAAATAACTCTAAAACATCATCAGTGGATTTCGAATCAAGATTCCCTGTTGGTTCATCTGCAAGAAGTAATGATGGCTTATTTATAATTGCTCTAGCAATTGCACATCTTTGAGCTTGTCCTCCTGAAATCTCATAAGTTCTTCTATCTAAAATTTTATCAATACCTAAAAATTCAGATATATTTTTAGTTTCCCTGTTCATTTTTTTTACATTTCTACCATCTAGTGTAAGTGGCAACATTATATTTTCACCAACTGTCAAAGTGTCAATCAAATTAAAATTCTGAAATACAAAACCAAGTTGTTTTCTTCTAAATTCAGCTAATTTTTCTCCTTCTAATCTACTTGTATCCTGTCCATTTAATATAACTTGACCTTCACTCTGCTTATCAATTGTAGATATTATATTTAAAAGAGTAGATTTCCCACTTCCAGATAGACCCATAACAGCTACAAATTCACCTTTTTCTATACTTAAATTAATACTATCTAATGCTTTATATGGAACTTTTCCATAATATGTTTTTGATATATTTTTAATACTTAATATGTTCATTTTATATTCTCCATTACTTTTTTATTTTTACTATATTAATATACTATCGTGAATATATCATTTTAACCATAAAAATACTCTAACAATTAACTTACATATTTGTAAGTTAATTGTTAGAGTACCAACAAACTAATTAGTATTAATAATTAATTCAACTAAAATTTTAAAAGCTTTTCAAATTCACTAAGTACCATTGGTTTAGCAAATAAATAACCTTGAACCTTATCGCATCCTATTTCTTTTAAAAACTCTACTTGCTCATTGGTTTCTACACCTTCACATATAACTTTAATATTAATCGCTTTTGACATTTCTACTATCTTAGAGATAATAATTTTTCCACGTTTTGTATCTGTTGTCTCAATTAGAAAAACTCTATCTAATTTTAAAATATCAAAAGGAAGGTCCTTTAATAGATTCAAGGATGAATATCCTGAGCCAAAATCATCCATTGATATAAGAAATCCTATCTTTTTAAGCCTCTTAATTATATCAATCAATATATTTAAATTATCAAATACAACACTTTCTGTTAATTCAAGTTCTATAAACTTAGGTGATATATTATACTTATTTATCAATTCAGTAATATTTTCTATAAAATTATCTCTGTGTAAATGAACTCTAGATATATTCACAGAGATTGGCACAGGGTTATAACCTTTGTTTAGCCACTTTCTCAAGGTCTTACATACTTCTTCAAATACAAACATATCAACATTTACAATGAAACCATTTCTTTCAAATAAAGGTACAAAATCTACAGGTGAAATAAATCCCATATCTGGATTATTCCATCTTATTAGAGCTTCTGCTCCTTCAATTTCATTTCCATCATTTAAACTATATTTTGGTTGATAATATACTACAAACTCTCCTTTTTCCAAAGCTTTATTCATATTATCTTCCAATTTCTTTTCTCTATATAATCGATTTCTTGTATCTTCATTAAAAAATGAATATGAATGCTCATACTTATCTTTTTTTGTTTTTGCAGCAATATTCGCTCTATCAATTAACAAGTCAATTTTTTGTATATCATCACTTTTATTTATCTTATATATACCACTTGACATAACAATTTTATATTTTGAGGAATTACTAGTACTTAAACTGCATATTTCATTATTTATTTTAGATAGTCTATTTAAAAGGTCAACATCAGTATTGCAGGAAATTAATAATATAAAGTGGTCATTATCCATTCTAGCACAAAGTTCATATTTGTTTGTATTGTGTCTTAACACATTTGCAATATGTACTAATATCTTATTTCCTTCAGCATAACCAAACATCTCATTTATGTATTTAAATTTATTAACATCTAATTGAACTAAGTAAAAATCATCCTTATAGTAATTATGTAAAATATATATAGAATCTTTTTTAAATTTTTCTTTGTTTTTTATTCCACTTAAGGAATCATAGTAAGCTAATTTTTTAAGTTGTTCTATTAGTGTAACATTACTTAATTTCCACAATATCAAAAATATTAATATATAGAAAAATAACTTGATTATAAAATCAATTATCAAGCTTTTAAAGTTCTTAAAAACATCACAACTTGAGATTAATGTCCAATCAGTTCCTTTGATACTCGTATATCTTGCACTATATAACTTCCAATTATCCCATGATAAAAAACCACCTTGACGTTTCTCATCTATATTTTTTAAAATTTCATTTTTACTGCTCCCTATAATATTTCCTTCTACACTAAACATATTTGTCTTATTATAGACATAGTCTTTATTTTGATGAGAAATAATGGCATAGTTTTTATCTACCATTAAAAATTTAATAGAATCATCAGAATTAGTTCTACTTACTATCTTATTTACATCTTGAAAATAAAAGGAAGCAAAAATAGTTCCACTTACTTCATTATTTTTTATAATAGGTACACATATAATAAATACTTTATCCCCTGTAACCTTACTAACTGTAATATCGGAAATCACCATTTTTTTTGTTTCTAGTACCTTCTGAAAATGCGTTCGGTCTTTTATTGTCCCAACCCTTTCTCTATATGTACTTGAAGTATTTCCTTGTGCATCAGTTATTCCAAGCATAAAAAGATTATATTGTTTTTGATAAGGTCTTAATAACTTACCTTTTTCAATTAGAGAGATTCTGTCATCAGAAAATCTATCGTCTTGACTAAGAGCCTTTAATAAGGATGCATTGACGCTTAAATAATTTTCTAATTCTCTTTTTGAGGCTTCAATCATATTTTTAGAAGTAACCTCCATAGAATTACTTGCATATATAATTGTACTTGTAAAATCAATTAAAATTAATAACATCAATAAAATTAATATATACCTAAAAACTAATCCATCAAATATTTTTTCTCTTTTTCTCATATTTAAACACCATTAATTATACTATTGTAATACATACTCAATCGGCTCTTTAATAACTTGTGACATTACTCTATGTGAATAATCCAAAAGTATTCTTTCTTTAAATTTATATGAATCCCTTATACAAGATTCATAATTTAAAACTGGCACATTTGATTTTTCAATTTTATATAGGAATGGCCTATATTCTAATGATGGGATATTATTTTTTAAGTAATTTATACTTGCTTCATCTAAAATGCTTACATTTTCAATGTCTGTTGTACCAATATATGCAACAGTTATACCCAAAATATTCTTTTTAGATATAAGTTCTAATGTCAAGTTTGATAACTCTGATTCTGCCAACCACACATTATTCCCCCCTTATAAAATCTTTATTCGATATTATTTTACCATAATTAAACAAAATTATGTTGCTTAGTGGTAAATATTACAACAATAACTGTGACTTTATTATATAATTTTCAAAAAAATATACCAAGCTAGAAATTATTCTAACTTGGTATATTTAATTTACAAATTAAGCATTAACTTTTGCTTTTAAATATTCGTCTATTGAAGCTGCCGCAGTTTTACCAGCACCCATTGCAGATATTACTGTTGCTGCTCCAGTAACAGCGTCTCCACCTGCAAACACACCTTCTTTAGAAGTTTGACCACTTTCATCTGTTATTAAGCATCTTCTCTTATTTATATCAAGACTCTTTGTGGTAGAAGATATTAATGGATTTGGACTTGTTCCAAGTGACATTATAACTGTATCTACATCAAGTACAAATTCAGAACCTTCTATTTCTATAGGTCTTCTTCTTCCAGAATCATCTGGTTCTCCTAATTCCATTCTTATACAAACCATACCTTTAACATATCCATTTTCATCTACTAAAATTTCTTTAGGATTTGTCAATGTATTAAATATAATTCCTTCTTCTTTTGCATGATGTACTTCTTCAGCTCTTGCTGGAAGCTCTTTTTCACTTCTTCTATAAACTATATATGATTCTGAACCTAATCTTAATGCAGTTCTAGCAGCATCCATAGCAACATTTCCACCACCAACTACAGCAACTTTTTTACCAGAACTAATAGGTGTATCATAATCATCTCTATAAGCTTTCATTAAGTTTACTCTAGTTAAAAACTCATTTGCAGAAAATACTCCATTTGCATTTTCTCCTGGTATATTCATAAACATAGGAAGACCAGCTCCTGAGCCTATGAATATAGCTTCAAATCCTTCATCTTCTATAAGTTCATCTACTGTAATTGTTTTACCAACAATTACATTAGTTTCTATTTTCACACCTAATTTTCTTATATTATCTATTTCAGGTTGAACAACAGCTTGTTTTGGAAGTCTAAATTCAGGTATTCCATAAGTTAAAACTCCACCTGGTTCATGCATTGCTTCAAATATTGTTACATCATATCCTTTTTTAGCTAAATCACCAGCACAAGCAAGACCTGCTGGACCACTTCCTATTACAGCTACTTTTTGATTTTTCTTAGGTTCTGTATCAGATAAGTTTATATCATTTTCTTTTGACCAATCTGCTACAAATCTTTCTAATTTCCCTATTGATACTGCATCTGATTTTATTCCAAGTATACATACACCTTCACATTGACTTTCTTGTGGGCATACTCTACCACAAACAGCAGGTAGTGAACTACTCTTAGCCATTACTTTAGCAGCACCTTCTATATCATCTTCTTTAATTTTTGTTATAAATCCTGGGATATCAATTCCTACTGGACATCCACCTACACATTTTGGTTTTTTACATCCTAGACATCTATTAGCTTCTGCCATAGCTTCTTCTTTATTGTATCCTAAACATACTTCATCAAAATTTGTTGCTCTTACAGCAGGTTCTTGTTCTCTAACTGGTACTTTTACTTTTTTAGCATCCATTATTTGTTACCTCCACATCCACAATTACTATGATGATGACTGTCGCCTTCTTCAAGTTTTAGCATAGCTCTTCCTTCTTGAGTTTTATACATAGATTGTCTTCTCATCGCTTGGTCAAAGTCAACTAAATGTCCATCAAATTCAGGTCCATCTACACATGCAAACTTAGTCTCATTTCCAACACTAACTCTACAACCGCCACACATACCTGTTCCATCAATCATTATTGTATTTAAACTTACTATAGTAGGTATGTTTAATTCTTTAGTCAATTGACACATAAATTTCATCATTATCATTGGTCCAATTACTATTGCTTGGTCATATTTTTTACCTTGATTATCAACTAAATCTTTTAATAAATCTGTAACTCTTCCATCAAATCCATATGTCCCATCATCTGTTGATATGTATACATTTTTAGCTACTTTTCTCATATCATCTTCTAATATGATTAATTCTTTAGTTCTTGCACCAATTATTACATCTACATCTAATCCATTATCTTTAAACCATTTAACTTGTGGATACACTGGAGCAGAACCTACTCCACCAGCTACAAATAGGATTTTTTTATTTTTTAATTCTTCTATATCTTCATGTATGAATTCACTTGCTTGTCCTAGTGGCCCTACAAAATCCATTACAAAATCGTTTTCTTCAAACATTGCTAATTTCTTAGTTGAAGCACCAACTGTTTGGAATACGATAGTCACTGTTCCTTTTTCTCTATCATAATCAGCTATTGTAAGAGGAATTCTTTCTCCCTTTTCGTCATTTTTAATTATTATAAATTGACCAGGCTGAGAAGATTTTGCAACTCTAGGAGCCTCTATTTCCATCAAATAAATACTATCTGTTAATTGTCTCTTACTAACTATTTTATTACTCATCTCGCTATTCTCCATTCTAACAAATATATTTTTCCCACTTTAAATTTAATTAAAACATAAACACACAACACTATAACTCTAATTATAATACAATATTAGTTCTCGATTAAATGTTTTGTATTGGACATCCCCCCTGTAAAATAATTATAACTGCCCAAATTACAAATAGTTGATATTAACAAATTACTTTTAAATTCCAACAAATATTAAAACCTATATTATACGTATAATTTGTTATAGATTTAACCTAATACACACTTAAAGTATACTATATTATGCTAAATTTGTAACAAAAATTTTATAAATACATAATAAATTTTTTTTATTCAATTATTTGTTTAATAAATTAACCTAGGTTTTCATAATAACTCAGATTTCTTTAAAAACTAAACGTGTATAAGGCTTTAATCTATTGCAATACCAGCTTTTATATAAACTAAAATATACTCTTATTTTATTATATATCTAAAATTTTTAATATTCATTAATTATTTGAATTTTTATATAAAATTTTTATATTTTCTAAAGATTTATTTACTTATGTAATAATTTATAATAATATTAATTTATAAAGTTAATAATTATTATGAATACACATAAAAATAATTAAAAATAGGAGGTTTGTTTTTTGAAAAATATTATTTCTGCAAAAGAACTTATATCTAAATTAGAACATAATGATAATCTAGTTGTTATAGATTGTAGATTTGACCTTATCAATAGAACCTATGGTATTGATTCTTATAAAAAAGGACATATAAAAGGTAGCTTTATCCTGGATATAGACAAGGATTTATCATCTCCTACAGAAGAACATGGTGGTAAAAATCCTTTACAAGACCCTTTTATATTAAAAGAAAAGTTAGAAAAAATGGGTGTTGATAATGACACTACAATCGTAACTTATGATGATGGAGATTTAAATGGTGCTTGTAGACTATTCTTCCAATTAAAACACTTAGGTCTTGAAAATGTCTATGTATTAGATGGTGGAATAACAGCTTTTGTAAAAGAAGGCGGAGAATTAGAAGAAAAAATAAATATTCCAAACTGTATAGACAAAAAAATTAAGCCTAATGTAAATGACAATTTAGTTGTTCCAATGGAATACGTTAAATCTAAATTATATGACAAAGATACTGTGATTATAGATTGTCGTGCTAATGAAAGATACCAAGGTTTAGTTGAACCTGCATATTCAAAAGCTGGCCATATACCTAGTGCAAAAAATTACTTTTGCAAGGATTTAATAAAAGGTGATTTTGAAAATGGCTCACTTAAAGATATGGAATTTTTAAAAGACTTCTTTAAGGATTTAAATAATTATGATGAAATAATTTTATCTTGTGGTTCAGGAATATCTGCTTGTGTTAACAGTCTTGCACTTAGAGAACTTGACATACCTCATAAGATTTATGTTGGTAGCTTTAGTGATTGGATTAGCTATGGTGACAATGAAGTTAAAACTGGACAAGAATAAAGTCAATAATAAGTAAAACTAGAATATGATATCTTAGTTTTTTATAAAGGCGTTAGTCATTGTAGACTTTCGCCTTTTATTATCGTCATTTCATATAGATTCCTTTATTCATTAAATATATCTTTAGTTTGCAATATTAAGGAACTGCAACATGATTAGTAAACTGCAACATGACCATCACATCTTGATTCTGTTGCACAAACATAACTTTCTTGCTCTGTTTTGAAGATTATTTGTCCCCTACCCATATCGACATTATCATGAATTACTTTTATCTCATGCCCTTTTTCAATAAGGGCATCTACCACATGTCTTGACATCTCTGATTCAACTTCTATCTCTTTACCTTTTATCCACTGCCATCTTGGAGCATCTAATGCCTCTTGAGGGTTTAAACCAAAGTCTATAATACTCGTTAATACTTGAAGATGTCCCTGTGGTTGCATAAAAGCACCCATTACACCAAATGGACCTATTGCTTTATCATCTTTACCTAAAAAACCAGGTATTATTGTATGATAAGGTTTTTTAAATGGTTTTACTACATTATGGTGTTTAGGGTCTAAGTTAAAATTATTACCTCTACTATGTAACGCAATGCCAGTGTTTGGTATTACTATCCCAGAGCCAAAATTTATATAATTACTCTGTATATATGAAACCATATTACCATCTTTATCAGCGGTACAAAGATATACAGTTCCACCACAATATGGCTCTCCTTCTTTTGGATATAAAGCTTTTTTATTATCAATCAATAAACTTCTCTTTTTTGCATAATCTTGACTTAATAGTTCTTGAACCTTTACTTTCATATGTTCTATATCAGTTACATAAGTTTTAGAATCTGCAAAAGCCAGTTTTAAGCTTTCTATAATCTTATGTATATCATCTACATTTTCTATATCTCCTTTTATGTCCAATTCTTTTAATATATTTAATGCCATTAAGACTGTTATCCCATGTCCATTTGGTGGAATTTCAAATATTTTATATCCTTTATATTCTGTGCTTATAGGTTCTACCCAAGTTGGATAAAAACTCGCTAAATCACTTTTTCTTATAGCTCCATCAAACTTTCTAGAATACTCATCTATTTTATCTGCTAGTCTACCTCTATAAAAACTTTCAGCTTGTGTATTTGCTATCTCTTCTAATGTATTAGCATGCTCTTCACATACAAATATGTCACCAGCTTCTGGAGCTTTACCATCTTTAGAAAATGTCTCAAACCATGACTTAAATTCTTCTCCAACAAATTCTTTTTCATATAGTTCATAGGACTTTTTCCATACTTTTGATACATTAGGAGAAACAACATATCCTTCTCTTGCATATTCAATTGCTGGAGATAAACATTCTAGTAGACTAAGTTTTCCATACTTTTTATTTAATTCTGCCCAAGCTGCAGGTATCCCAGGTACAGTTACTGCTCCAAATCCATACTTTGGCATCTCTTCCATGTTCTTGTAATTTTTTAATTCCATTCTTTCTGGAGCAAAACCACTAGAATTTAGTCCGTACAATCGTTTTTCTTCTTCTATCCAAACAAGAGCATATGCGTCTCCTCCAATTCCATTACTTGTAGGTTCAACTACCGATAATGTAGCAGCAGTTGCAACTGCTGCATCCACAGCATTCCCACCTTTTTTTAGTATTTCAAGCCCAGCTTGAGAAGCTAATGGTGTTGAAGTTGCAACTGCTCCATTTTTAGCATATATAACATTTCTTATTGATGGATATTTATGTTGATGAGCATCAAACCTCATAATTTTCAACTCCTTGTCATTTTTATTTTATATTTTCCTTAAATTTATTATATAACATTAAGTAATACAACTGATACAAAATACAAACTTTTTCCAAAACTTAATTACATTATTATAATATTTTTTTGTTTTGATTAGATAAACTATCTTACTTTTAGTATCTATTTAATTCTTATTAAGTAAAAAATACTCTACAGCTTAATCTATTATCATATTTTGAGCGTATTTTAATGTTATAAAATAATATATAAAGTAACCTATATAATAAATGGCTAGTGTTATAATAATTGGTATAAACAAAGACCTAGTTATAAATTTTTGAGCAATTGACATAGCAAATAAATTATGAATTGTACCTATAATTAATGGCAATAAAAATACAACTTTTAATTGTTTTGATATTATTTTCTCAATATCTTGATTGTTTGCCCCAAGTTTTTTTAGCATAATATATCGTTCTTTATCATCATATATATTTGATAGTTGTTTAAATAAAATTATACTTCCTGTACACAAAAGAAATACTACAGATAGAAATATACCTATAAATAACATAAGACCACTTAGTCTAATTAAATTATTATAGTTTTCGATACTTGATGTAAAATTAAAGGGATAAGTTGATTTCATATTTTTATCAACAATATTTTTTAATCTTAAAGACATGTCAAACTCTTTTTTTTCATTTTTTATATCAATTAATCTTAATAATCTTGATTTTCCATCTAATTTTAATCTATTAAATACATTATCTTCTACCACAATTAAATCAAATGTTGATTGTGAATTTATTTCTGGTTCTAAGATATTTTTTTGAACTGTAAATAAACTCATATTCTCTTTTTCTTTAAGATATATATCTATTTTTTGAGTACCAGTATTTTTAAGAAACATTTTCTTATATGAATCTGAAACATAATATACATGCTCTTCTGAAGTTAATTCTTCATAATTACTGTTTTGATATTGTCTTAATTTCTTAAAATCACTTTCTTTAATAAAATCTACAAGCACTGTGTTTTCTCTATAAACTCCTCCTTTTTTATAATACAATTTAAAATTTACATCTCTGTTTATAAGCTCTATTGTCTTATCAAAAAATATCTTATCATCTTCTTTATATTTATATAACAACTTGTCAATTTCCTTATTTACAAGATAATTTTCTGCATTTATAGTATAACTATACTTGTAGTTTTCATTTATATTTCTATCTATATCGTAATAAAGGGATATTGTAAATCCTAACATAGTTACACTTGTAGCTATTAGTATCGCTATTATTGCCAATACTCTGCTATTATTCTTCAATTTGAATCCAAGTTCCGAAAATGCAATTAAATTTCTTCCCTTGTAATAAAAACTTTTTTTCTTCTTAGCAACATCTATAATTATCGACATTATTGATGAAAAAAATAAAAAAGTACCTGGTATTATTGTAATTAATATAAAAACTGAAAACATAATGTTTTCAATAATGAAATAACTGCTGGACATTAAATAAGAAAATACTATTAGTAAAATTCCAAGTATTCCCTTTAGCTTTATAAATCTTTTATTTGTATATTTTTCTGGTGACTTCTTAAATAACTCTACAATTTTTTTATTGCTAATGACTATAATATTTCTTATTCCAATTACTACAAATATTACTACAAATATTACTAATGTTTGAATTAAAGCCTTTATACTTAAAGTCATCTTTACTCCTATAATTTCTTTCATTAATTTTACAAGAATCATTGTCATAAGCTTTGAAAATAAAAAACCTAAAGATATCCCTATTAATATTGCAAATATTCCCATCAAAAAAGTTTCATATAAAAATATTCTTCCTATCTGATTTTTTCTCATTCCAATCAAGCTATAAGTACCTATCTCTTGCCTACGTCTATTAAAAAAAAATGAATTTGAATAATATATAAATAAAAAAACAAATACCACTATTACAATTGAACTTGTATTAATGCCTATTTTAGCCCTTCTACCAAGTAAACTTAAAGCTTCATTGTACTCTATTGATTTGAAACTAAAGAATATAAATACACTAAATACAATTGAAACAAAGTACATAAAATAGCTTAAAAAGTTCTTTTTTACATTTTTTATAGCAATTTTAAATAAACTCATTTTTATTAACTCCTCCAATTAAGGAAACTGTATTTAGTATTTTATTATAAAATTCTTTTGTGCTTTCTCCTTTTATAAGTTCTGTAAAAATTATTCCATCCTTTATAAAGAGTATTCTACTACAAAAACTTGCACTTATAGCATCATGCGTTACCATTAATATTGTTGAATCATTATCTCTATTTAATTTTAGTAGAGAATTTAATAAATCCCTTGCAGATTTAGAATCTAATGCTCCTGTAGGCTCGTCTGCAAGTATTAATGATGGTTTTGTTACTATTGCTCTACAAACAGCTCCTCTTTGTTTTTGACCACCTGAGACTTCATTAGGATATTTATCTAATATTGATTCTATATTTAGTGATTTTGAAACTTCTTTTATTCTACTTTCTATTACTGATACTTTTTCATTTTTTAAAGAAAGAGGTAGCATTATATTTTCTTTTATAGTTAATGTATCTAAAAGGTTAGAATCTTGAAATACAAATCCAAGATTATCACGTCTAAAGTCAGCTAATTTATTTTGTTTCATTTTAATAATATTCTTATCCTCTATATAAACATTTCCTGATGAAGGCAAATCTATTGTAGAAATAATGTTTAAAAGAGTTGATTTTCCAGCTCCAGATGAGCCCATAATACCTACAAATTCACCTTTAGAAACTTTAAAACTTATTCCCCTTAAAGCTTCATATTTTGAGCCTTTTCTACCATACTCTTTTTTTATATTTTCAACAATTAATATTTCTTCCATAATTACTTACCACTCCTCAACATAATTGCTCATTTTCCAATTCTTATAAATATATTATATATATTAAGGTAGTTTTTAACCATTTAATTACATTAATATAATGTTACATTTCTGTAAGTATTAACTATATTTCTTCATTTTTAATGAAATTATGTTTAAAATATAATTTGTCAAGCAAAATATAGTTATATTAATATAATTATTTTAAATTATAAGGTAGAAATGTTTGAACTTATCAAGTAAAATATAGTTATGTTAATATAACTATTCTGGATTAGGAGGTAAAAATGTTCAAAATAATGGTAATTGAAGATGATGTTTCATTAAAGCATCAAATAGCAGACTGTCTTTCTAAATGGGGACATATTGTCTATCAAATAGAAAATCTTGAAAACATAATAGAAGAATTTAAGCATTATAAACCACAATTGGTTTTATTAGATATAAATCTTCCATTTTATGATGGATTTCATTGGTGTAATGAGATAAGAAAAATTTCCAAAGTTCCAATAATCTTTATTTCTTCAAGAAACTCTAATATGGATGTAATAATGGGTGTAAATCTAGGTGCAGATGATTATATACAAAAACCATTTTCTATAGATGTTTTAATAGCTAAGGTAAATGCTCTTTTAAGAAGAACTTATAATTTTGCTGATAATAATTCAAATAAAATTGTCCATAATGAAGTTACTTTAGATTTATCAACTGCAACTATATGTTATAAAGATAATACTATTGAGCTAACAAAAAATGAAATTAAAATTCTTCATGAACTTATGAGGAATAAAAGTAAAATAGTTAGTAGAAATAAACTTATGAAAAAATTATGGGATAATGATTGGTTTGTAGATGATAATACTCTCACTGTTAATGTAAACAGAATACGTTCAAAACTAAGTGAAATTGGATTGGAAGACTTTATAGAAACTAAAAGAGGACTAGGTTATATAATCAGTTAAAATAGCTTTAAGTAGGTGAATTTATGAGTTTTAAAGATTTTCTCAAAGATAAACTCGAATTTTTAGTATACAACTTTGCTTTCTTACTTTTTACGATAGCAGTTATTATATTTTCTCCTATCGATACTCTCTTAGTAGACACTATTGTATACATATTAATTGTAAATATAGTATTTTCATTCATATATATACTTACTGGCTACATTAAGAAAAATAGATTTTTAGAGAAAATTAAAAATAATACATTCAAAGTTAGTACTAATGATATAGAATTAATTAAATGTACAAATGAAGAAAAAATATATTTGGATATAATTAAAGATTATCAAAGCCAATGTGATGATATAATAGATATCAATACTAAGAAATTTGAAGAAAATAAAGAAACTATGAGTATGTGGGTACATGATATAAAAATGCCTATAGCAATAATCAAACTAATCCTTGAGCAAAACGAAAATTTAATTGAAGAAAAAATTTCAGATGATATCGATAAAGAGATGTTTAGAATTGAAAATTCTGTTGAAAGGATTTTATATTTATCTAGACTTGAAGATTTTCATAAAGATTTTTTGATTCAAGAAGTAAATATTGAAAAAATTATTAGAAATATTATTAGAAAATATTCGAAATATTTTATCTCAAAAAAAATAATTTTAAACTTAAATAATTTGAATTATACAGTTTTATCAGACGAAAAATGGCTTTACTTCATATTCGAGCAATTATTAAATAATTCCCTAAAATATGCCTCAATAGAAGATAATATATCTATCTATTGCAAAACCCACAAAAATTATTTACAATTAAGGGTGGAAGATACTGGCTGTGGTATAAAAAAGGAAGATTTAAATAGAATATTCAATAAGGGATTTACAGGTAATAATGGAAGAAATAACGCTAAATCTACAGGGCTTGGTCTTTATTTAGTAAAAGAACTTTGTGACAAACTTGGCCATAAAATTGATGTAGATTCAGAGTACAATCAATATACAAAAATTACTATTACATTCAAAGATTATCTATAGTATCTTATATATTGACAGTTTATTTCCATTTGACTTATATTCAACATGCTTCTTATAATGGTTCTATATGTACATCCCAGTATATTAAGTAGTTTTTATACAAAGGAGGAAAACATGTCTTTTCTAAAAAAATTTAAAAATAAAAAATTTAGAAATAGTAGCTTTAAGAGTAATAGCTTTAAAAATACTAGCTTTGGAAGTAGTAATTTCAAAACTAAAAATAAAGGTTTTAAAAATAATCCTTTTAAAAGCAAGAGATTTAAAATCTATGCAGGAATCGTGATAATCATACTTTTAATTTTAGGGGTACTTGCTTATGTCGATTCAAAAAACACTGAGTTACAAGCTAATGAAAACTTCATAGAAACATACACTATTCCAGAAAACGAAAAAATATTTATAAATGGTATGGTTGTACCTAAGCAAACTAAAGACTTTAATATTTCTGGAGATTATGAGTTAAGCGATGTAAATGTTACAAATGGGCAAAAGGTAAATCAGGGAGACCTTCTTTTTACTGCTAAAAATCCAACTATAATAGCAGAAATAGATAGTCTAAAAACACAACTTAGCCAATATAAAAAACAAAAGATATCACTTGCAAATATTGATGAAAATAGAGATGCTATAGCTTCTATAAACGCACAAATAACAACTTTAAACTCTCAGATAGCTTCTTTAGATAAAAAAGCATATGATAGAACTACTGCTCCTTTTGATGGTACTGTATACTTAAATGACCAAACTGGAAATCCAGACCAACCAGCTTCATTTATGACTATTCAAGGTCTAGAGTTTTATATGAAGGGACAAGCAAGTGAACAAGATTTACCTAAGATGAAAATTGACCAAATGGTTAATATATTAGTTTTCTCAACTGACCAAAATCTTACTGGTAGAATAAGTTTTATATCTGATAAGCCCTCTACTCCAAATAGTGAGATGGGAGCTCAACAAAGTACTTTATCTTATTATGATATAAACATAGCATTTGATAACCAAGAAGGGTTGACAAATGGATTCCATCTTCAAGCATCACTTGAAGTAGCTAACTCAAGCTTTAAAATACCAGCATCTTGTGTACTTAAGGATAAAAAACACTCATATGTATTTAAAGACTTAGATGGAATCTTGAAAAAACAAATTGTAGATGTTGCAAGTAAAAACAATGACTTTGCTGTAGTTAGAGGCGGTCTTGAACAAGGTGATATAGTAATAAAATACCCTACTAAAGAAATGAAAGAAGGAGACCCAGTTCAAGGTGATAGTGTAACTGCTGGCTCTAATAATAATGGAGATGCTACTCCAGACAAAAAATTAAAAGAAGTTAATATGGATGTGAATTAATTTACATATGTTAATTAAATTAGAAAATATTCAAAAATATTACAAAGTAGGGAAAGATGAATTACATGTTTTAAAATCCTTAAATTTAGAAATTGAATCTGGAGAATTTGTCATGATAATGGGTAAATCTGGTAGTGGTAAAACCACTTTACTTAATATCTTAGGTTTTCTTGATGTATTTGACGAAGGAAGATATATATTTGATGGCACAGATGTAACTAATCTCAGTGAAAATGAGCGTTCTGTTTTTAGAAATGTCAATATTGGTTTTGTTTTTCAGCAATTTAATTTAATAGAAACTTTAAATATATATCAAAATGTAGAGTTACCTCTAATTTACAATAAAATATTAAAAAAATCTGAAAGAGAAGAAATTGTTAAGAGCAAACTAAAATCTGTTGGGCTTTTAGATAAAATCAAACAAAAACCTCTTCAATTATCTGGTGGCCAGCAACAGCGTGTAGCCATTGCACGTTGTTTGGCAAATGACCCTCAAATAATCTTTGCTGATGAACCAACTGGAGCATTAGATAGTGAAACTAGCAGGGAAATTATGGAGCTTTTGACAGAACTTAATGAACAAGGCAAGACTATAATAATGGTTACACATGATCAGGATTTGACTAAGTATGCAACTAAGGTCATACGACTTAAAGATGGTGTGTTTACTTCGGAGGTGTAATCATGGGCTTATTAAAAAATTCTTTGGCTAATTTAAAGGGGCACAAGCTTCGTGTCTTTGTAGCTTTACTTTGGATTATTATAGGAATAACTTCAGTAATACTTGTTAGTTCTATAGGTAATGGATTTCAAAAAGAAATCAAGAAATCTGTAAATAATGCTAATCCTAATAAAACTACTATTTCATTTGAGTCAGCTGATAACACAGGTC
This sequence comes from Clostridioides sp. ZZV14-6153, assembly GCF_020657855.1. Lineage (NCBI taxonomy): Bacteria > Bacillati > Bacillota > Clostridia > Peptostreptococcales > Peptostreptococcaceae > Clostridioides > Clostridioides sp. ZZV14-6153. Next base: position 503,460 of record NZ_JAGWCZ010000001.1, on the reverse strand, counting down.
TTACTGATGATATGAGTATATTTTTAAAGCCTTTCAATGCAAAAGATTTAGAAGAATTATCATTTGTTGAAGGAGTAGAAAGAATTGCTCCTACAAGAGATGGATTTAATCTTGATTCAACTTATTCTTCTCAGGCATCTTTTGATAAAAAAACGACTTATGTGGAAGTTGGACCAGTAAAAAAAGATTCTAAAATAAATTTAATCTGTGGTAGAGATTTTTCTTTGGATGATGAAAAAAGAAAGGTAATTATACTTACACAGCAAAGTGCAAGTGAAGTTTTTGAAAATCCAGAAGATGCTTTAGGCCATGGTATTAATGTAAATGGAACTATATTTGAAATAATTGGAGTATTGGATGATTCTTCCAACCAACAACAAGCTGGAGGATTTTTGGGAGGTTATCAAGATATGCAATTTGTAACTTCTCTTATACCTAAAAAAGCTTTTGATAGTCTAATGAGTCAAAATTCTTACTCCAATGAAATTTATCAGTTAGACTTAGTTTGTTCTAAAGGATATAACGTGAATGAAGTTGCAAACAATATTATAGCTAAACTGTATGAAATGCACCCTGGTATCAATGGTTCTTATACTACACCAGACCCAACTGAACAAACAGCTTATCTTGAAAGTATCAATTCTAATGTCAATAAATATGTATCTATAATAACTGTAGTTGCAATGTTTGTTGGTGGTATTGGTGTAATGAATATAATGTATGTATCAGTTATGGAAAGACAAAGAGAGATTGGTATAAGACGTGCTATCGGTGCAAAGCCTAGGTCTATATTATTTCAATTTTTAGTTGAAGCTGTTTTTATAACAGTATGTGGAGGAATTTTAGGAACTATAGTTGGATTTATTGCTACTAACTATGTCTCTAAATACATTGGATTTGAAGCAATTCCTAGCTTAAATAGCTTACTTTATGCTATTCTAGCTACTATATTAACTGGAGTTGTATTTGGTTTAATACCAGCCTTTAAAGCCTCTAAACTAGACCCTATAAAGGCAATTTATAAATAGTATTCCTATTAATAAGTTATGATTTTTAAATTGCTTTTCTAAAATATGCTTAAATATTTAATGCACTATTATATATGATAGATTAAGAATTTAATCTTTTTCAAATCAAATATAATAGTGCATTATTACTTTCAAAATTATTATTGTTACTTTTACAATTACTAATGAATTAGTTGCTTTAAATATTTTTAATATTAATATCTAATCTATTATGCCTCTTATGAAATCTGTTTTGTTATCACAATAAGAGTTAACATCATACCTATAAAGTTTTGCTAGCTTCTTTTTTAAGTCAGAATACTCTTTAACCTTATCTGGATTTAGTCTCAAATACTCCCGAAATTTAATATGTTCTAAATATCCTTTCCCATCTTTAGGACATACATATAAATTATGCTCCATGAAATTAGTTGTCTCATAAGAAAATGCTTCTCTTCCTTCTACTTCTAAATTACCTAGATGTTTATACCCTAATTTTTTTAGTTTACTGACAACATCATTTAAGTAGCTATAGTCTTCAATTATTATATCAACATCTAATCTAGGTTTTGCAGAAAGCCCTTCAACAGATGTGCTACCAACATGTTCTATTTTCAAAATCGAATTACCTAGAGTCTTTTCTAGTATAGATTTTAATTTTTCAAACTCGTACTTCCAATTTGGATTATAATCTACTATTTCAACAATTTTTGTAGTTAATCCTGTTACTTTTAATTGGTAGACATCATGTTTCATTGCTTGTCCTCTATAAATCTTATCATACTCAGATATTTTTTTCATACCTAGTCTTTTTGCCACATTTATAGATGCTATATTTTCAGGTCTGATATCTGCTACTAAAGTATCCACATTTAAGTTTCTAATAGCATAATCTATACATATAGTGGCACCTTCTGTAGCATAACCTTGATTCCAATATTCTTTTTTTACTATATAACCTATTCCCAACCCTATGTCCTGCTTTATAAGACCTATTTGTCCCACTACATCATCTATATACTTATCTATAACAATAAAATATCCATATCCATCATTATTATATCTCTGTATATTTTTATCAATCCATTCTGTAACTTCTTCATCAGAAAAAATATGTTCCCATGCATACATTACTTCTGAATTTTGTAACATTTTACTTATTTCCTTAAAATCACTATGATTCATTTGTCTAATATATAATCTTTTGCTTTCAATCACTGTATTCACCACCCTTAAAACACAATCTTAAGCGTTGTATACAACTTCTCCATTGCATATAGTATAATTAACTTTACCATATAAAGATTTACCTTTAAATGGTGAATTGTCAGCTTTAGAAACAAAATCTTCAACTATCCATTCTTCTTCAGGATTAAATATAACAATATCTGCTACTGCTCCTTCTTCTATAAAACCAACATTTAAATTGTATAGCTTTGCAGGATTTGTAGACATTTTTTCTATTAACTGCATCATACTAAGATGATTTTTATATACTAAGTTTGTTATTCCAAGAGACAACGAAGTTTCAAGCCCTATAATACCACTTGGAGCTTTTATAAACTCTCTGTCTTTTTCTTCTTTACTATGAGGTGCATGGTCTGTTGCTATTATCTCAATAGTGCCATCATTTAATCCTTCTATAATCTTATCTCTATCCCACTTAGTTCTTAAAGGTGGATTCATTTTTGCATTTGTTCCAAACTCTAACACATCTTCCTCAGTCAGTGTAAAGTGATGTGGTGAAGCTTCTGCAACTACGTTTGCTCCAAGATATTTTGCAAATCTAACCATATCAACAGAAACACCAGAACTTATATGTTGTATATCAATCTTAGCACCAGTTTTTAGTGCTAACATACAATCTCTAGCAACCATTACATCTTCTGCTACATTTGATGCACCTTTTAGACCAAGCTCTGAAGCTATCTTTCCTGCATTTACGCCAGGATTTCCAACTAAAGAAGGGTCTTCTTCATGAAAGCTAAGTGGTACATCTAACTCCTTTGCCTTAATCATTGCTTCCATAATTAAACTGCTATCCATTAAAGGCAATCCGTCATCAGTAAATCCTGGAACTCCAGCCTTTTTAAGATTTTCCATATCCACTAACTCTTTACCTTCAAAACCTTTCGTTATGGCTGCTGCTTGTAAAACATTTATACATGCATTTTTTGCTTTTTCCTTTACATAGTTAAAAGTATCTTCATTATCTACAATTGGGTCAGTATTTGCCATACATATAACTGTTGTAAATCCCCCTCTAGCTGCAGATTTAGCTCCACTATCTATATCTTCTTTATATGTAAATCCTGGGTCTCTAAAATGTACATGTACATCTACTAATCCTGGTGCAACTATATTCCCACTAGCATCTATTATTTTTTCAAATTCATCATTTTCATCAAAATTACCTATTTTATAGATTTTATTTTCTTTTATAATTAAATCTATTTTCTCATCTCTTTGACTTTTAGGGTCTATCACTCTACCATTTTTAATTAAAATCATACTATTTCTCCTTTATAATTTACATTTATATAGACTCATATAATATTATACATTATTTTACATACTTAAATACAAAATTACGTTTGACATCAATAGCCTTTTTAGGACAAAGTTCATGACAACAGTAACATCTTATACATTTATTTAAATCTATAAGAGCACCTTTATTCCCCATCTCTATGGTATTTGCAGGACAAGCTTCCTTGCACTTTCCACATTTTATGCAGTCTTTAAATCTAACCACTGGCTTTGGTGTTATAAGTTTTGAAATAGGTTCATTTAAAAATTTTGGCAATTTTACAGAAAATAGCCTTAAATCTTTACTTACATTTGGTACCTTATAATCTTTTATAATTAAATCCTTTATATCTTCTCCTACAATCTCAATATCTGAAAAGTCTTCTTTTATATACTCTCTTTTAATAGCTCCTCTAATTGTAGCAACTTTGTTTGGAAGCAAACCTATAATCTTACATGCAACAACATCTATAGCATATGGATTTTGTGATGCTAATAAAACACCTATTTCTTTAGGATTTCCTGCTGAAGGTCCATCCCCTTCCATCCCTACGATTCCATCCATAATTGTCAGTGTTGGATTTACATAATCACAAATATCTAAAAGTACATTTTCGCAAAATAATTCCTCTGTAGGAAATCTATAATGTATTTCTGCTTTTTTTAATCCAGCTATACATCCATATAAGTTTTTTGTGCCACCAGTAAAAGTTGCCATTACATGTGTTTTTAATTTACAAAGATTTATTACATAATCAGCATCTATTACTGGTTTGATAATGTCCATATATTTAAGAGCATGTGCTTTTTCACTGTGTATCTTAACATCTGAAACATCATAATTCAATTTGATACCTAAATCATTTGCTACCTCTTCAATTCCAGATGTCTTATATATACCTTTAAGAGAACCTTGATTATATGGTCCACCAGGACTATCTGCTATTACTATGTCACAATTTAATTCTAAAAGCTTTTCACATACAACCCTTACTACCATAGGATGGGTAGTTGTAGCTTCTTCAGGCTTTTTTTTCATCAATAGATTTGGTTTTACAAGTACTTTACTTCCTTTTTTTACAAACTTGTTAAGTCCTCCAATGTCATCTAAAATTTTTTCAATAGAAAATCTTACATTTTCATACTCATAATTCTTGCAACTTCTAACAGATACTGATTTCATATTATCTTCACCCTTTTATTACAAAGATTTGTTTATATTTTTTGTATAATTTAAAAAAGGAGAAACCAAAGTTTCTCCTTTTAATCTATATTTTTAATTATTATTTTCCAAAATATCTATTTAATAATCCTAAGAATGCTTTACCATGTCTAGCTTCATCTTTACACATTTCATGTACTGTGTCATGTATAGCATCTAATCCTAATTCTTTAGCTCTCTTAGCTAATTTTAATTTTCCATCAGTTGCACCATATTCAGCGTCAACTCTAACTCTTAAGTTTTCTTTTGTATCTGCAACTACAACTTCTCCAAGAAGTTCTGCAAATTTAGCAGCATGTTCTGCTTCTTCAAAAGCTATTCTCTTATATGCTTCTGCTACTTCTGGGTATCCTTCTCTATCAGCTTGTCTACTCATTGCTAAATACATTCCTACTTCTGTACATTCACCAGTAAAGTTAGCTCTTAATCCTTCGATTATTTCTGCATCCACACCTTGAGCTACTCCTATTCTATGTTCGTCAGCCCAAACCATTTCACCTTTCATTTCTTCGAATTTATCAGCTCCAACTTTACATACTGGACATTGTGCTGGTGCAGCATCTCCTTCATGTATATATCCACATACTGTACAAACAAATTTTTTCATAATTAATTTCCTCCCAATTTTATATTAATTAAATTTTTATTTTTAAAGTTTAATAACTTGCTACAAGAATATATATACCCCCTGTATTATAGTTTAAACACTAAAAATAAAATTTATTTCCTAATTAATTTTATCACTTTGAAACATCGGTATCAACTAAGTTTTGATGTCAAATTTCTACATAATATATACTTTATTTGATTAATTAGGAAACAATTGTCTCTTTAAATACTTTCTAGTGAAGAATCTTTTGACTCTTTAAGTTTTACTTTTTTACTTTTTAAAAATGATAATTTAGTTTCTGCTGTTATAATTGCACCAAATATCAATATACTACCAATAACTAATTTGGCTGTAATAGCTTCTTTTAGAATTATTATAGAAAATATAGTTCCAAATACAGCTTCAGTAGATAGTATTATGGCTGTTCTAGTTCCATCAACTCTCTTTTGACATATAGTTTGGAATAAAAATCCTATTGAAGTACTAAATATAGCTAAATATATAGTTCCCATATATCCAGACAATTCAGCTTCCATTTTCAACTGTCCTGCAAATGTCTGAACTACTAAAGACAGTAAAAATGCTACAGTAAATTGAATAGCTGTTAATGCCATTGGATTGTTATCTTTAGCAAATTCACTAGTAAAGAATATATGAAATGCAAATCCAAATGAACATATAAGCGTTAATAAATCTCCAAAATTAATAGATAAATCAGCCTCTAAAGAAAGTATACCTATACCTACAAGGGCTACTAAACTACTTATTAATCCTATTTTATCAAGTTTTCTTCTATAAAGTATAAATCCTATGAATGGAACTATTACAACATTTGCTGCTGTTATAAATGCATTTTTAGATGGTGTAGTGTACATAAGTCCAATGGTTTGTACTGTAAAGGCTAGAAATAAAAATATTCCTAAAAGCCCTCCTGCTTTTAATAAATTCTTTCCCATATTGGCACGAATTTGTTTAAAAAACAATAAATTCATAATTACAGCTGCCAAGAAAAATCTTATAGTTATTATTTGTAGAGGTGTAAGCCCACCATCTAGTGCAAATTGGGTTGCTACAAAGCCACTTCCCCATATAATTGCTATAAATATTAGTCCTATTTCTCCAAAGTATTTTTTCAATAAAGCCCCCTCCTTTTTATTTTTTTGCAAAATTATAAACCCCCTAAACAGCAAGAGAGTTTTTCTATAAGCATTACTATAAATTTATATAGTTATAGTAAATTTTTTCAGTATTTTAAATCTAGATTTATATCCACTATTTAACATTAATATATTAATCATTTTTTGTAAACACCTTTTTAATAAATTTTTACCTTTTTTATATTTTTTTTACTTATATTAAATTTTTTTATAGATAATTTCAGTATCTAGGATACTTTAATATTATGCAAATAATGTTGTATAAGTTACACTTTAGTTATTTTAGTTACAACTTTGTCGGTTTACTTTTTCTACTTTCTTCGATATAATTATAATATATTTTTGATACAATTCGACAAAAAGGGGGAATGTTGAAATCATGGTAAAAAAAAGAAAAAAGAAAACTATGGCACTTACTATAATTGTCGTAATAGTTATTGGTATTTTTTCTATGGCATGGGCGGATATGTCCAAGAAAAGAGAAATTAAAGAAACTCAAGAAAAGCTTAAAGCTGAAAAATTAGAAAAAGAAAGAATTGAAAAAGAAAAAAATGAACCTATCATTGGTGCAAAAAAAGAAGCTGCAAAAGAATATGGATATGACGCAAAATTAGTTTGGGATAAGCTTAACAAATACGACTATTCAAATAATGGAGAAAAAATAGTATTCCTTACATTTGATGATGGACCATCTACTACTAATACTCCACAAGTTCTAGATATCTTAAAAAGACACGATGTTAAAGGAACTTTCTTTATTAAGGGAGATTCTCTTGAAAGAAAAGGTGCCAACGAAATTTTAAAAAGAACATTTGATGAGGGAAATGCAATAGCTCATCACTCATATTCTCATGACTACAAAAAACTATATCCTGGCAGAAGCCTAAATCTTGATACATTTGTAAATGAGCTTAATAAAACAGATGAAGCCATGAAGAAAGTTCTAGGAAAGAATTTTTCATCACATGTAGTTAGATGCCCAGGTGGGTATATGTCATGGAAAAATATGGAACCTTTGGGCAACTACTTAAAAGAAAAAAATATGGCATCAATCGACTGGAATGCTCTAAATGCTGATGCAGAAGGTAAAAAGAAAAATGCTCAAGAGTTATTTGAACATGCAAAGAAATCTTCTGAAGGTAAAGAAATGGTTGTACTTTTAATGCATGATACTTATGGAAAGCAAGAAACAGTAAATGCACTAGACCAAATTATAACATATTTTAAAGATAATGGTTACCAATTTAAAACCTTAATATAACAAAAAAGCAAGTTCATTGATTGTACTTTTATATAATCAATAAACTTGCTTTTATTTTACTCTATTTTACTAACTCTATTTTTACAAATTTTTTCTTTCCTATTTGAACAACAAGTTCGCTTTCTTTAGCAACTGTACTTAAATCTTCCACTTTTTCACCATTTACTTTTACTCCACCTTGAGATGCTAGTCTTCTAACTTCACTCTTACTTTTAACAAGCTCATTAGAAACTAATACTTCAATTAAATCAAATTCTTCTTGTTTAACTTGAATTGTTTGTATATCTTCAGGTATTTGACCTTTTTGGAATACAGATTTAAATCTTTCCTCAGCTTCTTTAGCAGCTTCTTCTCCATGGTATAAAGTTACTATTTCTCTCGCTAGATTCATTTTTATATCTCTTGGATTTACTGAACCATCTTTTAACTGAGTTTCAATTTTATTAACTTCATCAGGATGAACATCAGTTACTAAATTATAGTATTTAATTATAAGTTCATCAGGAATTTCCATAGATTTTTGGTACATTATTCCAGCTTCTTCATCTATTCCAATATAGTTACCTAAACTCTTACTCATTTTTTCTTTTCCATCTAATCCTTCTATTAAAGGCATCATTATTACTATTTGAGATTCCATACCAAATTCTCTTTGTAATGATCTTCCCATTAATAAGTTAAATCTTTGGTCAGTTCCACCAAGCTCTATATCCGCTTCTAATGCTATTGAATCATATGCTTGCATCAATGGATAGAAAAATTCATGCACTGATATTGGCATTTGTCCTTCATATCTCTTCTTGAAATCTTCTCTTTCTAACATTCTCGCAACAGTAATAGTTGCAGCTAATTTTATTACATCTTCAAAGTTTAATTTAGCTAACCATTCACTATTAAATCTTACAATAGTTTTTTCTTTATCTAAAACCTTAAAAATTTGTTCTTCATAAGTTTTTGCATTTTCAAGAACTTGCTCTGTTGTTAAAGCTTTTCTAGCTTTAGATTTTCCAGTTGGGTCTCCAATTTTACCTGTAAAATCTCCAATTATAATTACTATTTGATGACCTAAGTCTTGTAGTTGTTTCATTTTTCTAAGAACTACTGTATGACCTAAATGTATGTCTGGAGCACTTGGATCTAACCCCAATTTTACTATCATAGGTTTTCCTTCTTTTTCTGATTTGATAAGCTTTTCTCTTAACTCTTTTTCGTCTATTAAATCGTCTACACCTTTCATAATTATTCGTATTTGCTCGTCTATCGATTTCATTTTCATACCTCCTAAAATATTTATATAATCTATGATTTTTATTTTTATAATAAAAAAAGCTCTCATCCTATTAAAAGGACGAAAGCATTGCTTACGTGTTACCACCTTAGTTCATCAATATCTCACGATATTAATCTCTATAGAGTATAATTTATTTACTCATATACTATAACGTGTACTATTCCGATATCTCTTAGTGGTTGTTATCTTTCAGAGACATTGCTCCAAGATGTATTCAAACTAAATCAATTTATTCCATTTCACCAAACTGGAACTCTCTGTTAAATAAAATTCAGCTCTACTTCTTCTCTTCACAGCATTTATATATTCAGATTATTTCATCAATTACAAGAAGTTTTTCTTAACTTACTCATAATATATTATTATTTTTACATTTTGTCAACCTTTTTTATTATTATATACATGTTTTTTTACATTATACTATTTTTTTATATTTTTTACCAATGCATAAAGTTTATTTTTCAATTAAAATATTTATTTGTTTGTTGACAATATTAATTTGAGTCAATCTTACATTCATTTTCTTATTTAAAAATGCATTTATAATTATTAATCCAATAACAGTTATCTTAAACATTAGAAATAAAGATATAACTACTATCAAGAAAGAAATTCTAGCATATGCTACTTTTCTAAATTTAGTTATTATAAAATTTTGCAGTGACATACAAGAATCTCTAATGACAAAATACGTACACAAATACCCAATTGATATAAAACTTGTTTTTAAATAAACTAACTCAGTTTTAATATTCAATATATTTGTAATTTCAAAGATAGTTAAATAAAAGACACACATATAAAAAACTTTCTTTGAACAACATAAAAATTGATTTAAAAGTCTAAAATTTTTAAATACTAAAAACTTTTTTAAAGAATTAGAACTTAAAATATGTAATTTATGTCCTATAACTAAACTTAAAATATATATACAAAAAACCATTCCAAAAGGAAATAGTGCTATCATTAAGTAATAAATAAAATCTGTATATCCATGAAAATAAATCAATTTGCTGTATCCCTGAAATTCGCTCATAAAACTGTATCCTATTAGTGCTGAAGCATATATATCAATAAAAACCATTATAATGACTCCAAGCATTGAACCATATACTAAATCATCCATAACTGTTGATGATTTAGTTATCAAACAACCACATATTATACCAAGTAATACACTCTGACTTGCCCAAATAGCAGTTCCCAAATTTCCAAGCACCAAGGAAATTATTAAAAGTGATGTAATTCCAGATAAAACAGTATACTTTAAATCACACTTTAAACATATTATACAAAAAAATATTGGCACTATAAAATCTAAATAAATGGCATATCCAAATCCAGTACCTACAGCTATAATTGTTATTACTATAAATAAAGACGACAATAAAGCCGCTTCAGTTAATTTTTTAGTAGTATCCAAAACAACTCCTCCACAAACTATAATTTTTCTAACTAATATTTTATTTTTAATACAGTATAACACTTTTTTAAAATATTTTTAACACATACATATTTTAATAAAAGTATTTCTGTTAAAAATTATAAAATGGTATAATATATCTTAATATTAAGTTTTTAATATACTTAGGAGGTAATTATTATGTTTAAAATAAAACACTTTAATGATTTGAGTTTAAATGAATTTTACGAAATAGCCAAATCAAGATATGAAGTATTTGCGTGTGAACAAAAAATATTTTCATTAAATGATTACGATGATATAGACAAAAACTCTTATCATATATTTTTAGAAGACAATGAATTGATTTGTGCTTATGCCAGAATAATTCCTAAAGAATATAGTTCTTATAATGATGTTTCTATTGGTAGGGTTTTAGTTCTTTCTACTCATAGAAAAAAAGGGCTATCAAAGCAAATGATGGACTGTGCTATAGACTTTGTAAAAGTTAATTTGCATGAAAATAACATAACCTTATCAGCACAAGCTTACATAAAAAATCTTTACTTATCTTGTGGTTTTAAAGAAATTTCAGAAGTATATGATGAAGCAGGTATTGAACATATTAAAATGAGATTATAGTGTTGACAAGCTAACATTGTTAATATATAATTAAATCATAAATTAAATATTGAATTGATATCTAGGTATTTGAAAATACCTTATATAAGTCAGAAGGCTTTTGCGCTTTCTGACTTTTTTATTATCAAAATTCAATAATTATATAGATTTAAAATGTTAATTTTTATTCTATATTCTACTTTCCCCAAAAGTAAGAATTATACCCAACTTTGTGATAGGCATATTGCCTATCTTTTTTTTGTGAAAAGTAACAAGGTAATAATGTAATGCATAGTTTAGAATAAGAAGATTAGCTCAGGCTAAATTTCATGCATGGAGGTGCTACTATGAAAAACCTTAATGATATTCAAGTGAAAAAAACTGTTAAAGTTGAAGATATATTATCTAGTGGTAATTTAAGAGAGAGAATGTTGGCACTTGGTCTTACTAGAGGAGCTGTTATAAATGTAGTTAGAAAAGGACCAAAAAATAATTTAACTGTCTACAACATCAGAGGTAGCAAGATAGCTCTACGACAAGAAGAAAGTAGACTAATATTAGTTTCTGACATTTAAAATTTTATATCAGGAGGATATTAATATGGGTTTAACACACAACTCAACTAAAATGAGTTCTTTAAAAGACATGTTTGATATAGATAACAAGGAAGACCAGTTTGTAATTGCACTAGCTGGTAATCCAAATACAGGCAAAAGTACTGTGTTTAATCATCTTACTGGACTTAGACAACACACTGGAAATTGGCCAGGAAAAACTGTAGCTACAGCTCGTGGTAATTTTAAATATCAAAATACAGAATATGCATTAATAGATTTACCAGGAACATATTCTCTATTTGCTTTGTCACAAGAAGAAGTGGTAGCTCGTGATTTTATATGTTTTGGTAATCCAGATGCAGTAATTGTAGTATGTGATGCTACATGTCTTGAAAGAAATTTAAATTTAGTTTTTCAAGTAATGGAACTCACAGATAAAGTCATTTTGTGTATAAATTTGATAGATGAAGCTAGAAAAAAAGGTATTAATATTAATAAAGATTTCTTAGAGGAATCTCTTGGAATTCCAGTTGTTTTAACTGCTGCAAGAAATGGTTCTGGTATGGATGAGCTATTAGAGACTTTAAACGATGTATCTTTTGATAGATATAAATTTAATAATAAGCCAGTAAAATACAGCGAAAATATAGAAAACACAGTAAAATCAATTCAATCAGAGTTAGATGATATCATGCCAAATATAAATTCTAGGTGGTTGGGTCTTAGACTTATTGATGGCGATGAAAGTATTTTTGAATCTATGAGTAATTATATAGATAAAGATTCTATAGATGCTATTAATGAAGTAAAGAAAAAAATTCCAAATGATATAAACAAACAGAAGACTAGAGATGAATTTACTAAAATCAATTATGATTATGCTAAAAAGTTAAGTGATAAGTGTTGTTCTAATAATGCTAAAAAATCAACAGATAGAGAGGAAAAAGTAGATAAAATATTAACATCTAAAATATTTGGATTGCCAATAATGCTCTTATTATTAGGTACTATACTGTGGATTACTATAGAAGGTGCTAACTATCCATCCACTTTACTATCTAATTTATTACTTGGATTTGAGCCAAGTATTTCAAATATATTAAACAGCATTAATTGTCCATCATGGTTAAATGATATGTTAGTGTTGGGATTATATAGGACTTTAGCATGGGTAATCTCTGTAATGTTACCTCCTATGGCAATCTTTTTCCCATTATTCACATTACTTGAGGATTTTGGATATTTGCCAAGAGTTGCATTTAACTTAGACCATCTATTTAAAAAAGCATGTGCTCATGGTAAACAGTGCCTGACTATGTGTATGGGATTTGGATGTAATGCTGCTGGAGTTATTGGTTGTAGAATAATTGACTCTCCAAGAGAAAGACTTATTGCTATACTTACAAATAACTTTGTACCTTGTAATGGTCGTTTTCCTACTTTAATAGCCATATCTACAATATTTTTTAGCTCTGTTATAACTAGCTCTTTTGTATCTAGTATAGCAACTGCATTTTGTATAACATTATTAATAATTTTAGGAGTTATAATAACACTGTTGGTCTCTTATACTCTTTCCAAAACATTATTAAAAGGAGTTCCTTCTACATTTACATTAGAACTTCCTCCTTATAGAGTTCCTCAAATAGGTAGAACTTTATATACTTCTATAATAGATAGAACAATATTTGTTTTAGGAAGAGCTATAATGGTAGCTATACCTGCTGGTGTCATAACTTGGATATTTGCAAATATCTATATAGGAGATTTGAGCATATTATCACATGTTGCAAACTTTTTAGACCCTTTAGCTAAACTAATTGGTCTAGATGGCTTCATATTAATGGCTTTTATTCTTGGATTTCCAGCAAATGAGATAGTTATACCTATACTTTTAATGGCTTATCTAGCAACTGGTTCTATGATAGAATTAGATAGCTTTAGCGCTCTAGGTCAAGTTCTTAGAGAACATGGCTGGACTTATTTAACAGCTTTAAATGTTATGTTATTTAGCTTACTTCATTGGCCTTGTGCAACAACACTTTTGACTATAAAAAGAGAAACTGGAAGTTTAAAATGGACTGCCTTAGGATTTTTAATGCCTACTGTACTTGCTTTTGTTGTTTGTTTTTTAACAACTTTTGTTTATAATTTATTTGTATAACTTAGTATTTAGTTAACATTAAACTTTATCCTATAAGTATTATTTAAAAATTCATATACTTTATTATTAAAATAGAGGTATATTCAAGTGATAAGTAAAATTACTTATTACTTAAATATACCTCTATTTTAATTTTTAATTCTTATATAGATATTTGAATTGAAATCTCAGTCATATAATTTTCTTCATTGCTTTCACAAAAAAAGTCAAGTATACTTTCTTCATATGAATTACCAATAATTTTATAGTTATTATCATATATATATTTTTTTAATTTTTCATAGGACTTATAAGAGTCTTCATATCTTCCAATATGCTTTATACACCCATACATTCCTTCTGGCTTTATATATAGCTTTTTATCTTTTATTTTTTTATCTATTTTTAAATAAAAACTTGATATACTTAAATAGTCTCCGTTTTTTATATTTTCATTACTTACTATTGCTCCTAATTCATACCCCTGATACAGATTTTTTGACTTACAGTAATTTGTAAAATCAATTAATTCCATCATAAAATTACCATCATTTATACTACTCAAATCACTTGATAATACTAAGTATTCTTCACATCTATTGGATATATAGATTTCTTCATTATCTATCTTAGAAATACCTTCAACTGTAGTATTTATCCTGTTTTGTATTTTAGAACTTATTTGTTTTAATTTTTTTATTTTCTCTCTTATCTTTTTTTCTTCTTCTTTAAGCATTTCTACACAAAGTTGAGGGCTTCTATTTTTTATATATTCTTTTATCTCTTCTAAACTCATTCCTATTTCTCTTAATGACTGTAATATATCTAATGTATCGTACTGATATACTGAATAATATCTATAATTGTTTCTATCTTTGTATTCGGGTGAAAAAATACCTATTTTATCATAAAAAATCAATGTCTGCTTAGAAATACCACATAGTTTTGCAAATTCACCTGTAGTAAAATACTGTTTTTCCAAGGTTTGTACGCTCCTTATCTTTTTATAATCTATATAGTTACTATATTCTTTATTATTGGCTAAATCAAGTAGTTATTATTTAATAAAATCAGTATATTTTTAATTTTAAAGGTTAAATGTCAGTTAAAAGTAAAATATATTTACTTGATAGATTATATAAGTAAATGCGAAATTGCAAATTTGACTAGTATCAGATATCTAATTTTAAAATATCTAGAATTTCTCTTGCTGTTTGTGGCTTTCCAAAAAAATATCCCTGTATGTAATCTGGTTTCATTTGCTTAACTAAATCATACTCCTCCTGTGTTTCTACTCCTTCTAAGCACACTCTTATTCCTACATCATGACAAATTGCAACAATAAAGCGTATGAAGGTAGCATCAAACTTACTTTTTAATATGTCTTTGACAAATACTCTATCAATTTTAACTATATCTATTGGGGAAAATTTTCCTCAGATATAATTTTAATTACATCCTCAATAAACGTTTCCTCTAATATTTGTACAGCTGAAATATTTACACTTACTGTAAAAAGAGGATTATAATCAATCCAATCACCACAAGTACGTAATGCCATTCGAAGTACCCATGCTCCCACATCATTTATCATATCATTTTCTTCCAAAATTGGAATAAATTCTAAAGGAGAAATTGCTTCACCTTTCTGGTTAGTCCATCTTAAAAGTGCTTCTACACCTATTATTTTATGACTTTGTGTGTCTACTTGTGGCTGAAATCGAAGACTAAATCTCTGAAAATTATCATTAATTGATGCTTTCAACTCCCACATCATTTCCAATGAATACACTTTATTTTTCAAGATTTTTTCAGAGAAAAAACAAGTTTATTCTTTCCATGCTCTTTAGCATACTGTAAAGAGTAGCTAGCATATTTATAAAGTTCTTTTACTGTATCTCCATGTTTTGGATATATAGCACATCCAGTAGAAATTGTTATATTTAATCCATATTTTCTCCACAATTGAAGATGTATAATCAAATTCTGTATCTGTTCATATAGAATTCGAATGTCATTTTCTTTAACATTATCAACAAGAATTCCCATTTCATCACCATCAAGTTTATAAAGTTCGGCATTACCTGGCAAAATAGACTTTATGGATTGTGCTAAAGTTTTTATTATGTTATCTCCAAAAGATCTATCATACATCTCATTAACATTCTTAAAGTCATCAATATTTAGTAGCATTATGCATAATTTTTCAATCATGGGATTTGAAAGTTTTTCTTCAAATACACTCATAAATTCATAGTAGTTCAATAGCTGTGTTAATGGGCCAATCTTATTTTGCTTACTTAACTGTGTCATAATTCCTGCAAAAATACTTGGCTCTCCAAATTCATCACGCATTAGTTGCCCTCTACACTTTAACCAGATATATTCTCCACTACGATTTTTAGCTCTAAATTCAACTGTATGATAATCCATATAATCTTTACCTATTTCCATATTTGACTTATAAAAACGAGACCAATCTTCTGGATGTACAATTTTTTTCCAATAGACAAGTGGATTTTCCACAATTTCTCCTGGTAAATCAAATAATTCAACTTGTGATGGTGAATATCGAAACACTCCTGTTTTTAAATTACATATATATATATATTCATCTGTACCTCTAATCAGAGCATCATAAAATAAAGTGGAATCATAATCAAATTTATCTCTTGACGTATTTAAATACTTAAAGTTCTCTTTTTTTTCATTGTTATCTGATACTTTACAAAACTCATCAATCTTAACTTGTTTGTTTAAAGCTATAGAATTTGTAATATCTATAGATTGATGTATATGAACAGTTGTCCCATCATACCATGTAATTAAACTATCATAATTCTCAAAGACTCTATTTAACTTATTACATTTTTCATACCATTTTATTGATACTCCTTTTTTATTGCTCTCTAGTAATTCTGAAATCTTACAACAACTACAAGGAATATTTTTTTCAGGATATAATACTTCCCAGCAAACTTTTCCTTCTGGAACTAAATTATGATACTCTTCTTTCATATTTTTATTCATGAAAATAATTTTATTGGTATGAATATCTGTAATATATATATTAATCTTTATCTGATTTAATATAATTTCAAGGTTATGTTTGTTCATATACATGCCTCCTTCATTGTTACTATTATTTATAACAACATTTCCAAAATTATTTTTTATTACAGAGGATTACTTATCATTTTTATATATACATTAAATAGCCTAATTTACTTGGGAAATTTATCACTTCATATTTTAAATTATAGTTGATTAAAAAAAATACATCAATATCCTATTTACCAATTTAAATGATATATAAAAAATATACTTGATAATGGATTTGCACAACCTCTTACTGGACTTCTTATTCGTGAAAATATAATAAAACATCTATCCAGTTTTGCAATTATAACAACCAGTTTTACATACTCACTTGTAAAATACTTTTAGACAATATATCATACTATATAGGTTTTCAAATGAAATAATACATGCCATTTACTGAATATTTTAATTTTTCGTTTTTTAGGGGGATTGATTGTGTTTAAAGATAAAATTGATGAATGTGTCCATATAATGACTGCATATATTGCTAATTTAAAAGAATACTATTCATTTATAGAAACTCAAATTGATGATTTTATTAAAAAATATGGCGAAGATACTGTGGAGTCATGTCTCCATAGAATAATGATTTTATTATGTGAATGTGGTTTGGCATAAAATCAAGTATATTAAATAGGCAAAAAGAATTTTATATAAGATTCTTCTTGCCTACTTTTATATATTTTAGTTTTAATAGTTTTATCCAAAAGTTATACATTCAAAACTAAAATTTAATAATAAATATTAAAATTAATAACAAAAGAATTTAATTAATTTATTTCTAATATACATAAAATCAAATATTAAGAATAAAGTATTATAAACAAGATACTTTCTAAAGGGAGGAAATTATGATAGATAATCAAAAATATGTTATTTTATCACTTGAATTACATTTATTTTTTTCAAGAATTATGAAAGAGCATTCTCTTTTTTTAGAAGCAGGATTTACATCTAAAGATTACAATCTTGCTTTAGAAGCTGACCACTATAAAAACCAATTTGAGGAATTATTATCATACGCTGTTAGTGCTAGCAATGGTGTAATTAGACCTGATATATTATACTCAGAAGAAATTGTCACTAGTCACACATTGGATGCAGAAAAAAAGACAGAGGAATTTACAGGAATCGAAATAAATCAAAACATAACCACAAGAGAATTAAATTTACAGAGTGGTGTAAATCCACAAGTTAGTCAAGACTTAGTAAATTATGTAGCTCAGCTTAACTCAGATTCACTAAAATTACTTGATGGACTTATTAATCTAAAAGAAAGAGTTCTAGATGGAGTGCTATCATGCAATCTATTTACCTCAAATTACCCTCTGCTTATTGAACATATAATACATGAAGCTAACTTATATCGTTCCTATGTAATTGACCTAGAAAATAAAATGGATATTGATTCAAAGGATTTTAAAGAGATAGAATTATTTTGGGACCAAATTATGATGGAACATGCATTGTTTATGAGAGGATTACTTGACCCATCTGAAAATGAACTAATCAATACTTCAAATGAGTTTGCTATAAAATTTAAGGAATTAATAGAAGAGACAAATAAAATGAATGATACTACTATAGATAGTATGACAGATAAAACTCTAGATGAAACAGTTGAGTTTAAAGATTTTAAAGAGGCTGGAGTATCTGGAATAGAACAATGTAAAATAAAATCTATAATATTGCCACTTTTAGCAGACCATGTTTTAAGAGAAGCCAATCATTATATCAGAATATTGGAGAACTACAAAAATATGTAATTAAAAAAGTGTAAGCAAATTTATATAATATAAAATTATATATAAGTCTATATTTTAAAATAAGAATATTATTATTTATAAAGAATAATATAAAATAGAAAAATATTAATTTAATAATTATAGATTAAAATGACTATTTTTTATAAAACAAAATATTCTTTATGAAACTAATTAAAGTAAAGATGCATCTAGACTGCTTCTTTACTTTTTTATTATTCAATAGAGCTTAAGTCATTTATTTATAATAAATATTTGTGACAAAAAATCATATAATCAGCTACAACTTACAACATTATTCTATATAGGTTTTAAAATAAGAACTCTTAACAGAACTATTTTTCCACTTGATTATTTACTAAAAATTAATAACAGTCCTCTTATAATAAAAACTTATTTGTGTTATAACTATATTGTAACTATTTTCATAATTTTAGGAAAATGTTAATAATAAAATTGGTTTTATACAATCATCTATTAGGTAAATTTAATTAGCATAATAGTTACAACCTTAAAATTTAAATACAGGAGTGATTTTAGTATGATAAGACAAACACCATTAGAAAAACGTTATGATAAGTTAGGTCCAAACATAGTTAAAGCTCTTAAAAAACGCTATTTTGATGCTTATTATTGTAAAACCAAAAACGATGCTTTACAACAAATCTTAGATTTAATTCCTCAAAATCACACAGTCTCATGGGGAGGTTCTGAAACGCTTAAGGAAATGGGAGTGCAAATTGCTGTTAAAAATAAAGGATATGAAGTTATTGATAGAGATTTGGCAAAAAGCCCAGAAGAAAGAACAGAAATTATGCGTCAAGCACTTTTATGTGATACTTTTTTAATGAGTAGTAATGCTATTAGTGAGGATGGTCAGCTTTTTAATATTGATGGAAATGGAAATCGAGTAGCTGCAATGATTTTTGGACCAAAAAATGTTATAGTTGTTGCTGGCATGAATAAGATTGTAAAAAATATTGATGATGCAATACAAAGAACTAGAACAATTGCTGCACCAGCAGTTGTACAGCGTTTTCAAGATGTTAATACTCCTTGCTATATTAATGGTAGTTGTATAGATTGTACAAGTCCTGAAAGTATTTGTGCATATATGGTAACTACAAGGATTAGTCGTCCAGCAAATAAGATAAAAGTAATATTGGTTGGAGAAAATCTTGGTCTATAAAATACATCTGTAAACAAAAATAATTACATAAATAATAAAATAATGTTACATAGTCTACTTACATACGTGATAGAGAGAAAATTCTATATGGAATTTTCTCTCTATCACTTTTACCTTATCCTTAAATTTTCTATATTCCAATTTTCTTACATACTATTTACCTTAATAATCAAAATATCTACTACTTTTTTTGTTTAACAATTATAAAAAAATCGTCATTATTTTGAAAAACAAAATTATTTCTTTCTTGACATCATTATGCATATATAGTACTCTTTATGTAAAGTAGTATATATACATATTAATATCAATTATTATTCCTATAAAAAATAGCATCACTAATAAAATAAATTTTCAGGAGGTTCAAGACTATGAATTATAACTTACTTACTCTTTCATGGGAAGATATTTTAAATTTAGACAAAGAAAAACTAGTAGTATTTGTTGGTATAGCTCCAATTGAGGAACATGGTAGACACTTACCAATAGGAGTGGATATTTATGAAACAGATGAGTGGATTAACCTTGCAATTGATAAACTAGACTCAATTTTACCTAGTTATTGTTATGGAAAGCTTCCTATAATACCTTTGGGATTTGCAGATATGGGAACTTTCCCAGGTAATATTCATGTTAGCCGTGAATTAATTTATAAAATAATTTATAGTACATTAGAGAATATAGTCAAATGGGGTGTTAAAAATATCATTGTTATATCTGCTCATGCTGACCCATTACATACAATCGCTGTAGAACAAGCCTGTGAATCAATCAACAAAGAATATGGTATAATTTCCATTGCACCTATGGGCTCAATTTTTAATTATGAGCAAAAAAGAATTTTGAAAAAACTTTCTAATTCTGTTGAAGAAAAAATCAAATTATTTCCAAACGATTTTCACGCAGGCTGGATTGAAACATCAAATATGTTAGCACTATATCCTGAATTAGTAAGTGATAATTATCAAGAGCGACCTGATATATCTATTCAAGATAATGAAATGATGAACATTCAACAAGTTATTAATACAATTAAAAATGAAGGTCATATTGGATTTCCTAAAGAAGCGAGTAAAGAATTAGGAATTGAATTAAACAATGATACTGGAGAACAAATATGCATAGCTACACATAATTTTATTCTTCGTTCTAATTATGAAAAATATATGAATCATCCTTTATACCATGTATCAAGCCTAAAACTTAAAATCTAAAACTTATAATTACTATAGCACTTAATTTTTTAAACCAATACAATCCATTTATAACATATAAAAAAGCTGCATAAACTCTGATAAATAAATATAAATAATATAATAAAAGTGGCACTTATTAAGTGCCACTTTTATTATATTATTTATATTACATATTTACTTGTTTTGATTTTTATATAATTCAAGTAAATATTTATATTGCCAATCATGTTCTTTATTAGCATCTTTATTTTTATAAGAAACAACTTTTACATAATAAATATCTACATATTGACCATAATTTTAATAAATTATTGAGTATATTTTATCTAGAAATTTAATTTTTTTGTTCTCCATCAAGTTTTTTAAAATAATCTTTATTATATTCAGCTAGATAATCTGTACCTCCTCCAGTGATTACATTTAAAAGTTTCATTGCAAACTCAGGACTAGCTTTACATATATAATTATCCCCAGACTTAACAAGTTCTAAAGAGATTGTAAACTCTTTTTTATTTGCAGAATCAATATCTTTCATCGTTGGATTAGGCATCATTTCTCCTAATTTAGGAGGATTCTTTTTTAATATAGAAACCATATCTGTATTATTGACTTTTAAAGCTACAATAACTTTATCGCCTTTTTTCTTTATATCTTCAATTTTCCAAGACATATTTTTAGAATACATTTTAAATCCTTCTTTATCGCTATATATAAGATTACCTAACCCTGATTCGGGAAAATATTTATCTACTTTATCAGAATCTTGAGTCTTTATTGCATTAAACATATTATCTACTTCACTTTTTATTTTATTGTCATTATTACACCCAGTTAATACTAATACTGAGATTGCAAACATTATAATACATATAGTAATTTTCTTCATTAAATTATTTCTCCTTACATTTTTTTAAAAATATTGATTTATCCTTTATATTCTTTGAAAAAGTTGTAGTAATTGCATTTTGAGGGCAAGCTTTTATACAATCACCACATCTAATACATTCTAAACTATTTACATCTTCATATATTGGAATATCAAGTTTACATTTTGCCTGACATGCTGTGCAATTTGTACATTTATCTTTATCAATTTTAAATCTATATATTGAAATAGGATTAAATAAACTATAAATTGCACCTAAAGGACATAAGTACCTACAAAATGGTCTATAAATCATTATTGACATTAATAAAATCAATATCAAAATACTTAATTTCCAGCTAAATAAGAATCCTATGGATTCTTTTAAACTTTCATTTTCTAAAATAAGAGGTACCCCACCTAATAGTGTTCCTGAAGGACAAATCCACTTACAAAACCAAGGATTCCCACCACCTGCTACATTTACAATAGTAATTGGTAAAATAATTACAAAAACTATTAAAACTATGTATTTTAGATATTTTAAATATTTATCACCATAAACTTTTTTTACTTTTAATGGAAATGGTATTTTATATAATAAATCTTGAATAAGTCCAAAAGGACAAAGCCATCCACAAACAAAACGTCCAAAAAAAGCTCCAAATGCCATTAAAAAACCCACAACATAAAATGAAAATTTATAATCCCTACTTGATAAAACGGCTTGTAGTGAACCTATCGGACATGCACCTAGTGCCCCTGGACAAGAATAACAATTTAATCCAGGTACACACAAGTTTTTGCTTTTTCCACCATAAATAGTCCCTTGCAAAAAACCATTTATATATCCATTTGTTAATGCTGTAAATGCAACCTGAGTAATAAGTCTTATATTATTGTTTATTTTTGATAATAACTTCATGATTGCTCTCCTAACCAATACCAATACATTCAAGGCAAATCATAATTGCCTTAGTTAATACTACATTTGCTTCTCCACGATATACGCCCAATACAATAAATGAAATACCAATTACAATAATAGAAATACCTTTTTTATTTTCTTTAATAAAGTTACTCATTACTTTTTACCATCTTTAATCTTTCGTCTATAATTTTTTTCCATTCTTCTTTGCTATTTGCACCTGCAACTTTATCACCTACAAATTTTCCGTTCTTGTCTACAAAATAAGTTGTTGGAAACTCTATAATTCTTTTAAAATCAGTCTTTTTCAAACCTTCAGATACTGTTAATTGTTGATAGGTAGCATTTGATTTTTTCATAATATCTTTAACTAAGTCTCTCTCTTTATCTGAAAGACCAGTTTTCATATCAGCTCCATCAACTTCTACAACTAATCCCTTTATAGCTACATTTGAATTATTACTTTCATATTCTTTTGATAAAGCTTCAAGTTCTGGCATTTCACCTACACATGGACCACACCAAGTAGTCCAAACATTAATAAGTGTAAGGTCTTTACTTGAAAACACCTCCTTTGTTACCTTATTTCCATCTACATCTTTTGTTTCTAGATTAGAGAACCATTCACTATTCTTTTTGCTTGTGTCTATAGGCTTAGACTCTTTTTTACTACAACCAGAAAGTATACCTAAAGCAAAAACACATCCTAAAACTAATACAAAAAACCTTTTCATACTTCACACTCCTAATATCTATATAATATATAAAATTGTTGATTGAAATAAGAGTAACCCATCATCTATACTATAGTTATTATATTTAATAAATAATAGCTAACCTAAAGAAAACTATATTGAAGATATATAGTTACTAAAATATACTTCTTATCAAACAAAATCTTATATATATGATAAACTGTAAAACTTAAGATTATATACCTATATTTCTAAAGATTTTCTTAAGATATAATTATCTTTTCAATACAATATAATTATTCTTTCAATAAAAGTTCATTAATCGCTATTCTATAAATCCTACTTAACATAAGTTATTATTGATTTAAAGCCATTTATAGTATTAACAAAGTTTTTCTTGACTATATAGTTACTATATACTTTATTATATATAGAGAGTAATAAAAGGAGGTAAAATTTATGGAAAATTTATTTACAAGAAAATTCACTACCTTTGAATTTCTAAAATTTGTTTCTCCTGCAATTATATCCATGGTATTTATATCTTTATACACAATAATAGATGGTATATTTGTGTCAACATTAGTTGGCTCAGATGCTCTTGCCAGTATAAATATTGTACTACCCATAATCAACCTTGTTTGTGGTTTTGGAATAATGATGGCAACTGGTGGAGGAGCCATAGTTTCTATACGTATGGGGGAAAATAGACAAGATGAAGCCAATTCTACATTTTCTTTTATAGTTTTATTTTCATTGATTATTGGAATTTTAT
Source organism: Clostridioides sp. ZZV14-6153 (assembly GCF_020657855.1). Classification (NCBI taxonomy): domain Bacteria; kingdom Bacillati; phylum Bacillota; class Clostridia; order Peptostreptococcales; family Peptostreptococcaceae; genus Clostridioides; species Clostridioides sp. ZZV14-6153. Next base: position 479,147 of record NZ_JAGWCZ010000001.1, on the reverse strand, counting down.
TCACAGTAATCTCGTATTTTTTTGTCAAAGAAATATCTATTTTACTTGGAGCAACTGATAAACTACTACCTTATTGTATAACTTATGGTAAAGTAATGATTTTATGTACACCTTTTTATATTTTAAAATTTATATTTGAATATTTTGCAAGAACTGATGGAAACTCTAAATTTAGTTTATTTCTATCAGTAATTGGAGGTGTAACAAATATAATATTAGATTACGTGTTTATTAAATATTTTGGAATGGGTCTTCTAGGTGCTGCTGTTGCAACTGCTATAGGTATCATTTTAACTTGTATTTTAGGTGTAGCCTACTTCTTATCAAGTAAGTCTACATTAAAACTAAAAAAACCGAAAATTGATTTTAGACTTATAAGAGATACAATGATAAATGGTTCTTCTGAAATGGTTACAGAATTATCTACAGGAATTACAACATTCTTATTTAATATAGTTGCTTTAAGATTAGCAGGAGAAACTGGACTTGCAGCTCTTACTATAGTACTTTATGCTCACTTTTTGATGACATCGGTTTATCTAGGTTTTGCTGCTGGAGTATCACCATTGATAAGTTATAATTTTGGTGCTGAAAATAGCGATAAGTTAAAAGAAACATTTAAACATTCTTTAAAATTTATATTTGTTTCTTCTATTTTAGTTTTTATTGTAGCGTTAGTTTTTGCACCACTTATTGTTAGAGTTTTTGTAAATCCTGATAATGGAGTATTTGGTTTAGCTTTACAAGGTCTAAAAATATTTGCTTTTGCTTTTTTATTTGTTGGCATAAATATATTTGCATCAGGATTTTTCACATCATTTCACAACGGAAAAATTTCAGCTATTATATCTTTTAGTCGTGCCTTTGTTTTTATAATTATAGGAATTATAATTCTTCCTCCTATATTGCATCTAAATGGATTGTGGCTTACTGTTCCATTTGCTGAAATTATAACTATATTTATATCTATATTGTTTATAAAAAAATATAAGAGTAAATATAAGTATTAGTAAAATATACTTGTTAAAGTTAATAAAGCTAGCTTAAAGTAACCGTATTCAAATTTCACTTTAGAAACTTTATATTTGCAATGAAATTAAAGCCCTTAAAATCCAAAACAAATGGTTTTTAAGGGCTTTTTACTAGTACTATTTAAATCTACTTTTAAGGTAATTTTTATTTTAACTATAATAAATCATTTGCATAATCCTTGATTGGAGCTCTTCTAAGTAGTAATATTATTAAGGCTATACAAATAAATATGGCTCCTACTTTTAACCCTAATAAAACAGAAGGATTTGCAAATAAAATAATAATTTTATCTAAATGTATAAGCATTTTTTGTGTATGTTTAATTGCAAAGTTAACTACATAAATTAATATCAATATTGGTAATCCTATCAATAGAGTAAAGCTAGTAGCTTTTCTAACTCTATATGTAAAAGCACCCAACAAAGCACCTATCAAACCTATACACATTTCACTAATACATAAATTTATAAAATAATTTAAGTAAGCTAGTGGCATATTTGCTGTTGATGATTCTATTATCATGGGTATAGAAGTCCAAAGTAAATCTTGTTTCAGTAAAGATAATATATCCACCTTATAACCAGTTATAAACTCCATAGATAACTTTGATAAAAATATTAAAACTATACTTATAATAGAAAGAACAAAGGACAAAATAATTAAGGTTAGTATAATAGCTTTTATACAATTATTTCTATCTGCCCTTATACTTAAAGCTCCTGAAAAATCTTTATTTACTATGGATATTCCATATACAAATATTAGTATACTTATATAGTTTAAAAGTGGCGTTGTGAAAGATGATAAGTCTTGTTTAGGCAAATTAGCAAAAGTTACAATAATAAGTGGTAAAACATTTAAAAAAGCACCCATTACCAAAAATAAAATTATATATAGTTTTGTATTTTTATTAAAAAATTTCATATATGGTCTTAATTCATTCAATTACAAAACCTCCTTTTTAGTCATACTTACAAACATATCTTGTAATCCTATGTATCCTACATCTATATTTGAATTTTCAATTATATTTTCATCGTTTTTACTAAAGTCACCATAGTAAAAGTAGGCAACTGTATTTCCAAATGATTTCTTAGGCTTTACATTTCTTATTGCTTCTAACTTTTCTACTTCTTCTCTGCTTCCAGTAATATAATGAGCTTTTTGTTTTATAGTATCAATATCTTCATCTATAATAATCTTACCTTCATTTAATATTATTACATGCTCTAATAAATCATCTATTTCATCAATCAAATGAGTTGATATTATTATCGTTCTTGGATTTTTTATATAATTATCTAAGATTACATTATAAAATTCTTGCCTGTTTACTGCATCTAGGCCAATTGTTGGTTCATCAAATATAGTGATGGCTGAATTGGAACAAATTCCTATTATATTTGAAAGTATAGTCTTCATTCCCCTAGACAATTGTCTATACTTTTTCTTTATATTTAAATCAAAATATTTACATAGTTTTTCTTCTAATGCCTTATCATAATTTTTATAGAAGCTAGAAGAAAACTCGAATATTTGACCTACTTTAAAATCTGAATTATAAAATTCTTTTTCTCTTACAATACAAATATCTTCCAATACTTTTAAATCTTCTTTTATATTTTTTCCTGAAATTTCTATCTCTCCTTCATTCTGAATTAATTGATTTACTATTATATTCAATAATGTAGTTTTCCCAGCACCATTTTTTCCTAATAAACCATATATTTTATTTTCTTCAAAATTCAGAGACACGTTATCAAAAATCTTTTGTTTTTTAAAGCTATGAGATAAATTTTTTATCCTAATAGAACTACTCATACATTACTCCCCCTTAAAATTTATTATAATATCGACTAATTCTTCTCTGTTTATTTCTAATTTATCTGCTTCTTGAAGTAGATTTTTTATAAAATTATTTTTAAAGTTTTCTTTCCTAACTTCTTTTATGATACTTCTTGCTCCCTCTGATACAAACATTCCTATCCCTCTCTTCTTATATAAAATATTCTTATCAACTAATGTATTTATTCCTTTCAAGACTGTAGCAGGATTAATTTTATAAAGCTTTGAAAGTTCAGTTGTTGATGGAACCTGTTCTTCTTCTTTTATACCATCTGATAATATTTCATCTTCAATTGCTCGTGCTATTTGAATAAATATGGGTTCTTCATTATTTAATATTAATTTCATAGATTCCTCCTTCCTAAGTTAGTTAATTACTTAAGTAACTAACTATATGACTATAGTATATTATAAAATCTTCTCTGTCAATACTAAATAAAAAAACAGAGGGAAATTTCCCTCTGTTTTTTTATTTTATAAATTTATAATTAAACTAGTATCTAATTGTTATTGATTTATCCATAAATCAATAGTTTTAATAACCTGTTATATCTTCATTTTTTAATATTTTACATATTGAACTAGTACCTAATCTTTCAGCACCTGCCTCTATAAATTTTTCTGCATCAGAAATCGATTTAACACCTCCAGCAGCCTTTATCTTAACATTTTTTCCAACATGCTCTTTCATAAGCTTTATATCTTCCAAAGTAGCTCCACATGTTCCCATTCCAGTAGATGTCTTTATAAAATCTGCACCAGACACTGTTACTATCTCACACATCTTTACTTTTTCACATTCCTCTAAATAACATGTTTCTATAATAACCTTTAATATTTTCTCTCCAATAATTGCTTTTATTTCTTTTATCTCATTTTCTATCTTATCATAGTCTCCATTTTTAATGTCTGAAATATTTACAACCATATCAACTTCATCTGCTCCATTTTTAATTGCATCTTCAGCTTCAAATACCTTTGTTGCAGTAGTTTGATATCCTAGAGGAAATCCTATTACTGTACATACCTTTATTTTACTATTTAAATATTCTGCTGCTCTTTTTACATATGATGGTGGTATACAAACTGATGCTACATTCATATTTATAGCCTCATCACATAAAACCTTAATATCTTCCCATGTCGTTATAGCCTTTAAAATAGTATGGTCTACCGTTTTTAATATGTGTTTCATAAAATCCTCCTAAATATATAATTAATATAGTTAAACTAGTTTTTTAAGTGTAACTTTCTTTTGGCAATATTTAATATCATATCAACTTCTTCAACTTTAAAAATGGTCATTAGTAATGTATAAATTCCACCTCCAACTATTACTGAAATGGTTAATGATACTAATTCGTTAAGTCTACCTACTCCTAAAAGTCCAAATATAAATTTATACGTAAAATATGATAAAATTCCCATAATAACTGATGCTACTAATGATTTTAAGGTTGCTTTTATTATCTTATCTTGTCCAAAATAACCTACTTTCCTTCTTAAATTTAGGAAAAGTAACAATATACATGCAATTGATGATGAACTAGTTGCAAGAGCAAGACCACCATGAACCATAGGTTTTATTAAAATTAAATCTAGCACTATATTTACACAAACAGATATAATACCATTTACCATAGGTGTTTTTGTATCTTGTAATGAATAAAAAACTTTACCTAATATATCTCTAAGTCCGAATGCAGTCATTCCAACTGCATAGAAAACTAAAGCAGTTGCTGTCATTTGAGTTGCTCTAGCATCAAAAGCTCCTCTTTCAAATATAATTCTAACAACTGGATTTGCAAAAACAATAGACCCAACTGAAATAGGAATCATAGAAATTATTATCATATTGACACTAGATTTAACTGAACTTGTAAATTTTTTTTGATTATTCTCTGCACTTAATTTCGACAGCATGGGATACATAACAGACACTATTGAGGCTGTAAATGTCCCTGTAACAAAACCATTTAGCCTATCTGCATAAGTAAGTGCTGGTATGCTACCTTTAACTAATGTAGATGCTAAAGTTGTATCAACTAATGAGTTTACTTGATTAACAGCAACACCTATAAACACTGGTGAAAGTAATGCCAGCAATTTTATAAGACTATCATCTTTAAAGTCTAAGTAAAATGAATATTTGTAATCTGTTTTTTTAACAAAAAACAGGTAAAAAAGTAGCTGAACTATCATAGCAACTACAGCACCAACTGGAAGTACATATGGTCCAAATACGGTACTTATCATTATTGAAATAATTATTACTATATTATAGGGGATACTACCAAATCCAACTATAATAAAATTTTCTTTTATTTGTAAAAATGCTGACATAACACTAGTGATACCTATAAATATTATTCCTGTTATAAGTACTTTAGTAAATTTTACAGTAAGCTCAAATCTTTCGCCTTCAAATCCTATAGCAAATATACTCACAAGTTGTTTTGAAAAAATCACACCCAGTATAGCTACAATTATGCATATACCAACTATTATATTTAAAACATTGTTTAAAAATTTTACTGCTTGTTTTTCACCTTGTTTACTACTTATATCTTGATACATTGGTATAAAAGTAGTAACTATAGCAGTTCCTATTGCTGCAAATATAATATTTGGTATATTCATAGCTGTCAAATAACTTTCTGTATACAAACCTGTTCCATAAATTGACGATAAAACTAATTCTCTACCCATGCCAAGAATCTTAGATATTACAGTAACTATCATCAAGTAAAAAGTTGCTTTAGCTACCTTGCTCATTTTATCACTCCACTTCTAACACACTTCTTTTAGTTCAGTAAAAGCCAGCCTATTATATATAATTTAATATATTATTCCTACATTTTACAAAGATAATAGTAGTTGTTTATTTTTTAATATATCATAAATAATATTACCTTCATGTTTTTTATTTCTACAACATTTTCTATAATTACAATTTAAATCTAATAGTATAAATTTAATTGAGCTCACAGAAATGGAGTTATTATTTTCTAATCTTGGTAAAACAAAAACACTTATATTGGTTATATATTCAAATTTCATTTTATTCATTTCTTATAACTTAATAATCTCCACATAAGGAAAATATATAATCATTTTTAAGTTATATTTTAACATATTTTATCTATTTTGAAAAATTTTAATCACTTTTACTAAATAACTATTCATTTAAAGAAAATTTAAAAAAGTATTCTCCTCAATGAAGAATACTTAACAGAAATATATAAGTGCATTTTAAAGAAAATATATCAATATGATTATTAATAATCGTCACTAAGCTAGTAAAAACTCAACTTTTCTACAAGTTAAAGTAATGTAGAAGTAATTTTTATTTTATTAACTTCATGTTTTCCTATTGAAAAACCATTATTGACTATGCGTAAGTATAACAAAAGAAAAAATAAAAGCAGGAGAATCTTTCTCCTACTTTCTTTTATATTAGCTTTAAAATATTAATAAAAATGCTTTAATTGTTTTAATTTACTTGGATGTCTTAATTTTCTTATTGCTTTAGCTTCTATTTGTCTTATTCTTTCTCTAGTAACTCCAAACACTTTTCCAATCTGTTCTAATGTCTTAGGGTCATCATCATCAATGCCAAATCTCATTCTCAAAACCTGCTGTTCTTGTTCTCCAAGACCTGTAAGTAATTCTTCTATTTTTTCTTTTAAATTATGTTGTTCCACTTCATACATTACAACATCTTTAAAATCAGCATCTGATGGTATAAATTCAACTAAACTACTATCTTCATCTTCTTTTAATGGTGTATCCAAAGATACAACATTTTTATCTCGTTTTAATAATTCCAATACTTTCTCAACCTCAAGACCACAAGCATCTGCAATCTCATCTACAGTTGGTTCTCTTAATAATACATTTAAAAGTTCTTGTTTCTTTTTCTTTACAAAATTTATTCTTTGGTGAAGATGTATAGGTATTCTAATAGTATTTTCGCAATCATCAATATATCTTGTTATGCTTTGTTTTATCCACCATGTGGCATAAGTGCTAAATTTGTATCCTTTTTTATAATCGTACTTCTCTACTGCTTTTATAAGTCCTATATTTCCCGCTTGAATTAAATCTAGCATATCAATACTATCTCTTTTATATCTTTTTGCTATGCTCACTACCAACCTATAATTTGAATTTATAAACTTTTCCTTTGCTACTGAAGATGAGTTGATTATTTCCTTTGCCAGCTCTACCTCTTCTCCCGCTGACAACATTTTGTATTCCTCAATTTCCTTTAAATACATTTTCATCGCATTTGATACATTTGATGAACCCACACAAATATAATTTTCATAATTATTTTCTTTTTTAGTATCCATAATCAAACCCCTTCTATTCATAGAATTTGCTAAAACAAAAATAAATAATTTAAAACTACATAATCTGCAATTACATAATATCCTCTTCTTCAAATAAGTTGTTTTGTATATTATGTATACAAAGTTATAAAAACTATACCTATAATATTATTCTACTTCTAACCCTAATATCCTTCTTATATATATAATTTATTTTATTATATATTGTTATATCCTAAGTTTTTAAATTGATATATGTCTAAAAAAAGACTGTTAATTAAACAGTCTTTTTATATATATATGCTTGTTATTTACTTTTCATGATGATTGCATCCACATCCACAATTTTCATCGTGATGATGATGTTCTTCTTCTAAAGCTTTAACTTGTTGTTCCATCTCATTAAACTCTTTTACCATTATGTCATAAGTTGGAAGTGCTGCCTCAGTATCATACTCTTCGCCTCTCCAATCAGCATACATCATAGCATCACCATTAGTTAAAACCAATCTACCTGACATAGTTATGTTATCTACTTCTTCTAGAAATTCTATTTGTTTTTGTAAAACTTCCCCTTCTAATTCTACATCTTCATCTAAACACTGTACTATCATTACTGGAGCGTAATAATCCTCATCATCTTTAACATTTACAATAATATCTAAAGTTCCCTCTGCACCTTCTTCAAATTCTGCTAATTCAACATTTGTATCAATCATATCCTGAGGTACTAATAAATCTTCTATTAAATATTTTATTACTCTATCTTTTACTAATTCTTTTGACATTTATTTTTTCTCCTTCCGATTCTATAACATTATCATAATCATTTCTATATTATAGTATACTACATTAATTGTTTTTTCAATCTCTTATAAAAATTATTTTTTTATTATTTACCTTATATTACCTTTTTTATTACAAACTTGTAATCGCATTGATTTAAAAAATAGTTTATATTTAGTATAATAGAAATGTAGCACATATTTTTATTCAATATATTGATAAAATATATATTGAAAATGTAATGTATGTTAAATCTAGGAGGATTATTATGAAGTTTAAAAAACAAATTAGCTCTATTATTATATCTACTATGCTTGTGTTTGGAAGTTTAAACCTTGCTTATGCAGATGGTACAAATGTTGTTACACTTGGAGCTAACTTATCAGAGTCTCAAAAGCAACAAATGCTTAATTATTTTGGAGTTAAAAAAGACCAAGTCTTAGTTTTAGATGTAACAAATGCAGAAGAAAGACAATATTTACAAGGTGTTGCAACAGAGAGCCAACTTGGTAAAGTTACTATTTCTTGCTCATATGTTGAGCCTACAACAAAAGGCAATGGCATTAATGTTAAAACAGCAAATTTAACTTGGGTAACTAGCTCAATGATTGCTTCAACACTTACAACAGCTGGCCTTGAAAATGCAAATGTTATTGCTGCTGCTCCATATCCTGTAAGTGGTACTGGTGCATTGACAGGAATTATGAAAGCATTTGAAGATGCATCAGGAAAAAAACTTGACGAAACAAAAAAGGAAATTGCTTCTGAAGAGTTAGTAGTTACAGGTGATTTAGGAGATGATATAGGTCAAGAAAAAGCAACTGGTGTAATGAATGATATAAAAACAGAAATTGTAAAAAATGGTACAAAGGATACTAATCAAATAGCCAACACAATAAATAATGTTGTAAATAATTACAATATTACTATTACACCAGAACAAAAAGAGCAAATTCAAGGTGTAATGAAAAAAATAGCTGACCAGGATTATGATTACAACAACATGAAAAATACATTAGACAATGTATCAAATAATGTAAATGAACAATTAAAAAAATTAGGTGAAAGTGTTAAGGGCTCTGGAATACTAGATACTATAGGTGGATGGTTTAGTGGAATAGGAGATTGGTTCTCTGGTTTATTCTCAGGAGGAGATAAAAAAGATCTAGGAATCTTAAATAACACTAATGATGAGTCTCTTGGCTCAAATGCTGTGATAAACTCTACAGATGGTGTTCAAATAGATCCACAAGATAATACCAACTCTAATGATAATAGCAATACAAATAATTCAGAAAATAATAGTGAAAATAATGGTAGCTCTCAATCAGGTGAAAATAACACAACTAATAATTCTGAAAATCAATCCAATACTGACGACTCAGTTGGTTTCTTTGAAAAAATAAAAAATTGGCTTTCAGGCTTATTTTAAAAATTAAGTAAAAAAAAGAATTGCCTAACATAGAAATTTTCTATAAAAGGCAATTCTTTTTATTTCCAATAAATTCTTAGTTACTCACTCATTTTTTGAGATTTTTCTATACATGCACATATAGCTTTTATAACAGATGCTCTAAAACCTTCCTCTTCAAGGACTTTAACTGCTTCTATAGTAGTCCCTCCAGGTGAGCATACCATATCTTTTAGTTCACCAGGATGTTTTCCTGTTTCAAGTACCATTTTTGCAGAACCCATAACTGCTTGTGCTGCAAATTTATATGCTTGTTGTCTTGGCATTCCTGCAATTACTGCTGCATCTGCAATAGCTTCTATAAACAAAAACACATAGGCTGGTGCAGAACCACTCGCTCCAATCACTGCTTCTATAAGATATTCTGGTACGACTTCAGTGTTTCCAAAAGAACTAAATACTTCTACCACTGCTTCTAAGTCTTCATCTTTTATATTTTTATTTATAGATATTGAAGACATAGCCTCATTTACAAGTGCAGGAGTATTAGGCATAGTTCTAACTATTTTTTTATTTTCACCTATAATTGCCTCTATATCTTTTATAGATTTTCCTGCTGCTATTGTAACTATAATTTTACTATCATCTACAAAATCTTTTATCTCTTCTAAAATATCATCATATATGTCTGGCTTAACAGCTACAATTACTATATCAGAATTTCTAGTAACCTCTTTTGAATCTTTTGTAGTATTTATACCAAAATTTGCATGTATTCTATCAAGAGTTCCTTGAGTATATGCTGATGCTGTTACCATATTAGGTTCAACTAATTTTGAATTTACTATACCACCTATCATAGCACTGGCCATATTTCCTGCACCTATAAATCCAATTTTTTTCACTGTAATACTCCTCCTTAAATAAGTAGTAACTAAATTTTAAGCTTCTTTAACTGTATCAGAATTTTCAAATGGATTTGGTATACTTACCACTAAAATTCTTACCATCTTATTAGTATAGTTAACCCAATTGTGATTGTTCTTTTCACTATTGTAGTGTATTGTATCACCTGGATACATTTCAATTTGCTCATCACCCAAAAACACTGTAAGAGTGCCCTCTAAAACATATACAAATTCTTCACCACTATGTACATAGCAACAAATTTCTTCACTACTTTTACTTGGAAGAATTTCAATTAATCTTGGTAACATAGTTTTTTCTTTTAAATTAGATGATAAATGATAATGTATAAATGTTGAATTTTCTACATCAAAAACTTCTTTTTCATAACTTCTTAATACAGGTCTCTTATGCTCCTTTGGCTTCATAAAAAAGTAAGTCAAATCTACATCCAATACATTTGCTATTTTACCCAATGAATCTGTTGCCACACTTGTTAATCCTCTTTCAAGTTGTGACAAAAATCCAATTGATAAGTTTGTTTTCTCACTCATATCTTTCAGTGTCATTTGTTTTTGAGTTCTAAGTTGCTTTATTTTTGCTCCTATGTCCTTATTCAAAACCATCACCCCTAAATAATTTTAATTTTTTCATAATATAAATATAAGAATATAAATATAGGCTATTATATCTATAATATTTCACCTCGAAAAAACTTTATTAGTATAAATATAATTTATTCACTTTCTTTTGTCTACACATTTATCATTATTTATAATTTATTATTGTATATGTCTCTACCTAATTTAGTAAAAGTTATTAATTATTTCTATATTTTTTAATATATCTGATTATTATTACTTTTTTTATATTATAAAACTATATTATAAAACTTAAGTTATTCATATAATTTGCTTTATTATTTATATAGTTTATAATATATAAATCTTATTAGTATAATTTTTATCAGATTACTATCTTTAATTTGTGTACATTGCATTATATAGTTTATTTGAATTTAACTATTAAAAATTAAACTTATTATATTGCTATTTCTACAGATTCTTACATCCTTTATAATAATTATAACATAATTTTACAATTTAATAGTATCTATTCAATGCCTTTTTTTATTTATACAACATCTTATATTTTATAGTCCAAAACTATACATATTTTTCTAATGTTTATACAGATACAGCCTTGTTATTTCCTAATTTAGCAATCGTTATCAAAATATTTATCATCTTTTTAAATTCCATTTTTAATTTTTCTGTCTAACAATAATTTTCATAACAAAGCATATGAAATCATCTTATAACCTCAATCATACGATTTTAAATATATCTCTATTCTAAAGATACTTTCTTTTTTTGTCAAAATTTTTCTATTTTTTATAAATAATTATTTGTTGTAATAAATAATCTGTTTAATATAAAATAAACCAACTTTATGTATAAACACGACTATTCTTAATAAAATGCGTCCAAAAGTTAATATTCATTTATTTTATAGTATAATATTATCATACTTATTTTATTGAAATATATCTTTGTTTGTATAAACAAAACAATTGAAAATAATTATAAAAATCTACTAAAAATACATCTTCTCCTCTATAAATTTATTTATACTAAAATAAAAATTCTGTAAAAAATAAGATATATATTTATAAAAAATAATTTTTATAAATATATATCTTATTGATATCAGTACTTACTCTATATAAAAACGCCATAAAAAATCTTTTGCTTCTTCTGCATAGTCTATATTTATACGTTTACTAATTTTTATATCCAATTCGCCTTCACTACATACCTTTTTTCCTTCATTATCATAATAAAAGTCACTTATATATAATTCTTCACCCATTATACTCTTACTATTTAAGCTTCTATCTATTTTTAAAGCCTTACAAAGTTTTCCTGGTCCATTAGTAATATTTTTTATTTGATACTTACTCAAATTATCATACAATTTATTATATCTATTTATAGATATCTCATCTAAAGAAGTTATTGGTTCCACACCTCTTATCAACACACACTCTGGTACATTTTCTATATTTGCTGATAGATTTAGACAATTGTACATACCATAAATTAAATAAACATATATATGTCCACCATCTAAATACAGAGGCTTAGTTCTCTCAGTTCTTTTATCACCATATACATGTGCACCTTTGTCATTTATACCCATGTATGCCTCTGTCTCTACTATCTTGGTAACAATTGTTTTATTTTCATACTTTCTTATTAAATATTTACCTAATATAGATTTAGCTAAATCAATTCCATTTTTCCTAAAAAAATCCTTTTCCAAAATTTCACCTCATAAAGTTTATTTATAGTCAGTTAAATACAGCTAAAATTATAAGTAAAATTAGTCTGCTTTTAATTGTATATTAATATATAAAATAATGGATTTCAATATTTACTACTTATATATATCAAAAAATTCTATCTCGAATTTTTCAATATTATCATTGTAATTTGATTTATCATAGACTTCTTCAACTACTTCTTTAATTGGGAATATGATTTTCACCTCTGTTCCTTCTCCTAATTTACTATCTATATAAATTTCTCCATTTTGAATTTCAATTAACGATTTTGCAAGACACAATCCTATTCCACTGCCGAATTCGTTTGATATACCACTATTTTCAATTTGTTTAAATCTATTAAATATGTCATTTAATTTTTCCTTTTCTATACCTATTCCAGTATCTTTTATAAGTATTTCTACATTTGCACCTTCTTTATATATTCCTACAAGTATTTCTCCACCTTCTAAAGTAAACTTTATAGCATTTGATAATATATTCAATATTATCCTTTCTATAGATTCTGGGTCAAGACCTACTCTCATAGTTTCCTCATTTGTATCAAAAACTAAGTCGATTCCCTTAGATTTTGCATAACTGCTAATGGATGTAACTATTCTTTCTGTTATATCGATAATATCAAAGTTAACTGCTTTAATCTTATATATTTCTGATTTAACTTGAGAAATATTTATTATATTATCTATTAATCTTAATAATCTAAACATGTTTTGTTTAGTTATTTTTATGTGTTCTCTTAATATATCTTGACAGTCAATTATCTTGCCTTTTTTATAAAGATTCTCGATAAGCTGAACTGAGCTATAGATATTATTTAAAGGAGTCTTGAGTTCATGAGATATATTAGCATAGAACTCCATCTTCATCTGGTCATACTGTCTTTGTTTTATTAATGCTTTTTTAAGTCTCTCAGACTCTCTTTGTACACTTAAATCTTTAATGATTCTCACTCTACTTCTCTTCTGTCCAAAGTATAAGGTTCTTGATATCATATTTACTTCTTTAATATGATTGTTTTCATTTACTATATGAATACTTTTTTCTCTTTCACCTATATTTAAATTGTTTATGTATTTTTTTACCAAGATATTTCTATATTTTTGTGTTGTTACTCCTAGTACATCACTTGATATTCCAAATAATTCTCTAAAAGCTCTATTTGTATAAAGTACTCTTGATGTACTTAAATCTTCAAGAAAAATAGCCTCTGGTATAGCATCTAATAATTTTTCATATATTATTTTTTGTTCATTTACTGTTCTAAGTATATTTATTTCTTTGGTTATATCTCTAAATGTAAGTAACTTAAATAATTTATTATTTGACCAATAATCTCCAACTCTCACTTCTTCAACATGTTCTTCACCATCTGAATCAGACATTACAAAATTAACTATACAATTTGCTGTATCATTATAACTTACTATTTCAGCTTTCTTTTCTTTTGTTAGATTTAATCTTTTAAAGTCTCTATTATCAAAGAAATCTATGTTAAAAGTTTCAAAATATTTTTCTAATGTCATATTAACTAGCTCTTTTGATGTACATTTAAAACTCTTTTCATATTTTTTATTTATGCTTATTACTTTATTCTTCTTTATACCACCTTCTGCACTTCTTACAAGTATAGGAGAGGGTATATTTAATATTATATTTTCATAATCTTTATTTATAGCCCTTATCTCTTTATCCATTTTTATTTCATTTGTAATATTATTTAAGCTTATTAAATAATTACTTTCTTCTTCATTATTACTTAAACTTAGCAAATATATTTTATTATTTAGCTCTACTTGTTTATCAATTATACTTATATCCTTATCAAATTTTTTTAGCTTTTCAGCTACACACTCATCTTCTTTTATAAAATTTAATATGTGATAAAAGTTTTTCATGTCCTTTGAAAATTCATCTTTAAATGCATTATTTGTATAACTTATATTAAAATCATAATCTGTTATTATCCATACATTTGGTATAGTATCAAGTGCTTGTCTTAATAACTCCTTTCTTTCATCTATGTAATTTTTTAATGTTTTCTGTATAGTCATATCCTTTTCTATTGCTAGATTTATCTTACTTAATTGTTCTGACTTTTTACTTAACTTCTTATTTATTGAATTTAATTCATAATATGGATATACTATTCTATTACTTAGACTGTATACATACACATAGTAAGTATGATTACATAACAATAAATACACTACTCCTATTAATCTATCTGTATCTACTATACTAATTTGACAAGTTGTTATAAAACCTATAATAGTTGCAAATAAAGCAAAGTATGATAAATTTTTTATTAAGCTATAATGTTCAGCTTCACTATTGATTTTGTTTAATACAAACAATAAATTGAACAAAGATATGACAATATTAATTGACATAATAATCATATTCAAATAAAAGTTATTAAAAATACTTCGTAGAAAATAATCTACTATTACAAAAGTACTGTTGAAAATCAACAAATGACTTATTCTCAGTTTTTTTATTTTAGAAATTGTTAAGTATATAAATGTAGATATATTAATTATACTTAAATTGAGTATCATAACTTGGAATTTTTGAATCTCTAATTCTGCTATGCCTAAAATCCCCACAAAAACTAATACAAGGCATCCTAATTTTAGTATATTTATAAATTCATCTTTTTCAAAACTAGTTATATAAACTATAGAATATCCAAATATCCAAAGTAAAATTATCCTATACATATTTATGGAAACTGTATACAAATTTATATTCAAAAGTGCAATAATTAAAAATAACCCATTAGCCAATATATAGACCTTATTCTTCCTTAAAGTTCCCTTAGATTCCATATTCCCCACCACTTCTTCATTTTTATATAGTTTTATCTATAAATATGTTACCACAATTCTCCCAAAAAATTTGTCACTTTCTAGTTATAAAAAAAAATGAGTAAAGTTTTTAAAATTTTACTCATTTTATAGATTTTGTATATTTAATTTAAAAAGCTGGAACGATACTTCCTTTATATTCATCTTGTATAAACTTTTTAACTTCTTTACTATTCATAGCTTCTGATAAAGCTTTAATCTTATCACTATCCTTATTATCTTCTCTACAAGCAATTATATTTACATATGGAGAATCACTTGATTCTATTACTATTGCATCTTTAGTAGGATTTAAATTAGCTGTTAAAGCATAATTAGAATTTATTACTGCTCCATCAACATCTTTTAATACTGTTGGTAATTGTTCTGCATTCATTTCTTTTATTTGTATATTTTTAGGATTTTTAGTTATATCTTTTTTAGTTATAAGTTCGCCATCTTTTACTTCTATTAATTTATGTTTTGCTAATAATTTAAGTGCTCTAGCTCCATTAGTCGCATCATTTGGTACAGCTATAACTGCTCCATCTTTTACTTCATCTAATGATTTAACTTTTTCTGAATAGAATCCCATTGGCTCTATATGAACTTTAGATGTATAAGTAAGTTTATATCCTTTTTCCTTAACAGTCTCCTCTAGAAATGGAATATGTTGAAAGAAGTTAGCATCCAAAGAACCTTCATCTAAGGCTGTATTTGGAAGCACATAATCATCAAATATCTTTACTTCTAAATCATATCCTTTTTCTTTTAATAAAGGTTTTGCAACTTCCAATATTTTTGCATGTGGATTTGATGATGCCCCTACTAATATTTTTTTATCCTCTTTGTTTGAACATCCTACTGCTGATATTGCTATTGCTGACACTAATGCTACTGATAATAATTTTTTTAATTTCATTTTTTACTCCCCCTTTAAAAATGTTTTATTGATTAAATTATTTTAGTTTCTTATACGCTAGATTTCCTAAACCTTGTATTATTTGAACTAGTATTACAAGTGCTATTACTGTATAAACCATTACTGCTGTATCAAATCTTTGGTATCCATAAATAAGTGCTATATTACCTAGTCCACCAGCTCCTACTGCACCTGCCATAGCTGTATAACCAAGTATAGAAATTACTGACAATGTAATTCCAGATACAATTGAAGGCATTGCTTCTTTTATCATAACTTTAAATACTATTTGTTTTTTTGTAGCTCCAAAAGATTTGGCAGCTTCTATTAGTCCCTTATCAACTTCATTTAATGAACTTTCTATAATCCTAGCGATAAATGGTGCTGCACCAATAGTTATTGGTACTATTGCAGCAGTTTCTCCTATACTTGTTCCAACAATTAATCTTGTTATTGGAATCATTGCAACTATAAGTATCATAAACGGGAAACTTCTAAATATGTTTACTATAAATCCTAGTGCACTATTAATCGTGCTATTTGGTTTTAATCCATCTGGTTTTGTCACTACTAATATAATTGCTAGTATAAATCCTAATATTGTTGCCACTACAGTTGGTACTATGACCATATATAAAGTTTGTAGTAATGCATTTGGAAATAGTGTTGTTAAAAAATCAATTAGACTATTCATTTATCATTTCCTCCCATCTTATGTCCTTATCTGTAAGATACTGTTTTACTTTCTCTCCGCTTTTATCTGAAACATTTATAATAAGTGAACCTAAAATATCCTCTTTAAATTGTTCTAATTTCCCAAATATTATAGATACATCTATGTTTAACTCTCTTGCCATTGTTGTAATAATAGCATCATTAGAAATGTCTTTAGGGAATAGTATTTTTATATTTGTTCCTTTTGGTAAAATTATACTTTCTTCACCTATTAATTTTCTAAGTCCCTTAGTATTTCTCAAGAAAATTTCTTCTGTATCTCCTACTTCTAATACCTCTCCATTTTCCATTATTGCCACTCTTCCGCAAATTTGTTTTATAACTTCCATTTGATGAGTTACAACTATTATTGTTATTCCTAGGTTTTTGTTTATATCTTCAAGTAATGAAAGAATTGATTTTGTAGTATTTGGGTCTAGTGCTGAAGTTGCTTCATCACAAAGAAGTACTTGTGGGTTTAGTGCTAAAGCTCTAGCAATTGCAACTCTCTGTTTTTGACCACCACTTAAGTTTCTTGGTTTATCATTTTTCTTTTCAGATATACCAACCACTTCTAGTAACTCTAAAACTCTTTTTTTAATTTCTGCCTTTGTATATCCAAAACACTCTAAAGGTAATGCTACATTATCAAATACTGTTTTTCTTTCAAGTAATGAAAAGTGTTGAAAAATCATTCCTAACTCTTTTCTTAAATCCCTCATTTGCTTTTCATTTAATGACTTTACTTCCTTATCAGATACAAGCACACTACCTTCTTGATATTCTTCTAGCCCATTTATGCATCTAAGTAGTGTTGATTTTCCAGCACCACTATGACCTATTATCCCAAAGATTTCTCCAGATTCTATCTCAATACTTACATCTTTAAGTACTTGAGTCTTTCCATAATACTTATTAACATTTTTTATGCTAACCATAAAATTTCCTCCCCACATATTCTGCTCAATTTGTATGTTTATTTTTATTTATGTATTTTAAATTTGTATCTAACAAAATAAAAGCCTGAGTATAAACTCAGGCTTAAAAAGCTATTTATACTCATCTATCAACTATATCAGTTGCAGGATTTAGCACCAATGTATATAAAATATACTGGTTGCCGGGTTTCAAAGGGCCAGTCCCTCCACCACTCTTGATAAGACGTTATTTAATTTAATTCGATTATCATTTGTTGCTATGTTATATATAATATATTTATTAATAATATTTGTCAATAAATTTATTTAAAATTTTTATTTTTTATTATTCCTAATTAAAGATAAATAACTATTTTTTATTGTTTCCTGTTATTCCTAATCTATCATTCATATCTTTTATCATTTTTCTAAAACCACTACCTATATCATTTCCAACATCTTCTGTTCCATGAACTAATTTCATAAAGTCATTTTGACCTTTTTTCATATCTTCGTCAGATACTTTATCTAATTTTGCTAGTCTAGAATCTATATCCTTTACTAATCTTTCACCTTCAGTTATTAATTCATCATTCATTTTCTTTAATTCAGCATCTTCTGTTTTACCATCTTTTTTAAGAGAATCTACAAATGATTGTATTTTATCTCTACTGTCTTTATATGCTGCCTTTACATCACTTAAATATTTTTCATTTCCTGGATATTCTTTATCCTTAAACTGATTATTTATACTTTCTGGAGTATCATAAATAGAATATCTATTTAAACCTGCTATATAATCATTATAGCTTGTTGAATAATAATTCATATAGCCTTCATTGTTATTTACTGATTCGTTTGGATTTTTTCCTGCATTTTCATCTGGTTGTTCAGTTTTTTTAGTACATGCTGTCATACCTATAGCTAATACTAACGCAAGTCCTACAAATAAAGTTCTTTTTAATTTCATTTTTATTACCCTCCTAGATGTTTTATATTACAAAAAGTTTTAATAATTCTCTTTCTTACATTTAGTATTTCTATATTTTTATTTTTTATTTACTAAAATTAAACAATTTATAATTTATTTTTTGGGAAATTATAATAGATAAGTAATTAAATAAAAAAATATAATTTTATTATTGATATTGATTATCATTCATAGTATAATTTAATTAATTGATATTAGTTTTCATTTGAAGGAGGTTATCTTTTATGCATTGTTGCAATTCACAATTTTGTTGTAAGAATAAAATTGAATCATCATATATAAAATGGCTTTTAGAAGTTTTAGGTCCAGTTTTTTTAGGCTCTAAACCTGCTGAAATAATAAATATTTCATTTACTGACGTAAATAGAGAGGAAAAAATTAGTGATATTTACAAATATTTATATAAGTGTAAAAAGATAGATTTTATAGCTATTGATAAAGAAAAAAAAGGATTAAAAATATTATTTGTAAATAAAACTGCATTGTCAGAAAGATTAAAATGTAAAAAAACAGTAAATTTTTTGAAGTTTTTAGGATACAAACAAAATACTAATGTAAATGCTTATTTAGAGCATCTAGTTGAAAAACTTAAAACTGATACTTTTCCTGATGAAATAGGTATTTTTTTAGGATATCCCCTTAAAGATGTGATTGGATTTATGGGATATAGTAACTGTGAAGTTTCTATGATTAAATATTGGAAAGTTTACGGTGATCCAAAACAATCAGAAGACACATATTCTAAGTTTTTGCTTCATCGTAAAAAAATGAGAAAATTGCTTGACTACATAAGTGTAGATAAAATAGTAAGCTGTTTCTAATTAGATTTAATTCTATAAAATAATTAAAAATAAAAATACATCCTTTTTTATCATGTTATTACCACAATAACTTAAGGATGTATTTTCTATTTTAATATACTAATTTTGATTATATAACATATCTTTAATATTTATTTTCTTTTCTTGCATTCCATTAGACATCAAGAATTCTTGTGTATCCTCTAACTCTTTTATATCCTTATCTGTTATCTTAGAACTAAAATCATACCAAGAATACATTTCCTTTGTTTCATCTAAAGTTAAACCAACTTCTTTTGATACATCTTCCATTACCTTATCTTTATTTTCATCCATATATTTTAAAGTTTCTTCATGAACTTTCATAAATCTTTTTACTAATTCAGGATATTTTTGAGAAAAATCATCACTTACTGCAGTAACTATTATTCCACTAACTAAACCTTCTCCATTTACTATCATTTTGCTACCTGCATTTATTGTTTTTAGAGCTACTGGACCTGCAAGCATTGCAACATCAGCACTTTTACTTTCTAATGCAGAGGCAGCGCTAGGAATATCCATGTTTACATATTCAACATCATCTATAGTATAACCTTCCTTAGCAAGTGCAGCAATCAATAATTGATGAAGTATAGTCCCTTTTGGCCCTACAATTTTCTTACCTTTTAAATCTTTTATAGATTTGATATTTTCATTGTTAGTTATAAGCATATATCCTTTTGGTGATCTGCTATAGATATTTGTAATTTTAAGCCCAACTCCATTAGAAGCAGCTATTATAGCAGATGTTCCACCTAATGCATGCAAAAAGTCTAATTCTCCAGCAGCTAGTGCCTGAGTTTGTTCTGGGCCTGTTGTTAGTTCATGAAAATTAACTTTTATATTATCCTTTTTAAATTCCTTACCAAATGAATCATCCTTCTTTTCCAGTATACTTGGAACATTAAGTGGAGACTTTACATAGGTTAAATTTATTTCCTTAGGTAAACTAGTCTCTTTTTTTGTAGGAACATCTTTATTACCCTCTTCTTTTGTTGAACATCCCACAGTACCAACCAATACCATTACTAAAGATGTCATTACTGCTAAAATTTTTTTGTTTCTTTTAATCACTTAAAACTCCCCCAATTCCCTTAATATTTCTTTTTTTAAGCTTATATAATAGCTTTTAGTTAAATCTCTATTATATTCATCTTCGACACTAAATTGTTTAATCCCTTTATTTTTACTAAAAACAATTATTTTCTTTGCTATTTCCATAGCTTCTTCGATATTATGAGTTACAAATACTACCCCTTTTTTAGTATTTTTATGGATATTTACTACTTCTTTTTGCATTTTTCTTCTTGTAAAATAATCTAATGCAGCAAATGGTTCATCCATCAATAGAATATCTGGGTTAAAAGAAAGAGCTCTTGCAATACTTACTCTATGAGCCATTCCTCCTGAGAGCTCATTTGGATATGAGTTTTTAAACTTTTCAAGTTTCATCATCTTTAAATATCTATCTAAATCAACCTTATTTCTATTATTTTTTTCAGTATGTAAAAGTATATTTTCACTTACATTTAGCCATGGCATTAGTCTACTTTCTTGAAAAACAACCCCTACTTTTGGGATACACTTTTTATCATTATAAAAAAAATATACATTTCCACTAGTAGCACTTTCAAGACCTGCTAAAATTCTAAGCAAAGTTGTCTTCCCACAGCCACTTTCCCCTAATATAACCGTTATTTCTTCGCTAGATATACTCAATGATATATCATCAAGCACTAAATGTTCTTTATTATCAACTAAATACTTTTTATGTATATTCTCTAATAAAAATCCATTTCTAACCATTTAAATCAACCTGCTTCCCTTTGCTAAATTTTGCTATTGCCATTGAAAATAGATAATCTGAAAGTATACCTAAAAAACCAATAACAAAAATTCCAACCAGTACAATATCAGTTCTTGACATATCCTTACCATCAGAAATCAAGTATCCTAAACCAGAAGAAGCCGCAATAAGTTCTGCACCAATTATAGCTCTAAAGCTATACCCAAGACCTAGACTAAGTCCAACAATAATATCTAACATAGAATTAGGAATTATTATTTTGCAAAAAATTCTTTTCTTAGATAAATTAAAAGACTTTCCTACTTCGATTAATTTACTGTCACAATTTTTTATCCCTTTTAGCGTATTTAAAAATATTGGGAAAAACGATGCTAAAACTATAATTATAATTTTAGACTCTTCACCTATACCAAACCATAAAATCAGCATAGGTATTAAAGCTAGTGGAGGTGTACTTCTCATAAATTCAAATAGTGGCTTGAAATACTCATACATTTTTTTATTTACACCAAATACGATTCCAAGTGGTATTGCTATCAATGAACTTATTAAAAAACCTATAAATATCCTCTTAACACTAGCATAAACATTTAAAAAAATAGAACCATCATTTATCATTTTTATAAAAGTTTCGAAAACTCTTTCAGGTGGAGGCAAAATATAGCTACTCCATATACCTAAAACACATACAATTTTCCATAAAATTAAGATTAGTAAGAAAATGTAATATCCTTTAAACTTTTTATGAATTCTCTCCAGCATCTAAAACTCCTTTTTAATATACCTACCCCTGCTACCATTTTTATTCTTTAAATATATTTTAAATCACAATTAAAATGCACTATAAAAATTAATCTATGCCAATTCTTACTCCACCTGACCTCATTCTGTCAGAAGGTGTTGCATCTGTATTCAGACTAGACAATCTCTCCGATGGTTGTATAATAACTATTTGGCCAGGTTCAACAAACTCCATATGATAAGATTCCCCTGAAGTCTGACCAACAAAAGTTTTCCATGATAGTTTTGCTACTTTAGGATATGGTTCCCTTCCAGTCCATGCTACTAACGCATCTGGGTCAACACAACAAGGCCCTTCAAGTATCAGAGGGTTACCATCTGTTATTATGGCAATATCTTGATTTTGGCTTGTTTTATTTATTAAATGTGTAGTAAAAAGTCCTTTTTGAGATATTACTCCTGAACCAATTAATTTTACACTATAATCTAGTTGTTCTGAAAATGCTAATAAGTTTTCGCTCTCAACACAAATCGAGTCACCTGGGTCAATTGATATTACATCTACATGATAAGCATTTTGTGCTAGGTAAATTTCACCTTCACCTTCAACAACCATTATTGGCATTTGTTCTCCTGTCAATGACCTTTGAACATGTCCTAGTAATGCTCTACCTAAACCACCGCCATTGTTTGGGCCTAATATTAATTTTTCAAAGTTAAAATTTCCTTTAAATGCTACCATAGCACCTTTTTTAGCAAAAAATTTACCACTTCCTCTTGCTATACACATAAGTTCGTTTGTCACATCAAATTTAAACATAATAAACATTTATATTGCTGTATTTAGCAATAATCCCTCCTAATCATATATTTGTCTATAATTATACAGTAAAAATATAATATAGTCTAATTGACTTCAAATATGAAATTTATTATTTATATAAAAAATAAAAGCCTGATAATAAAGTAATTTAAACTTTTTATCAGACTCTTATTTTATCTATCTTTTAGTATCATGGCAACTCTTACTACTTGAGCATCCAGAACAAGCACATCCACAACTACTGCCATTCTTTTTTTTGTTATTAACCATATGCATCACAGCCAATGCCATTAATATTACCACAATAGCTGCTATAACAAATGTAGCCATAATCATCACTCCTTATTTATATGAACTAATTTTTCATATAGCTCAAATTACCAATTTTATCTTTTTTTATTGTTCGATTTGAATAAGTTAAAACTCCAAATACTACAGCTATTGCTATAACTATAGATATTATTGCCCCAGCAATACTTCCACCAGTTCCTAAAAGTACACTTCCAACTTGATTGATAAGAAGAGCAACTATATAAGCTGTTAAAGTTTGAAATCCTAATGTAATCCATGTCCATTTCCATGAACCCATTTCTCTTTTTATAGCACCAATAGCTGCAAAACAAGGTGCACAAAGCATGTTAAATGCCATAAATGAAAATGCACTAACTACTGTAAACATACTTGCAACTGAACCAAGAAGTGTTGGGTCTTGTTCTGTTGCATCTGATATACCAAACAAAACACCAAATGTTCCAACTACATTTTCTTTTGCTACTAGACCTGTAACTGTTGCTACTGATGATTGCCAGTTTCCAAATCCAAGAGGCGCAAATATTGGTGCAACTATATTTCCTAGACTAGCCAATATACTATCTCCTGCATCTACCATTTGTAGTGACCAGTTAAATGATTGTAAGAACCATATTACTCCACAAGCAACAAATATAATTGTACCTGCTTTGATTATAAATGCTTTTCCTCTATCCCACATATGAATTAAAACACCTTTTGCACTAGGAACATGATATTGAGGTAGTTCCATAACAAATGGAGATGGTTCTCCAACAAATAAAGAAGTTCTTTTTAATATAATTCCACAAACAATTATCATTACAATTCCTAAGAAATACATTGATGGTGCTACCCATGAAGCCCCTCCAAACAGTGCTCCTGCAAATAAAGCTATTATTGGAATTTTAGCTCCACATGGAATAAATGTAGTCAACATGATAGTCATTTTTCTGTCTCTATCATTTTCTATAGTACGAGTTGACATAACACCTGGAACTCCACAACCTGAACTTATAAGCATTGGTATAAATGACTTTCCTGAAAGACCAAACTTACGGAAGATTCTATCCATTATAAAAGCCACACGTGACATGTATCCACAATCTTCAAGTATTGATAATAGTAAAAATAAAAGCATGATTTGTGGCACAAATCCTAATACAGCTCCAACTCCACCAATTAAGCCATCAACTACAAGACCTTGTAACCAATCAGCTACATTTACGGAAGCTAGGAAATTACTTACATTACCTTGAATAATTTCTCCAAACAATACATCATTTGTCCAATCAGTTGCTATAGCACCCAATGAACTTACCGCTATGTAGTAAACTCCCCACATTATAAGTGCAAAAATAGGTAGTGCTAATATACGGTTTGTTACAATCTTATCTATTTTATCTGAGACAGTTTCTTTACCTTTTCTATTTTTCTTTATTATGCTTGAAATTATTGAACTGATAAATTCATAACGATTTGCTGTGATTATACTTTCACTATCATCATCCAATTCATCTTCACAGCTTCTAGTTATTTCTTCTATATCATTTAATATTCCTTTAGAAATATCAAGCTTTTGTATAACATTTTCATCTCTTTCAAATAACTTGATCGCTAACCAACGTGTTTCCATATCTATATATGGAGTTTTTTCCTCTATTATCTTTTCGATTTTTTCTATTGCTCCTTTGCTTTCATCAACAAAAGGTAACTTAAAATCTAATTTATTGTTACAACTTGCAATTTCAATTGCTTTTTGAGCAGCTTCCATAATTCCTTGCCCTTTAACAGCTGTTACTTCTACTACAGGGCAACCTATAACCTCTGATAATTTTTTAATATTTATCTTATCTCCATTTTTCTTAACAACATCCATCATGTTAAGAGCTATAACAGTAGGTATACCTAATTCCAAAACCTGAGTTGTTAAATATAAATTTCTCTCTATATTTGATGCATCTACAATATTTATTACTGCATCTGGTTTATCATCAAGCATAAAATTACGTGTAACAACTTCCTCTAATGTATATGGTGATAGAGAATAAATCCCTGGTAAATCTACTATTTCTACATCTTTATTTCCTTTTAATTTTCCACCTTTTTTTTCAACTGTTACTCCTGGCCAGTTACCAACATATTGCGATGAACCTGTAAGTCCATTAAACATTGTTGTCTTGCCACAATTAGGATTTCCTATGAGACCTATTTTTATTGACATTTCCATTCCCTCCATTAATATTTAGATACATAATTATTTTTGATACAGAAAATCATTCTCACTATATAATTGCATTAACCCTACTATAATTAAGTTTATTATTCCACAATAATTTTTTCTGCATCTGATTTACGAATTGACAGTTCATAATCTCTAACTGTTATTTCAATTGGGTCTCCAAGAGGAGCTACTTTTCTCACAAACACATCAACACCCCTTGTAATCCCCATATCCATTATACGTCTTCGTGTAGCTCCTTCTCCTTCTAATTTTTTAACTTTTACAGTTTCCCCACACTTAATATCCTTTAGCTTGTTCATGTTACTACCTCCCTATATTATTATCCTACTTGCCATTTTTTTATCTAATGCAATTCTAGTATCCTTTACATCTATTATCAAATTGCCATCTATCTTAGAAATTATTTTAACATTTGTTCCTACTACAAATCCTATGCTATTTAAAAAGGTTCTTGTCTTATCACTTCCTGAAATCTTCTTTATAACTACTTCTTCTCCTATATTTGATAATACTAATGGCATATGATTTTCCTCCTCCTTATACTAATTTAAATTTATGTGTAGACTTTTCATTCTATTTAAATTCTAGTATCTTATTTTTAAGTTGTGACTCATTAAAATGATTACCTATTTTTTTCCTTCTTTTTACAATTCTTAATTTTGATTTAAGTCTATCACAATAGTATAAGTTTTGCAAGTGATTATTGTATTCTTTTGATTTTTTTTCTCAATTAAGCTTCTTCCTCATATAAATATTATTCATTTTAGCATAATTTCTATAAAATAAAGATGCTTTTAGATAGTATCTTTGACTATCTAAAAGCACCTTTATTTTTCATCTA
Organism: Clostridioides sp. ZZV14-6153; assembly: GCF_020657855.1. Taxonomy (NCBI): domain Bacteria; kingdom Bacillati; phylum Bacillota; class Clostridia; order Peptostreptococcales; family Peptostreptococcaceae; genus Clostridioides; species Clostridioides sp. ZZV14-6153. The sequence goes on along the minus strand of NZ_JAGWCZ010000001.1, from coordinate 452,506 downwards.
TTCTATATTTATTTATATATTTAATTCTTCTTTAGAAACATTTTTTATTATTACTTTCATCTTTTTCTGTAAAAAATGCTCTATCTAATTTTAAAATATCAATAGACAAATATATTTTGACATACTCTTTTCTTCTATGCATGAGTGTGTTACAAACAAAAAATTTTTAAATTCTCTTATAAGTAATTATAGTCTCTATTAACTTGAATGTTTAGATAGAAACTCCATTTGTTGAAGATTAAATGTTTGTGCATGAGTATTAGAATAATTTTTTGAATATGTATCAATAAAACCATGATTTGCCTCTGCAATTTCAATTTGAATGTTTTGTTTTTTAACAAGTTGAGAGGCAACAAAATCAACATCAAATGAATCGTATTTTGCAAATACCAATAAAACAGGACATTTTGGAATTACATCTATATAATCTCTAATTCGAGAACCATAACAGCAAATTATTCCATCACACAATGAATTTTCACTGCATCTCCATGCAATTGTTGCACCTACACTATACCCAATAACTAATACATGCTTATATTTTAATTTTAAATCATTTATAAGTTTTTCTACTTTTTCATAAATATTAAATCCTATATTAGTTATAAAAAAATTATATGCATCTTGGGCTTTTAAATAAGAAAAAACTTTCCCACTACCCAAAAGTTCAGGACAGAATACATCATATCCATCTTGATAGTATTTTTGACAAATATCCTTTATAAAGTTATCAATTCCATAAATTTCATGTAGCACTACAATAGCTATCTTACTTTTATGTGTATACTTAATCAGTTTATCCACCACCTTTATTAAACAGTCAATATTTTTATACTTAGTTTAATGTATTCCTATATGTATGTCAATTTACTGTTTTAGAATCTAATTTACTCTTTAATTCCATATTTTTATATTTGAATACTTCCTATTAGCTTTAATTGACCTAAGGGAAATTCCTAATACCCTAAAAAAAGCACTCATTTTACCACGATTGAATGAGCCTTGACATGACGATAAAGAGACAAGGAAGATAGCACAAAAGCTGTACATTTCCCTTTCTTCATTCATACAACTAGACTATTTTACTTTGATTTCAAACATAAAAATAGCTTTTATCATCTGTGTATGAATTTATCCTTTTAGTTCTTCATCAACTTGCATATTGACCGAACCACTCTCATTGTAACACGGACGTAGGCATAATTTGGATATATAAGTGTTATAGAATTTCAAAATTTCCTTGATTGCTTTTTCATCTCCGTCAGATGCCTTACATATCAACTCATAAGATGGATAATAATAATCATTAAAGCATTAAACTGTAATCTGACGATATGCTCAAAAGAAGATAACCTCGTGTTTATTCACCTTTTAAGATTGTTTCATATCTCTTTTTTTAAAACTTTCATAGCAGTTATATCTCCCTAACTTCATCATTGCCATTATATCAAATATCTTTAGTTGATACATGTTTGCAAACCAGACACCATGAAATTATAAATATAATAATCGAAACTAGAATACTTATTGCCATTGACAAAGTACCGTTATCAATCAATTTACTCATGCCGAATACAAATCCTGCTGCAAGTGGATATGCTATTATTGCACCAACCACACTTTTTTCTTCATCAAGTAAATAAAAGCATGGAAGCATAATTCCGCCAGAAAAGAATGTCATAACTATACTCAAGCATGTAAACAATGGCAAAAAGCTAAAATTCATATCATTTATAACAAAAGATACCATTGTACTGAAAATTATTCCAAACACTATGCCAAGCAAACATAGTAGCACATACATAAGATATTTACTGCTTATAATTGTTCTTTTAGGTGTTGGAAATGTTACAGCTGTTTTTAACCAACCACATTTTTTGTCAATATTAATTATCGTTGCTACACTCATACCTAGTACAGTTGTTGCTATAACAATCAAAACTTGTGGAGTTGCAAAAAAAGATACTCCAAACCCAATAACAGCAAAAGTAATCAGTAGTGTAATAATTGATGACTTGATAATGTAATAATCTTTTAAAAGCAAACCTTTCATACTATTTATCCCCCTTTACATACATAAGCATAATTTCATCTATACTCGCTGGTACAATCATAATTTTCGGATATTTTCTTTCTGTCTGCTGCCTATTAGAAATCAATATTTGCCATTCATAATCTTGTTTTCTATATGCAATAATATCAGCTTTATCTATTTCATTAAATTGCTTTGAATTACATTTTATAATTCCATATTTTTCTAATAACTCGTCTTTTGGTTTTGAAAATAATACTTTTCCTTTATGTATGAATACAATATAATCTGCAATTTTTTCTAAATCACTGGTAATATGAGATGAAACCAATATTGAGTGTTCTTCATCTTGAATAAAATCTAAAAACATTTCTAAAATATCATCTCTTATTATTGGGTCAAGACCACTTGTAGCCTCATCAAGAATTAGCAATTTTGAATTATGAGATAATGCTACCGAAATAGAATACTTCATTTTCATTCCTTTAGAATACTCTTTAAGTTTTTTATTAACTGGAAGTTCAAATTTATTAAGTAGTTCTAAATATTTTTGGCTATCCCATTCTTTGTAAATGTTTTGAAATACCTTTCCTAACTTTTTAGGAGTTAAACTGTCTGGATAATTACTTCCGTCAAAAACAACACCTATATGTTCTTTTGTTTCGGCATTTACACTTTTTCCGTTAAATACAGATACTTCTCCTTGTTCGGTAACAGTCAATCCTAGAATAGCATTGATTGTAGTGCTTTTTCCAGCACCATTTTCGCCAATCAGACCTACGATACTTCCTTGTGGTACTTTAAAAGAAATGTTATCCAGTTTAAAATCCTTGTATTGTTTCGTTATTCCTTTAAGCTCTAATGCAATTTTTTCCATAGTATCATTCCTCCTCGTACAATAATGTTAATAGCAATTGTAATTTATTAAGTTTAATTCCACTTACTTTAGCTATTTCAATGGCTTCTGAAAAATGGCTTTCTATTTTTTTCTGTTGTTCTTCTAAATAAAAATCTTGATTTTGAGCAGAAACAAAGCACCCCTTTCCAGCCGTTGTTTCTATAAAACCGTCTGTTTGAAGTACATCATAAGACTTTTGTACTGTCAAAACACTTATATGCAGAGATTTAGCCAGCCCTCTTATGGATGGCAAAGCTTCTCCAGCTTTCAATTCTCCATTGATAATCAGTGCTTTTATCTGTGAAGAAATTTGTTCATAAATAGGAACACTAGCATGATTATTGATAAATATTTCCACTATTTTTCTCCTTTCGTATTATACTGTATTACTTATGCAAGTACAGTATAATACGAAATAGTACAGTTGTCAATAAATTAAAGACTTGCATAACACTTTATGCTATACAAGCCTTTTATTATTTATCCTATATTATTCTAGTTGCTATCCTTATGCAGTAATAAGCTCAAACTATAATCCATTGTAAAAGAACTGTACAACATACTTTCCCTTTATTCCTCTTGATACCCCTTTAACAGTTCATCACAACGGTCAATACTATGCCATACCTTATAGCATTTCATCAGCCTGTCCATTTTTTGACGCTGAATTAACTTCTTTATCTCCAATAATTCATCAATAGATATTTTTATATCGCTCATATAATTGTTGATATATTCCGACATCTTGACTTTCATATAAAACTGCCACTCCTCATGACTTTGGAAAAATTCATCATGGCCATATTTTCCAGCGTTTCAAAGGTAGGAAAATTCAATCCTCTTTCAATCTTGGAACGGCTCTGCATATTGATACTGATAGCATCTGCAAATTCCTGCTGTTTCATTTTTCTGTGCTTTCTGATTATCTGGATATTCTCTCCCAAAAGTTTGTATTTCATGGCATAACCCTCCACATTGTTTCGTTACTTGTTATTTATAAGCCTGTCGTACTTAATTATTTGTGCAAAATCAAGAAAAATTCATTGACAGATAAGCATGTAATGATTATTATGTATTCGTAAATATAAATAATCACAATAGATTGAAATATACAATCATTTTAAGCTCTATTTGTTGATTATTAAACTTATGAGAATGAATAATGGTTGAAATGGGTGCTGGATAGATACTAAGAATCGCCCTAAGACAGAGCCAATAGTAATAGACGAATGGGGAAATTTCCTATTTGTCAATCAGAATGGTAATCCAAAGGTTGCGATTGATTACAATGGGTTATTTAACCATATTGTGAAGAAATACAACAAGCAACATGGTTACAGCCTTACCACATATCACACCATATATATTACGCCATACATTCTGTGCGAAACTGGCACAACGGAACATGAACCCGAAAGATTTACAGTATTTCATGGGACATTCGAGTATCGGTATCACAACAAACTGGTGCGCTCATTCGTCCATTGACAGTGCCAAGACAGAGGTTAAGCATCTGATTGCATAAAAGTATTTACCACGATATTTACCACGTTTGATGGGAAAAATATAAGAAGATAAACCTAGAAACATGAGTATTGATATAAAGTAAAATGCCCGAATAGCTTATAAAATAAGGCTATTCGGACATATAAGAAGATTAAAAAGATAATCAAAAATCTATATATAATTTTTTATAAATTTATTTTCCAAAATATCTATTTAATAATCCTAAGAATGCTTTACCATGTCTAGCTTCATCTTTACACATTTCATGTACTGTATCATGTATAGCATCTAATCCTAATTCTTTAGCTTTTTTAGCTAATTTTAATTTTCCATCAGTTGCACCATATTCAGCATCAACTCTAACTCTTAAGTTTTCTTTTGTATCTGCAACTACAACTTCTCCAAGAAGTTCTGCAAATTTAGCAGCATGTTCTGCTTCTTCAAAAGCTATTCTCTTATAAGCTTCTCCAACTTCTGGATATCCTTCTCTATCAGCTTGTCTACTCATTGCTAAATACATTCCTACTTCTGTACACTCTCCAACAAAATTAGCTCTTAATCCTTCGATTACTTCTTCATCTACACCTTGAGCTACTCCTATTCTGTGCTCATCAGCCCAATTCTTTTCGCCTTTCATTTCTTCAAACTTATCAGCTCCAACTTTACATACTGGACATTGTGCTGGTGCAGCATCCCCTTCATGTATATATCCACATACTGTACAAACAAATTTTTTCATAATTAATTTCCTCCTAATATTTTATATATCAAATTAAATTTTTTATTTTCTAAGTTAGTCTATATATACCCGCGTCATATACCTTTAAACAATTTTTTTAAAATTTTTTTATTAATTTTTAATTTCGATTTGTTAACAGTATATTTCTGTGATAATGACCTTTTAGCTTTATTAGTTCTTTATGGTTTCCAGACTCTACAATTCGCCCATTTTCTAAAACTATTATATTGTCACAATTTGATATAGTACTTAGTCTATGAGCTATAATTATACTAGTCTTTCCATAAGTTATATTATTTATTGCCTCTTGAATCTTAGCTTCAGTTGCTATATCTATATTACTTGTAGCTTCATCTAAAATAAGTATTGGTGCATTTTTTAATACCGCCCTAGCAATACTAATTAGTTGTTTTTGCCCCTCACTTAAATCCTCACCCCTATCCGATAAAACAGTCTCATATCCTTCACGCATCTTAATTATAAACTTGTGTAAATTTGCTATTTTACTAGCAGATATAACCTGTTCATCAGTTGCTGTTAGATTTCCATATCTTATATTTTCCATAACAGTGTCATTAAATATATAACTTTCTTGTGGAACTACTCCAAAATAATTTCTTAAACAATTCCTATCAACTGAATATATATCATTCCCATCTAAAAATATCTTCCCTTTTTCTACTTGATAGAAATTTGTAATCAGATTTATAATTGTCGTTTTTCCACTACCAGTTTCTCCTATTATGGCATTTGATGTTCCAGCCTTGATTTTTAAGTTTATATCACTTAAAATATTCTTTTTTGAGTCATAAGAAAAACTTACATCTTTAAATTCAATATCTCCATTTATAAAAGATTTTTTTAAATTACTATTTTTATTGTTGTAAATATCACTTTTAGTGCTACTATTTATTTGTGCTTCTTCTTGCTCATCCATAATTTCAAAGACTCTTTCACATCCTGCTACAGCTGAAAGCAGTGTATTAAATAAGTTAGCTAATTCATTTAAAGGTCTTGTAAATTGTCTTACATAACTTAAAAAACTTGCTATAACTCCTATAGTTATAACGTCTTTAGACGCAAGTACTCCACCTATAATACATATAATTGCAAACCCTATGTTACTAATTACGTTCATAATAGGCATTAAAAGAGATGTATAAATCTGTGATTTAAGTGAAATACTCAAAAGCCTATCATTGACTTCTTTGAAGTCACTTACAGATTTTTTCTCATAATTAAAAGCTTTTACTACATTTATATTTGATATCATTTCCTCAATATGAGAATTTAGCTTTCCTAGCTCCACTTGTTGTTGCTTAAAAAAAACTCTAGTCCTCTTTGCAATAAAATTACTCAGAAGCATTACTACTGGTATTAATACAATACTGCAAAAAGTTAAAATAGGACTTAATATAAACATCATAATGAAAGTTAGCAATATGTTTAAAATTCCTGTAATTAATTGTACTAATGAAGTTGAAATACCTGTACTAATATTATCAACATCATTTGTTACTCTACTCATAATATCTCCAGTGGGACTCTTATCAAAGAAAGTTATTGGTAAATTCCTAAATTTTAGAAATAAATTACTTCTCATATCTCTAACTATACTTTGAGATAATCTAGCTGTAAATACCCCCTTGGACAGCTTAACTAAAAATTCAATTATATAAAATAAAAGTAAAATAAGTATTCCTTTTAAGAAAACAGACTTTGAATATATATCAATATTTATTATGTCAACTACTTTTCCAAGAGTATATGGTATTATAGTTGATATAATTGAATCAATTATTACTAGTAAAAAAATCAATCTAGTAATTTTTTTATCTTTTTTAAAGTACATAAAAACTCTTTTAAATGTTTTTTTAAAATCTTTAGGCTTTGCTTTTTTCTTTAGTCTACTCACCTTTTGATTTCCAGTACTCAAATTCAATACACTTCCTCCTTAATTTACATCTTCATTTACTAGATTTTGCAACTCAAAAATCTTTTTATAAGTTGGAGAACTAACCAGTAAATCTTCATGTGCAGCAAATCCAACCACCTCTCCCTCATCTAAAACTAAAATCTTATCACAGTCAATTATAGAACTAATTTTTTGTGAAATAGTTATAATAGTACATTTCTTGTTTTCATTTTCTCTTAAATTATTTATATAATCTTTTATATTTTTCCTTATAACTGTTTCTGTATTGATGTCCATCGCACTAAAACAATCGTCAAGAATTAATATTTGTGGTTTTTTTGCTATAGCTCTAGCTATTGTAACTCTTTGTCTTTGTCCTCCTGATAGGTTTTTACCCCTTTGAAACAAAACTTCATCATAAGAATCTTCAAGCTTTGTTATAAATTGATTTGCATTTGCTATTTCGCATGCTTTTACAACATCTTCCTCACTTATATCTTTATTTCCCATAATTATATTTTCTGATATACTCTTTCCAAACACACTGCTATTTTGAAAAACTACACCTATTTTTTCTCTTAAACTTTCTTTAGATATACTATATATGCTATGCTCTCCTATCTTAATATCTCCTTTATCAACCATATATAATTTTTGGATTAAATTGATTAAAGAAGTCTTTCCTGAACCAGTTTGGCCAATCACGCCAATATTTTGCCCTTCTTTTATTTTAAAAGATATGTCTTTTAATATCTTCTCATCTATATTTTTATTATACGAAAAGTCTACATTTTCAAAAATTATATCACCATTTATAAATTCTAATTCTCTTTCTTTACCATCTAAATCAGTATTTTTGATAATCACTTCTTCATTCTCATCAAGCAAGACTTCACTTATTCTTTCATAAGAAGCTTTTGCTCTCACAAAAACATTAAAAACATGTGAAATCATTATAAGTGATGTTAATATTCTAGTCATGTAGTTTACATAGGCAACTATAATTCCAATTTTAATTTCTCCAGAATAAATTAAATATCTCCCAATCAGCAATATTATTATTATAGCAATATTAATAATTATTGTAATTGTTGGTCTAAAAAATGACATCATTGTTGTAGCTTTTCTACTATTTTGAAAAAGTTCATTATTTAATTCTTCAAAACGTTTATTCTCATAATCATACCTACAAAATAATTTAACTACCTTTATTCCACCTAAAAACTGTCTCAATTTTGAGTTTATTTTATCTGTACTTTCTTGTACTTTTTTAAATAACTTATATCCAATCTTCATATTAAACAATATTATAATAAATATAATTGAAACTGCAATTAAAATAATTATTGACATTTTTAAATTTAATTTTATTGCTATAATTAAACTTCCTATACACATAATTGGTGATTTTATAAAAACTCTCATCATTCCATGAACAAATAATTGTATCTGATTAATATCATTAGTAATTCTTGTTATTAGTGAGGCTCTACCAAACTTATCTACTTGCTTCAACGAATATGTATTTATCTTTTCAAATACATCCTGTCTTAAATCATAAGAAAAACACTGAGAAACTCTTGCTGAGATTATACTCCTTATTATTGAAAATACTGCTCCTAAAAAAGTTATACCTATCATTAAAGCTCCTGTTGATAATATGTAGTCTAAGTCCTTATTTGAAACCCCTATATCAATTATTTTAGCCATTATAGTTGGTTGTGCCAAATCACAAAAAGCTTCCAATGTTAAGAAAAATATTGCTGTTAAAAACAAGACTATATATTTTTTTATATATTTTTTAAAATACCTCATTCAATCATCCCTTCATAGCATTTTCTCACTATTAAAAGTATATCACAATCAATAATTTAATTGATTATATCAATTATAAATATTTGATTTATTCTTAATTTTTATACTATATATTTTATAAATTATTTGTTTTTATTTCCCATATTTTTATATATTTATAGCATACTATTATATATAATATATATGTATTAAAATTAAGACAAAACTTTAACTTTACTATTTGTGTAAAAAGTAATATAATTTAAAATTGATTATAAATCTAACTTTTTTATCTATTAAAATATTCAGGAGGTGAGACATTTGAAAAAAACAAATGCTTTAAAAGAAGTTTTAAACTGGAATAATATGAAAAATTTAAGACCTTCAAAGGGTTTAAAAAATATATTAGAAATTTTTAAAAGCGACCTAAAAGATATACGTGGAAATTATGCAGTACTTATAATAGTTGTAGGACTTGCTTTTTTACCATCTTTATATGCTTGGTTTAATATAAAAGCATCTTGGGACCCATATGGGAGTACTGCTAATATGCTTGTAGCAGTAACAAATGAAGATAAAGGTAATGAGATAGCAGGACAGAAAATTAATATCGGAGACCAGTTAATTGAACAACTTAAAGATAATAAAAGTTTAGGTTGGCAGTTTGTAGATGAGAAAACGGCTCTTGAAGGTGTTAAAAAAGGTACTTATTATGCATCACTTAAGATTCCAAAAAATTTCACAAAAGATTTAACTTCCCTAATTACAGATGATGTTAAAAAGGGTGAGCTTATCTATACAGTAAATGAAAAGATAAATGCAGTTGCACCAAAGATTACTGACAAAGGAGCTTCTGCAATACAGTTACAAGTTAATCAAACAATAATAAAGACAGTGAGTGAAATAGTTCTTGGGGTATCAAATGGAGTTGGTGCAGGAATTGAACATGGGCTTCCAAAACTAACAAAGGTTGAAAGTTCTCTTATCGACCTTCAAAAAAGATTTGACCATATAAATAAGACTGTCGATTTAGCTGCTGATGCTACTTCAAAGCTATCAGGTACAGTTAAAGATATTAAAGCTGATTTACCTACAATTAAAAAGACTTTAAACGATACAAAATTATTATCAAGTGATGTAAAAAAATTCTTAGAGGATACAAATAACAATGTAGATGAACTTTCTCCTCTTATAAAGTCTGATTTAAATTTAATGGTTGACCTTTCATCCTCTGCATCTTCTCTTACATTAAATTTAATAGATGCAGTGAACAGTGGAAGTGAAGATGTACCTAAATTGATAGACAATTTATCAGAAAAACTTTCTAACTTACAATCTTTAAATGATACTTTAGAAGATTTTTTAACTAAATTGAATCAGCTTACATCAAACAATAGACTGGATGATGTAATAAATAGCCTTGAAGATTCCAGCAATAAAATAGATTCTTCTATATCAACATTAAATGATATTAAAGATAAGGTTATATCTGGGCAACAGCCCTCTATAAGTGCCTTAAATAACGTTTTAAGCTTATCAAATGGTATAGGAAGAATTAATTTAAATATTTTAAATAATTTTGACTCAAAAATATCAAAACCTATAAACAGTATATTTGAAAAAAGCATAAATGTGGCAAATGATATAATTACTGTTTTAGATAAAGCAGAAGCAAAACTTCCAAAGGTTGAAGAGATTCTTACTACTTCTTTAAGTCTTTCAGGAAATGCACAAGAAAGTATATCATTAATAAGAGAAAAACTTCCTTTGGCAAAAGGAATGTTAGATGACTTAGTTGATACTTTAAGTAAAATTAGCAATGGTGAGGATATGAAAAAGCTAGTTAACTTACTTGAAAGTGATATATTGACAAAATCAAACTTTTTAAAGGAACCTGTTGAAGTAAAGACAGAAAAATTATATCCAATTGCCAACTATGGTTCTGCAATGACACCATTTTATAGTGTTCTTTCTACATGGGTAGGTATATTACTGCTTTCAGCATTATTATCTACATCTGTACATGGAAACTATAAGCCTTATGAGATTTATTTTGGAAGAGGACTTACTTTTTTAAGTATAGCTCTCGTTCAAGGATTTATAATTGGAACTGGAGATATATTATTATTAGGAGTAACAGCAGAGCATCCAATTTTACTAATAATTCTACTCATGTTTACTAGTATGGTGTTTAATTTTATAGTTTACTCTTTGGTGTCTGTATTTGGAAATATAGGAAAGGCAATTGCAATAGTACTACTAGTCGTACAAATTGGCTCTTCTGGTGGTACATTCCCTATACAAGTTACACCTACATTCTTCCAAAGAATAAATCCTATAATGCCATTTACTTACGCAATAGGTGCCACAAGGGAAGCTGTTGGTGGTATATATCCTCCAAATTTAATTAAAGATATATTAGTATTACTATTATTTATGATTTTGTTCATCTGCTTAAATGTGCTTCTAAAGGGTCCTATAAATAGAGTTATAAAACCATTTAACAAAAAATTTGGTGATAGTAATTTAACTGGACATTAGACACTTTATTATATCTTTAAAAATCCTATAAAAATAATCTATAGTTTAAGTTTATATTAAAGGTAGTAACTTCTCAGTTACTACCTTTTTCTAGTTTCTAGTTAATAAGCTATCCCTCATAATTACTTATAAATGACTGATATTCATTCATTGACTTTCAAAATGCCATATGCTATTATGTACTTGAAATCAGAAGGAGGATGCTATATGCCACGTATTACTAAAGAACCTAATGAGCGTAGACAAGAAATTTTAGATACTGCAATGAAGTTATTTTATGAAAATGGATATGAAAAAACTTCTATTACTGATATTGCAAAATATATGAATGTTGCACAAGGTTTGTGTTATCGTTATTTTCCATCAAAAGAAATCTTATTTGATAGTGCTATAGACCAGTATGCACAAACTTTAGTAGATAAAATGCTACCTACACTAAACAATAAAAATAAAACATTGAAACAAATAATTGAAGAAGCACCAACATTTATTGATATAGAAACTGATGATAATCTTTATTACAAAGTATGTCATGGAGAACAAAACAAAAAAATTCACGACCAGTTATCTTTGAGAGTCTGCGAGAAGCTTGTGCCAATTGTAAAAAAACAAATTGAACTAGCTAATTCTCGAGGAGAAATTAATATTCCTGATTCCGATACAACAGCATACTTTTGTGTATATGGTCAACAAGGTATATTACTACGTAATGACATTTCTAATGATGAAAAGATAGAAAGAATTCGTTCTTTCCTAACTCATCTTATGAATGTTTAAATATATATCTGCTCAACAATCAGAGATACATATATTTTACAAACATAATTTAGCATTACATTCTATCTTTCACTTCTATTCTAAAGATATACAGATTGACACTTTTTATATCACTCTGTATATCTTTAGATGAACTTGCAGTTACATTAATCCTTTGTAGTTCTCTCCCTCTAAAAAATAAATATCACTTTTACAGATATTCTAGCTTTATTTTCTTTATAATTTATAAAAGCATATCATAGAAATTTAATATTAAATTACTTCACCTAACACAACCTAAGCATTTAATTCATATAATCAGTTATTCCAGATTTTAAGTTATACAAATTCTTAAAACCTTCTTCAGCTAACAAATTACATGCAGTAACACTTCTATGGCCACTTCTACAATAAACTATTACCTTTTTATCCTTATAGTCATAAATTTCATCTATACTATTAATTAACTCTTGTAAAGATATGTTTATCGCATTTTCTATTTTACTTTCATTAAATTCATCTTTAGTTCTTACATCTAACAATAAAATATCTTTTTCATTTTTCATCATTTCCTCAAGTTGATTTTTATTTATAGTCTTGTACATAATTTAAGATTCCTCCATTTTATTTATATATTACTTATACCCTTTATTTTTTATCAGATAACAAAATATTATATTTTTATTTTTCTCATATATATAAAATGTATACTTATCATAAATACACTTTTCTCAAACAATAATCTGTTGATTAAAACAATTAAGAATGTTATGCTAATTATAATTATTAAAAGGGAAAAGAGGTAATTTAATATGTTTAAGCAAAGATTATGTAAGTTATTATCTAGCACATTAGTACTTAGTATGCTATTTACAGCTACTCCAAATATTACTTTTGCTGATAATGATACACAAAATAGTTCCAATAAGTATCAAAGCTCTGATATAGAGTTAAATGATTATAGTAAAGGTTCGGAGTCTTACACAAAAACTAGAGCTCTTGCTAAAGAAAAAATTCAAACTTTATTATCTAAATACGGCGCTGTAAGTGCTCAATATGCTTTAATTGATAATGGTAAAATTGAGATTTCTGGAAATGGTGGAGTATACAGCAAACAAGATAATAAAAATTTAACTAAGGATAATATGTACAATATTGCATCTATCAGTAAAGTATTTACTACAACAGCTGTTATGAAGTTGGTTGAAGAGGGAAAATTAAATTTAGACACTCCTGTAGTAAATTATATACCTGAATTTAAAATGGCTGATGATAGATACAAAGAAATCACTCCAAGAATGTTATTAAATCACTCATCAGGGTTAATGGGAAGTAGTTTAAAAAATGCCCTTTTATTAGGAGACAATGATTCTTATGGCCATGATAGTTTCTTAGAAGAATTAAAGAAACAAAGATTAAAAGCTAAGCCAGGAGCTTTTTCTGTTTATTGTAATGATGGATTTACTTTAGCTGAAATTTTAGTAGAAAGAGTATCTGGTATGTCATTTACTAATTTTCTTGATAAATACATAAATAATCCGCTTAACTTACAAAATACAAAAACTCCAGAAAATAGTTTTGACAGTTCAAGACTTGCAAAAGCCTATGTACCTTATTGGGAAGATGCAGTTCCACAAGATAACTTTAATACTATAGGTATGGGTGGTTTATATTCAAGTGCAGAAAACTTATGTACATTTGCACAAACATTTATGAAAAAATCAAATGGGATTCTTTCTCCTACTTCAGTAAAAGCTATGGAAAATAAAGAATATTTAAATGGTCTATGGCCTGAAGGAGAAGACTCTATACTTGGATATGGTTTAGGATGGGATTGTGTCAACACTTATCCATTTAATCAATATAATCTAAAAGCACTTACAAAAGGTGGGGATTCCTTATTATTCCATAGTAATCTTACAGTGCTTCCAGATGAAAATATGGCAGTTGCAGTTGTTTCTTCTGGTGGAAGTAGTCAACTTAACGAAGTAATTGGGCAAGAAATTTTACTATCTGCATTAAAAGAGAAAGGTAAAATTAAGGAAATAAAACCTGATAAAACATTTAGTAAGCCACAACAAGTCAAAATGCCAAGTTATTTAAAAGAAAATAGTGGACTTTATGCTTCTTCAAATATGCTAAAAGTTGATGTTAATGATAATGGTACTCTAACAGTATCTTCTCCTTACATAGAAAATGGACCTGAAGATAAATATGTATACATAGGTCAAGATAGATTTGTATCTGAAAAAGGTAATAGTTGCCTAAAATTTGTAAAAGAAAAAAATAATATCACATATTTAAATATGAGCTCTTATGATGATGTTCCTGGATTAGGTCAGACAGCAAGTTTATACTATGTAGCTCAAAAGGTAGATAGCAATAATATATCAAATAGTGTCAAAGAAGCATGGGAAAAAAGAGGTGAAAAAGGTTACTATCTAGTAGATGAAAAATATACTTCTCAACACTATATGTTTGGTTCTGTTAAAGCAATTCTTGGTATTTCTGATAAAACTCCAGGTTTTTTAGCTAATACTAAAATAGTAGATGAGAATAATTCAAATGCTTTTATAGAAATCCCTGGTGTAATGGGTCGTGACTTGAGTGATATTAAACTGTATAAAGAAAATGGTACAGAATACTTAAAATTCGCAACACAAACATATGTAAGTGAAGATTCCCTAACTAGTTTATCATCAGAAAAATCTTCCACATATCAACTAGATTCAAATGGCTATGCAAAATGGTACAAAATTGGTGATGATATAGCAAACAAAAAAATAGAAGTTAATCTTCCTCAAAATTCATCTTTTGCAGTTTATGATGATAAAGGAACTCCTGTAAACTACTCTTTAGTAACAAAGAATAATAGAGTTAGATTGCCAAAAGGAGGAGTAATAGTTTTCTTAGGAAGTCCAAATGCTAGATTTGAAGTTACATACCAAGATGAAGTAAATGCAAATGCACTAACAGGAACTGATAGATATGAAACTTCTATCAAAATAAGCCAAGCAGGTTGGGAAAATGCTGAAAACGCCGTTTTAATAAATGACTCTGCAATTGCAGATGCTTTGGCTGCAACACCATTCGCATATAAAAAAGATGCTCCTATCTTGTTGACTGGAAGCTCTCAAATAAATGAAAAGACTTTAGCTGAATTAAAGAGATTAAAAGTTAAAAATGTATATGTAATTGGTGGTGAAGCTTCTGTAAACGAAAAATCTTTAGATACTATAAAGTCAGATAATATCTCTGTATCTAGAATTTCAGGAAATGATAGATATGAGACTTCTCTGAATCTTGCTAAAGAATTAAAAGGAATTAGTAATGTATCAAAAATATCAGTAGTTAATGGTGAAAAAGGATTAGCAGATGCAGTAAGTATTGGTGCAGCATCAGCTCAAAATGATATGCCTATAATACTTACTAATGAAAATAGTAATATAACTGAAATAAATAATTTATTCAAAGATAAAAAAATAGATAAGTCTTATATAATTGGTGGAGAATACACAGTTTCTAAAAATATAGAAAGTAAACTTAAAAATCCACAAAGAATATCAGGTAGCACTAGAAATGAAACAAATGCAAAAGTAATAAAAGAGTTTTACAAAGATTCTACTATAAGCAATCTATATGTTGCTAAAAATGGAATCAATAAACAAGATGATTTAATAGACGGTTTATCTGTTGGGGTTTTAGCTGGAAAAACTAAATCGCCTGTAATACTAGTAGGAAATTTACTAGACTATAGTCAAAAAGAACTATTTAAAACTATGAGATTTAAATCAGTAACACAAATCGGTGGAAATGGAAATGAAAATTCATTTAAACAAATTAAAGAAATAGCTTAACATTTTGAAATGGGCTATATTCAAATAAAATTATTTGAATATAGCCCGTTTTTATTTCAATTATAAAATGTATATCTATAAAAATAAAGCTTAAATATTTCATTCTTTTTACTACTGATAATATACCTCATGATAAGTTTCTTTAGTCATAGATAAGTCAAAATACTTTGAGTATTTTTAAATTAATCTTTATTTATCATTCATACTTAGTAATTTATCTAAGTATACTGACTTTAATTGCTTACTAGCCAAAACTTTTTTAGCTGGTTCAAGTTTTAATATGGCTGATAGTATCGCTCCCATAGCTCTGTGACTAGCTAAGGCATTATTATCAAAAATTAAATTTTGTAATTGCCCTTTCTCGATTGCCATGAGAACTGCTCTATGTACTGAATTTGCAGGAGTTATTATTTTTTCATTTCTCTTTAATAGCATAATACTATTTTTGTGACAATTTCTAACACAAACTCCACAACCTAGACATCTATCCTCATCAATTTTTATATATTCTTTATCATTTTCTTTTACTTTACTTATTGCATCTATTGGACATGCAGTTATACATTTACCACACTTTACACAGCTTTCATGGTTTATATTTGGTATAAAACTAGTTGTTTGCACTGGATGAAGATTTCCAAATCTTTTTGCTGCTACTAATGCCTCACAACAGCAACCACAACAATTACATATAAATGTAACTCCTTTTCGAACATTTTCTCCACATTGAACTAAATTATGTTCATATGCTTGATGAAGTAATTCCTTACATTCTACTTTATCTACACGTCTTGCAAATTTATTGTTTATTAAAGAATTAGCTACATTGTCAAATGTCATACATATATCCATAGGAGCATCACAGGCTTTTCCAACATGTTGCATTCTATGTCTACAATAACACATACTTATACCTATCTGAGTCGATTCATCAATTATATGAGTGGCTCTTTCATAATCTAAAATACTTACTTCATTATCATTAGTCAATACTTCTTCTTGAACATAAACTCTTCCAAGTTTTGTTTCTGTTGAATAAAATAAATCTTTAATAAAGTCTTCTTCTACATTCATATACTGATAGTAAAGTTCTGATAAAAGTTTTTGGTCTATATCATGTCTTGTTCTCATCATGGCAAATTCAAAAAAACCAGCCATTGGAGGAGGCATTATATATTTTTTACCTTTTTTATCTTCTATATCTAGTATTAGTGCCCTGCTAGCTAACTTATCTAGCACCCTATATGCTTCACTTTCACTTATACTCCAAATTTTAGCTGCTGTTTTTACTCTAAAAGGCTTTATTGGAAGTTGTGCCACTAATTTTGCCTCTTGCTCTGTAAAAAGTACATTTAATATTTTGTATAATGTATCGGATGGTGGAGCACCCTGTGGAAATTTATTTATTCTCTCTTCTAAGCTTTTATACATGTTTTTAGCAGTTATATGAGAAATATTAATCACCTTCTTTTTCTTTTGTTTTCCAATAGAATCAAATATCTTTCCTTATTATCTAAACTCCTACTTTATATAATACCAATTCTTTCTAAATAGTTAAATACCTCTAGCAATTTATTTATTAGATTTCTTATATAAATAAAAACCGTTTAATCAGCATAATTATAGTTTATACCAATTAAACGGTTTTAATAATAATTTATATACTTTCTTTTCTTATATTATCTATTATATTCTCCTTATTTAATTTATTCATAGGTATATATGCTGCTATAAAGGTTATTATAAAAACACTCACTATACATATGACAATTGCTGTCCATGGTATAACTGTAGAAAATTCAATTACACCTGAAACTAATTTATTCATAATTAATATCATCCCAATACCAATTGGTACGCCAAACAATAAAGATAAAATACCATAGATAAAACTTTCTAAGTATATCATTTTTCTAAAGCCTACAGGAGTAACACCTATTGATTGTATTATCGCTAGTTCTCTTTTTCTTAGATTTATACTTGTACTTACTGTATTTAGTATATTTGTAACACTTACTAGAGATATCACTACTATAAACCCATATACAAAAACTTTAATAGCTTTTAAATTTTGCTTTGCACTTTTGTCACTTGTATTTTCATCATGGAAATTGACATTATTTTTCTTAGCCAAAGACTCTATACTCTTCCTAGTCTGAGCACTCCCCCCTGAGTCAATAAAGACAATACCTTTCTCTAACTTTAAATCCATATTTTCAGCAACCTCATCATAAGTTATAAATTGCAACCCCATATTTTGATAACCCATTCCTAGACGTTCTTCATCTGTTATACCAAGAATTTTTATGTTTACTTTTTTCTTTGAATCATTTTCGCCAGTATATTCACAAATTACAGTATCTCCAACTTTGTAATTAGTTAGCTCTATTACTCCTTTCTTACCCTTTGATTCAAAGTAACTTTTTCTAACAAATATCACTCCATTTTCTTTAATCGCTCTTTCTTTATCAAAAGAGCCTTTTATTAAGTTTTTTGTTTTATTTTGTATTGCAGTTTCTCCAGGAAAAATTAGTTCGTTGTTGTTAAACTCATATACATAACTATCTCCAACCTTACGTTGTTGATAATAATCCTTAATTAGATTTTCTTTAGATTTATTTATTTTATCCTTATCTACTCCTATAGAAATATACTCTCCTACAGCTACTTCAAAGTTTTTTATTCCAGATATATTTTTTAGTTTATTTATAGTATCATCCATAGACTTGGATATTTGTCTTGAACTTAAATATAAATCGTAGTTTCTTTGAGAATTTCTGATTTCTTCACCTTTTAAGAAATTCGCCATAAATCCGCTAAAAGATATAAATATTACTATACTTACTATTAAAGAAAAAAGTGTCACAATAAATTTCTTTCTATTTCTTCTTACACTTTTATATGCAAGTACACCTTCTGTTCCAAAAACTAATCTAATAAGTTTCGAATTTTTAACCTTACCTACTTTGTAATCTCCACTGCTCCTTATTACACTAAGAGGAGAAATATTAGAAGCTGTTATTGCAGGTAGGAGAATTGATATGAAAATTGTAAGCAAAACAATTATTATACTGATAATTATTATTAATGGATTATATATTATTTGTAAACCCATCTGTGATACAACTGATTCCGTAAGATATTTATTTATAGCTTTAAATACTAAATCTATAGCTACTGTTCCAGACAATAGACCTATTGGTATACCAATACAGCTAATTATAATACCTTCAATAAAAACTAATCTTTTAATTTGGTTAGTTGTAGCTCCTATAGAATTTAATATTCCAAACTGCTTTTTTCGTTCAGTTATAGAAATACTAAAAGAATTATATACTGTAGCAATTGTACATATAATTACTAAAATAGTTACCATAGTAATTATAGCTTTTATAGAACTATTTATATTTGCATACTTACTAGCTCCTTGTAATCTCAATAAATGTTCATTGTATTTTATCATTTCAGAGTTTGATGCTTTATCTTTATTTGTATATATATTATTACTTATTTTTCTTGTTATTTCATATATATCTTTAGGATTTTTTGCTGTTATTGATATATTCACTGTCTCTTTCTTATTATCTATAGGATTAAAGTAAGTTAAACCAGTAGCAATTTGGTCAGTGAGTTCAAATCCTGGTCTTTTAATTATACCTACAATTTTAAACGTCTTTTCTTTTTCATTTGCAATATAATCTCCTTCATGAAATACACTCATATCATCAATTTTTTTGTTATTTCTATCAAGCACGTCACCTACTTTTAAGGTTATATTATCTCCTATTTTTAGCTTTTTCTTCATAAGATTAACTATATTTTCACTTAAAATAATTTCTCCACCTTTAGCTGGGAATCTACCTTCTTTTATAGAAACTCTATATCCTTCCATAGCATTTTTATCATATTGTTTAATGCTTAATATACCGTTTACAGTATCTTCTATTCTAGAGTATCCAAGTTGATTAGTAAGTGCATAACTTTTTATCTCAGCTGATTTTGTTACATAGTCTATATTTTTTTTGTTTACATTGTAGAATTTAGCATGATAACTTCCATCATTTTTTATGGTCTCTCTTATTTGATAATCCATAAAACTTTCAAATATGTTACCTATACCACAAATTAATGCAGTTGAAAGTATTATTCCAATTATAGTCACAATAGTTCGTCTTTTATTTTGTTTTAGGTATCTAACAGTTAGGGATGTATATAGATTCATTTACATCACCTCATCACTTTTTATAATTCCATCTTCTATGCCTATAATTCTATCCGCCTGAAGTGCTATGTTTTTGTCATGAGTTATCATTATTAATGTCTGATTGTATTTTTTTACTGATACTTTTAATAGTTCTAGTATTTCTTTTGAGTTTTTGCTATCTAGATTACCTGTTGGCTCATCTGCTAATACTATAGATGGTCTATTAATTAAAGCACGCCCTATAGATGTTCTTTGTTGCTGACCTCCTGATAATTGATTAGGAAGATGATTTTCTCTGTCGCTTAGACCCAATGTTTTCATTAAATCATTCAAGTATTCTTTATCAATCTTTCTATTATCGAGCTCTGCTGGAAGTAATATATTTTCTTTGACATTTAAAACAGGAATCAAATTATAGAATTGATATATAAGACCTATATTTCTTCTTCTAAAGATTGCTAAATCCTTAGTTTTTAGATTATATATATCTACATCATTTATATAAACATTACCACTAGTAGGTCTATCAACACCTCCCAATAAGTGTAATAATGTACTCTTTCCGCTTCCACTTGGCCCTGTTATTGCTATAAACTCACCTTTTTCGATAGACAAGCTTACATTTTTTATTGCATCGACTTTTGTTTCATTTTTACCATAGCTTTTGGTTAGATTTTCTACTCTTAAAATTTCCATAACAACCTCCAATATTTATCTTCTATACTTCATATATTAGACTCAAGCTATTACTATAAAGTGAATTAAATATTACAGATTAGTCACTATTATCACCATATATCTTATGAAATACTATATGAAATTCCGTTCCTTTACCTTTTTCACTATTTACATAAATATCTCCATTTTGGCTTTCTATTATGGATTTTGCCATTGCAAGCCCTATGCCTACACTATCCTTTTTTGAACTACTTTTCCCTCTATAGAAACGTTTAAAAATATGTTGTATATCTTTTTTATCTATTCCTTCACCATCGTCTTTTATTATTAACTCTGAAAATAATGGATTTTCTTTGTAAATTATAATTATATTTCCAAAATCAGGAGTATGTTCTATACAGTTTTTTATTATATTTACTAAAGCCTCCACTGACCAATCAATATCACCAACATAAGATACATTATCATTTCCTTCTATACTTAACTTTTGTTTTTTAATCTCCATAGGTATTTTCATTGGTTGCATTGCTTTATGTATAAGTTCACTAAATTTTATTTTTTCTTTCTTAAACTTTATAACTTTAGCTTCCACTTTTGATAATTTAAGCATACTTTTAATCAACCAGTCCATACGATTTAGTTGATTTTTTATCTTGTCTAAAAAGTCTATTTTTACTTCATATGGTACATCATTATATAATAAATCGCTTAGTATAATTAAGGAAGTCATAGGAGTTTTCAACTGATGTGATATATCTGAAATTGTATTATTTAAAAATATTTTTTCTGATTTTAAAAGTTCAACTTTTTCATTGAGAATTGTTGTCATCTTCAATAACTCTGTTTTTAAAAGACCTATCTGTCCTTCTTGATTTCTATTTTTCATATCAAATTCTTTTCCCTCGGAGCTGTAGTAAACATACTTAGTCATATCTGATAAGTCATTATACATAGCTCTAAAATATTTAAGTATCAACATAAATATCAACATAAAAATTATGCAAACTAAGATTATATTTATTTTTATAGTGTTTGAAAGTAATTTAGAAGTAAGAGGCTCAGAATTTATTTTAATAGTTTTGTCATAGTTATACTTACTTAATATTTTCTCACCAAATTCTACATTTTGCATGGACTTTCCTTGTGTTATTATATCTACGATATCACTTTCTAGTTTGGGATACTTGTTAACTAAGGTTCCTATTATCGCTTGATTATTTTTTACAATCATATTTTTAGTTGTATTTATATTGATTATGCTAAATCCAATTGATATAAGAATTACCATCAGCATTAAAATAATGTATCTATTAAAAAATTTCTTTACTTCAGGATTATATAGAAACATTATTTTCACTTCCTATCCATTTATAACCTAGTCCTCTTACAGTTTCTATGTAAATTGGTTTACATAAATCATCTCCTATTTTTTCTCTAAGTCTTTTTATATAAACAGTTAAAGTATTATCGCTAACAAAATCATAAGTTACATCCCAAAGCTTTTCTAATATTTGAGTTCTACTCAAAACTGTATTTTTATTCTGTATAAGAATTAAAAGAAGCTTATATTCAACAGATGTCAGAAATATTTCTTTGTCATTTTTATATACTCTAGCTTCTAATGTATATATGTTTAAATCTCTAAATTTAAGTATCTTCTTATTTTCTTCTATAGCGTCACCTTTTCTTCTTAAAACAGCTTTTATCCTCGATATTAATTCTCTAATTCTAAAAGGTTTTGTTATATAATCATCTCCACCTATATCAAGCCCCATTACAATATTTACTTCTTCATCACAAGCAGTTAAAAATATTATAGGAATCTGAGAAAACTTTCTTATATACTCACAAAATTCATATCCTGTTCCATCTGGTAACATTACATCCAGTAGTACCATACTATATTCATTAGAAGATATCATTTCTCTTCCACTCGATAAATCCTTTGATATATCTACACTAAATCCCTCTTGCTCTAATGCATACTTTATTCCAAAAGAGATAGTGCTGTCATCCTCAACTATCAATAACTTTAACATAACTATTTCCCTTCTTCACATTTTAATTTTAAACTATTTACATATACAACTTTTATTATACACAATTGTTTTAAATACTAAAATATATTTAGAATTACAAAATAGTCACAAACAATTACTAACAAACATAAAAATAAAAATGCAAGTTGACACTTAACTATTTTAGAAATGATATTTTTTTTCTCAAGCTAAGCTACAACTCACATTTTAGATATTTAATTTTATATAAACTGGTATTCTCCTCTTTTTCACTATTTAAAGCTTACTTTATTCTTCCTCATATTTTTTATATTCTTCTTCTTTATAGATATTATTTTTTTTGTCATCTTCATGTAAATCAATGTCTTTTTTATCATTTTTAACACTATTTACATAATGCATCATTTCTTCTTGAGAAACATGTGGACAATTTTCACAATTTATTCTTCTTGAATTAAATTCTCTTACTTTTTTTTTTAATTCTTCATATTCATAATCTTGTTTTTTATCACTACAATCACATTCATAACCAAATTCATCATATTTATAGTCATTGTATTGATTATTTCCATAATACTCTTTATCAATCATTTGAGACATTTGAGATTTAGACTTAATGTTTTTTATCATCCTATAAGTTGCATATGCACCCACTCCTGTAATCACGGCTCCTGCAAACATCATTGGCTTACTCATTCCATCATCTTTTTTATTCATTTGTCTTTTAATTAAATATGTTAACATATTTTTTCTCCTTTCTGATTTCTATTTATAGATAGTATCTGTATTATTTTGATAAAAATTATGTTATTTTTAAATTACAATTTTTACAAGTAATATATCTCATCTTGTAGAATATAAATTTATATTTTGTACTTGATAACGCTTTTTGTGTTATACTATATATATAACAAGTATTTTTATTTAAACGATATTATGGAGGTTTTTTATGATTTTAAATTTAGATTTTAATAGCGATAAGTCTATTTATGTACAAATTAAAGAAGAGATAACTAAAGCTATAGCTTCAGGAGAATTGAAAATAAATGAATCACTTCCATCTGTAAGAAGTATGGCTGAAAATATTGGTGTAAATCTACATACTGTAAATAAATCTTATAATGAACTAAAAGAAGAAGGATTTTTAAATATTGATAGAAGAAAAGGTGCAATCGTAGCTCAACTGCCAATAGAAACAGAAAACTCAACTCGCCAAAAAAATAGACTTGATTTAGAACTTTTAGTAGCAAAATCTTATTTATCAGGTATTAATAAAGAAGAGTTTTTGACATTAAGTAAAAATCTATTTGATAAGTATGAGGTGAAATACTATGAATAAGATTGAATGTCTATTTACAATATTTTCAGCCTTAATTTTGATGTATGCTACTTTTTATTTTATGCCACATCTTATTGGCAAAAATCATATTTATGGTGTTTCTATAAACCAAGAACATAGAGACTATCCTGATTTTATAACACTTGATAAAAAATTTAAAAAACTTTTATTTATAGGATTTATTGTAATTTTTATTTTAGTTTTAGCTCTAGTTTTTATGTTCGATAAAATAGAATTTTCTTATTCTATTAGTATTATAGGTTTTTTACTATATGAAAGTATATTATATATCTATATTCATAAAAAAGTTAAAATGACTAAATCAAAGTTTTGCACTGAATTAAGCCAGATAAGTGTAGATTCAAAATTGGTAATAGACATGGATTTTATAAATGAAAAAAATAAAATAATAAAAAAATTTAAGATATTGTATTTAATACCAGTATTACTTACTTTTGGAATAAGCATTTTTATATTGCTTAACTATAATCAATTGCCAGATTTAATTACTACACACTCTACTATAACAGGAAAACCTGATGGATTTATGGAAAAATCCTATCTTAGTGTGTTTAAATTAATAGGTCTTGAGTTTTGTATAATGGTTTTATTATATATAACATCTATTGGAGCTATAAAAGCAAGAATTAAAGTAGATACAAATAAAATTGAAGAAAGTAAAACTAAAAACATCAAATATCTAAATAAAATTGGTTATTTATTTTTTATATTGATGATTATGATGATAGTACAATTTTTTATTGTTTTTTTATCATTAAAAATAAATCCAAATTTATTAACTGTTATAAATATAATAATGCTTTTAGTTATAATTTATTTAATGGTAACATATATTAATTCTCCAAATTTAAAATTCAATTCCTCTTATACTCCAGATAACGATGAAAAGTACTGGATAGGAGGTATTATATATAATAATCCAAACGACCCATCATTTATGGTTGATAAAAGATTTGGCATAGGCTGGACTATAAATTTGGGAAATCCTATTGGAAAGATATTATATATTCTTATAGCTATATTTTTAATCTTTTCACTTTTTAGTGTTATAAAATCTCTTTTACTTTAAATACCATAAAAGGTATCTTACTTGTATTATTGGGTATTATATTTTGTAAGATAAGAAATATTTCATATTATCATTGAAATATAGTATTTATATATTACTAGGAATGGAGATTTGCATAATGTTGTCAAAAACTGAAATTAAATACTTTAATGATTGTGCTTCTGAGATACTTTCATCTGAAAAAGTACAACTTATGAGAACATTTCCTCATCATGGCAATGTTTCATGTCTTGAACATAGTTTATCAGTAGCATATTATAGTTATCTATTATGTAAAAAATTACATTTAAATGTTGATATTCAAAGCGTTATTAGAGGGGCTCTACTGCATGATTTTTTTCTTTATGACTGGCATTATAAAGGTGATAGAAAAGGATTACATGGTTTTACTCATCCTAAAGAAGCACTAAAAAACGCAAATTTATTCTTTCAAATAAATGAAAAAGAAACAGACATTATTTTAAAACATATGTGGCCACTTACTGCTAGACCTCCTAGATACAAAGAAGCATTAATTGTTTGCTTATTAGATAAATTTTGTTGTCTAGTTGAGACTCTGAAGATACACTCACTACTATCTCCTTACCACATATAAAATAGTTCTTTGATATTGTTATAATTTAATTTGAAAAGAGGTCTTAAGATTACATTTAACTTAATACCTCTTTATTAATTTATTATTTATTTTTCTCATATGCTTATAAAACATAACCTTAGCCTTGATAACTTACTCTTCTTATAGACATACTTACAACTTTAAATAATAGCATACCAGCTATTAAATTTATCAATATTGCTGGTGCCACTGCTACCATAAATAATGCTGTGAATGAAGCTCCAGGAAGACCTACTATAGCTTGAGCAATTAGTAAAAATAGAGTTCCACTTATAACCGTTCCTACTGGGAATATTATTGTTGCTGCTATTAAATCTTGTTTTTTACTACTTAATCTTTTCATAAATGGTAATTTATAAATTATATACATTATCATGAACATTATATTTATTGTAATAGTCTTGTCAAATATATTTGGAATCTGACCACCTGGAAATTTAGTTGTTAGTGCTGCAAATATTCCTGTTACAATTCCTGCTACCAAACAAATCTTATAATCATCCTTATTTAATATCATTATTATAAACATCATTGCTAGTGATATATCTGGTTGCATTGGAAGTCCTATGGCAGGTGTAAGTTGATGTATTAATAATCCCATAGCTAAAAGTATCGCATTTAAAGTTAATTTTTTTGTATTTGTTTTCATTGTAATATTTCCCCCTAATTTGTTTAATATTTATTTCATTTTCGTGCCAATTTTCCATATCATTCTCTTTAGCTTTAGAAGTTCATAACATCTCTTTCACCACCTTTTACTTTAAATTATATATTTTCTTTATTAATAGTTTTTGCAAAATAAAAAACTCCGTCCTAAATCAATAGGACGGAGATTATCCGCGTTGCCACCTAAATTATATAAAAAATAAGCTTAAAACTTAATTCTTATACATCTCATTATAAGATACTTACATACCCAATTCGCTGTAACGTGCGACTGACGATAAAGTCTACTCTCATAAAAATATGATTTCAATTTATTCCTCTAAGGTCCATTCACTATATTCCTTCTTGCTAAGATTCCACCATCCTCAGCTCTCTATGTTGAAGCTAAACATAATTACTCTTCCTTGTCATAGGATTTTTAATTTGCTGTTGCTATTATAATATTCTAAATTTTTATAATTGTCAACCGCATTTTTTATTTTATTTAAAATTTACAAAAAATGTAGAATAATTTTTATAAATGCTTTAAACTTTTATTTAAATATTAAATTAGGAAGGATGATATTATGTTTAGAGAAATGAGATTAAAAAAGAGAGAAATGACAAAAGAAGATACTATAGAAGTATTAAAAAATGGTGAATTTGGTACTTTTTCTACTATATGTGAAAATGGCTACCCTTATGGAGTTGCTGTAAATTATGTATACTTTAATGATTCTATATATTTTCATTGCGCAAGAAATGGACATAAATTAGATAATATCTCAGCAAACAACAAGGTTTCTTTCTTAGTAGTTGCTAATGAAAGTGTTATTCCAGACAAATTTAGTACTACATATGCTAGTGCTGTAGTGTTTGGAAAAGCGTCAACAGTAGACAATGAGGAAAAGAAAAATGCTCTTGTAGAAATAATAAAAAAATATTCTAAGGGCTTTATTGAAGAAGGTATGAAATACATAGAAAAAGATATAAATTTAACAACTGTAGTTAAAATAGAAATAGACCATATTTCTGGTAAAGCTTCTCGTTTATAATAATATATACAATATAACAAAGTGGCTATAGGTATGGCCATTTTGTTATATTTATTTCTCATTATTTTTATTAATTGAAAATTCTTAAAATATTTTAAAGAACTTCCTCAATACCTATATAAAAATTATTGAAGGAAAGGTTGAAAATAATTATGAAATCCAAGAAAAAACCAAAGTTTTTACTTATTAGTACACTTGTAATAATAACTATGTTATCAACAGGAGCAACAGCTTTAGAAATCCATACATCTTCACAAATACATAATTATAGTGATATCAGCAATAGAGGAAATTTCAATACCTCTGCTAATTCCAAGGTAGGTGCAGACTCACAAAAAAGCAGTGATAGTTTACCTCACAATACACAAAACCTAAATGTTTCTTTGGATATCTGCAATGGAGGTGTAGAAATACTACCAACCTCATCCAACAAAATAATAGCAAATTACAACAGCCAATACTACAATATTAAAATGACAAAACAAAATGGAAAATGGGTTATATCTATATCAGGAAAAACAGCTAAAATGGGCAATTCTAGCTATGTTCAACTCCATATTCCAAATATAAAATGCAATATGGATGTAAATGTGCTTGATGGTAGCTTTAGTTATGATTTCCCCGAAAATTGTATTGATGCAATAAATGTTACTGCCAAAGATTCAAGTATTGAATTTACTTCAAAAAATCAATACAAAAATAGCACTATTTCTCTATCCGCAACAGATAAAGAATTTCTTGAATATGGTCTAATTAATTATCCAGATTATTTTACTAAGACGCATAAAGGATTTGAGTATAAGAATGGTACAAGAAAAAATCAAATTGACATTTCGCTAACAGGATTTACTAATGTTGATTTTAGAGATTAAAACATAAGAAAAAGAGGGCTTTAGCCCTCTTTTTCTTTGCCTTCCTGTATCCATCTTTATATTTTATTGTTTATTTTTCCTTTTGGTCTACTGACTCTTAATCAGAGCCCCATTACTGTTGTTCTTAAATACTGGTTGAAATTACCATACTCAACTTTTGTCAACATTTCTGGATAAGACATCACAATTAATTGATGTCCATTACATTCTTCATAGTATGGAGGGTGAATATGTTCAAAATCATTTGCCTCATATCCAACTCTCTCATAAAAACCTTGTCGCTTGATGGAAATTTTATTAATGGGAGGGTCGATTTCTAGAATAACAGTTTTCCCTCGCTGGTTTAGCAGCTCCAAAGCTCTTTTTCCGTACTTTTTATTGCGCATCTCAGGATTGATACAGAAATGTTCCACATAAATAAAATTCTCTGTTTCCCAACATAAAAGGATACCAACCATGTCATTTTCATCATAAATCAGGTTAAATTGATATTCCTCATGACCCATAATTTCTGCTTGTAAAGACGGTTTTCTCTGTTCATGAAAAGGAAAACTTATGTTGTACAACTCTATTGCCTCTAAATACAATTTATCTTCATATGTTCTTAGCCTCTCAAAGCGCATTTTGCTATCCTCCTATTATAAAACAACCTTCGATTTACCACACTGCATCTTTTTAGCCTAATTCTAATGAAACTCTAATTAGCTCTTATTTAGATTATAATATCTGTCCAAATATCAAATAAATCATAATGTTAAACCATGGCTAAATGTATATCTATTTTTTATATATACTAAGATTGTTTAGATAATCTCTTATACCAAACTTAACATCATCACTTGGTCTTATATCAGAGTTATCTCCTGCTATATGAAGTATTCCATATGCTGGATGACCTCCTCTTACCGTACATGGAACTGATAATAGAGTCATCCCCATATGTTGAGCAAATATATTCATTGATTGTAAAGCCAGTTCTCCTCCTCCACGTTGTGAGCCTGCTGTAGCAAAACAACCAAATATTTTTCCACTTAAAGGGGCTCCTACCCATACATCAGAAAAACTATCCATAAACATCTTCATTTGCCCAGATACATTTCCATAATATGTTGGTGAACCCATAAATATTACATCATAATCTAGTAATTCTTTTCCAGATTTAATTACATTTATACTTTCAAATTCATCTTTATATTCCTTTGAATTTATCAAATAATACTGAGGAAGTGTTTTTGCAACTTCATCACTTACTTTAAATATATCCACCTCTATATTCATTTCTTCAAGTACCTTTTTATACTCCCTTGCTAATAAATATGTACTCCCACAAACGCTATGAAAAATTACTGCTACTTTCATTTTTATCCCCCTAATCAAAATCAAATTTATTTTTTATATAGTACTTTTATTATCAAGTACCATTAAATGATGCTAAATGGATTTAAATATACATTGCTTTTTATTACTTCAATCTCTTCAAATTCATCCAAAAATCTCTTCACAACATGTTTAAATATATCTTCTGTATCAAAATGCCCACAATCAACTATACACATTCCCATATCAAGTGCATCTTGTGCCTCATGATATTTTACATCACCAGTTATTAGAACATCTGCTCCTTGTCTCTTAGCCTTTTTCACAAACTCAGAACCAGCTCCTGTTACAACAGCAACTTTTGTTATCTCTGTATTGAGGTTTCCAACTACCCTTATATGCTTCATATTTAATTTTTCTTTTATTTTATTAGAAAGATTCTCTAATGTCGTACTTTCATCAAGTTTACTTATTCTACCTAATCCAAATGTTTTTCCTTTATTTTCTAGCTTGTACAAATCATAAGCAACTTCTTCATAAGGATGTGCATCTAGCATAGAACTTATCACTCCACCTAAATGCTTCTGTGGTACTACAGTTTCAATTTTAACCTCATTTACACTTTCTATATCATTTATACTTCCAAGGAACGGATTGGAACCTTCTAATGGCTTAAATTGACCTTCTCCTTCTATCGAAAATGTACAGTTACTATAATTTCCTATATGACCTGCTCCTGAATTACTTAGAGCCTTTCTCAATACTTCTGAATAATTACATGGAACATATACTGCAAGTTTGTATAAAGTCTCACTTTCAGTGACATCTAAAACTTTTGAGTTATTAAATTCCATAATTTCCATAAAATAATCATTTAAACCATCAAATGCTATGTCAAAATTGGTATGCATAGAATAAAGGGCTATATCATTTTTAATAAGCTTTTGTATAAGTCTACCTTTTAAGTCTGCACTATTAATCTTATTGATTTTTCCAAATATAAAAGGATGATGTGTAACAATTAAATCAATATTTTGAGATATAGCTTCATTGATTACATTTTCATTGGCTTCTAAGGATACCAGAATCTTCTTTACATCCATATCAAAATCTCCAACTATAAGACCTACATTATCCCAATCTTCAGCTAAGCTTAGAGGATACTTTTTTTCAATTTTTCTAGTAAGACTCTTCAGTAACATATTTACCTCCTATTTATTTTATTAAATTTTCAAGTTTTCTTATTGCCATTTTACTTTCTTCTCTCTTCTTATCTATTTCTTCTCCATTTTTACCTTCTAGTTGATTAACTATAGCACTATATGTTTTTATTTTTTTTTCTATAAAGTCATGAAAAAGAGAATCTTTATTTTCTAAAAGTTTTATCCCAACTTCAAATTGTATCTCATCTTCTATTATAGTATTTTTACCTGTATATTTGGCAACTATTATTTCATATATCCTAAAATCTTCTCTCACTAAAACCTCTTTTAAAATTTCATAACCATTATTCAGAAGATAGCGTCTAAGCTCTTCTTGTGCCTGCATAGGCTGTAATATCAATTTTTCTACACTATGTGCTACTTCTTTTTTAGCCTCTAGAAGTTCACTTATCAATATACCTCCCATACCAGCAATTATTACTTCTTCAATTTCACCTATTTCAAGTATCTCTATACCAGAACCCAATCGTAAATCAACTTTCTTTAAAAGATTGTTCTGTATGACCTCTTTTCGTGCATTGTCAAGAGGTCCTTTATTGACATCTGCTAACACTGCAAATGGGACTCTTCCCTCTTTTAGCAAATAAACTGGTATGTATCCATGGTCCGTTCCTATATCAGCTATCTTTTTACCCTCTGATACCAATGATGCTATTTTTAATAATCTATCTGTTAGTTTCAAAGATATATCTCCTTTCAATTCTTTTATTTGCTCTTGATTTTAGACTAAAACCAAGATAAAAAATAATATAAAATCTCTACCACAAAATAGCCATGAGATATCACTTATCCCATGGCCTTTATTACAAAAACATTAATGATGTATCTTTTTAATCTAAATAATCTCTAAGTTTTTTTGATCTACTTGGATGTCTTAATTTTCTTAGTGCTTTTGCTTCTATTTGTCTTATTCTTTCTCTAGTTACATCAAACTCTTTTCCAACCTCTTCAAGAGTTCTAGCTCTTCCATCTTCAAGACCAAATCTAAGTTTTAATACTTTTTGCTCTCTATCATTTAATGAGCCAAGGACATCTTCTATTTGTTCTTTAAGTAGAGAATATGCTGCTGCCTCAGCTGGAGCTGGTGCATCATCATCTGGAATAAAGTCTCCTAAATGACTGTCCTCTTCTTCGCCTATTGGAGTTTCTAAAGACACTGGGTCTTGAGCTATTTTCATTATCTCTCTTACTTTATCTTCTGTCATTTCCATTTCTTTTGCAATTTCTTCTGGTTTTGGGTCTCTTCCAAGTTCTTGAAGCAGTTGTCTTGATACTCTTATTAATTTATTTATAGTCTCTACCATATGCACTGGTATTCTTATAGTTCTAGCTTGGTCTGCTATAGCACGTGTTATAGCTTGTCTTATCCACCATGTTGCATAAGTACTAAACTTGTAGCCCTTTGTATAATCAAATTTTTCAACAGCTTTTATAAGACCTAAATTTCCTTCTTGTATTAAGTCTAAGAAAAGCATACCTCTACCTACATATCTTTTTGCTATACTTACAACTAGTCTTAAGTTCGCTTCAACTAATCTTTGCTTTGCTATCTCATCGCCTTCATGCATTCTTCTAGCAAATTCTACCTCTTCATGTGGCTTAAGTAGAGGAATTTTTCCTATTTCTTTTAAGTACATTCTAACAGGGTCATCTATACTTATCCCTTTTGGTAATGATAAATCCACAGTTTCTATTTCTATTGCAGAAGAGTCCTCATGTGAAATTACTTCTGCATCTTCATCTATGTGGCTCATATTTAAATCGTCATCAGTAGCCGAAAAGTCTATATCAGCTTTATAGTTCTTTGTTTCTGTTATTTCTATTCCCAAATTACCTAAAGTTTCATAAAGATTTTCTACCTGATCCTTATCAAGTTCAGTTTCAGAAAAAGCTTCCATTATTTCTGCAAGCGTCAATGAACCTTGCTTTTTTCCTTTTTCTATTAATGTCTTAGCGGTAACTTTTTTTAACTCTTTTTTATTCGACTTATTTTCCACACTCAAACCTCCTTTCTCTACAAGCTTTTTAAAATTTTATTTATCTCAACTATTTTTAAAGCAATTTCCATAACTTTACCATCTACCTCTTTCATATCATTATTATTTTCTAATTCTTGTTGTTCTTTCAACAAGTTATTAATTTGTTCTTCTAATGAGTTCTTTCTGATATTTGTTATTATTCCTTCTATTTCTTTTGTGCTCTCTAAGTTTATACTATTCAAAGAAATTGAATTTAATTCTTTTAAGTATTCTTCGGATATGTTTAAACTTTTCAATTTGTCAATAGTTATTTTGTCCAATTCTTGATTTTTAATCATGTAATTTAAAATTTCTTTACTTTCATCCAATAAAAAATCACTTTCTTCTACCTTAAGTAACGCTATTTCTCTAATTTTTTTGTCTTCTAACATTATTTTTATTAGAGTTTCTTCAACTAATTGTTTTCCATCTTGTCTAACTTCGACTTTTTCAATTACTTTTTCTTCTATCTTTTTCTGGTTTTTGTTATTATATGGTTTATTGTAGTTTTTACCATATACTTCCCTTTTTATAGACTCGACATTAATATCTATTTTATTGCTTAAATATTTTGTATAAAAATCAATTTCTACAGGACTTGTCAATTGTTTTATAATCTTAGAAGCTTCTTTTGCAAACTTCACTCGTTCTTCATCTTTTTGAATATTGAATTCTTTTTTAAGATGATCTATTTTATATTTTATGTAGTGAGTAGAAACATCCATTGCCTTTTTATAATCACTAAGTCCGTATTTTCTTACAAATTCATCTGGGTCTTTAGAATCTTTCAAATCCAAAACTTTTACAGTAATACCTAATTTAATAAGTATATCTATAGCTCTTAAAGTCGCTTTTATTCCAGCTTCATCAGAGTCATAAGATATAATAGCAGTATCCGCATATCTTTTTATTAAAATACCTTGTTGTTCAGTCAAGGCTGTTCCAAGGGTTGCTACTACATTTCTTATACCATACTGATAAAGTGAAATTAAATCCATATATCCTTCAACTAAGACTATAGTTTTATTATCTAAATTTTTTCTAGCAAAATTTAATCCATATAAATTTTGTTTTTTATTGAAAATTAATGTGTCTGGAGAATTTAAGTATTTTGGTAAAGAATCATCTAGTACTCTTCCTCCAAATCCAATTATGTTTCCTCTATAATCAAATATAGGAAACATAACTCTATTTCTAAATTTATCATAGCAATTAGTTCCATCTCTATTTCTTGCAATTAGACCGCACTCCAGTAAATCTTGTTTTGTATACCCTTTATTAATAAGAGTATTCATAAGAGAATTCCATGAATCCAAAGAAAATCCTAGACCAAACTTTTTAATTATTTTATCATCTAGCCCTCTAATCCTTAAATATTCATACCCAAGATTTTTACTTCCTAATAAGTTTGAAAGATAAAATCTAGCAGCTTCTGTATGAATATCTTGAAACTTTTTAGATTTCTCTATTTTCATTCTAGTTTCTTCATTCATGTTGGTATTAATTTCTATACCGCATTTATTTGCTAAAATTTTTACAGCATCCATAAAATCTAAATTTTCCATTTTCATGACAAAATTTATCACATCTCCACCTTCACCACAACCAAAACACTTATAAATTTGTTTTGACGTATTTATATAAAAAGATGGAGTTTTTTCCCCATGAAATGGACATAATCCTTTATAATTAGCTCCAGATTGTTTTATACTCATATATTCAGATATTATACTTGCTATATCACATCTAGCTTTTATTTCTTCAATAATGTCTTTTATATCATTCATATTATCACCTTCTGGTGTAATTTTTTGTGTTAACATTTCTATTCTACACTATATTCTAAATTTGTCAATCACTCAATATACAGAATTCGACTTTTTTTATTGATATCCTTCTTATTAATCAAAAAATTTTTATTTTTTATGTTAATTCCATCAATATTAAATTTTTATTTATATCAAATATTCTAACTATTAAATTATATATCTATTATCTTATAAATTCACATCAAAAACTATCACGAATAAAAAAGAGGCTCTTGCCTCTTTTTAATAAACACTAATTGATTTCATCAAATCTTCAAATTCATCAAAGCAGAGAGATTGAATCCCATCTGATAGAGCATTTTCTGGGTCTGGATGAACTTCTATCATTATTCCATCTGCTCCACATGCAAGTGATGCCATTGACATAGGTTTTACTAAATATCTAACTCCAGTAGCATGACTTGGGTCTACTACAACAGGAAGTCCCGTTTCTTTTTGAATAATCGGTACAGCAGCTAGGTCTAATGTATTTCTAGTATAATCATTGTATGTTCTTATACCTCTCTCACACATTATAATATTACTATTTCCTTCTATTGCTATATATTCTGCTGCACCTATCCATTCAGTAATTGTTGATGCGATTCCTCTTTTTAACATAACAGGCTTATTCTGTTTTCCGACTTCACTTAAAAGAGTAAAGTTTTGCATATTTCTTGAGCCAATTTGAATTATATCACTGACACTATATAATTCATCCATATCTCTTATGTCCATAAGTTCTGTAATAACAGCTATACCAACCTCTTCTTTAGCTGCTTTTAATATTTCAAGACCTTCTTTTTTTAATCCTTGAAATGAGTTTGGTGATGTTCTTGGCTTATATGCTCCTCCTCTTAAAATATTTGCACCATGACTTTTTACAAATTTAGCAGTCTTTAAAAGTTGCTCATAACTTTCTATTGCACATGGTCCAGCTATTACAAGTTTATCTTCTTTTACAGTTATTTTTTTATTATTTGTATTTATCACTATCTTTGAATTATCATTAAATAGGTTTTTTCTCATAACCTACAAGCTCCTTTACTTCTTCTATTTCTTTAGCAGATAGGAGGTTTAAATATTCTTTTATTGATTTTTTATTTATTAAAAGTTCCTCATTCAAATCCATAAGTGGTATCAAAACAAAAGCTCTATCTTGAATCCTTGGATGTGGTATTAGTAATCTTTCATCAGTTAAAACTACATCATTAAAAAATAGTATATCTACATCGATAGTTCTTGGACCCCAATGTACTATTCTCTCTCTATGCAATTCTTCCTCTATTTTTTGACAATATTCTAACAACTCATAAGGTTCAAACTCTGTTTCTATCTCTACACACATATTAAGAAAATCTGCTTGTTCTGTATATCCCCATGGCTTTGTTTCATATAATTTTGATTCTTTTACTTCATATATAGAATCACTATCTCTCAAAAGTTCACATGCTTTTGATAAATTATCAAATCTATTGCCCATATTAGTCCCTATTCCCAAATAAGCCTTATTCATCTCTTGTTCTCCTTATCTCAACACCAAAGTAGTCATAAATTCCATTTACAGGAGCTTCTGGCTTTCTAACTCTAACCATAACTCCATTTACAAGGTTAAATTTATTTAGGACTTCTTCAGCAATATTCTCTGCCAAAGCCTCCAAAAGATTAAATTGTTTATTTTCTGTAATATCCTTAACAACACTATAAACTTCAGCATAGTTTACAGATTTATTTATATCATCACTAAGTCCTGCTTCTCTTGAATCAACATAAAGTTCCATGTCGACAAAAAATTTCTGACCTAGAAAATTTTCTTCTTTAAGCACACCATGATATCCATAGAATCCTAGATTACTAAGTAATATTTTATCCATCATACTACACCTACTTTCTATATATTGCATCAGTCATTTTAGCTGCCATTAAATTTTCATAAACATCATGCACTCTAACTATATCTACACCATCTCTTATTCCAAGTACAGTAGTAGCTATTGTGCCTTCCAATCTCTTTTTAGGTTCAACTGGAAGTACTTTTCCTATTACTGATTTTCGAGATGTACCAAGTAAAATAGGATAGTCTAATTCTTTTAATTCTTTTAATCTTCTTAATACTTCTATATTTTGCTCAAATGTCTTCCCAAACCCTATCCCTGGATCAAGAACTATTTTTTCTTTTTTTACTCCACAGCCTATTGCCATTTTTATGCTCTCTTTAAAGAAGTCTTTTATTGACTCCATTATATCTTTGTCATAGTTTGTCCCATCTTGATTATGCATTATACATACTTCTGCATCATATTTTCCCACTACAGAAGCCATATTCTTATCTTTTCTAAGACCCCAAACATCATTTACCATAGTGACACCTAATTTTAGGGCTTCTTCTGCAACATCTGCCTTGTAAGTATCTATTGATATTGGTATATCTAATTCTTTTTTAAGTTTTTTTATCACAGGGATTACTCTTCTTAGTTCTTCCTCCGAATCCACATAGATATGACCTGGACGTGTAGATTCACCACCTAAGTCAATTATATCAGCACCTTGTTCAACCATTTCTTTTGCATGTTTTATTGCTATGTCTAAATTACTAAAGTCTCCTCCATCTGAAAAACTATCTGGAGTTACATTTAATATACCCATTATATAAGTTCTTTTACCATAATCAAACACAGTTAATGACACTCCCTTAAATTAAAATTTATATCTTATCAAGCGATTATTATCTACAATAATTCACTACTTCATAGTAATTAAACTCATAGCTTCAGCTCTTGATGCAATATCTTTTTCAAATATACCTCTAACCGCTGATGTAACAGTTTTTGAACCAGGTTTTTTTACACCTCTCATTGTCATACACATATGTTCAGCTTCTACTACTACTAAAACACCATATGGCTGCAACTCTTCCATTATTATGTCTGCCGCATTTTTAGTAATTCTTTCTTGTAGTTGAGGTCTTTTTGCTAATGTATCTATTACTCTAGCAAGCTTAGAAAGCCCTGTAAGTCTTCCACCTTTTGGTAAATAAGCGATATGTGCCTTTCCAAAAAAAGGAACTAAATGATGCTCACAGCATGAATAAAATGGAATATCTTTTACTAATACTAATTCTTCATGCTTTTCATCTGCAAAAAGAACTTTTAAGTGGTCTCTTGGTTCTTCACTAAGACCAGAGAATATCTCTTCATACATTCTAGCAACTCTATTTGGAGTCTCTATTAGACCTTCTCTATCTGGGTCTTCACCAATTGCTTCTAATATTTCTCTTACTGCATGTTGTATTTTTTCTTTATCTACTTTATTCATTTAAACTCCCCCCATTGACTCGTGACTAGAAGATTAATTTTATAATCTTTTTTATCTCAATTTCTTTAAAAATATAATTATAAACATCTAAAAGTTTTTGATAGTCATAATTTTCACTTACCTTTGATACTAGGTTAAAAAGTTCATTATTTTCTTTTTTCAAAACTTTTAGCAATTTTTTATCTTTTGGTACCCATTTATCATTTATATTAAAGTACCCAATTATTATATCTTTTAAATATAAATTCGTCAAAAAATGATATTCAAAAACATCAAATTTTTCTTTATTTTTCAACTTTGATATCTTTGTTCCAATATCTTGTTTCAAAAAAGACTTTTCTTCTAAAGATAATTTACTAGGACCCTTTAAGTAAATATCTCTACTTATATCTTTTATGGTATCGGATATATTCTCCATATCAAATAGAACCTTAGCATCTTTCATCTCTTTCACAAAGAAGTACTCTCTATCTGATAATAATTTTTTTACACCATCTTTTGAAAAATAATTTATATCAAATTCTATTCCCTTTTGTTCAAACAGTACTCGCTCTTGTTTTTCCCCTTCTTTTACAAAAACAAATACATCAATATCATTAATTTCTAAATCATAAAAACTAAAATCTACATCTTTACTAGAACCCACTAGAAATACTGCTAACGTATTTGGATTGTCTATTATTTTTTTTATATTTTCACTATATACTTTATAAGTATGACTTACCATCTCTTATCTCCAATAAATTGTTAATATTTTAATTTATTACAAACGCTCTATTATTTTATTAAAAATAACATTTTCTTTGTTAAATTCTGTCTTGTCAATTTCTGTAACTTTCATTGCTCCCATAAGACTATTTGTGACAAAAACAAAATCAAAACTACTAATTTCTGATATATTAATTTCATTTTCCACCAACTCTATATGTAATTCGTCACAAATCTTTATAATCCTTTTTTTTATTGTTCCATTTAAAATTGGTAATTTACTACTTGGTGTATATACTTTACTTCCTCCTATAAAGAATATATTGCTCATAGAACACTCTAAAATGACACCATCTGAATTTATAAATATCCCATCATTGTATCCATTCTTATTTGCAATATTTTTAGTATAAATATTTTCAAAATAATTAGTAGTCTTATGTCTATAGATTAGGCTATCACCCCTGACTATAGGCGATATAGTCAATTTCAAACCTTTATTATATGCTTCTTTATTGTATGGAATTTCTCTAATAGATATATTGTAACCTTCATCAAAAACGGTAATCCTAAGTGCTTTATTAATAATATTTTCTTTTTCTATGTATTTAACAATTTCATCTATTAGGAATCGCTTTTCATAATTTATATTCAAATCCAAACATGTTATCGAATTAAGCATCCTATCTATATGTGTATTTAAATCTATAGCTATACCATCTTTAACTTTAATAGTCTCAAATAACCCAATTCCAAATTTACTCAAGCTACTATTAAAGCTTAAATTATTCTTCATAATATCCCCTCAAGGCTTTCATTATAGATTTTGCTTTATCTAGTGTTTCTTGGTATTCTTCATCTGGGTCAGAATCCCAAGTCATACCTCCTCCAACTTGAAAATATACTTTTTTATCTTTTTTTATTATAGTTCTAATTGCTATATTAAAATCCATATCACCATTAAAACCTATATACCCAATTGAACCAGTATATACATTTCTCTGTGTTGGTTCCAGTTCATCTATAATTTCCATTGCTCTAATTTTAGGTGCTCCTGTTATAGAACCACCTGGAAAAGTTGCTTTTATTATATCAGTAGCATCCTTATCATCTTTTAGTTCCCCTACAACTGTTGAAACCAGATGGTTTACATTTGCATAAGGTTCAATTACAAACAACTCTGGAACTTTGACACTTCCAGTTTTAGATATTCTACCAATATCATTTCTTTCTAAATCCACTATCATAAGTAGCTCTGCTCTATCTTTTTCACTATTTTTAAGCTCCTCTTGAAGCTTTAAATCTTCTTCCTTATTTTTACCTCTTGGTCGAGTGCCTTTTATTGGTCTTGCCTCTATTTTTTTATCAATACATCTTATAAATCTCTCTGGAGAATTTGATAAGATATGTGCTTCTTCAAAATTTAAAAATGCTCCAAATGGTGCTGGACTAAATCTTCTTAAATCTCGATATAACTCAAAACTTGTCAGTTCTGTTTCCCCACTAAACCTTTGTGTCAAGTTAGCTTGATATATGTCACCTTGTTTTATGTACTCTCTAACATTTTCAACTGCATTTTTAAATTCTTCCTTTGTAAAATTAGATTTAAGTTGAATAGGTTTTACATCTTTTTCCTGATAACATATACTATCTATTCCTTTTTTCTCTTCTCTTAATATTTTTTCTTCTATATCAGCTATTATTTTTTCTTCTACTTTTATATCTATATCTGGAGTAGCTATGTAAGTTTTTTCCTTTAAATGGTCTATTACTATAACATGGTTATAAAATCCAAAATACATATCAGGTATCTCAATATCATCTATAGCAGTTCTAGGTAATTTTTCTATATAATTTCCCAAATCATAAGACAAATATCCTACAGCTCCACCTATAAATGGCAAATTAGTTTTATTTATAACTTTATATTTATCTAATTCTTTTTTCAAATTTTCTAATGGATTTTCATCAGTATTTTTATATCTTAATACTTTAAATGGCTGGCTACTTATAAAAGAATATCTTCCTAATTTTTCTTTGTCCATAGCACTATCTAATATAAAACTATCATTTTCATTTCTAAAAATAGTAAATATCTCAAAAGAATTTAATTTAGTTTTTATTTCTCTTATCATCTTATATATCCATCCTTTCCCTAGCTTCTTTTATAAAGTTTTTCAGCATTTCATGACCATACTCTGATAAAATAGCTTCTGGATGAAATTGTACTCCTTCTATTAAATACTTCTTATGTCTAATTCCCATTACTTCACCTATATTTGTTGTTGCAGTAACTTCAAGTTCTTCTGGAACTGTATCAGAATCAATTATAAGCGAATGATACCTAGTAACATTTAAAGGATTTTTAAGACCACTAAAAACTCCCTTATTAATATGGTTTATACTATATACTTTTCCATGAACAGGCTGTTGTGCTTTTATTATATTACCCCCAAAAACATGTCCAATAGTTTGGTGCCCTAAACAAATTCCTAGTATAGGCTTCTTACCTTTAAAATATTCAACAATATCTATACAAATCCCAGCTTCTTTTGGAGAACATGGACCTGGAGATAACACAATTACCTCTGGATTTAGTTCTTCAATACCTCTTAATGTTATTTCGTTGTTTCTTTTTACTATAACTGTTTCCCCCAATTCTTCTATATATTGTACTAAGTTATATACAAAAGAATCATAATTGTCTATCATGAGAATCATACTATAAATCTCCCCCCCAAAAAAAATTATTTCATTAATTCAGAAACTGTAACAAACTTAAAGCCTTTTTCTATCATCTTTGGAATAAACATGTCCAAAGCTTTAACTGTATCATTAGTTGCATAGTCATGTAAAAGTATTATATCTCCATTTTGTACTTTATTAATTATTTTATCTGCGATACTATTAGCTCCAGGATTTTTCCAATCCTTCACATCTACTCCTGTCCATAAAACTACTTTATAATCATGCTTTTTTGCAATTTCTAATAAATCCTTTTCTCTGTAACTCCCAAATGGTGGTCTAAATAATGTAGGTTTCTTTCCAGTAACTTTCTTTAAAATTTCTTCACACTTAACAATCTCTTCTTCAATTTGACTAGAAGTTAAATTGCTTATATCAGGATGATTAAAAGTATGATTTCCTATTTCATGCCCTTCTTTACTTGCTCTTACCAATGGTTCTTTATACCACTGTGCATGTTTTCCAGCTATAAAAAAAGTAGCCTTTACGTTATACTTCTTTAACACATCTAAGACTTGACTAGTTTCTTTAGGATGAGGTCCATCATCAAAGGTAATTGCTATTAGTTTCTTTTCCCTTGAACCATGTTTAATTAAAATATTTTCATTTGTGTCCGTCATTAAAGCAGAAACCTTACTAAAATTGGCTATTAGTATTATTCCACAAAACAAGACTACTGCTATTAAGCACTTAAATATTGTCTTTTTTTTCCCTGGTGTCATTTTTAAACTTCCTTTCAAATATTTTAGTTATTTATAAAAATTTTGAGTGTAATACGTTTTATAACTTCCTCCAAATATTACTCCAACTCCAATATTATTATAATTCCCCAAAATATTTTTTCTATGTCCTTCTGAATTCATCCAAGCTTCATGTGCATATATTGCATTAATCTGTCCTGCTGCTATGTTTTCTCCTGCTGAGGTATATATTATTCCTTCTCTTTTCATTCTATCAAATGGAGTTTCATCTTTTTTGTTTATATGGTCAAAAAAATTATTATCTCTCATATCTTCACTGTGTTTTCTTGAACTTAAAGTAGCTTGTTCACTATATCTTAGTGAATTCAATCCTCTTTGATTTCTAACACTGTTTACAAGGTCTATAATTTCAAATTCAAAACATTTTTTAAGCTCTTCTTTATCGGTTGGATATAATTCTTTGAACTCATCTTCTGTAGTTTTATCAATTATTAAATATGAACAAACTCTATTTTTTTCATGAATATCATAGAAAATTGTAATATATTTACCTCCCTTACTTATTATATCATATTGATTTTCTGAATTTATTATATATCTAGTATTTCCTTTTTTCTTATATTTTAATGGCGTAATCTTGTTTCTCACTGTCTGTCTATCTTGATTTATTTTTATATCTTGATTTTCACATGAGTCCATAGAGTTGCTGTAAAGTGCAACTACCTCATCACTTTCAATACCAACCATTGCAAAATCTTTTCCATATTGGTTGTATACATACCAGTCAAATCCATATTCACTAGTATCAATTCTGCCAG
The DNA here is from genome assembly GCF_020657855.1 of Clostridioides sp. ZZV14-6153. Taxonomy (NCBI): domain Bacteria; kingdom Bacillati; phylum Bacillota; class Clostridia; order Peptostreptococcales; family Peptostreptococcaceae; genus Clostridioides; species Clostridioides sp. ZZV14-6153. The sequence goes on along the minus strand of NZ_JAGWCZ010000001.1, from coordinate 409,298 downwards.
GCTTTCCAATATTAGCTAAAACTTGAGTTAAGTTTTCTCCTAAATTTAGTTTTTCAAAATTTTTTATATTAGTCTCGTTTAAATTATTCTCTCCATTATCATCTGGTTGTGAGTTTTGATTTTTCTCATCTTCCTTTTTCTTTGAATTATCACCTAAGTTTATTTTATCTAAAAACTCACTCCATATTTCGCTTTGAAAAAATTCTTCTTTCAAATCATCTACTTCTCTCAATAATTCAGGACTATAAAATAAAACAATAAGTATTACTAATACTAAAGCAATTAATTTTTTCAATATATTCCTCCTTTAAAAAACTTCACTAAAAATTTCTAATATATACATTATCATGTATTAATACTGATAATATATACTGATTAAATCCTATTAACATCTGTTTATATTTTTTTTATTTAATAAGTATTATAAAAAAGCTTTACCTATTAATAGATAAAGCTACAATCTTAATGAAAATATTTCATCTAAAGTTCTGTCAAAGATAGATGGCTTATCAAATTTCCAAGTTCCTTCATAAACTAATTCATTATTTAGATAAAAAGTACCTTGGCCATGCTTTTTACCATGCATAAATTCTCCTACATATTTCTTTCCTTTTGCCCATATGTAAGTTCCTTTTCCATGAATCAAATTATTTTTCCATTCTCCTTCATAAAGTATTTCTCCTTCACTATTATAACAAATACCATATCCCTCCATCTTTCCACCTTTAAATTCTCCTGCATATATACATCCATCATTCCATTTATAGATGCCTTTTCCATCTTTTTTGCCATTCTTCCAAGTTCCAATATATTCATCTTTACTGTTATAGAGCATATTCCCAATGCCATTCATCATGTCTTCCTCAAAATAACCTATATACTCATTACCGTTTGAAAATACAAAATTTCCTTTTCCATTTTTTTTATCTTGTTTAAACTCTCCTATGTACTCCATATCAGTTCCTTCATCCACAAAAAAAGTATATGAACCTTGACCTTCCATCTTTCCTTCTAAAAACTTTCCTACATATACATCTCCATTAGAAAATTTATATATTTTATTTTTTGGCTTTTTTGTGTCTACATCATCTATATCTCGAATTGTTTTTCCTTCTAATTCCAAGACTTCACTTTCTGATGCAAAATCACCTTTTTTTAAAACACGTTTTTTCATATTTTTTATGCTTCTAATCTCTTTGTTTACTTCATTTATATATTTTAAATAATTATCATACAAATCAACATATTCTTTAGATAAATTCATAATGCCATTCCTCCAACGTTATTCATAGATATTTTATTAAATCTATTAAATTTATTATATCCTAATATTGGTCATGTTTTCTACACATTGAGTAATTTTTTCAATTTTAATTTTAAAATAATCTCTTTGAAAGTGATACACAAATAGTAAATAAGCCATAGTTTATTATATTTTAAAATAAATGAAGCTGAGGACTATAATATATAAATTTACATATTACAAACCCTCAGCTTATATTTTTATAGTTTATAAGTCTTTTGCTTTAAATCCTCTTCCTTTTACCTCTGTAACATCATTTACAGATATAAATGCTTTTTTATCATATTTTAAAGCTATATCCTTTATCTTTGGTATCTCATTTGATGAAACTATTGTATATATAATCTTCTTTTTTTGATGAGTGTATGCACCCTCTGCATCCAAGAAAGTTACACCTCTAACTAAACTTCTCATTATGTCTTCTGCTATTAAATCGACTTGAGTTGACATTACCATAACAGATTTTTGATAATTCATTGCATCTTTAATAAAATTCATTGAATATGCATTTAGAAATAATCCTATGAGAGTATATAATGCTAAATCTAAACCAAATAAAAAACTTCCTGTAAGTACTATTAAACCATTGATTGCTAAAGCAGTATCTTTCATTTCTATATTTTTCTTAATTTTCAGTATTGCAGCTATGATGTCTGTACCACCTTGAGAAGACCTAGTTCTAAATACAATACCAACTCCTAAACCAGATAATACACCTCCATACACACTTTGAAGTAATATATCATTGATAGGTATGATATTACTTACTTCCTGAGTTGCACCTAATAATAATGAAAATACAATCATATTGAATAAACTTGAAATACAAAATTCCTTTTCTAGGTATATAAAACCTAAAATAAATATTGGAATATTGATTAAAAATGTTAATAGACCCACATTGATATTTGTCAAATAGTTTATAGATGTTGCTATACCTGTAGCACCTCCACTTAATAGATGTGCTGGTCTTAAGAACCCATTTATTCCTATAGATGTCATCAACATCCCCAGTAGCATTGTTAAATATCTTAAAGCTGGATGTTTCTGTAGGGTATTCTTAACTTCACTCATTTCTTTCTCCCTTCAATTCTTCTAAATCCTTAGAATTTTAAAAACTTACTTATATATATATTATTACTGATGTAATAGATAATATTTCAAGCAAATTTTTTCATAGAATTTCTTGAACTGTCATCTATTACATCATCTATTATAGTATCTTTTTTATATATGTCTAGTGTATTTTTTTATATTCCAAAATTTCAAAGTACTTAAATTCTCTCATTTATGCTTCAAATTAAAATTCTTCTAGCACAATATGATACTATATATTATGTAACTTGCAATATAGTAAATTTATAGTATTTTTTCTTAAATATTTATTTTTATAGTATTTTAGTAAACTTAACCATATAATGCTTTATTCATAATTAATTTTTAAATGAAATTTTTGTTTTTATAATTTCAGCACATGATTTTTTTATTTCATTATTTGCATTTTTTTAATTTAGTTTTTATTTTAAAATTTTTTTATTTTATTTTTGTTTTAAGAATTCAAGATACCTATTGTTATTTTATATTTTTATATAAAATTCATTATAATCGGGATTAATATTACTGTAATTGTACCAGAAACCCCAATAGAAACTCCACTCATCGCTCCTTCCACTTCTCCAAGTTCAAAAGCTTTAGTTGTTCCCAAAGCATGTGCCGATGTCCCAAGTGCAATTCCTTTAGCAATTGGATGATTTATATTTCCAAGTTTAAATACGGTAGAAGCAACCATCCCCCCAAAGATACCTGTAAAAATTATAGCTACTACTGTTATTGACTCTACACCATTTAAAGAATTTGCTAAAGATATTCCCATTGGTGTTGTTATAGATTTTGGAATAAGTGAATTTATTATACTTACATCTGAATTAGCTATTTTACCAATTATTAATACAGATACAAAGGAAATTATTATACCACAACCTATTCCTATAACAATCTCAAGCATATGCTTTTTAAATAATTCAAACTGTTTATAAAGTGGAACTGCAAGCACTACTGTAACAGGTCCTAAAAAGAAATTTATGCTATCTGCTCCTATCTTGTAGTTTTCATAAGGAATTTTTGTTATGCTTAGAAATAATATGATTCCTACAATAGCAATTAACATAGGGTTGCATATAGGATTATTTGTTTTTCTCTGAATGTATCTCCCTAAATTAAAAAACACGATTGTTACTATTATGCCAAATACTGGCGTTTGTAATACATTATACATTCTTTTGCCCTTCTTCCTTCTTTTTTATCATTTTTTCCACTATAATTCCAGTGGTATACATTACCACTAGTGTACTTAGACATATAACTAGCAAAAGTACTAATACATTTTCTTTTATTAGGTCTAATGATTTTATAAGTGATACTCCTGCTGGTATAAAAAATACAGCCATATTATCAAGGAAAAATCTACTTATATTTTCTATACTGCTTAAATCCAACACTTTAAATTGTAGCAATAGGAATAATAATAGCATGCCAACTATACTCCCAGGAATAAGTATAGCACCTTGTATAAATGAGCTTATATACTCTCCTATTACCCATATACATAAAATTATTACTAATTGATTGAAAACTTTCATTTTCCACCTCCAAAAACTAAAGAGATTGTTTCAAACCATATATTTGTAGTTTTATCAACAAGCAAATATCTTTCTTCAAACAGAAAGTTATGATTTAATACAATCTCTCTTTAAATTTATTTTTATTTTAATTTAATAAAATACATACTTGGTTGTTTCAAAAAACTTAATTATATAAATCTATTTTTTGCTTAAAATTTCTTTTATTTTTGAATTGTTATACATACTATCTGGAACTTCACTTCTTAAACTATAAAAAGTTTTTTTTGCATTTTCTAAATCTCCATTATCATAATAAAGCATGCCTAACTCATAGTATGAATCATCATAGTATTGGTCATTTTTAGTATAAGTATTTATATACTTCTTATAATACTTTATGGCTTCATCCTTATTTCCCAATGCTTTATTTGTTATTGCTAATTGATATATTGATTCAGAAATATATTTTTTAGTTTTCCCTGAGGAAACTATACTTTTGAAACTATCTATCGCTTTTTCATATTCTTTATTTTTCTTTAAATCCAAAGCCTCATAGTATAAATCTTCCTCATTAGCTACAGTTATTTCTTTTTCTGGTTCTTTATTTTTAGCTTCATCTAACTCTTTATTTGTTTTTTCTAATTCTTTATTTGTTTCACCCAGTTTTTTATCAGTTTCAGTTAACTTCTCATCTTTCTTACCTATTTGATTATTCAAGGTTTCTATTCTCTTTTTACTTTGAATAAAATATACACCCATTGCAATTACAATACAAGCAAGTACAATATATGGTAAGCTATTTTTCTTCTTTTTAACTCGTTTTTCTTCTTCTTTTTTACTTGTATCTTCTTGTTTTTCTTCTTCTTTTTCAAATACTGGATTATCTTTATCTATCTCTTTGAGTCTGTCCAAATATCCTTCTCTCTTTTTTACATTACCTAGTTTATCATACAATAAAGATAAGATTACATATGGTTCTATTAGTTGTGGTTCTTCCTCTACTATATTCTCCAAAATATGTATTGACTCATAATTCATTTCTTCATTTATAAACCTTATAGAATGATTGTATCTGCCTAAAAATGTTTTGAAATCTTCAGATGAAATTAAATTAACATATTTTCTTGATATATGATTATTTTCATAACATAGAGCAGTATAAAAACTCTCAAATGCTTTAGCAAAGTCACATTTTAATAACTTTAGAAGCCCTCTAAGATTTAATATATCAATATCTTTAGGATTTATTTCTAAAGCTTTATTTACCATATTAATAGCACTAGTTATATAGTCTTTATATGCTAAATCCAATGCATTATTGTATCTCTTATATGATTCTAATTTTAACTCCTTTGATGTTGTGTCTGACTTTGACTTCAAAGCTCCTTGTAAATTTAAAAGAGTCTCTTCTTTATAATTGGTAGTCACATAACTTTGCTTTAATGCTTTTAGTGTCTCATCACCATCTTCTTCTTCTATGTTAAAAAAAGTCAAATCGCTTTTATTTTCTTCTATCAAAGATATATCTAAAATTTTTCTAGGCATGTTTTCTATATCTTGTTTTATATCTTTCACTAAAATAATACTCACCTCCACTTCAAAATATATATTTAAGATAACATATTTAATATGTCAAGTCAAAACTATACATTTTTTACCATTATTCTCATAATAAAAAAGGTAACCCCATTCTTTTTATGAAAAGGTTACCTTTTTTACAATATTACTAACTTTTAATGTTGAACTTTTTTACTTTCCTATAAAGTGTAGCTATGCCTATATTCAATGCTTCTGCTACTTTTTTCATTCCTTCTGTATTACTTCCATATTTTTTGATAGCATTTTCTATAGCTTCTCTTTCAAGGTCATCCATAGTCTTAACCTCTTGTTTGTATAGTTCATCCAATTTAAAAGATATTAAATCAGACATACTCCTTACAAAAGCAGTTAACTCCTTATCTTTTGAAAGTATCTTTTCTTTTTGCTCTTCATTGAATGCAGCTATACCCAAGATTCCAAGTATATGTTCTCCCATTTTAACAGGAGTACATATATCCGCTAACTCTTTACAGTTTTCTCTATTTGCACATTTATTGCAGTTCTCTTCTATTTCCTTATTTATAACATAGGATTTTCCATCTTTTAAAACAAGAGAATACACAGATTTCTCTGATATTGTTTCTCCTATTTTACCTCTGAATATTCCTGTTCCTGCTATCCTAGTTAAATCTTTTGTAACTAAAGTAACATCTACATCTAACACATTAGAAATATTCTCGCAAATACTTTGAACGTAATTAGTTATATTATTTAAATTCAAAGTAATCCCTCCTATTTAGATTTATATTTTTTAATACTCTACATAAATCCTATTCTTGAGAACTTTAAGCTTGTGGTTGTGGTTGTGTCTCACTAGGTTTATTATCAGTTGGTGGTGTTTCTGGTTTTGGTTTATTATCTGTATTTTGGTTATTTGTATTTTGATTATCTTTATTTTCATCTGTCTTTGGCTTTTCTTCTGGTTTTGGTTCCATAGTTCCAACTAATATAATACCTTCCTTCTTAGGATAATATGAATTAGCTATTTTTTCAGTTTTAATTTTCTTGCCATTTGCATCATTAAATGTTCTATATGTTGATACAGAGTATGCATTTCTTCCACTCTTATCTACTTTTTCTTTTCCTTTAGGCATTGAAGAATCATTGACCCTCTTCATTGTAGTTTGTGAGACACCATCTAATTTTGTTGATATTGTTATATTCTGTTTATCCTCTGCACTTCCATATATATTGCAAACAAGTTGATTTCCTGAAACGTAATTTTTTATGTAAATTGGATGCTTAAGATTGTTTTTAAATAGGAAATCTATTCCACTGTCTGCAACAGTAGCATCTCTTCCTTTTGGAACATAACTTGATGGTATCGTATGATTTTTTACATTAGTAATTTCTAAGCCTGCATATAAAACAGAATTATATAGTGTCGATGAAACTTGGCAAACTCCTCCACCATAATCATCTTCCATTTCTCCCTCTACTATAACAGGAGCACTTTTATATCCATTTGCTTTGCTTCTTTTTCCTGTATGTTCATTAAACGAAAAAGTTTCTCCTGGCATAAGTAAAATGTTACTTATACTATCTGTTGCTAATTTTATATTTATACTTCTATTTACTTGAGAAGTTTTAAATGTTGTTGCATATTTACCTAAATTTGTGTCTATATTAGCAAGTTGCTCTTTTTTTATTTTTGCTGAAGTAGCTTTTACTACTAACTTATTTGTATACTTTCCTTTTTTAACCTGACTATCAAAACTATTCATACTCTTAGAAATATCCATTTTAAGTCCATCAGAATCTGGTACAACCTTTACCTTTTCACTACTTATATCAATCGTTGCATCTTTTACCTCTACATCTATTTCTTTAGCTATCTTTTCCATTTCTGCTTTTAATTTATTTTTATCATAATTTGTTACTACTACTAAATCACTCTTTTTACCAAAATTTGCTGAAATAGTTTTTGATAAGTTGCTAAAGAAACCATTCTTTCTATTTAGATTATATGCATTTTCTACAGTTTTATCCAAATCAGCAGATAAATTTAAGTCTTGACTTTTAACTTTCCAATTTCTATTGTTGTAGTTAAATTCAACATTATCTAAATTGTATTTTTTAGCTAACTCCTGCTTAGCCTGCGATTTAGTTAATCCTCCAACACTTATGCCATTAACATATGTGTTTTTTGCTATTTTCTCCCCTTTGAACTGCATGCACATTATACCTACAAATATTACTAATAATAATGCTACAGCTCCAATAGCTATAACTAGCTTTTTGTTCACATTAATCATCCCTTACTTCTCCTTACAATAAAATTATTTATATACACCTACTATTATATTACTACATAATATGCCTTAAAAAACCAAAAACTTTTTAATTATATAATAATTTAACATTATTGATATAAATAACTAATATTCACTTAATCCTTTTTCTGATATGGAATATATTTTTTCATTGTATATGTTGATAGCATAAACTTCTTTTCCTCTAAATAATCCTTTGTTTACTACAGCATAATAATAAATATTTTTTTGTTTTCCAAATAATTCTTCTAAACTTTTTTTACTTTTCACATATTTATCAGCTTTTTCTATATCCAATATATCAACCTTTTTATATTTATTTTCTTTCTCATCAAGGGTATTAGTCAACACAAATTTAGCTTTATCTTTAGTAATACCAAATTGATAACTTCCATCTTCTAATATTCTAAAATATCCTTCTCCATAATCTACCTTATAATCTTTTTTACCATCTTTATATGAATATAAATCTTTAGTTTTTGCACTTATTAAAACTTCATTTATTAATTTATCGTACTCATATACCTCAGCATAATAGTATTTATCGTTTTTTACCATTTGTGGAAGTGAGTTTATAGATAGATTTGCCTTTTCTTTCCCACTTTTTTTAGAGATTATATTTATAATGTCATCAGATGTTAAAGTATACAATGATAAATTCTTTTTATACTTCTTCTCTAAACTTTGTACCTTTTCATCGTCTGAATAGTCTTCTTTTAGATAGTCTATATACTGTAATGCCTTCTCATAATCACCAGAAGTGTTTGCTTCTTCTGCTTTACTTATATAGTAATCATACATTTCTTCAACACATTGTTTTTTAGCGTTTTGAGCTAGATTGTAATATTTTTCGTCTTCTTTTAATACTTTATTATATTTTTCAATAGCATCATAATACTTATATACTTTTTGGTCTTTTATTGCAGAGTCATAAACATCTCTAGATTCTTTAATTGTTTCTACATTTTGCTTGTATACATCTAGGTTACCACCTATACCATTTAAAATTGAAATAGTATTTATGTAAGCAATTGCCACATTGTAAGTAATATTTTCTTCTTTATACATTTCTCCAACTCTATCAGCTTGAGTTATTAAATCATCTACATTTATATTTATTTTATCTAATGATTTTACTGTATTTATTAGTCCAATAAAACTTTCTTGACTTATATCTCCATCTAAATATTTGTCACCACTATTTAATAATAATTTATTTATTTTTTTAGAAACGGATTTATTAAATCTTTCCATTTTTGAATCAGAAAACTTTTTATCTACACTTGCATAGTAATCCACAGCAATAGAGTATTGTCTTTTCTCTACAATTTTTAACAGCTCATTTGCTTCATTTCCTACACTAAATTCATTACTACTTAAGAAAAATACTATGATTAAAACAAGTATGCCTAATGCTGATAATGAAACTGCTACTATAGATTTTCTTTTTTCATCAATAAAATCTACAGTTTTTTCAAATAAATCTCTAAAATTCATTATAGTTCCCTCTCTATTTAGCAATATTTATATTTATGATAAACTAAATTTCTTATTGGTTATTATATCATAATTCCTGAAAAAAAATAAAAACACAAGTTAAATCGTGTTTTTATTTTACCTACCAATCATTATTTTATACATAAATATTTCCTTTACATAAATTATGATATCTTTCTTTTTATATCCCTAGAATGACTTTTTTGTTTTTTATTAGCACTGACATTTTTCATTCTTGTTGTATGTATAGTTTTGTTAGCAAATATTTTTCTAGCATTGCATAAAACAACTCCTGTAGTCAAGCATACTGTAAGCACACTCGCCATTAAAAAGTAATAATCCAATCCTACATGTACTCCCATAACTGAATTTATTAATACTAATGCAAAAGTCATTGCAAAACATATCATCATGGAGATAACTAAAATTCTTAGAATTTTTTTCAATTCAATCACCTCGTATAATCACTAATATTGACACTACCCCTTATCCATTACTATACCAAATTAGTAAAAAAATAGCAATTATTATTGTCATTTATATTACGAAAATATTAAATATTTTTAATAAATATCTTTTTTTGACATTAGTATTCCTTCATTTTAATAAAATAGTAACACTAATCTGTGCTAATTAATAGAATGAAATAAATGATAATTTATTGAGGGGTGATTTACATGCCAAATTTGCCAAGTTTAGGATCCAAGGCGCCTGATTTTAAAGCCAATACAACAGATGGCCCTATTAGACTATCTGATTACAAAGGTAATTGGGTTGTTTTATTTTCACATCCTGGTGATTTTACACCAGTTTGTACTACTGAATTTTTATGCTTTGCTAAATATTATGATGAATTTAAGAAAAGAAATACAGAATTAATCGGCCTAAGTGTTGATAGCAATAGCTCTCATTTAGCTTGGATGTACAATATGTTTTTACTTACAGGTGTAGAAATCCCATTCCCTATCATAGAAGATAGAGATATGAGAATTGCCAAATTATATGGCATGATATCAAAACCAATGAGTGATACATCTACCATCCGTTCTGTCTTTATTATAGATAATAATCAAATATTAAGAACTATTCTTTATTATCCATTGACTACAGGCAGAAATATACCAGAAATACTTAGAATAGTAGATGCTCTTCAAACTAGTGATAGAGATAATGTAGTTACTCCTGCAAACTGGTTCCCTGGAATGCCTGTTATTTTGCCATATCCTAAAAACTATAAAGAGTTAAAAAATAGAGTAAATAGTTGTAATAAAAAGTATTCATGTATGGATTGGTATCTATGCTTTGTGCCAGATAATTACACAGATGAAGAATATACTAAAAATATTGATGATACTTACAATTGTAAAAAAGAACATACTAAAAATATTGAAAATGATTACGAACAAGAAAATGTTAAGTGTATAAACAAATCTCATGACCACAAACAAGAATACAATAAGGATGTTAAAGATAGTTGTGATTGCGAACAAAAACATACTAAAAATACTAACAAAATTCATAACTCCAAACAGAATAAACTTAAAGATAAATCCTGCGATGAAATAAAATACAAATATGATAAATGTAGTAAAGAGGATAATAGCTATGATAAATGCGATAAAGAAGATAGTAGCTATGAGGATTTCTATAAACAAAATTACAAAAATTATGATTATACAAGTGAAAAAAATTCTAAAAAAATAGCTATGAAAACATTAAAAGACTCAAAAAAGTTAGTTAGACCACAAATAAATGACCCATATAATCCAATAGTTGAAAATATAAATTGTCCAGATATAAATCCGATTGTAATGGAATATGTTCTTGGTAATCCAACTAATGTAGATGCACAGCTATTAGATGCAGTTATTTTCGCATTTGCTGAAATAGACCAATATGGTAATTTATTTATTCCTTATCCTAGATTCTTAAACCAATTACTTGCGCTTAAAGCTGAAAAACCTAGCTTAAAAGTAATTGTAGCCATTGGCGGTTGGGGAGCTGAGGGATTCTCTGATGCAGCTTTGACTCCTACATCTAGATATAACTTTGCAAGACAAGTCAATCAAATGATAAATGAATATGCTTTAGATGGAGTAGATATAGACTGGGAATATCCTGGAAGTGGTGCAGCTGGTATAAAATCAAGACCTCAAGATAGAGAAAATTTCACACTTTTACTAACAGCTATAAGAGATGTTATAGGAGATGAAAAATGGCTTAGTGTAGCTGGAACAGGAGATATGGGATATATAAACTCAAGTGCTGAAATAGATAAAATAGCTCCAATAATAGATTATTTTAATCTTATGAGTTATGATTTCACAGCAGGTGAAACAGGACCAAATGGTAGAAAACATCAAGCAAACCTTTTTGATTCAGACTTATCCTTACCAGGATATAGTGTTGATGCAATGGTCAGAAACCTTGAAAATGCTGGAATGCCTTCTGAAAAAATCCTTCTTGGTCTACCATTTTATGGAAGATTAGGTGCTACTATAACAAGAACTTACGATGAACTTAGAAAAGATTATATAAATAAAAATGGATATGAATATAGATTTGATAGAGTTGCTCAGGTTCCATATTTAGTTAAAGATGGAGAATTTGCAATGTCATATGATGATTCATTATCCATATTCCTAAAAACTCAATATGTGCTTAGAAACTGTTTAGGTGGTGTATTCTCTTGGACATCAACTTATGACCAGGCAAATATATTAGCTAGAACTATGTCTATTGGTATAAATGACCCTGAATTGTTAAAAGAAGAACTTGAAGGTCTTTATGGCCAATTCTAATTAGACATAATATAAAATTTTATAATTTTGCCATATAAAAAAGCAGATTGCATTATATTAAATGAGCTTTACTTAATTGATAATAATATCAATTATTTTGAAATCAGAAACTTATCTTATTATAATACAATCCTGCTTTTTTTGTTATAAGTCAATAATTTTTTAACGGTATGCTAATTTCTAATTATATACCAATAGCTTTTTTAGCTAGCTTATCAGCTTCTTCATTGTATTTATTTCCAGAATGAGCTTTAACTTTCATAAATTTGACATTTAACTTAGTTTTGATACTATCATAAAAGTTTTTATATGCTATAGTTCCTTCTTTGTTTGTTTTCCAAACTCCAGTACACCACTTTTCAATACCTTCATAATCAAAATATAAAATCAGGTTTTGAATATTATTATCAATGCAGTACTGCATTGCAATTTTAGAAGCTTCTATCTCACCAGCCACATTTCTCATACCTACTAGAATTTGCTCATTTCCCTTTTTACTATAAGTTTTTATGACTTCATTACTCTTTAGAATTACAACACCTGAACCATACATCTTTATTGAATGCTCATAACTACCATCAACATATGCCTCTATAAATTCTTCATCTTCTTTAAATATTGTTTTTGTTGCTCCATAAACATATTCTTTTGCTTCCTGTAATGTAGCAAAACTCTTGTATTCAGCTCCTGAAAATCCATTTACTTGTTTTTTACACTCATCCCATGTATCATATATTCCAATTTTTTTGCCCTTTTTCACAGCATAAAACTTTTGTTTTGCCAAATATATCACTCCCACCATTAGTTTTTATGTTTTTCTCTCATAAATACATCTAGATTTATCAAATAATTTTTATCGAAATATTTTACTTTCATATCTTTATTTTCAATATCTATATGATATACCTCTCCTTTTACAGCTCTTTGCCTTATATTTTCATTGATATCTTTTTTTATAGTATTTTTATCAACGTCATCATTATCTATTTTAGTATTGACCTGTAATGCTTTTATAGTATCAAATATAACAGATTTTAGTATTAGACTTCTAGATTTATTTAAGTGTTGTTTTGCATAAGTATAGAAGTCGTTACTATTCATCTTTAAAATTTTACAACCATGCAAATCTTGCTCTAGCCTTTTTAATGTGCTTATATTAGTGCCAGCATCAAAAATCACAAAACATCCATAATCATATTTACTTCTTAAAAGTCTTCCCATAGCTTGCTTTACTTTTATAGTCATCTGCGGATAATTTATACTATAATAATCTACATTATACTTCTTCATTATAGTATAATACAAAGGGTCTTTAGGGTTTAAATTAGGAAGTTTGTCCAAAGTTACACATACCAAACCATCGCCTGGAATATCAACTCCTTCAAAACAGCCTTTTGAACCAAGTACTACACACTTTCTATTTAAATCATTAAGATATCTAACGCCTTTTTTATTAGCATAAATTTCTAAATTTAAACCATGCAAATATTTTTTTAATATCTCATAAGTTTTTTCTTGTCTATTTTTACTATTAAACAGAGCTAATGTATGCCCTTCTGTAATGCGTGATATATTCGATATAATTTTACTTATTTCATTTGGAAATTCAGTATTTTTATACTCACAAATATCAGAAAATGCGACTACAGAAACCATATTCTTATAATCAAAAATTGGTTCTATAATTTTTTCTATATTCTTAACCCTATCTATTCCCAATGTATTTTTAAAATAAGACATGTTTTCAGATAAACTTAAGGTTGCTGATAAAAATATTCCTTTCTCTAACTGCGATAAAATATTTTCTTCAAACAAATCTGCTATTTTTAATGGAACTACTCTAAATTCAAAATCATTATAATTCTTTTCAATTTCAACTATTCTTGCATAGTCGTCATTCTCATCATACTCCAAGAAAATTTCAAAAACAATTTTTATATCCTCTAAATCTCTTGTCTTTGCTTTTCCAAACTTATATATATCTGCTTCTTTATCTATACTATCATCATCAATATTCCTATAAATTACAATTATTATTGAAACTAAATTTTTTATTATTTTTTCACAACTTAGTTTTATCTTTTCACTATATAATCTATAGCTAACTTCAGCATCTATATCATCTTTTTTTATTTTTCCTGCTACTTCATCTATTTGTAAATTTAATTCCCATCTTAGGTTATAATTGCTTACATTATTATATTCGCTACAGTTACCAAATGATAATATTGAATCTATTTCTTCAATAATAAGATTTATACTCCTAGCAATCTTTTGTTTATCTTTTCTTTCAATTTTTAATATATGATAGAATTTATCAAAAGCCTTTATTTTCTTCATGTTTCTATTAGTTTTTTTATAAATAAAACTACTCTCTTGTATAAATTCATAAGGATAAATTTCTTGCAATAAGTATCTTAAAGACTTTGAATTTATGATACTTGAAAAAAAATCATATCCTTTTTCAGTTAAATTGTGAGCCTCATCTACTATTATGTTTTCTAAAGGCTTTTCATCTTTATATGGCCATTTAGCCAGTAAAGAGTGGTTTATTACTGTTATATGTTCATCTTTTAACTCTTCTGTCCTATTTTTATATAGACAATCTTTTTTACATTTTTTAGGTTTACACATGTTTGGGTCACAACTTATATTTCTTAAGTGAGTATTTATTTCCTTGAAGTTATCCAACACCCAATAGTTTATTTCTTCTATATCTCCATATTTGCCACCTTCAACTAATCTTTCTAAAAATATTAAAGATAAGATTTCTTCTTTAGTAGGTTCTTGAGACTCATAATCTACTATATATGCTTCTAATCTGTCTATACATATATAGTTGTTTTTTCCCTTTATATATCCATAACCTACTTTACCATTTAACCCTAAAGAATTTAACACATTTGGAATATCTTTATTTATCAATTGTATCTGCAATTCTTTTGTATCGGTAGAAATTAGTAATCTTTTTTTATTAATTCTGGCTTCTAATATAGCTGGCAATAAGTATCCAACACTTTTTCCTATCCCTGTTGGTGCCTCTATGCACGCAATTTTTTCGTCATCTTCATTATTTCTAAACAATTCTCGTATTGCCTTAGTAAGCTCATACTGACCTGGTCTATATTCATATGTAAATCCTTCTTTACTTTCCCAGATATGCTTATATTTTAATAATTCTTCATATTTCTTTTCTTGCTCACGTAAAATTTTTAAAGTTTCTTTTTCCTTTACATTTTCTCCTTTTGGATTAAACTCTTCATGTTCTTTTATAATACTTACATCATGAAATAAATCATAGTTTGCTTCTTCTAAGAATTTACTCCATTCCCATTTTCCAAGATTAAACTTATTTAGATAGGAATTTATTTTAAAACTTAATGGCTCTAGACTAGCTTTCTCATGATTATTAAATCTTATTAAAAGAGAATTTACAATATTTATAGTATCAATAGCATCTGATAAAGCTCTATTCTTGGTCTCAGATTTATCGCTAGTTAAAATACTTTTTAAATACCCCAAACTATAATCCTTATGATATGGCTCTAAAATAACTGCTAACTCAATTGAATCAATCAATTTATTTTTTAGCTTTGGCATATAGTACTCAAAAAACTTTCTTTTAAAACTTAAATCATGACATATAATCAGACTATCTCCTACAAAATTTCTTAACTCCTCTTCTACCATTTCTAGATTAAAAGCGTCTTCTAAATCAATTTTCTTAAGATTATCACATAGAGAGAATACTTCTATAGGCACTTCAGCTTTATTTTTTATTAACGATTGATATGTCTCAGCTTTCCAATCTTCAATTTTAACAGCTCCAACTTCTAAAATTTCTGAATTTAAATAGTCTATTCCACTAACTTCTATATCTAAAAAAACAACATCATTTAATATACTTATTATATTATCCATTTTTATATCCCTTCAAGTTAAACCAATTTAACTTCTACACAATAATTGCTCCTTATATTTTATCATTTATATGTATTTTGTTTAAGATAATTAATATTATTTTATATATCTTAAAAAAACTTCTTTAATTTATTATTTGTATATATGAATATTTTTAACTATAAATATTCAAACTATATTGTAAGAAAGATTTACTTGAAATTTTAAATAAGAGGTGACATTGTGAAAAAAGATAGCCTAAAAAAATACATTATGATAGGGGCATTTGCTCTAATACTTTTTGGAATTGCTAGTATGAACTTTAAATCACTAGATAAAACAAAAACTCAAATTTCTAGTCCAACACTTGATACACATGAATACGATTGGTATTTTAACCCTAGAGAGGATGGTAAACAACCCTCCCCTATAAAAGAAGCCAATTTTTTTAAGAAATATGACTCATATTATGTAGGAAACCCTAATGAAAAAGTTATATACTTATCATTTGATGCTGGATATGAAAGTGGGAACACTCCAAAGTTACTAGATACACTAAAAAAACACAATGCAAAGGCACAGTTTTTCGTAGTTGAAAGTTATATAAAAAGTAATCCAGATTTAATAAAACGTATGGAAAAAGAAGGTCATTTGGTTTGTAATCATTCAAAAAGTCATCCATCAATGGCTGGAATTACAGATTTTGAAAAATTCAAAGAAGAAATTGTAAGTGTAGAAAAAGCATATAAAGATGTTACTGGAAAAGAAATGCCTAAATATTTTAGACCACCAATGGGTAAATTTAGTGAACAATCTCTAAAATACACACAAGACTTGGGTTATAAATCTATATTTTGGAGTTTTGCTTATGTAGATTGGTATGAAAAGAAACAACCTACTCATGAGTTTGCTAAAAACAAAATTTACTCTAGAACACATCCTGGTGCAATAGTTCTATTACATCCAAATTCTTCAACTAATACTGAGATATTGGATGAAGTACTTACACATTGGGAAAAAGAAGGTTACAAGCTTAAAACGCTTGACTATTTAAGCAGTAAAAAATAACATTTTAATTAAAATAAAACTCCCTCATGAATTATAGTAAAAATAAATCTATTTATAAATACTTTAATTCTTGATGGAGTTTTGTGTTTTTAGAATTATTTAAAAAGTATTGTCCATTCATTTGTCTCTTCATATCCTATACTATGATATATTTTTCCTGCTATTTCATTATTATAAAAAAGACATGGTATTTTCCCTTCTGACAATAGTTCTTTACTTAAATTGTACACCATATAACTAGCAAGCCCTTTTTTTCTATGCTCTTTGTCTGTACTTACAGAAACTATCATTGCCAAAAAACTAGTTTCCATACCAGTTGATACAGTACTAATCATAATATTATTATCTTTTATGAAATATCCTCTTACATTACCTTCTTTTAAGTATTCTTTTCTTGCTTCTATGTATTTTGGACTTACCTTATATCCTGATTCATTTAAAAGTTTTCCTACTTCATCAATGTCTTTTTCATATGCCTTTTCTATCCTATATTCATTCATAGTAGAAAAATCCAACTCTTTTATTTTCTTTAATATACAAAATTTATTATCCAATTTTTCATAAAAATCTTTGTATATACTCACTAGTCTATCTATTACACACTTTTTTCCACTTATACTTTCTATATCTAATCCTTTTATATGGCTTTCCATTTCTTCTACATCAAAATTATTTTCTAAACTATAGATTATAAATGTTGATTTATTTTTTAATATTATAGAAGTTATACTTCCTTCTTTTGTCTGAGACCACACTTCTTGAGAATCAGAACTAAATCCATAGTTTTCAACATATCCAATTATAAATAAGTTTAAACTTTCTTCATGTGATACATATTGCCAGAATTTTTTTTCTAAAGTATTATCTATTTTTACAATCAAGTGTACATCCTCCTTTTGTGTTAATAATGATATACCTTATAATTTATAGTATCATTTAAAGTTATTAACTTCTACTAAATATTCTAAATTTTTTAAAATAATTTAAATTTGTAAATTCATAATTTTTTCAGAAAAATCAATCAGTGATTATATGATATTTTCTACTTTACAAAATTGAACTATATTTGTAAATTTCTATGCAATATGTTGGTATTTCTGTTTATATTCTTTTAATGCCTCATCCCAAGCTTCCTCTACTGAGATACCTCTTTTAGTTGCAATCCTTTGTGCTAATTCTATTATTCTCATAGCTTTTCTTGATATATTCATATATTTTCCTCCTCTAAATTATCATAAATTATTTTTAAATTATTTAATTTGTATCAAATATATTACTTACTTATATATTACTAACTATTTATGTACTAAGTGTGAACTATATTAGAAGAAATTTAGAACTTAATAAAACACAAATTTTATATATACTTCATATAGATTTGTCCTATTATAAAAGCAGTGATATAATTTATTATCATTTTATGGAGGTGATATATTATAAAAATAAGAGATGAATATACATGCCCTCTTGAAATTGTACATGATATCATTAAAGGAAAATGGAAGACTATAATTGTATTTAAATTGAGACAATGTAATAAAACATTCTCTGACTTAGAGCATAGTATAGATGGAATAAGTCAAAAAATGTTAATCCAACAGTTAAAAGAACTTCGAGAATTTGGTATTGTTGATAAAATCAGTTCAACTGGATATCCATTACATACTGAATATTTTCTTACTAATCGTGGCAAAAAAATGTTACAAGCCGTAGAGATAATGCAAGAAATAGGTATAGAATATATGCTTGAACATGGACAACAAGAATTTTTAGACAATAAAGGAATCTGTTATAATAAATAGTTCTATACATACCAAAAAGTAAGTAATTTACATTTCATTTAGCAGTATTATAATAAAAACATATAAGGAGGTATAAATATGTCTATAGCTTTAATTTTAATTGATATTCAAAATGATTATTTTAAAAATGGGAAATGTGAATTATTTAATACAGAAAAAACTGCTGAAAATGCTAAAAAAATACTGACACTCTTTAGAAAAAATAACTTACCAATTATTCATGTACAGCATATATCAATGAGTTCAACTGCATCATTCTTTCTACCTGACACTTATGGTTCAAAGATAAATAAAATTGTTTTTCCACTTGAGAATGAAGAAATTATCATTAAACATACACCAGATAGTTTTTTTAAAACGTGTTTACAAAGTTGTCTTGAAGAAAAAAACATAGATAAATTAGTGATTTGTGGAATGATGAGTCATATGTGTATTGATACAAGTGTAAGGACAGCAAAGAAACTTGGATACGATATTACTCTTATAAGCGATGCTTGCACAACAAAAAATTTATTTTGGGATGACAAAGAGATTTCTTCTGAAACTGTACATCAAGTATTTATGGCATCCTTACAACATAGTTTTACAGATATAAAAAATACAGACATTTTTTTGTCTAATTATTGTAAATAAAAATATTTACTATTATAAAGAGTAATCTTAATTAATTTAAGTTTGCTCTTTAATCATATAATCTTATATATCCCTTATACCATTTTTATATACATAAAATACTTTTTCATATTTTAGATTTAGATGCAACAATCATATAATTTTCAAATGTTACTATATCCACATAAAAAATGTAGTGTTATAGTATATATAATATTACATAAAAGGGGGTGCTAGATAGATGAATAATCATATACTTATTCAATTTGAATATATAGCAAGAATCATTATTGCTGGTTTATGTGGAGCTTTGATTGGATATGAAAGAAAGAATAGGCTAAAAGAAGCTGGAATCCGAACTCATTTTATAGTAGCACTAGGATCAGCACTTATAATCATTGTTTCCAAATATGGATTTGATGATGTAGTAGGTACTCCAGGTATTGGTTTAGACCCTGCTCGAGTTGCAGCACAGGTTGTCAGTGGAATAGGTTTTTTAGGAGCAGGATTAATATTTATCAGAAATCAATCAGTAAGCGGACTTACTACAGCTGCTGGTATATGGGCGACAGCAGGTACAGGTCTTGCAATTGGTTGTGGATTATACTTACTTGGTATTGTTTCAAGCATTATTATCGTTATCACTCAAATACTACTTCATAGAGATAGGAAATGGATGAAACTCCCTACAGCAGAACAGGTTTCTCTTAAAATTTCTAACAGCACCGATTCAATCTCATATATTGAAGAAAAATTTAAACAGTCTAAAATTGAAATTATAAATATGAATATTAAACGCATTGATGGAGATTGGCTAGAAGTAATTATCTATACTAAATTACCTAAAGGATATAAAAAGACGAATCTGTTAAAGTTGTTTAGTGATAATCCTCTTATAGAATCTTTAGAGATATAATATAAAAAATAGACTAGCTAAACACTAGTCTATTTCTTTGTTACTAATAACATGTTTTACAAGCTACATATCCATTTGCTTCTGCTTCTTCTCTACTCATTGAAATTGCACCTTCCATATTATGTGCAGTAGGAGAAGAATGATATTTATTTGATTTAGATTTTCCTCCATTTGCATATACAGTTTCAGATGTTTTTTGGTTGGTTGGATTTGATTCTTCAGTCTTAGGATTTGGAGCTTGAGCGTTTTCTGTTGACTTGTCAGCATTTTCTTTAGCAAGTTTTTCTGCTTTTTCCTTTTCATTCTGAGTTAACTCTAAATCCTCTTGTTTTTTCTTTTCTTCTAACTCTTTTTTCTTTTGTTGCTCTAATTTATCTTTTTCTTCTTTTGCTTTTAATTCTTGTTTTTCTTTTACTTCATTGTCTTTTATATCCTGTTCTTCTTCTTTTCTTTTTATTACTTGTTGCTCATTCAAATTAGGTTCTGTTGCTACTTTGAGCGTTGCTCCCCACCATACCCAATTGAACATTAAGAGTATAAATACCACAAATAAGCTTATAACAACTTTTAATGTTTTTACTAATTTATTACTATTTTTATTTATACTTTTTACTAAAAATAAAATAGAAAATAATAATAATGTTAATGGTAATAATAAAATTCCTATAATAACAATTAATATCTTTTGCCAACTTTTTAATACTTTAAACTTCTCAAACATAAATTCCCCTCCAAAACATTAAGTTAACTACTTTATCATCCATAACTATTAATCTAATAAGATTTATGTCTGATAAATGTTGATATTAATTTTTAATAATTCCTTAATTTTCATCCTATATCCCCCTCTTTATACATTACTAATTAAATTATATAGTAAACAAATAATAAATGTTGTCGAAAATCAAAATTATATATTCTTAACTGGATATAAATATAAAGATAATTATTACTAATTTTCAATCTAAGCACTATATACTTATACTTTAACTAATATAAAATATAATTAAGACTTACTCTTATGTCACTCATAAAATGAAAAATGAAACAGTAAATATTTTAGAAGGTCTTAAAATATAATTTGCCACCGATTTTATAATACGGTGGCAAATTAGTGGTAAATTTACATTTTTTTATATTATTTATTGTCTAATCCATTAAAATTTAGCTATTTAGTTATAGGAACTTGAATTTCAGTTACAAATTCATCTACAATTCCAGTTTCATGTATATCTATTTTATATATCTCTATTGGTGCCGCATTTATTTTATAGTTATTTTCTTCTATAAATCTAAATACTTTTTCCATATATATTTTATTATTGGAGTTACTTCCAGTATAATTTAATGTTACATAATACCCTTCATCAAAAACTATATTATATATCTCCTCATTATCTTCCAAAAAACAAAATACAGACTTAAACTCATTAAAGATACCATTATTGATTGCTTCAATAGAAAAAGCAGAACCAATATTATTATTTCCAAGTATATTAAATCTGTCTTCATATTCTTTTTGAAGCTTTTGAATTAAGAAATCAAAATCTTCATCTCTTTCTATATCAGCATTTAATTCTAAGGCTTTCCTTTTTTCTATATATACAACTTCTATCTCGTCTATTTTAGTATTTTGAATCACACTTTCAATTGAACTTAATCTTGTTATGATATTTTCCTTGTGACTTACAAGCTCAAGCATCTTTTTGTCAATTAAATCAAGTTCTTCATTTAATATAGTTTTTGTAGATTCTATACTTCTATCATCTAAATATTCTTTTATCTTTTTCATTGGAAAATTCAAACTTCTAAATTCTTTTATCAAATTCAATTTCCATATATCAGATATATTATACATTCTATATCCATTGGTATCTCTAAATGGTTTTAGAATTCCTATTTCTTCATAGTACATTAAAGAATCTCTACCTATACCATATATTTTAGATATTTCTCCTATTTTATAATAATCTTTCATTTATATAATAAAGTCCTCCATAATTATATTTTTTCTTAAAAATAAATAACTCGTCTATTTTCCTAATTCTATTTTAGAATATACTAAAAAATCTTCTAAAACAAGGTTTCAAAAATAAATTGTATTTAGTTAACTATCTAAATATATCTATACTTTGTTCATTATTCTATTATAATATTGATTATGACATTTCTGACTTTAAGCTTTTTAAAAGATATATTTGACTTTATATTTACACCTATGCCATTATATTTTTATACACTATTTTTTATTTCCGAAATATCGCTTTATAAATTTAATGATATTAATATATTATTTCAGTATATTGTTCAAATATTAATTAACATTTAAATATTTTTAGTATAAACACAGTTATTATCAAAAAATCAAAGTATCTTATGGGGGAATACTATGCCAAATTATGATTATATAAAAATGTTAAATAAAAAAGTAGAACTATTGTCTAAAGATTTAGAGAAAAGAAATTGTAAATTAAAAGTCTCAAACGAAATAGATTTTTTTACTAAAATACCAAATAGAAAATTTATATATCAATATATTGATAATTGTATTTCAAAAAATACTTCTATTGGAATTATGTTATTAAATATTGATAACTTTAAATTATTCAATGATATATATGGATACCTAGTGGGAGAAAATTTATTAATTAATCTTACTCAAAAACTATTGTATTATGTTCCAGAATCTAAAGGAATAGTTGGCCATTTAAAAGGAGAAGGATTTTTAATTGCTATCCCAAATGTATCGAAGGAAGAATTAGATGATATGGGAACATCTATTATAAAATGCGCTAGGGAATTAAAAATACAACTTCCTAATGAAAAAGAAATCTATTCTAATGTTACATTTAGTATTGGTAGTGCAATTTGGGATGGTAAATCAGATATAACTACTTTAATACTTTTAAATCAAGTATATAGCGCTTTAAAGAAAGCTAAAAGTGAAGGTAAGAATAGATACATTTCATTTGATTTTAAAGATAATAATTTTTATAATAAATTAGAAAATGATAAAGAATTTTTATCAGAAATATCATACGCTTTATTAGATAAACAAATTGAGGTATTTTATCAACCACTTTATAATATAAAAAGTAATACTATAGTTGGATGTGAAGCACTTGCACGCTGGAGACATCCTCTTAAAGGGCTTCTCACTCCAGATAAATTTATACCTTTATTTGAACAATCTGGATTGATAATAGAATTAGATTTATATTTATTCGAACAGAACTGTATAAATATAAGAAGATGGATTGATAGCAATGATGTGTTTGTTCCAATTTGTTGTAATTTTTCTCGTCTTCATTTTTTTAGCCCTAATTTTCCAAGCACTTTAAAAAGTATCGCTGAGAAATATAATGTAGCTACATCAAATTTTAGCATTGAAATTACAGAAAATATATTGATAGAAAATACAAATACAATTATTCAACAACTAAATGAATTGCGTTCTTTTGGTTTTTCTGTATCAATGGATGATTTTGGCTCTGGATATTCATCTTTTGGTATGTTACAAAACCTTCCTTTTGATGTAATAAAAATTGATAAAATATTTTTATCTCATAACTTAAACGATTTTAAAAATACAACAATTTTATATTCTATAATAAATATTGCAAGAGCTCTTGGTATACTTACAGTGTGTGAAGGGGTTGAAACAGAACAACAAGTAGAGTTTATCAAAAGCATAAACTGTGACATTGCTCAAGGTTTTTATTATGCAAAACCTATGGAATGTAAGCAATTTGAAAAGTTACTATCTAAAAAAAATACTTCAGGCAAAATGTCTATTGAATATTCTGATATAGGAAAATCTTTAATAGAAAAAATCTTTGATGCATTTTTTATTATGCAAGATATGCAAAAACTAAGAGCAAATGTTATTGAAAATATTAAATGGTTTGATTTTTATAACAAAAAAGAACTTACATCTTTTCCTGAGGTAATAGAATACTTTGAAAAACATATCAAAGGTAAAAAATTTTCTATTCTTTATAAAAGTATAACTCCACATGATGTTAGTTCAGATTCATTACTAATTAGTGGAGAAGCTGTTTTATCTGATGAAACTACAGGTTGTCAAAATTATAGTAATTTCTATTTTAGTGCAAATTGTATTATTTCAAAAAATAAATTAATCTTAACAAAAATACATTTAGATTTAATTAAAACTGCTGGCTATATAAATGAATTTGAATCATATTCAATACCTAAAATGACAAATACTCATCTAGATGAAAGTAGTACTTTATCACAATTTTATTCAATGCTACCTGTAGGTATCATTCGCTATGATTTATTTGGTGATATGATTATTACATATATGAACGAAGAAATGTTTGATATTATAGGTTATACAAAAGAACAATTTTTTGGTGAAATGAGTGGCAACTTAAGAGCAATTGTTCATCCAGATGATTTAGACTTCGTTTATAAAAAAAGCTTAGAAATGATTGATACAAATAAGATTGAACCTTTTTTATACAGATTTATAAAGCGTAATGGTCAAATTGTTACAGTTATGTATAAACAATGTAATCTTTCTGCAATTGATGGAAGGTCTATTGCACAAGGTATGTATATAGATGTTGATAAAATAAAAAATTTAATAGATATTTAATTTTAAATGTGTCAACTATAAATAAATTATAAGTACCTTTATAGATTTATTAAATTAAAACTCCAATTTATGTATAATTAATAACAAGCATTCTACTATATAATTAATCACAATCGTTCGACAAATTGATGATAAAATTCCCACTATGTGCTATAAGTTAATATATAATGCAATAAAATTAATTTAATTTTAGGGCACTAAGCTATTTAGAGTAACTACTTTTAATTTATTTGTGTTTTTATAATAAAATCATTTGATGCTATAAATCAGAGTTAACACAGATAAATTAAGTTTTTATATAAAAAACCTACTTTTACTTAAAATATTGCATAAAATTTTCTTATTTCATAAAAAGGTCATAGTTCAACAAAGTTTTCTAATTTAAAAGTATTAATATATAATATAATTAATTTATATAATAGTAAGAAAGGAGAATATCATGAGCACACTCTCAAAAAAAGCACCAGAATTGGTAAGACATATTTTAATGAGTTTTTATGTAAATCGAGATATTAATGAGGTATTAAGATATATGTCAAAAGATATTACTTGGATTGGTCCAGGAGAACAAGAATTTCTCACTTCTTTTAATGAAATAAAAGACTATTTTTATGCTGGTCAAAATGAAGTTCCTTCTTGTGATATGAATAATGAAACATTTGAAGTTGTAAGTGAAGATAAATATAGATGTATCGTAGTAGGAAAATATACTATTCGTACTAAAGAAAATGACCAAATGATTTTAGAGGTATGTCAGCGTTGTACATTTGAAATAATTGAAAACAATGGACAATTATTGGTGAGACATATGCACATATCAAACCCATACAGTGAAATGCAAGTTGATGAATTCTTCCCTAATAAAATAGGAACACAAAGTTATGATTATTTGCAAAGATTACTAAAGGAAAAGACAGAAGTAATTGAAATGATTACCAATAATATCAATGGTGGATTAAAAGGAAGCAATGATGATGATACATATTCATTTTTCTATGTCAATGAGGGATTACCTAAAATATTAGGATATACATATGATGAGTTTATGGAAATGAGTGGTGGCTCTGCAGTAGGTGCTGTATACCCACCAGATTTACCTAAAGCACTAGAAGATTGTGAACGATGTTTTGCAAAAGGCTCTACCTATTCATCTGAATATAGAATACGTAAAAAAGATGGAACATTAATGTGGGTATTAGATTCTGGAATGAAATCATTAAATAGTGATGGTATTGTAAAAATTAATAGCATTATTACAGATATCACCCAACTAAAAAATATAGAATCTGAATTAAAGTTAGAAAGAGAACGATATCGTATTGCTTTACAAAATATTACAGATATTATGTTTGAATATGATATTGAAAATGATAATTTTGTAAGATATCAACGAGTTGAAATAGACCGAAAAATTGAACTAGAAAATTTTGAAACAAGAAATTATTCCAACATATTAAAAGATGGGAAAAGTATTCATCTTGATGATATTGGTAAATTATTAGAAGTACTTCGTGGAAACCTTCGTGAAACAATTGAAATACGAAAGTTAGAATCATTAATTAAAGATGAGTGGAGATGGATTCGTGTTCAATGTTCAGTTATCTATGATGGTGATCATAATCCAATCAAAACAATTGGTGTTTTGAAAGATATAACTGAAGATAAATCTAAATTAGAAAAATTAATTGCTCAAACTCAACGAGATCCATTAACACAGCTTTATAATCAAAAAGCATCAGAAAATTTTATAGATGAGTATCTCATCAATACTGAACAAAAAAATAGTGAAGCTTTAATGGTTATTGACATTGATGACTTTAAAACTGTAAATGATACTTTTGGACATTTAGAAGGAAATGAAGTTTTAGTTGCTGTTTCAAAAATATTAATGCAAAATACAGATGATAAGGATATAGTTGCTCGTATCGGCGGAGATGAGTTTATGATATTTATGAAATCGCTATCAAATGATTCTGTAATAAAAAGCATTAATGATATTTTAACTGATGTAAGTAAAGTAAAAGCAAAAAACAATCATCAAATAACATTGAGTATTGGCATTGCTTTTGCTACAGATTCAAGTAAATCATATAAAAACTTATTTTCTAAAGCAGATGAAGCTTTGTATTTAGCAAAAGCAAGTGGTAAAAATTGTTACAGAATATGTGAATAATATACTTATTTAGTATATTCCATATTAATATAACCTAACTATTTTTATTACAATATTACATTATAAACTATTCTATTATAATTATATTTTTTTATTATTTTTTTGAAAATGATATTATAATTATAATAATCTCAAATAACAAAAAGGGATTATCTCAAAATGAAAATTTGAATCATCTCCTTTTACTTTTATAAAACCTTTGAAATTACTATTATTTATTATTTGCTGTTGACATTGGTACTATACCATAGTTTATCATCTATATTAGTAATAAATAAAATTATTAATTAATAGTTTCATAATTTTTATAATAGCTTTACAAGGAGTGATAATAAATGGATACAAAAATATCTATAGACGAAAACATAAGTTTGGGCAAGAGGTTTTTTAAATACTTAGCTCCATCTGTAGTTGCAATGTGGGTTTTCTCATTGTATACAATGGTTGATGGAATATTTGTAAGTAAAGGAGTTGGAGAATTAGCCTTAGCTGCTGTTAATATATCTATGCCTTTTATTAATTTTATATTTGCAGTTTCTTTGTTATTTTCAACTGGTGCCTCTACTATAATTGCAATTTATCTGGGCAAAAAAGATATCAAATCTGCAAATGAAGTTTTTTCATTTAACTTAGTATCAATAATTATACTATCATTAATTATATTGGCAGTAACCTTTTTTAACTTAGATAGATTGGCACTATTTTTAGGTGCCACAGAATCTACAATTGGTATGGTTAAAGACTACCTAGGAATAATAATATTTTTTAATGGTTTCTTTATAGTTTCCTATTCTTTAGAAGTTATAATAAAAACTGATGGATTCCCAATATTGGCTACTGTTGGTGTTATAATATCAGCCCTTACAAACATCATACTAGATTATTTATTTGTAATAGAGTTTGGATGGGGCGTAAAGGGTGCTGGGATTGCGACTGGTTTGTCTCAAGTTTTTTCTACTGTTTTTTTCTTAATACACTTTTTGAGAAAAAACTCAACTTTGAATTTTTCTAAATTTAAGGTTAATTTTAAGACACTTAGAAAAATTCTATTTATAGGTTTCCCTGATTCAACTACTGAATTAAGTTGTGGTATAGTTGTTTTACTTTTTAACTTGAGCCTTACTAAATATATAGGAGAAAATGCTCTTATTTATTATAGTGTTATAAACTATATAAACACATTGGTTCTTATGACTATGATGGGTATAACTCAGGGTATGCAACCACTTACTAGTTTTTATTATGGTGCAGGCAACATCGATAATGTAAAGAAATTATTGAAGATGGGAGTAAAAGCTACAATAATAGCTTCAATAGCTGTATTTGCAATCTGTATGACTTTTTCAGAATCAATAGTTTCTCTGTTTATTCACCCAGAAGAGACTCTATTATTCAATGAAGGAGTTCGTGTATTTAAAATATTCTCCATATCATTCTTATTAGTTGGATTTAATGTAATAATTTCAGGATTCTTTGTTTCAGTAGAAAAACCATCAATTTCTACAGTTATATCTCTTGGTAGAGGACTTGTAATTGTCTCTCTAAGTTTAATTGTAATGATACTAATGTTTGGTGGTCAAGGAATATGGATGACTACTATTGTTTCTGAATTTATATGTCTTATTGCATCAATGATTTTCCTAAAAAAGAATTTTTCTACACTAGATTCTAGTCTAAAAAAAATAGCTTAAACAAAAGTAATAATAATATATAAAATAAAGAATACCTATTATACAATCTTGCAAATATCGATACTTTGCATACATTAAGATTGTATAATAGGTATTTTATTTATGTACTTATTTTATTTCTAAATAGCCATAACCATCTTTTATTACATTTCCTTTTACTTCATATTCTACAGGAGTTCTAAATACTGGTCCATCTACTACAAATGTATGATATTCTCCATGCTCTCCACATGGGTCTGACCCTGTTTCTTTTATCTTTTTCACAAGTTCTCTAGTTAATTTTTTTCCTAAAAATTCCTCTCCTAAATGCTTTAAGTTTACTTTTGTTATGACACTACAAAATCCACTATCTATAAATTCATATACCAATTCCTCTCTGCTTTCTTGCCACAATGGTAGTTCTACCTTCATACCAACTGCATCACATCTGTCAGAGTCCCATTTTTTGTGACTTTCTATATCTATATCTCCATATGCACATATTGTTGCTCCCATGTTTTTAGCTTTTATTAAAGCTCTCTCAAAACTCTCTTCATACCCTTCTACTCCACATTCAGCAACTAACAGAGGTAGTCCGATACTATCACTTACTTGTTTAAGCATCTTATGCTCTAAGTTATGAGTCCATGATTTTCCATGTTCTTCACTTATAGTTGTCAAGAGTGCCACAGGCTTATATCCTTTTTCCAACATTCTATTTAATGCTAATATACTATCTTTACCACCACTAAATGACATTACAAATTTTTCATCAGCCATTCCTAACACCTCTTTCTTTTAACTTTACTTGCTATCCTAATTATACCAAATTTTTAAGTTATATAGCAAATTATATGGTATTTTAAATCATTAGTTTACTATAAAGAATGTACCTAAAATTAAAAGTATAACCCCTATGTATTTGTATAAATGCATTGTTTCTTGTCCCAAAATCACGCTATCAATAAAAAAACCGATTAGAACCTGAGACACAAGTGTTAATATAAGTGTATTTGATACCCCTAAGTTTGGAATTGCTTTTACTGTAAAATATATTATTAGCCCTCCAAATACTCCTCCTAACAATAACTTATAATTAAAATCATTTAAAGATACTAAACATTTTAAATCCCCAGCAACTATTATGCTTGCTAAAAAAAATATTGCTCCTACAGTCAAACTTATAAAGGTGGCAACCAATGCTGTTGTACTCTTACCTAGTTCTCCATTTATAAAAGCTTCAAGAGCAGTAGACCCACCTGCCAATAATGCAAATATTATTGCCCATAATTTTGTCATGGACAAACCTCCTCCTGTATAATTCTATTAATAAGAGTTTATGATACAACCTATTAATTAATTACTAAGTAGAGTTTTATTTTTATACTATGTGGCTTTATTTGAATATAAATTTCTGTTATAATTGTTCTATTGATTTTGGAGGTGATTTTATGTATACAAATTTTAATATCAATTTTGATAACTTTAATAAAAAAGAAAATGCTACTAAATTTATGATAATGGGAGTGTTACTTGTTATATTGGGATTCTTGTGCCTTACGTTTAAGACTCTAGGTATAAAATTAATCTCTTGGACTTTTGGGGTTGCACTTTTATTCTTTGCATATTTAAATCTTAAAAACATCAATGAGTTAAAAAGATATGCTACTAAAGAAGAGATTAAACCATCTACCAATGTTCAATGGATTCTAATAGTTACATGTATACTACTTTTTGTATTTCCTCAAAAAATACAAAGTATTTTCTCATTACTTTTGGGATTTTATTTAATTTTTAATCAGCTTGTAGTATTTGTAAATAGTAAAAATAATCCATATTCTAAGTTTACAACTTGGAATATAGTTAAAACTTTATTTGGTATATGCCTTATATTGTCACCACTATTTTTATCTAGATTTATAGTCTCAATAATGTCATTTTTCATAATATTATTTGGACTTGCTCTATTTTTTTCTGGAAACAAATCTAGAAAATATTAATTATTTTATTGCTTTATTTTGCCTTACTTAAAATAGAATTTGTTTAAGTCACCTATTTGTGGTAATATGTTTTTTGTACAAATTTAATGTACAATTTTATTAGAAATAGGTGATTACTTTGGATAAATTTAAATATGCTTTTGATAATAAAAGATATCATACTTGGAATTACTACCTTAGAAATACATTTGGAGAAAAAGTCTTTAAAGTATCAATAAATGCAGGATTTACTTGCCCAAATATTGACGGAAGTATTGGCTATGGTGGTTGTACTTATTGCAGTAAAGAAGGTTCAGGCGACTTTGCTGGAAATCCTAAGGATAATCTTATTAATCAATTTTATAATATAAGAGAAATGATGTTAAAAAAATGGCCTCATGCTAAATATATTGGCTATTTTCAAGCTTATACAAATACTTATGCACCTCTTGAGATTTTAAAAGAGAAATATGAAACTATACTATCTCTTGATGATGTTATAGGTCTTTCAATCTCAACAAGGCCTGACTGTTTGCCAGATGATGTAGTCGATTATCTATCCGAACTTAATGAAAGAACTAATCTATGGGTTGAACTTGGACTTCAGACAATTCATGATTCTACATCTAAAATTATAAATAGAGGACATGATTATAAAGCATTTGTTGAAGGTGTTGAAAAATTAAAGGCTAAAAATATAAAAGTAGTTGTACACATTATAAATGGTCTACCTGGTGAAGATTATAATATGATGATGGAAACTGCTAAGGCAGTCGGCAAAATGAATGTAGATGGTATAAAAATACATCTATTACATGTTATAAAAGATACTCCGATGGAGAAAATGCTTCAAAATGGGATGTTAACTCTTATGAGCCAAGATGAATACATTAATCTTGTTTGTGACCAACTAGAAATATTACCTGAAACTATGATAATTCATAGACTTACTGGTGATGGTAAAAGAGATGAACTTGTTGGACCTTTATGGAGTTTAAAAAAATGGGAGATTTTAAATCAAATTGATGATACATTAAAATCTCGAAAGTCCTATCAGGGATGTAAATTTATTCAAGATTAAATAATGATTAACATATTAAATAGTGATTAAAGATAACATAATAACTATAGATATATTTATAGAAAATATAAATATATCTATAGTTATTTTATTCTATAGTTATTTTATTGTTCACAAATCAAATTTCATATTAAAAATTACAATAAAAAATACTCCTATACAAATGTACAAGGGCAAAATATATAGTCTTAAATACTTTCTGTTTTTTCAGTTTGTTTTAATTTATTAGACTTATAAAACATTTTTATTCCATCATAAGAAAGATTAAGTGCTATTACAGCTGATATCAACATTAGCATCACTCCAAACAGCTTTCCTATAGAAAAATTTTCTCCTAACATAGTGCCTCCAATTATAACAGAACCAACTAATTCTACTGATGCTACAACACCTGCAACAGATAGCTCTACACCTTTAGATATACCTGCTGCATAAAAAATATATGCAAGTGCTGCTGGAACAACTCCTAACATCAACATACAAGATAAAATATTTAAATCTTTAGCATAATTTAATATTTCCCATGGTCTAGCAGAAGGAATCATAAATATCGCTCCAAATAAAAAGCTGTAAACTAATATTGTTGAACTTGAAAATTCCTTTAAAGCATTCTTACTAATAGTTGGCATAAGTGCATACGCTATTGCAGATAATATTCCAAGTAATAAGCCCATAGTACTTAAGTTTTGAAAATTCAAACTTCCACCAGTTACTGCCATAATAGCACCAATAAAGCAAAAAATCAGCGAAAATATTTTACTTTTAGTAATACTCTCTTTATAAAAAAATTTTGAAAATACAGCTAAAAACAATGGCGATGTATACAATAAAACTGCTGATACAGATACACCTACAGTATCAATAGCTTTAAAGTAACATAAATTAAACATAGCTTGACATATAATTCCTATTATTACTGAATAAATAATTCCTTTTTTGTTTATTTTTAAAATATGTGGTGTTCTTATAGCTGAATAAACACCTAAAACTATAAATCCAAAAAATAATCTTGTAAATGCTACTTGTTCTGATGTCAGCCCATTTCCCATCAAAAACTTTCCAAACAACCCAAGTGTAGCCCATAAGATTCCTGCTGTTGCTATAAATACATACCCTTTACTTTTTTCTCCCATCTTAAATACCCCTCTACTATTATTTAGTCAATACACATCATTTTTATCAAGCAAAAAACATGCCACTTTTATTTTATTTATATCGACACTAAAAACTTAGAATTTGCAACAATATTACTAGTTTTTCAACTTTTCTATAGTAATTTCAAGTATATTTTAAGTTGATTTAGACTCGTTTTAACTGTAAAATAAGTTATATATAACTTATTTAAAGTTAAAATAGACTGAAATTTATGTATTATATAAAGATTATACTTTTAATTATATTTAATAAATTAAACCTATTTTAATATATCATTAAAAATTTAGGGGGGAAATAGGGAAAATGAATTTAGATTTAGAGTTTTATAAAAAAATATTAGAGGCTTCTCATGATGAAATATGTGCATCTGATGATAAAGGTATAATAATATATTGTAATAAGGCATTTGAAGAAAATTATGGTCTAAAAAAAGAGGATATTTTAGGGAAAAACGTTTCTTTCTTAGAAGAATCTGGATATTCAACAAAAAGCCCCATACCAGTGGTATTGAGAACAAAGTCTAAATTTTCACTTGAACAAGATACTCAAACAGGAAAAAAACTTATTATAACTGCAAGCCCTGTATTTGATGAAAACGGCGAGCTAGAATTCACTGTTGAAAATTGTAGAGATATAACTGAACTTAATAATATAAAAAATAAACTTGAAGACACAAAAAAACAAGTGAAAAAATACAAATCTGAGGTGGAAACACTATATAGAACAGCTCTTAGGATTGAAGACACAGTAATTATGGATGGTGTAGTCATGAGACCTATTATGAATACAGTCAACCATGTTTCTAAAACTGATGTAAGTGTACTATTATTAGGAGAATCTGGAATAGGAAAGAGTTCACTTGCTAGATATATACATCACAACAGCAACAGGGCAAGCGGTCCATTTATAACTATAAACTGTGCAACCATATCTCCACAACTACTTGAATCTGAACTTTTTGGATATACTTCAGGTGCTTTTACAGGTGCAAGTACCAAAGGTAAAGTTGGTCTTGTAGAATTGGCTAATGGAGGAACTCTTTTTTTAGACGAAATAGGTGATATACCACAAAATCTACAGGCAAAATTTTTACAATTGATACAAGATAGGACTTTTACTCCTGTTGGAAGTTTAAAAAATAAAAAAGTTGACATAAGAATTATATCTGCTACAAATGCTGACTTAATTTCTAAAGTAAAAGAAAAAAAATTTAGAGAAGATTTATATTATAGATTAAATGTTATAGAAATAAAACTCCCTCCACTTAGAGAAAGAAAAGATAATTTAGTAGAGATTATAAAATATTATTTTAATAGATATTCAAGTGACTTTAATCTAAACAAGACAATTTCAAAAGAAGCTATAAATATTATTGCAAACTACAGATTTCCAGGTAATATAAGAGAGTTACAGAATATAATTCAAAAAATCTTACTTACTTGTAGAGATAATCATATAACAACAGACGATTTACCAAATATACTCACTAAAAATGTAAATACTGTCAATAGTGGAAATAATTTTCCAACATATACAACTGACGTAGATAATTCTCTACCTATTGATTATAAAAACAAAAACTTTAACACTTTAATTATGGAGTATGAAAAAAATGTAATTTTAGATGCTTATGAAAAATTGGGCAGTTCTTATAAAGTAGCTAGACTCCTTGAAATTTCCCAATCTAAAGCTAATAGACTGATTAGAAAGTATACTAATACTTAATTTTAAATTTGATAAATAAAAACTTAACATTATTTACATATTGTAAATTTCGCCAATTACTGGTATTATGAATATGGTTGAAATTATTTAAATAAATGTGATTGACTTAATTTCATATATTTACCATTAAACTTTTATCATAAATATCATATCATAATAATATATTTAATAAGTCTAATAAACTATACGAGGTGTAAATATGTTAATGAATACCCATTTTATTATGGCAAAATCGATACTTAATAATATAGATGAAAATAAAACATTCTTTATAAGCGAAAAAAATTTTATATATGGTAATATAAAACCAGATGCTTTTTCTAAATACAAATTAAAAAAACATTATATGGATGAATCATTTAATATGGTTGCTTCTAAAATAAAATATCTGTGCAGTCTTACTATAGACAGCGTTTCTAAATATTTTTCAGTAAGTAGACTTAGTCAAGAGCTTGGTGTTATCTGCCACTTTTTATGCGATTTTTTCTGCTTAGCTCATAGTGAACGCTGGGAATTTAAGCATAGTTTGAACAAACATGTCACTTATGAAAGAGAACTTGGAGCATTTGCAAAGGATGTTGATTTATCTAAAATTAAAGGTAGTACTATAAATAACGGATTTGAAAAATTTTTTGTTAAACTTTACAATGAATACAAAAATAAAAGCGACTATATGAATGATTTAAAATTTTCAGCATATACTTGCAATAGTGTTATAAATTATATATTAGATTCTATTTTAGCTAATACAATAAAATCATACCATATAGCAAATTGTGGTTAACTTAAGAATTTTAAACTGACAATTAATACAATCAAAATGACTGCTCTACAGAATATAAAATCTAGTTTTATAATTCTCTTGAACAGTCATTTTTTATACTGAATAGGTAATACCTTATAAAATTTATTACTTAGTAAATCAACATACAAAAATAACTTACTAGTTTTTTATTACTTAACATCAATCTTATATCTAATTATTTATTTTTATTATAGCATCTATAGCACTTTTTACACTATCTACTACATAATTTGCACTTTGTTTTACTTCTTCTCTTGCCTTTGACATTACAAAACTGTATTTAAAACCTTCTAACATACAAATATCATTTGGAGAATCTCCAATAGTAGCAACTTCATCTGGATTTACATTCAGAGTTTTTATTACATGTTCTATACTACCTCTTTTTGATACACTTTTAGGAACTATGTTTAAAGTATAAGTACTAGAAAAATATATTTCCAACACTTCCCTAAACTCACGTTTTAAATATAACTCTATTCTAGACAACTCTTCTAAATTTTCAGAGCATATACCAATATTACCTATAAGATTATCAAAACTATCTCTTTTCTCAAAATCAGGGTCCACTATAAAATCACTAGAATAATGTCTAAAAGCTGTCGTATCACTATCTACAATTACATCTCCTTTATATTTAAAATACAATTGTGCATCAGTTGATTCAAATCTATCAATAACTTTTTTTACTAATTTATCATCTATAGTTTGCTTAAAAATCACATTATAATCTTTATCATGTATAAATGCGCCATTTTCACATATATAATAGCCATTCATATCTAAGCTCCCTTCAATAATATCACGAGCTTGTTTAAAAACCCTACCTGTAGCAACATTAAACTGTACTCCGCTTTTTTCTATTTCCTCAATTGCTGCTATGTCCTCTTTTGTTATAGCTCCATTTTCATATAAAGTTCCATCTAAATCACAAAATATATGTTTTATCATAAATTAAAAGCCTCCAAAAATGATTTTATATTATATCAATACTTTAAATATACCCAATATCATAATAATTTAAAGTTTTTCTAATTGTATTCTCAGTTCATTAAGTAAATCTCTAGTAGCTCTTAATCTTATCTTTCTTCTATCTCCATTAAATATATTTTTCTTCACTATTGT
Organism: Clostridioides sp. ZZV14-6153; assembly: GCF_020657855.1. Classification (NCBI taxonomy): domain Bacteria; kingdom Bacillati; phylum Bacillota; class Clostridia; order Peptostreptococcales; family Peptostreptococcaceae; genus Clostridioides; species Clostridioides sp. ZZV14-6153. The sequence goes on along the minus strand of NZ_JAGWCZ010000001.1, from coordinate 372,569 downwards.
TTTTCCATTTATATATATTGCAGTATAAACAAGTCCTACAGGCTTTTCCTCGGTCCCTCCACCAGGTCCAGCTACTCCAGTTGTAGATATGCCTATATTAGCTCCAAACCCTTTAGCAATGCCCTCAGCCATTTCTATTGCTGTTTGCTCACTTACTGCTCCAAAGTCTTCTAAAGTTTCTTTTTTTACTCCCAATCTTTTCATTTTGGATTCATTAGAATATGTTACACATCCTTCAAGAAATACAGAAGATATTCCTGGATAGTTTATAAGAGATGAAGATACCAAACCTCCAGTACAAGATTCAGCCACTGCTATTGTTAAGTTTTTTTCTACAAGAAGCTTAGAAACAGCATCCTCTAATGCAGACTCTCCTTCAGATACTGAAATATCTCCTTCAGTATATACATATTTCCCTACTCTATCCTTTATCTTTTCTTCTACTGGTTTTATCAATTCAAAAGCTAGTTCTTCATTTTCAGCTTTTGCAGTTATTCTTATTGTAACTTCTAATTCCTTTGCATACAAAGCAACTGTTGGATTAGTTTGCTCATCAATTATATCTAAAATTTCCAATTCTAGATTTGACTCACCTATTCCATACAATCTTAAAGTTTTTGATACTAGCATTTCCTTTGTAAATTGTTGTAGGTAAGGTTTGACACTCTCATTAAACATTGCCTTCATTTCTCTTGGAGGTCCAGGTAGTACTATTATACTTTTATCATCTTTCTTTAAAATTGCTCCTGGTGCTGTTCCATTATTATTTTTTAATACTATAGCATCCTTTGGAAAATATACCTGTTTCATATTATTTTCAGCCATTTTCTTTCCTGTTTTAACAAAGAATGATTCTAAGACTTCTAATGATGGTTTATGTAATTCTAATTCTTGTCCAAAATACTCTGCTGCAGTTTCTTTTGTCATATCATCACCAGTTGGTCCAAGACCTCCTGTAGTAATTACTAAATCACTTCTTTTTAAGCTTTCATCAAAACATTCTAAGAGTCTCTGCTTATTGTCTCCAACTGTACTTTGATGATATACTTCTATTCCCAATGCTGCAAGTTCTTTAGCTAAAAATTGAGAATTCGTATTTACTATATCTCCCAACAATATCTCTGTTCCTACACTTATTATTTCTGCTTTCAAATTTTATCACTCCTTGATTTATAGCCATTAAGACTAGTCTTAAGTTCATACCACTAATTTTAGCAAAAATAAGAACATAAATAAAGTTAAAAAATCATTCAACTCTATCTGTAAGTTAGATTATCACTCTAAAACCACACATAATATAAACTTAGCATATAGTGGTACTTTCATCATCAACCATTAATTCATATAATTAAGTAAGTAAATTAAAAAATTTAATTTAAAAATAATAAAATTTAAAATAGGAGTGTATAATATGAAAATAGCAGTTATAATGGGTGGAATATCATCAGAGAGAGAAGTTTCTTTAAATTCAGGAAAAGAAATATATAATAACCTTGATAAAAGTAAATACGATGTTGTAAAGGTAATAATAGATGATAAAAGAGATATATTTACAAAAATACCAGAAGATACAGATTTTGCAGTACTAGCACTACATGGAAAATTTGGTGAAGATGGATGCATTCAATCAGTACTTGAGACTATGGATATACCATATTCTGGATGTGGACCTCTTTGTAGTGGAATGTGTATGGACAAAAATATCACTAAAAAAATGCTTAGAGATTCAGACCTTCCTACTGCTCCATGGGCTTTAGTAAAATCAGTTGATGAAATAAATTATGATGAGATAGATAAAATAGGATATCCAGTATTTATAAAACCAAATTCAGGAGGTTCAAGTGTTGCTACATTCTTTATTCATTCCAAAAATGAAGTTGAAGAAGCAGTTCGTAAAGGTTTAGAGGTTGATGAGTTTGTAATGATTGAAAAATATATACCAGGTGGAGAATATACTTCATTTATATTAAATGGCGAAGTATTTCCTACTATATCTATAAAATCAGACTCAGGATTCTTTGATTATGAAGCTAAGTACTCACTTGAAAAAGGAGCAAAAGAAGAAGTTGTTTATTTAGATGATGAACTCCAAAAAAGAGTAAATGAGATTTCTGAGACTTGTTGGAAAATTTTTAATTGCAAAGCATATGTAAGAGTTGATATGATTATAAGTGAAGGTATTCCTTATGTTCTTGAGCTAAATACTCTTCCTGGCATGACTAAAACTAGTTTAATACCTAGAAGTGCTGCTGCTAAAGGTCTTGAGTATAGCCAATTATTAGATAAACTTATAGAATACTCTTTAAATTAGATAATACAATTTGAGGTGGTAATTTGATATTTTCAAATCTAAGATTAAATGATAGTGAACCAATTTATATACAAATTAAAAATTATATAAGTGATATGATATCAAAAGGATTAATTCCAGACAATAGTAAGCTCCCTTCTACAAGGGAGCTTAGTCAGCTTTTACAAGTTAGTAGAAATTCCATAGTCTTAACTTATGAAGAACTAAAATCAGAAGGCTTAATCTACTCTGTTTCAGGAAAAGGTACATTTGTTAATTCAAAAAATAAATCTTCGAACACTACATGGTCTTTAAATTGGGATTGTTTAGAGAATACATACTCTAAAAAAGCTAATGAATTAGATATTATAAAAAGTGAAATACCTTGGAGCTCTAACCTAATATCATTTAAAAGTATATCTCCCGATGGAGATTTATTTGATATGGAGGAATTAAAAAAATCTTTTTTAAATAGAATCTCATTAGAAGGTCACAAACTACTTAACTATGGATATGCACAAGGTTATAAACCTCTTATTGACTATTTGCTGGAATATATGACAAATAAGGGGGTTGATATTAATAACAAAGATATATTAATTACAAATGGATTTACAGAAGGCTTTGATATTATTATGTCCTCTTTCACTCAAGAAAAAGACTATATAATCTGTGAAAATCCTACTCACAACACAGCTATAAAAATTATGAAGTCACACAATCTCAATATTTTAGGTGTGGATATATGTGAAAATGGTTTAGATTTCAATATTCTCGAAAATCGTTTAATTGAGTACAAAAATAAAATAAAATTTGCATATATTACTCCTTCTTATCATAATCCAACGGGAATTGTAATGACTCCTGAAAATAGATATAGATTCTATAACCTTATGAAAAAATACAATATAGCAATTATAGAAGATGGCTTTAATGAAGAGTTACTCTACAATAGTTCTCATATATTTCCCATCTGCTCTCTTGATAATATGAATAATGGCGTTGTGTATATTGGTAGTTTTTCAAAAATTTTATTTCCTGGAATGAGGATTGGATGGATATTTGCAGATAAAAAAGTTATAGATAAGTTAGAAAGTGTAAAAAGGTGCAGAAATATACATGTATCTTTTTTAGACCAAGGTATTTTATTTGATTATTTAAGTAATGGGGGATTTGAAAAATACGTAAAAAAAATACGTAAATTCTATGGGGATAAATTTAACTTCGCCTATGAATGTGTAAAAAAATATATACAAACGGAATATATCTTAGGTGATGGTGGCTTGCATATATTTATAAAGCTTAAGAATATAGATACTAGAAAGTTACTAGAAAAATGTTATAAAAAAAATGTTATCTTCATGCCTGGAGATTTATTCTTTACAGATGGCTCTGGTTCTGACACTTTAAGACTTGGATTTTCGAGACTCTCTTTTGAGGATATTGAAACTGGTATAAAAATAATAGGAGAAACTATATATGAAATGTCCTAGGTTAACTAAATATTGTTAGCCTAGTTTATTTTTATGAGGTATAATATATATAGTTTATATGAATCTAACATGGGGGATAATATGAGTAAAAAGTCAAAACGAAAGAAGATTAATAAATTAAAACTAACAATTGTAATAACTGTATTATTTCTTGCCTTACTATCTATATATGAGATATTTTTCTCTAAATCCAACAAAAAAGATAATATAAAAAATCAAGAAACTATGCAAGATAAAAATAATACAACAGATGATTCTAAAAATAATCAAAACTCTACTAAAAAGCAGGAAGATAACAATATTAAGCCTACTTTTTCATCTTCTTCAATACCAGATAATATAAAAAACAAAATGATTGGTAAATCTATGCCTTCTGATGAACCTATAAGCTTTGATAGTTTATCTTACTTGAAACTTACCTACTACGGATTTGATGAAAAAACTCATCAAGGTGAAATGATAGTAAATAGTGAACTAGCTCCAGAAGTTGTCGATATTTTTAAAGAATTATATGAAAAAAAATATCCAATTGAAAAAATTAAATTAATAGATGATTATGACGCTGTAGATGAAAAATCTATGTCTGATAATAATACATCTGCATTTTGTTATAGAACTGTAGCTGGTACAAATACTGTCTCAAATCATGGTAAAGGACGAGCCATAGATATAAATCCATTGCAAAACCCACATGTTTCTGGAGACAATATTAGCCCTAAGGTAAGCACTGTTTATGCAGATAGGTCTACTTTAAAATTTGGAATGATAAAAAAGGGTGATGATTGTTATAATGCTTTTGTAAGCAGAGGTTGGAGTTGGGGCGGATATTGGAAAAACCCAGATTACCAACATTTTGAAAAATAATAGATTAGAAATAAAGGTGAATTATATGAATTTAATGACATTGGAAAACATAAGTAAAAGCTATTCTGAAAAAAAATTACTTGAAAATATATCTCTTGGTATCAATGATGGAGAAAAAATAGGACTTATTGGTGTAAATGGTACTGGTAAATCTACTTTACTTAAAATTATTGCAGGAGCTGAAGAAAGTGAAACTGGCAATATAACAAAGGCTAATGGTACTAGAGTAGAATATCTTCCTCAAAACCCAACTTATAATGAAAATTCAACTGTTCTAGAACAAGTATTTAATGGGACTTCAGAAGAATTAAAACTACTTGGTAAGTATCAAGAAACTTTAGAAAAACTTAATTCTAATTTTACAGATGAACTAAATAAAAAGTTATTATCTATACATGAGAAGATAGATGCTTTAAATCTTTGGGATTTAGAAAGTGAAGCCAAATCTGTACTTACTAAGCTTGGTATAAATGATTTTAATCAAAAAATAATAGAGCTTTCTGGTGGTCAAAGAAAAAGAGTTTCTCTAGCCTCAGCTCTTATTACTCCTTGTGAGCTTTTAATACTAGATGAACCAACAAACCATCTAGATAATGATACCATCGATTGGCTTGAAGAATACCTAAATTCAAGAAAAGGTTCATTGCTTATGATAACTCATGATAGATATTTTTTAGACCGTGTTACAAATAGAATAATTGAATTAGATAAAGGTAGATTATTTAGCTATGATGGTAATTATTCAATATTTTTAGAAAAGAAAATGGAAAGACTTACATTAGAATCAAGTATGGAAGATAAACGACAGAATTTAATTAGAACAGAGCTTGCTTGGGTTAGACGTGGAGCTCAAGCTCGTAGTACAAAACAAAAAGCTCGTCTACAAAGATTTGATGAACTCGTAAATAGAGACTCTTTCAAACTTGATGAAAATATCGATATATCTGTTGCCTCAAGTAGACTTGGAAATAAAATAATAGAAATACACAATATATCTAAATCTTTTGAAGAAAATACAGTCATAGATAGCTTAGAATATACTTTAGCACGTACAGATAGAATTGGTATAATAGGTAAAAATGGTATGGGTAAATCAACTCTAATAAACATAATAAATGGGAAATTGGCCCCTGATAGTGGATATATCTCAATTGGAGAAACTGTAAAAATAGGTTGCTTTTCTCAAGATGATTCTCATATGGACATTAATATAAGGGCTATAGACTATGTAAAAGAAGCTAGCGATTATATAGAAACTTCTGATGGTACTAGGATTACAGCTTCTCAAATGTGTGAAAGATTCCTTTTTAATGGTACTATGCAGTATACTTTGATAGGTAAACTATCTGGTGGTGAAAGAAGAAGACTACACCTTCTTAGAATTCTTATGACAGCTCCTAATGTACTTCTTTTGGATGAGCCTACAAACGACTTAGATATTGAAACACTAAAAATATTAGAGGAATATCTTGATGAATTTAAAGGTGTAGTAATTACAGTATCACATGATAGATACTTCCTAGATAGAATCTGTAATAAAATATTCGCATATGAAGGAAATGGAAAAATTCATATTTATACAGGTAATTATAGTGACTATCTTATTTATAGAGAAATTCAAGGAATTGAATTTGAAGAGTCTAAAAAAGAATCACTTAAAAATGATGATTCAACTACTCCAAAAAAAGAAAAACCTAAAAATGATAAAAAACTTAAATTCTCATATAATGAGCAAAGAGAGTTTGAAAATATTGATTCTGACATAGAAAAACTTGAATCTAAAATTGCAAAACTTGATGAAAGTACTTCAAAATTTGCAACTGATTTTACTAAACTTCAAGAAATTTTAGATGAAAAATCAAAACTGGAAAAAGAACTTGAGTACAAATATGAAAGATGGGAATATCTAAATAATTTAGCTGACGAAATAGCTAATAATAAATAATATTAAAATATCTAAGTTTAGTGACCTTTACTTTAAGTTTATAAGTTATAAATATTTAAAAGAGCTATATGTCTTTAAAAACATATAGCTCTTTTATAACTATCTTCTAATTTTTATATTCAGATATATCCTATAATAATTCTTTCTTATATGTCTATATCCATTCTTTCAACATAGTGACAATTGACATCAATATGATTTAAAAAAACCAACAACCTTTCATAAAGTGGATGAGATTCTTCTCCATATTTGGATTCTAAGTTTTCACCTATTTCTCTAACAGTCTTTTGACCATCAATTTGTAAAAATACGAAACTAGAATATTCATCTAGCTCTATTTTTTTATATTTAGGTATTCTAGCTTTTAACTTTCTAAAAAATCTTTGAATCTTATGGTCCTGTTTTTCAAGTATAGTTACAATACTATTTTCATCTACTTCATATTCAAGTCCATCAGTAATTTTAAATACAATATCTAAAACATCATTACTCTTGCTCATTATTTTTTACTTTAGATAAAATAATAGGTAATGCTGTAAGTACAACTAGAACTACTAGTAAAGCAATTGCCATTGAATTTGTCGCAGCAAATCCACTTGGTACTTTTGGAGTTATAACTCCAGTTACTTGTAATATTATACCTATTAAACCAATGATAGATCCACCTGCAACAAGACCAGAAGATAAACTTATACCATTAGAAACTTTAGCTTCTTTTTCTTTTTCAGATTTAGATACTAATTCAACAAATAGACGAATTAATGCTCCAACTAATATTATAGAAGTTGTTGCTATTGGTAAATAGAATCCTATAGCTATAGTCATTATTGGTAATTTTAATGCATATAACACAATTGCCATAAATACTCCAACAATAATCATAACCCAAGGTAAACTACCTGACATAATACCAGAAGTTAATGTTGACATTAAGTTTGCTTGTGGTAATGCAAATTGTACATTATCACCAGTAGCTTTAAGTTGGTCAGAAAGTAATAAGATTACTCCTACAACAACTATAACACCAACTATACTTGCAATTGTGAAGTAACGTTGCATTTCGTTTTTACTACCACCAATGATGTAAGTTACTTTTTGAGATTGAGTATATCCTCCAGCTATAGCAATAGCAACAACTATAAATGACCCAAATAAAAGTAATGATTTATTAGCTTCTAAATCAGTCCATCCCATTACAACAAATACTAATGTTACAATAACTAAAGAAGCTATAGTCATACCAGAAACTGGAAGATTTGATGTTCCTATTGTTCCTGTTAAACGTCCAGCTACTATGACGAATAATAAAGATAATAAAAGAGATATGATAGCTCCAATAATTGCCATAGCAATGTTACCAGAAATTAAGAACGCTGCTAAGAATCCAACTACTACTCCACCTAATAAAAGTATCATTTGTATAGATGAACCTTCTTCTGCATCTCCAGTACTTGATTTAGCTTTAAGTGTTTCTTTTATAGAAGCGATTATAGTTGGAATAAGTTTTATTGCACCAATAATACCTCCACAAAGCATCATACCAGCACCTATATATTTTACATAACTACTAGATATAGCTCCAACATCCATTTGATTAAGAGGCATCGCAGGATTATTCCATACCATAGCTCCATCTTTAGCCATATCAGTAAAGTAACCTATTAAAGGTGCAATACCAAAGTTTGATAAGATACTTCCTGCAAACATTGTTAAAGAAACTTCAAGTCCTACTATAAACCCAATTCCTAAAAGTAGAGGGTTTACTTCAATATCAAATTTCCATTTGTAGAATTTACTTCCTACAAGACTCATTACATTGTTTGCTACATTTAAAAATGAACCAGTTAATACAGTGATAAATCCACTTATTACAAATCCAATTCCCATGTATTTAATTGAGTCTCCACCAGCCTCTGAAGCAACAAGTGTTTCAGATATAGCCATTGATTCTGGGTACATAAGTTTACCATGTTCTTCAACTATTAAATAATTGTGAACTATTGCTGCAACTCCTATACCAAAGAAAACACCACCAACTCCAACAGCTAAGCCTTCTAAAAATGTAATTTGGCTTCCAATTAAGATAACTGCTGGTAATACGAAAATGAATCCACTTGCAACAGATTCTCCACCACTTGACATACCTTGGATTAAATTCTTACCAAGAATACCCTTTTGACGAGCAAATGCTCCAACAAAAGCAGAACCTATTATAGCTCCTGGAATACCTGCTGCAACTGTAAGACCAGCTTTCATTCCAGAATAAGTTGTAGATGCGGCAAAAATGGCAGCTAAAATAATACCGATAATCAGTACAGCTACATTTCCACCGGTTCTGGACTTATCTGTGATGTATGGAACGTAATCTTTTCCACTAACCTCACCATAAGCTCCCTTAGGTAATTTTTTGTTCATAAAATTTTCACCCCTTTTCAGTTTGTATATATTATAACATATATACATATAAAACTTAACTTTTTATTATTTTACAAATAGCGAGTAAAAACTACTAAAATTTAATACCATATTATTAATTTCTACTTTTAGATATTTTTATGCTAATTTTCTTTTTATTTTTCGATTATACTAAAAATAATTAAGATAAAAAGTAAAAAAAAATTTTATATTAAAATTAAATTTGTTATAAAAACACTTTAAAACACGGAAAAGTATAAAAAATACAATAATCATCCCTATAAACAGATTTTCACCACAGTAAAAATGTACAGAAAATTCTTTCTTTTATGTCAATTGATTAATTCTTAAAAATAGGTGTCATAAAGAAATTTTTATAGTCCCTTTATAACACCTGTCATAATACAAAATCACTCTGGCAATGCCCTTTTATTTACTTTTCCAATTGGGGTAACTGGTATTTTATCTATCCTCATTATTATCGTTGGAATCATATATGGAGGTAAATGCTCATTTAAATATTCTCTAACTGTTATGTCATTTATTTTTTCGCTATCATCATCATCAATCACATAATATGCACATATATACATATCTCCGTCCTCATTTGTTCTTGATATACAGACAACACTTTTAATTTCTGCAATATTGTTTATTATGTTTTCAATCTCATACAACTCTATTCTAAATTCATCAATTTTTACTTGATTATCCATCCTACCAATATAATCTAAGTTTCCATCATCTAACCATCTTACCAAATCACCAGTCCTATACATTAATTTATTGTGTTCACAAGTTTTGTAAGGATTTTCTACAAATACTTGCTCTGTTAACCCTTTTTTATTTAAATAGCCTCTTGATATTTGGATTCCTGATAAACAGAGTTCTCCTGGAACTCCAATTGGACATAGTTTATTTTTTTTATCTAATACATATGCATAAGTATTAAAGATTGGCTTACCTATTGGTATTTTCCCATACTCTTTATCCACATGAAAAGAAGTTGATACAACAGTAAATTCTGTTGGGCCATACTCATTATATAACTCATAGTTACGTTTTCTATATCCTTTTAATCTTTCTCCTCCAGTCTGCACAACCCTAAGTGAACTATTGTTACAGTTTTGTATAAATAATCTTGCAAACGCTGTTGGTAATGCTAATATAGTTATATCATTTTCCTCACAATACTCATTTACTGTATATTCATCAAATTTTGCTTCTTCTGGCATAATGTTTATTGAAGCACCCATCAATAGATATGGAAATAGTTGTTTCATTACAGCATCAAAACTAAAACTTAAATATATTCCACATCTATCATTTTCTGTAGCACTTATAGCTTCTATACTATAATAACACATGTTTACTAAACTCTTATGCTCTATAGCTATAGTCTTTGGCCTACCAGTTGACCCTGATGTAGATATTGTATATGCACAGTTTGATGGTGTTATTTTTTCAGTTAAGTCATATCTGTTTTTAAATATGTCTTCATCATTTATATCAATTACTATTGTGTTTTCATTTATAACCTTACATCTAAGTTCGTCTGTAGTTATTACTACTTTTGCATTACTGTCTTCAAGAAGGTAATTTAATCTTTCTTCTGGATTACTTGTGTCTATCGGAAAGAATGCTCCTCCTGATTTCATAATTCCTATGGCTGTAACAATTATATTAATGTCTCTTGGCAACATTACAGCTACTATATCTTCACTTTTTACCCCTATATGATTTAAATAACCTGCAAGTCTATCAGTTAATTCATCAAGTTCTCTATATGTCAAATTTCTATTTTCATCTCTAGCACCTACATTATTAGGTGTTCTCTCAACTTGTTCCCTAAATAAATCAATATAACTTCTGTCATATGGTATCTCACATTTATTATCATTAAAATCTTTCAATAATATTCTTTCTTCTTTTTTACATACAAATTCCAAATCTTCTATTAAAATATTGTTATTCCTTATTATCTGTTCTATTATATAATCAAATTGATTTAATATTCTTCTAATAGTTTCTCTTTTATATATAGATGGCTTATATTTTATTTTTATTTTTAATGCCCTTTTAGTATAAACTATTACAGATAAATCATATCCTTTTTTTTCTATGTCATAGTCATATGATAAATCAAAACTTTTAGCTACAAATATTGTATTTATAAGTTTAGTGTTCAAATGATTTTTATTCTCTATATCTGATAGTAAATAATATCCATATTCTAAAGACCTACTCCATTGCCTTTTCAATTTTTTTACAACATCTATAAATTTTTCGCTTTGTCTAACCTTAACTCTTATTGGAATTATATTTATTGTTTTTCCAAAAACTACATCATCTTCATATGTATACTTTTGTAATATCAGTCCATAGATAGTTTCTATAATAGAACTTATGCTTATATTATTCATTTTAGAATACTGAATTAATTTTTCATGTTTTTCAATATCAATCTTAAAAATTTCATCTACAACTTCGTCAGAACAATCTTTATAAAAAAAATCATTTGGAATTTTTGCTAGATTGGTATAATCATCTAGCAAATCCATCCAATAATTCATAGCTCGTTCTAAATTAACTTCATACATATCAAAATTCCCCCTTACTACTAAATCTATAGAAAAAATTCTTTTGGAATTTTATTTTTTTAAGTACAGAAATATATTAATAATACATATGCAAGCTCTAAACACATGAGCTTGCATAAACTTATACTTATATATTATGACTATTAAATTCGTAATATTTATAATGTTTAAAATATATTATAACACATATATGATTTTATTTTCTTACATTTATATAATATATAAATTGTTATTTAATTAATGTATAATTATATTGTTTAGAATATGATATATTATATTAATTAAAATTTTATAAGAAGAAGTTATATTTATTGAAAGGAGCTTTACAAATGAACATTTATGCTCACAGAGGTTTTAGTGGAAAATATCCAGAAAACACTATTCTCGCTTTTAAAAAATGCTTAGATATGGATATATACGGAATAGAACTTGATGTTCACAAGACTAAAGATGGAAAAATTGTAGTTATTCATGATGAAACAGTCGATAGAACTTTTAATGGACATGGTTTTGTAAAAGACCTTACTTTAAGAAAACTAAAAACATTAAACTCATCCTTTGAAGGTTACCAAAACAATAAAGAATGTAAAATTCCAACTTTAGAAGAAGTCTTAATTTTAATTTCGCCTACAGACCTAATCTTAAATATAGAACTAAAAACTGATAAAGTAAATTACACTAATATAGAAAAGGATGTTTTGAAACTTATTTTAAAATACAATATGAAAAATAGAGTTCTTATATCTAGTTTTAATAGTAATAGCTTAAAAAATTTTCATAAATTAGACCCCAGTATAAAAACAGCTTTATTGTGCTACTTGCCCATAAACAATGTAGTTGAATTTGCTAAATTTCTAGGAAATAGCTATCTTCATCCTCCTTTAATTCTAGCAAATGAATCTCTAGTTGAACTTTGTCACAAAAACTTACTAGGTGTCAATGTATATACTGTAAACGAAGAAGAAGATATGCTACACTGCCTAGCCCTTAATGTAGATGGTATTTTTACTAACTATCCAGATATAGCTTTAAAACTTTTACAATCAAAGCAATACAGCTAGTTATATAGTAGTTTATACTCCTTGACTTTTATATGATTAATATGTACAATTTTATTAAATTTAGCTTGGAGGTATACTTATGGATAACTTATTAAATGAACTTGAAGCTTTAAAAAGTAATTTAGATAATTTACCAATAGAAAAAATAGAAAATTACGATTTGAGTAAGACAGCTTTATTTATAATTGATGTAAATAATGGTTTTGCAAAACAAGGTGCCTTATACTCCCCTAGAGTAGAATCTTTGATAAAGCCAATTGAAATTTTCACAAAAAAAATATCAAATAAACTAAATAAAGTAATTGCATTTACTGATTGTCATACCCCCAAATCTATAGAACTTTTAAGTTATCCAGTTCACTGTTTAGAAAATGATGTGGAAAGTGAATTGGTTGATGAACTTAAATCTATAGAAAATCTACAAGTTCTACCTAAAAACTCTACTAACGGATTTTTCGCACTAGAAAATCTGAACTTTGATGGTATAGATAATATAATTATAGTTGGTGATTGCACAGATATATGTATATATCAATTTGCAATAACACTAAAATCTTATTTTAATCAATATGATATGAAAAAAAACATAGTTGTTCCTATGAATTTAGTAGACACTTATGACATTCCCAATGTTCATCCTGCGGAGATTTTAAACCTAGTATTTTTTAATAGTATGCTTCAAAATGGAGTTAATGTATTAAAAGAAATTCGTTTATAATAAATACTTTATATATTTGTATAGAGATACAGTTTTGATAATAAGATTATTCTATACAAATATTACTTAATACAATTAATTTAACATAACTAAAGTATGTAAATATAGAAATCGCAATTTAAATGTTCTTCTACATGTCTTCTGTAAGAGAAATTAAATTGCGATTTCTATTTTTTACATAATACTAATCAACTATACTGCTTCAATAGTTAAATTTATTTTTTAATAATCGTATTTATTTGTAGTTTCACACATAACTACTTTTATCTTTTTATTAAACATATTCTTATATTCTAATAAAAACTCATTTAATTCTGAGTCCATAAGATTTATTTTTTTATCACTACAAAGCATTATTTTTTCTTGATCTATTATTACATTAATATCATTTAAATCATTTTTTATGAATGTTGTTATACAACTCTTAGGTTGAATTTTTTCACCATATTTCTCATAAAATCCTGCACTCTTTTTAAACGATTCTAAATCTTCTGTAGATACTTTGCTGGAAGTATTATTACTCATAAAACCTGCTGTAGAAGGGTCGATTCCAAAGTTTCTAAGTTGTTTTTCTACTTCTTCAGTGTCCATACCATATCTTTCCATGAACTGTTTTTGTATTTTCATAAACTTTTCTTGAGATATGTCATTATCTTTCATATAATCAAATATTTTTCTTGAAAATTCAGCCATCGACATCTTTCCATCCATAACAGAAAAATATAAGTTATATATGTATTGCTCAAATTTATCTACATCAGAATCTTTAACTTTGTTTTTTAATTCGTTAAAGTCAATTATTCTATCATCAGACATTTTTTATCCTCCTAGCTAAATTTTTACTTGTATAAGATTATACCATACTTCTAATATATTTATATACACACTATTTTTTTAATTTAACCATTTTTTCTGTTGCATCTAATTCACACATTCTTCCTAAAGGAATAGTTATCATTGGTATACAGTGCCCAGATTGTAGATTATATATAGCTGGCTTATTAACCTTCTGTGCAAATTCCTCCAATAGTTCTATTAAATCATCTTCTTTGATACAGTTTTTAAAATCTCCAAAAATTATACCATTACATTCATCCAGTTTTCCTAAAGAATACAATTGAGTTAACATCCTGTCTAATTTATATTGACATTCTCCAATTTCCTCAATAAATAAAATTTTATCCTTTGCATCTATTTCATATTTAGTTCCTATTGTAGAAATTATTAGAGATAAGTTTCCTCCCATTATTATTCCCTCTGCTTTGCCTTCACATACAGTATAAATCTTTTCTTCTTTTGGATTTTCTAAATATAGCTCATCTTTAAATTCTAAAGCATCTACTAGAGATTTATAAGTAAATTCATCCCATTTTGCTACATCTGCTGCCATTATTCCATGATATGGTAAAAGACCACAATTTTTATAAAAAGCTAGATTTAAACCTGTTATATCAGAAAAACCTATAAATGGTTTAGGATTTTGTTTTATTATTTCATAATTTATTTTATCTAGTATTCTTGTTGTTCCATAACCTCCTCTTAAACACATAATCATATCTACTTCTTCATCTAGGAACATCTCTTCTATATCTCTTACTCTAATATCATCATTCCCAGCTAAATAACCTTTATAATTTAGTCCACAACTTTCAGAAAATTTAACTTCATAACCATACTTCTCTAAATTAAATTTTATTTCTTCTAGACTTGTATTTCTCAATGGTCCAGAAGGCGCAATTACTCCTAACATCTAAACACCTCTTATTCTAAAATGATATATTCTAATTTATGCTAAACCTCTCTACTATAATTATAAGACATTTTATTTATACTTGATACAGAATAATGATTTATATAGAATAATATAATTATAATAATGAAGAAAAATAAATTTTTAATATAGTTAGGATGTGTTTTATGATTAATATTAAAGCTCTTTGCCATGATATAAATGATTGGGTTATAGATATTAGAAGAGATTTACACAAAACTCCAGAACTTGGATTAGAAGAATTTCAAACTAAGAAAAAAATTATTAAGTATTTGGATGAAATAGGTATAAGTTATATTGAATATGGAAATCACACAGGAGTGACTGCATATATAAATATAAATCCAAACTTTGAGACAGTTGCTATAAGAGCTGATATAGATGCTTTGCCTATAACAGAAGAACTCAACCCGCCTTATAAATCCATTAATCTAGGCAAAATGCACGCATGTGGCCATGATGCACATACTGCTATTTTACTCGGTACTTGTAATATACTATTTAAATTAAAGGATTATTTAAATGTAAATGTAAAGTTTTTTTTCCAACCTGCTGAAGAAACTATTGGTGGTGCCAAACTTATGATAGAAGATGGATGTATGAAAAATCCAGATGTAAATTATATATTTGGTCTTCATGTAAATCCCAATATTGATAAAAGTTTAATTGAACTAAAATACAATACTTTAAATGCATCAACAGATACACTTTGTATAACTGTATATGGCTTAAAATGTCATGGAGCTTATCCACATCAAGGTGTTGATGCCATAGTTATCTCTGCTCATATCATAACTGCTTTGCAAACAATTGTTAGCCGAAATACAAACCCTACTGATTCTGTAGTTATTTCTTTAGGAAAAATTGAAGGCGGAATTAAAGAAAATATAGTTTGTGATAAAGTTGTTATAAAAGGAACCTTAAGGACTTTAACCCAAGAAACCAGGGACTTTTCAAAAAAACGAATCAAAGAAGTTTGTGATTTTACTTGCAAAACATTTGGAGGAAAGATTGATGTTGAAATTGAAGAAGGTTATCCTGCCCTTATAAATTCAAATTCTCTTGTGAATTATGTTAAACAAAATGCAGTAGAATTATTTGGAAAAGAAAATATTTTGATTAAAGATACACCTACTCTTGGTGCTGAAGATTTTTCATATTTTTTGAAGTATTGTGAAGGTGCTTTTTATCACCTTGGTTGTGCAAATCAGGAAAAAAATATTAATTCTCCTCTTCATACAGCTACCTTTGATATTGATGAAGATTGTCTTATCACTGGCGTTATGCTTCATGCGAAAAATGTATTATCCTTTTAATCATATACTTCTATCTCCTTTTTATATTGACTCTCACATGGTGTTAGGGTTTACTCTAAAATTACAAATGACAAACCAAATAATTGGAGGTAATATTATGAAACAAAGTTTAGTAAATCCTATAGGAAAAATACGTGTTCAAGGTGAAGAAATTTCTATCGAATTGGATAAAAAGTATATACCTGCATTAAAAGAGCTTGATGAATTTAGTCATTTAAATGTAATCTGGTGGTTTGATGGATTTGATAACGTTGAAGCAAGAAGTATCTTAGAAACTCCAAAACCTTATAAAAAAGCACCTGATGTTATGGGAATATTTGCAACAAGGTCACCTATTAGACCTAATCCAATAGCATTAACTACTGTACAAATTATTAGCATCGACCATGAGCATGGTACAATAAAAATTCCATATATTGATGCTAATGATAATAGCCCTGTTATCGACTTAAAACCATATACTCCAAGTATTGATAGAATTGAAAATCCATCAGTTCCTGAATGGTGCAATCATTGGCCTAAATGTGTAGAAAAATCAGAAGAATTTGATTGGGAAAATGAATTTGAATTTTAGTTTATTTAAAGTAGAGTATTAAATTAAGAGATTTTAATTTAATACTCTACTTTATTATATTTTAATTATATAAAGTATTCGTTGTATTTAATTTTCTTGAATTATATAATTGCTTTTATCCACTTTCATATTGGCAAATTATCTTGTATACTTAATGTAAATAATTATAAAGGAGAATACTCATGACAATATTTAGTCTACAAGCAGCAAATTTATTTGGATGGATAGCTATGGTTCTTGGCGTTATTATGTCAATTAATGATAGTAAAAAGCATTTGCCAAAATTTAAGAACTTAAACTATATTTTCTTTGCTTTTATGAGCTTATTCTATGCATTTACTTTATTTGCACTTGCCCAAAGTTTTACATCACATATATTTAGAATAGTAAATTGTATCATTTATATAATAGTTTTAATTGCATGCAATAAAGTTTCTACAAATAAAAATCTCAACAGTAGTTTTTGGACATTAGTAGGATTTTCAATAAATCCTATTTTAGCAATAATCATTGTATTTTTTATAAAAAACAAAAAATATAATTAGAACAAAATATTTTATTAAGGGTTATTTGATAACTACAAAATATACTTGAGTATATATTATTAGTTTATTATAACCCCCTAAATATCTTCTTTCTTACTAATTCTATAGAATGATTCTATAACTCAACTCTTTCTACTAATGTTAAAACGCTACAATCATTAAACAAGCTTAAAAATAATATCTATCAATGTTTTAAGTATGTTAAACTAGTAAATGTAGCTACTTCTATGTTACAATCTTATATAAATATTGTATATAGCAAAACTGGTCTAATAGATACTAATAGCGTTATATTTTTAATATCAGTTATTTTTCAGTTACAGATTTAATAATAATTAATAATGAGACATAATATTTTTCTGCCTTTTATTAATTGTATATTTACTGTTATCTATTGTTATCATTAATAATAAATTTAAGGGGGATTATATTATGAAGTTATATTTAAGTGCCGATATAGAAGGTACTTGTGGCATTGTAAATTGGGATGAAACAAAGCTTGAATGCGAATTTTCAGAGCACTATAGAACACAAATGAGTAAAGAAATAGCTTCTGCATGTAATGGAGCTACTCAGTCTGGTATGCAAGAAATACTTGTTAAAGATGCACATGATAGTGGCAGAAATATTAATCCAGATATTTTGCCTGAAAATGTCAAAATACTTAGAGGATGGACTAAAGACCCACTAGTTATGATGGCTGGGATTGATGAAAGTTTTGATGCATGTGTATTTACTGGTTATCATTCTGGAGCTACTTGTAATGGTAATCCACTTTCTCATACTATGGATATTGACTATGACTACTTTAAAATAAATGATGAGATAGCATCTGAATTTACTATAAATGCTTATGCTGCTGCATACTATAATGTTCCTGTGGCATTTTTAAGTGGAGATGAAATGCTTTGTGAAAGTGCAAAAAAACTAAACCCAAATATAATCACTGTTCCTGTTTCAAAAGGAATTGGAAATGGCTCAATTTCAATTCATCCAAATCTTGCACTAAAAAAAATAGAAGAAGGTGTTAGAGAATCTTTATCTGGAGATTTATCTAGACATTTAATAAAATTACCAAACAAGTTTAAAATTGAAATAAAGTTTAGAGAACATTACAAGGCTTTTAAAGCTTCTTTCTACCCAAATATGAAGAAAATAGATTCTCAAACAATACTATTTGAAACAGAAGATTATTATGAATTTTTAAGAATGTTGTTATTTATATAAATTTCATGTTATACATAAGGAGTTGATTGAGATAAGTAATAAAAGAAGGATTCCTTTAGGCGAATTTATTTCTGTATTTTTATTTTTTGCTGTTTTTTTTGGTATAACTTTTTGTATTTTCACTGTTATAGGAATTGGCTTCTTATCATTCTTAGGTTTTGAATATAAATCTCTTGGGTCTGTACTAATTTTCTTTTTAATATATTTTTGTATAACTATGCCAATTGATTTTCTATGCACTACCATTTTAGATATATTTAGATACGTAAACAAATTGCCGTATTCAATTTACAAATTTTGCGAATTTATAATTGATTTTATACTAACTTTTTTAGCTATGAACATAATTGATACATTTATGGGTTCAATAACGATTCCTTTAAGTACAGAAATTTTATTTGCCTTACTTTCTTATCTCTTATCTGAATGCATGGATTTTTTTGATAAAGATAAGAAAAAATCTTAATAAAAAGATAGATTACTTAATAGAAGATTTATATATTCCTATTATCTAATCTATCTTTATTTGTGTAATCTTTTATATTTAAAATATAGTTTCTTCTATTTCTTTAGTCATCTTTATAGCATCATCGAAAAATTTATCTATATGCACCACTTCATCACTCACTCTTGAATACTCTGCTGCAAATGCCATTATATGACTTTCTATAGCATCTTTTGCTGCTACTTTTCCTTTTTCTAAGTTTTTACTTGAAACTAATTTAATGAACTCAGCTATGAGATTTCTATCATATTCTTCTACCATATTTTTCTTATTTGATGGATTTATAACTACTTCTTCATTTTTTCCAAATTCTTTAATTCTTATCTCATTTTTATTTAAATCTCCACCAACTTCTCCATGACTAAACATCATCTTTATAGTTCTTCCATTTTCTTTAGTAAATGCACATAGATTAAAAGTAGCTGTTACTCCATTTTCAAATTGTAATATATTTACCATGTTATCTACAACATTATTATCACATCTGTAAACACATCTTCCATATGGGCTTGTTTCAAGTATCTTTAAAAGATTCTCTTTTGTAGGATTTATATGTACAGCTCTATTTATATTTCTGTCATTTTCTAGATAAATTTGTTTTGCAGAATATGGACATTTCTTTTCTACTAAACATTGAAGGCAATTCTGTGCCATTTCTCCCCCAGCATTTTCATTATTAAGATGCTTTAAACTTCCAAATGCAGAGATTTTTTTACATCTACTACCTACCAAATATAATAGAATATCCATATCATGACAACTCTTCGCCAAAATCAAAGGGCTTGTCTCATTACTATTTCTCCAATTTCCTCTAGTAAAACTATGAGCAAAATGCCAATATCCTATATTCTCATTATATTGTATACTAACTAACTCTCCTAATTTTTTGCTTTCTACAATTTCTCTTAATTTATTGTAAAATGGAGAGTATCTAAGTACATGACAAATCATAAAAATCTTATCTTTATATTTATCACACAGGTCATTTATATGTACTAATCCATCTAAACTATTAGACATTGGTTTTTCCAATAATATATGATAACCCTTTTGAAGAGCTAAACTTGCTACGTCATAATGTCTATCATCATTTGTAGCTATTATGACTGCATCTGCCATTTTATCCTGTTTAAAGAATTCTTCTAGACTTTCAAATACATTTTTGCTATTTAAGTTATACTTTTGTGCAAACAATTCACGTCTTCCTTCTTTAGGTTCTGCTACAGCAACTATCTCACATATATCAGAATTTTCATAAACATATGGAGCATACGCATATGTACCTCTATTACCTGCTCCAATCACAGCAACTTTTACTTTTTCCATACTTTAAATTATCCCCTTTATATTATTTCTACTACTTTATTATATTCTATTTTTATATATATTTGGATATTTTTGATAAAAGAAACAGCAGTTATAGTTTTTTACTTTTAACTGCTGTTTTGACTTAATATGCTATACCTTTTTAGCTTAATATTATTTATTTTTAATATAAACTTTGATACTATTTGTTCATTTATTTTGCTTGTCAATTTCTTTATCCAATTTGTCTAATTTTTTATTGTATAAAAACATATAAAATGCTGCTGAAAATACTATTACATATCCCACAATACTTAGTGTATCTGGATAAACATTAAACAAGAATATACTCAAGATTGCTGAAAATATTATATTACTATAGTCAAATATAGAAATTTCTTTGGCTGGCGCATACTTATATGCTAAAGTTATACCAAATTGACCTAAACTTGCAAATACTCCACCCAATAACAAATACACAAGTTGCATAAGAGTCATTGGTTCATACACTGCAAAAGCTATTGGTCCTACAGTAACTAATGAAAAAACTGAAAAGAAAAACACAATTGTATAATAATCTTCTCTATCTCCAAGAATTCTTAAACAAGTATATGCCATTGCTGCAAATACAGCTCCTGCGACTCCTCCTAGATATGGAATTACTTCAACACTAAATGTTGGTTTTATTATAAATAAAGCTCCTATAAATGCAATTATAATTGCCCCTATCTGTTTTATGTTTATTTTTTCTTTTAGAATAATTGCACAAAATATAACTACGAGAAAAGGACTCATTTTATTTAGCATATTAGCATCTGAAAGCATCAACTTATCAATTGCATAATAATTAAATATAACTCCTAAAGTTCCAAAGATTGACCTATATAAAAGAACCTTCATATTTTCTTTTTTACCTGTTAAACTTCCTTTATGTTTTATAATAAGCCAAAACGCTATTATAGCCGATACCAAGTTTCTAAAAAATACTTTTTGAAAACTTGGCAAATCGCCTGCCAGTTTTACAAATGCAGACATCATTGCAAAACCAAGAGCTGATGCCATTATAAACATTATACCTTTTATTCGATTTGATTTGATTGTACTACTCATATTTACCTCTTTTCTATAAAAATACATAAACCTATATTTAAAAACTACTTAAAAACTAAAATTTATAAATTGAAATAATAATTATCTAAATATTCCAATTTATACTATAATTAAAAGTATAAATTATGTCAAGTAACTAATAAACCTTTTCAATTAATAACAATAATAATTATAAGTAAAAAGTTATATCTTTTTATAGATTATTCTCCAAATATATAATATAATTCTATATAGTATAGACTTTTTTTAATTTATTATTTAGATTTTTAGTGGATTTTTTAATTATGGAGGTATTTAAAATATGGAAATAAAAAGATATGAAGGAACTGGAAGAATGAGTAGAGCTGTAGTTCACAACAATACAGTTTATTTATGTGGACAAACTCATGCTGAAGGAGGAGTAGTTGAGCAAACTACTGAAGTTTTAAATAAAATAGAAGATTTATTAAACAAATACGGTTCAGACAAACAACATTTACTATCTGTTACTATTTATTTAAGAGATATGAAAGACTTTGAAGCTATGAACTCTGTATGGGATGCTTGGGTTGAAAAAGGATTTGAACCTGCTAGAGCTTGTGTTGAAGCTAGACTTGCTAGAGAGCACTTATTAGTTGAAATGAGCGTTGTTGCGGCTACAAAATAATTTCTTTGACTTTAATAAGTAAATATAATCACTTTAACCTATAAGGAGATATAGTATTGATTTATACTATATCTCCTTATTATTTAATTTATTAATTTAATTATTTTCTATTGGCACTATCAATCTAGATGGGTATTTACCTCCATGATAAATTGTATTTTTTGCTTTTATATACTCAATACTGTTATAACCATCTTTAGTGTTACTATTTTGGAATATAAAGTTTTTTGCACTAGATGTTATATCTAACCTAATTCGATGTCCAATTTTAAATGTATTTGATATTTTTGAAGTTGTTATTGTGAACTTATAAATTTCTCCTTCTTCCATAAATTCTGACTTATAAAAACTATTTCTGAATCTAGCACTTAGTATACCATCAGCTAATTTAATTGAGTTTCCATCTGAATCCACATCCATAATTTTTATGACCCAATCAGTATCTTTTGCAGAACTTGATGCAAAGAATTCCAACTTTATATCACCTGTTATAGTAAATTCTTCACTAAAAGCATCTGATGTATAACACAACATATCACTTCTTTTCTCCAAATCTTTATAATTATTTGGAACTCCCACTTCATTTTCTGACATATCAATCAACTGTATTGAAGGGTCTTTTGGATTATATATGTAGCTATCATAACTATATTTTGAACATTCTTCAAAAGATAGTTTTCCATCCCCTAAAGATGTATTAGCATTTCCACCACTTATTAAATAGATGCTTTTATCTATTTTATTTTCTATTGGCCAATTTTCTGCCATCTTCCATTCATTCGAACCTACTGAATAATACTCTATTGGAGCAGTCTTATCTATATCATTTTCTATTCCTTTTAAGTATTTATCAAACCATAATAGATAGTTATAGTCTACATCATACCTCAATGAATTATCTCCAAAAGGAATATCATTTATATCCCTTATAGTGTTTGAATTATGCATCCATGGACCTAATATAGCCTTTCTCTTTCCTCTTTCATAATTTTTTATTACATCCAAAGCTTCTGTAGTACCCATACCATTATCATCATACCATCCAGATATGACTAATGCAGGCACATTTATTTTATCTTTTTTTAGATGCCAATCCATCCTATCCCAATATTCATCCTTTTCTACTCTTTTTATCCACTCTTCTAAAAATTCTATTCTATATCCAAGTGCTTCAATAGGTATATTTTGTATTGGTCTTATATTTAAAACATCATCCCAGTCATCTCTTATCATTTTACTTCTATCAACTTTATTTCTTGATACCATAAATGCCCATGCAAGCATTCCAGATACAAAAGCTCCACCTTTTCTTGGTATATCAATGAAAGGGCTACCTGCTGTAACTATACTAATTAAAGCTTTTAGGTGTTTGTTTCCTGAAGATGCAGCTGCCCATTGAACATAACCAAGGTATGATGCTCCCAGCATTCCAACAACTTCATTTGACCATTCTTGTGCTACTATCCAATTTATAGTACTATCTCCATCTTCTCTTTCATATATCATAGGCTCCCACTTACCTTCTGATTCATTTCTTCCCCTGACATCTTGTATTACAACAGCATATCCCCTTTGTACATACTTATAATATATTTCTTTATCATTTTCTTTTCCATATGGAGTTCTCATAAGAATTGTGGGTACTTTTTTAGTAGAGTCTTCAAACTTAGGAAGATATACATCTGTAGAAAGTTTTATTCCATCTTTCATATCAATCATGTAATTTCCATCAAATTTTATAGGATATATCTCTTCATTTTCATGTGTTTTTTTCCACTCTTTTAATATCGTATAATCCTCATATCCATCCATAATTAATATAGTACAAGTTTCCCTAGACAAACATATAAATCCAACTACTTTATTATCCAAAACAATTACATCTAAAGGAAATTTTTTATTTCTTTGAACCCAGATATAGTCATTAAACTTAGAATATGTTTCTCCTAACTCATTTACAACTATACTTTTGTCTGTGTTTATTAAACTATTGCTATAAACATTAAATTTTTCAAATAAAAATTTCAAATCTATTTTTGTAAGATTTAAATAATATGTGCCTTCCTCTTTACTCATAGGTTTTATTTCTTCTATTTCATTTGTAAAAGGATTCAGCTTTTCAATAAGTAAAACTTCGTCAAATACTACATTACCACTATATAAACCAGATATATATAACTTAAACTTTCTCAATAAAGTCACCTCCTATAGACCAAGAAACATTTTTATTGCATATGCCACCGATATGCCTGCATAATTTCCTAATACTCCACCAATTACCCCCATAACTACAGCTACACTTACAAGCGAATTCCATTTTGCTGAAGCAGCTACTAAAGCTGATGTTGGACCATCAGCAATTGCTCCTACTATAGAAAGTATTACATATTGGTACTTTATCTTTAACATTCTAGTTACAAATAGATGGAAGGCAAATGAAGCAAATATTATGCTAAAGCAGTAAAACGTTATAGTAAAAGTTGAACCTAAAAACTCTTTTATATCTACTGAAAATCCTATTGTACATAAAAAGAATAATGCAACAAATAATCCTAAATCTAAATTACCCTTTAATTTTTTTACTGGTTTTAACTGAGCAATTATAATCGAAATTGTTGTAACTAAAAGAATTCTTGCTGCACTACTAAAACTTGAACTAAAATATCCTGAAAGTATTGTTGCAATCTCTGTAACAACAAAACCTATAGCCAACATCCAAGCAATATCTTTTATACTCCACTCTTTTGATTGCATAAATTCTTCGTTCTGGCAATCTTCTAATTCCGATTCTTCTACATGATATGGCCAAAACTTTTGAAATTTCTTCGAATTTTTTAATACTGCTGGAAGTGCAAACATAAATATTAATGTTGGAACTCCAATTACATAATCTGCTGCATTTGCTGCTGCTAGAGTCTGCCTACTTACATTAAGACCAGTTCCAATAGCTGTAAGATTAGCGCTTCCTCCAGTATATGTACCTACAAACATCCCTGCGACTTTCCATCCTTCTGATATTTCGCCTGCAAATACCAATCCAAATAAAAACGCCATTATGCTTACTGTCAATACTGCCACAAAAATTGCTATTAAAGGCTCTCTTGATAGCTTTGTCATTTCTTTTAAGTCAACACTCATCAACATTATAGTCATGGAAACTGGTATAGCATATGTAGAAATAGTTCCATATAATTCTGTACTTACTGGAACTACTTTTAAATTTGAAAGTATTATTCCCATTATGATTATTGTAAGTGCTGGTCCTAAGCTTTTAGTTACTTTATATTTTTGTAAGTAAAGTCCAAATGCAATCATAGCTGTCATTATTGCAAGTATACTACCTGTACTTGAAAAAAGTGTATTCATATTTAACCCCCTAATTTCATCATAAGTTCACTTCTATTCCTAAACCTGGTTTATTTACAAGATTCATAATATCTCCATCCATTTCAAATCCTCCAGATATACTTTCTAATTCTTCACAAAACATAAAACTATCAAGGTCAGCTTCTGTTATATTCTTCTTAGATGCTATTAAATTGGCTGCTGCTGTTATACCAATCCTTGTTTCAAGCATACATCCTAACATACAATTAACCCCACTTGCTTCAGCTATATTGTTGATTTTTATTGCAGGATAAATTCCGCCAGATTTCATTAACTTGATATTAAACGTATCAACTGCATTTTTCTTTATAGCTTTAATTGCATCTATTGGTGAATGTAATGACTCATCTATCATAATCTTGGTATTACTCTTATTTCTTATGTAGGCAGTTCCATCTAAATCCCAATGTGGAAGTGCTTGTTCAATCGCATCAACACCAAATTTTTCTAGTTTTTTGATAGTATTTATACTACTATTTACATTCCAACCTTGATTTGCATCTATTCTAATTCTTATATTATCTCCAACAGCTTCTCTAATTAATTTTACAGCTTCAATATCTTCTTCAGGTCTTATTCCAGCTTTAAGCTTCAATATTCTAAAACCTTCTCTAACTCTTCCCAGTGCTTCTTCCGCCATTTTCTCTGGTTTATCTATACCTATAGTTACATCTGTTTGAACTTTGTTATCATATCCTCCAAGAACCTTATAAAGAGGTACATTCATAATTTTACCTTTAAGGTCATACAAAGCTATATCAATTGCTGCTTTAGCAGAAGTATTACCTATTATGATTCCATCCATAATTGTATGTATAGTTTCAATATCCAATGGGTCTTTACCTATAAGTTCCTTCTTAAACATAATTAATATAGAAAGTACAGTATCTAAAGCTTCACCTGTAACTGCTGCAAGAGGAGCAGCTTCTCCAAATCCATAGTAACCTTCATCAGTCTCAATTTTTAAGATTATGCTCTCTCCATATTCAATTGTTCCAAACGAAACTACAACAGGCTTTCTTAATTTAATTCTTAATTTCTCAAATTTAATATCTGTTATTTTCATGTTAACCTCCTTATTTTTGAAGTAATAATTTAATTTTTTTACTTTTACACTTCAAATTATATTATTACTTCAATACTTCTGTCAATATAATTTACTGAAAATTTACTTTTTTCTAAAATATTCTACAATACCACCCTTTAAATTAATAATCATAAATTAAATTCTTCTGCATTATATTAATTCATCAATAATTTATTTTTATAAGATTTTATTTGCATCTCACTAATTGCTAATTCTTAAAATCTTCCATGCATCTTTCTTGCTACTACTTCTATGTTATGCTATAATTACTTTGTTTTAATCGAATATTTTGTATAAATTTTATTATTTGGAGGTTCTTATGCTAGGGGAAAAAATGAGAAATATAAGAAAAAACAAGAAAAAAACACTAAGTGATGTTTCCAAATTGACAGACTTATCTATAAGTTATATATCTCAAATCGAAAGAGATGCTATCGAACCATCCCTGTCTTCATTAAGAAAAATCGCTGAAGTTTTAGATACTCCTTTATATATGTTTATGGATGATAATAATACTGATGATTTAGTCATCAGAAAAGAAGATAGAGTTATGATGAAGTTTCCAAAAAGTGAAATGTTTTATGAGATAGTATCTCCAATGCCAACAGCTGATTTTGCACCTTCAATTTTACTTGTAGAATTTGAACTTAATCCAGAAAGTGAAGATGCTAAAGATTGTATCTATCATGCATCAGAGGAAATCATGGTAGTAACAAGTGGTATAGTTGATATTTGTATGGGTGAAAAAATAGTAAGATTAAATCCAGGGGACTCAACATTTATAAAAGCCAATGTACCTCATAAAATCATCAATCCAAGTAAAGATACAATAGCTCGTGGATATGGTGTTATATCACCTCCCATTTGGCCGATAAAGTCCAAGTAAATATCTATAATACAATTGTTTAATACTTAAAATGTTTAATACATAGAACCAAAACGTAAGCTCTTTTAAAATTAATGTATCTACTCAAATAAAAATAGCTATTTGACTAATTCAAACCATTTTAATAATGGCAAATAGTAAATAGCTATTTCTAAATTGTATTTTAAATTGTAACAAAAATTAATATTAATTAAATTTAAATTAAACCGCTATATCATTTAATACTTTGGCTTTAACAACTCTTATATTTTTCATACTTTTATATATATCTTGAATCTTATCTTCTTGTTCTCTCAATAATCTATGAGCTTCATATATATCTACAAACTCAAACTTTACTACATCATTTGGTTTTGCTTGTGACAACTTATATAAATCTACACTTATAACATTCCCTATTTTAGTATAGCCACCACTAGTCTGTCTATCTGATAGCATTATAATAGGTTTCCCATGTCCAGGTACTTGTATAGCTCCATAAGAAATACCATCAGAGATAATATCTGCTCCATTAAGGTGCTTTATACTCTCTCCATCTAGTCTACAACCCATTCTATCTATTTCATTTGTAACTTTGTATTCATTTGATAAGAATTTTTCTACTTCATCTTTAGAAAAAGCATCAAATTGAGGGCCTTTTACAATTCTCAGTACTATTTCTGAACTATAATTTGGAATATATTTTGAATTTAATTTTTTATTTATTGTAAAATCTTTTTCCTGAGCAAAAGTATTTATATAATCGCCTTTTTTAAGTGCTCTACCTTCAAATCCACCAATCTTAGCTCTTGTATAAGTTGATTTACTTCCCATTGCAAGTGGCACATCTATTCCACCAGCTATTGATACATATGCTCTAGCTCCTGATTTTACACCTCTAAATGATAATATGTCACCAGGATTTATTTGATATGACCTCCAATTTTGAATCTCTTTTCCATTTATTCTAGCTCCTAAATCTCCGCCAGTTACTGCTATTTGTGTATATTCATCAAAGGTAATTGTAGGACCTAACATTAGAACCTCCAAAGAAGCTTCATCTTCAGAATTTCCAACTAATATATTTCCTACTCTATGTGCATATTCGTCCATTGCTCCACACCCAGATACACCATATTGTCCATATCCAACTCTACCTCTGTCTTGTATTAATGTTTGGAAACCTCCTAATTCTACTTTAAATCCCATATATACCACTCCCTGCATTATCACTATTTTTAAACACTTAAATTATTTTTTTCAATTTCTATAAATTCATCTAAAGTTATTGGAACAAACTTTATAAAATCTCCAGCTCGAAGTAAAATTTGCTCTTCTCTATTTTCATCATATAGTTTTAAAGGTGTTCTCCCAATTATTTGCCATCCACCAGGGCTATCTATAGGATATACACCTGTCTGAGAACCAGCTATTCCCACACTTCCACCGTAAATTTTAATTCTTGGTACTTCTAATCTAGGTGTAGCTATTCTTTCATCCATTCCACCTAGATATGGAAATCCAGGAGTAAATCCTAACATATATATTAAATACTCTCTGCCTGTGTGTATATTTATGACTTCATCTACAGTCAGATTATTGTAGCTTGCAACAGTTTCAATATCTATACCAAATACCTTATCATAACATACTGGAATTTCATGCATTTTAGGTTTTGGTAGCTCTATACTTTCTAAATTATTTTCTATTTTTTTTAAACTCTCAATTAAACTATCAAAATCTATTTTCAAGGGATTGTAACTTATCATAAGTGACCTGTATGTTGGCACCATTTCTGTAACAATACCTTTAAGATTTGATATTTCTATCGCTCTCATAAACGAAATTACTTTTTTATTTATATCTTCTGATATCTCATTTCCAAATTCAGCAACTACTGCTTTGTCTCCTGATAGCAAGTATCTAGTTTCCATAAATGTCACCTCTTCTAAATTAAGCAAATAAAGTACTTAGACTACTAAGAGAAGTTATTCCTGCATAAGCAGATATTAAAACTACTATTAATCCAAATATCAAAAGCCATGTAGGATGTTTATAATCACCAACAATATCTTTTCTCTTAGATGCTATAAGCATTATTCCTAAAGTTATTGGAAGTATTAAACCATTTAAAGCACCTGCTAAAATTAATAGAGTTGCTGGTTTACCTATAAATGCCATTATAAGTGTTGATATAGCTATAAATGCTATTATAAAGTACTTTTCATTTTTTGCTATAAAAGGATTTAACGTCTTTAAGAAGGAAACTGATGTATAAGCAGCTCCTATAACTGATGTAATTGCAGCAGACCATAATACAAGCCCAAAGAATTTATATCCTATCGCTCCTGCACTAAACTTGAAAGCTGAAGCTGCTGGATTTTCTGGGTCAAGTTGAAGCCCTTTTGAAACTACTGCTAATATTGCTAAAAATAGAAGTACCCTCATCATAGTTGCAACCAATATCCCTAAAAGAGATGATTTAGTTATTTCTTTTATATTTTCTTCACCTGTTATTCCAGCATCTATTAATCTATGTCCTCCAGCAAATGTTATATATCCTCCAACACTTCCTCCAAGTAGAGTTATTATTGGAAATATCAATGTCTTTGGATTTTCTGGTTTTACCATTCTATAAACTGCTTCTCCAACAGGAGGATGATTTGATATTGCTACATATCCAACTATAATTATCATGCCTAATGCTAAAAACTTAGTTATCTTATCTACTAAAGAATTTGAATTCTTTGACATAAATACAAATATTGCTATTAACCCACTTAATATAGTTCCTAATGTCATATTCATATTAAACATTACATTCATACCAAGTGCAGCTCCACCAACATTTCCTATATTAAAAGCTAATCCACCAAGGCCTACTAAAAAAGCTACAAAGTAACCCAAGCCAGGTACTATTTTATTTGCTATATCTTGACCTCTAAGCCCTGATACACCAATTACTCTCCATACATTTACTTGAGCTCCTATAAAAAGGATAGTTGTAATTAATACTACAAATGAAAAACTTGGCCCAAAATCTTGAGTAAACTGTGCTGTCTGAGTTAAAAACCCTGGCCCAATTGCTGATGTTGCCATTATAAATGCGGCTCCTATAAGTGCCCCAACGTCTTTTTTACCTTTTTCTTTATCAGTAATATTTTTTGTACTCATATTTTATTTCCCCCTCATATTATCAACCTTACAATATGTCCTCTGATGAACAAACTTCCATATTTTCTAATGGACAAACTTCTATACTTTCTAATTCAAAACGTTTTCTTATTTCTTTAACAAACTCTATTGCCTTTGGATTGTCTCCATGCACACATATAGAGTCTGCTTTAATATGTATAATTTCACCAGTTATAGTTTCCACTGTTCCTTCTTTTACCATCTTAACAACTCTATCTATTGCAGTTTCTGTATCATGTATAACGGCTCCTTCTACATTTCTTGGAACCAAAAAACCGTTGCTATCATAGGCTCTATCTGCAAATACTTCATTTGCAAACTTAAGTCCAATCTCTTTAGCTGAACTTATCATTTCACTATTATATAGCCCTAACAAAGTAATATCTTTATTAACTTCATATATAGCTTCACAAATAGCCATGGCTAAATTTTTATCTTTTGCAGCCATATTGTATAAAGCTCCATGTGGCTTTACATGCTGTATATTACATCCATTTGAACTTGCAAATGCCATTAATGCTCCCAATTGATACTTTGTATAATCTTTAGCTTCTTGTTTTGTTATTTTCATCTCACGTCTTCCAAATCCTATTAAATCTAAAAAACCTGGATGTGCTCCTATTTTAACTCCATTTTCTTTGGCAAGTTTTACTGTTTTATCCATGTGACTAGGATCTCCTGCATGAAATCCACAGGCTATATTAGCTGATGAAATATATTTTAAGACTTCTTCATCTAAACCAATCTTATATGTTCCAAAACTTTCTCCTAAATCGCTATTTAAATCTACTTTATACAATTTATGACCCCCCTTGCTAACATTTTGATAGAATAAGTAGTTTTAATTTTTAAATTTTGTTTATTATATATATTGCATGAAATATTTTATTACTTGTATGCATTTTTATTTTTCCAACTATTTCAATACATTTAATTAATATAATTTTACCATTTAAGGAATTTTTTTGCAATTATTTTAAATCGACATTCATTTGTAGTTCTTTTTCAAAAAACATTTTTCCTATTTTTTAGTTAATAATTAATTATTTATAGATAAATTATAGCTTTTGACTTTCATTTTTAAAGCATTTTTCAATTTTAATAACTTTATATGCAAGACAGAAGTGTTTTTTTTCATTCATTTGTTTATTTCATCTATATAATTATTTATTTTTCTCCATAGAATGTCTTTACATTCCCTTAAATACTTCATTACATACTTTGAAGAGCAAAATAAAAATATGTATACTAAATGCACGTTAAAATATTATTTTAAAAAAACGACAATATTTGTACATAATGTAGACATATAAATTTATAAATTATACAATAGTATTATTAAGATTATATATTTTTTAACATAAATTTTATATTGGAGGAAAAACAATGGAAAAAAACTATACTATGCCAATATACCAAAAGATAGCTTTGGATATTGCAAATAAAATATATACAGGTGAAATACAGGAAGATTCAGTATTGTTTGGACGCTCTGTTTTGGCTGGTAAATACAACGTATCACCAGAAACTATAAGGAGAGCTGTTAAAATTTTAGAAGATATTGGTGTTGTTAAAAGCATAAAAGGTAAAGGTGTTATTGTATTATCACCAGGCAAAGCTTCTTCTTTTATAAAAAAATATAGAGACATTACAAATATATCATCATATAAATCAACACTTTACAATTTAATAGATACTAAATCAAATCTAGAAAATGAAATCTTAGATACTATAAATAAAATTATAGATTATTCTAATAGACTCGAAATAATAAACCCCTTAGTGCCCGTTCAGTTCACAATAAATTCTAATTGTAAGTACATTGGCCAAACAGCTGCACAAACTAAGTTTTGGCAAAATACAGGGGCTACAATCGTTGCAATTAAAAGAGGTGAGGAACTTATAATCTCTCCTGGTCCATATATTGAATTTTTAGAAGGAGATATTCTTTTGGTTGTTGGAGACCAGCATATTTATAATTCTATACCAATGTTTTTATACGAAAATGAAAAATAGATTATACTACTTGGTTACAACTATACAAAAATATAAATTTGAGAATAAAAAAGTAAAAATAAAAAAGTAGAGCTTTACAAAAGCCCTACTTTTAAATTCAAATGCATCTAACCTTTAAAGGTCTTGCTCATCTTCTTTTTCCCAACTTAAAGCTCTTGACACAGCTTTCTTCCAACCTTTATATAATCTAATTCTATTCTCTTCACTCATATTTGGATTAAACTCTTTTTCGACTGACCATTTTGATGTAATTTCATTTCTTCCAATATAGAATCCTACACACAATCCTGCTAAATAAGCAGCTCCCAAAGCTGTAGTTTCTACTATTTTAGGTCTATCTATATCTACATTTAGTATATCTGACTGGAATTGCATTAAGAAATTATTATTACTTGCTCCTCCATCAACCTTTAATGACTTTAATTTTAATTTTGAATCGTGTTGCATTGCTTCTAATACATCTTTTGTTTGGTACGCAATTGATTCCAATGTTGCTCTAATTATATGCTCTTTTTTTGCACCTCTTGTAATACCCAATATTGACCCTCTAGCATACATATCCCAATATGGAGCACCAAGACCTGTAAATGCAGGTACTACATACACACCATTAGTATCTTCTACTCTATTTGCATAAATTTCACTATCGCTTGCAGATTCAATCATTTTAAGTTCATCTCTAAGCCATTGGATAGATGCCCCTCCAATAAATATACTTCCTTCTAATGCATAAGTTACTTTTCCATCAACACCCCAAGCAATTGTTGTAAGCAAACCATGTTTAGATTTAACTATATTGCTCCCTGTGTTCATAAGTAAAAAGCAACCTGTTCCATAAGTATTTTTTGCAGTACCTTCTTCAATACAATTTTGACCAAACAATGCTGCTTGTTGGTCTCCTGCGCATCCAGCAATAGGTATTTTAGCGCCTGATAGCATACGTTCATCTGTATGACCATAGACATAGCTAGAAGGTTTTACTACTGGTAACATACTTATTGGTATATCTAGTTCTCGTAGTATGTCTTTATCCCACTCTAAGTTATTTATATTGTACATCATCGTTCTAGATGCATTTGAATAATCTGTTATATGTACTTTTCCACGCGTTAAGTTCCATATTAACCATGTATCTATAGTACCAAATAATAATTCGCCTTGTTCTGCTTTTTCTCTAGCACCTTCTACATTATCTAGTATCCACTTTATTTTTGTTGCTGAAAAGTATGCATCTATCAAAAGACCCGTTTTTTCCTTTATCGATTCCTCTAATCCTTTACTTTTGAGTACATCACAGATTTCTGATGTTCTTCTACATTGCCATACTATTGCGTTATAAATCGGTTTCCCAGTATACCTACTCCAAACAATGGTAGTCTCTCTTTGATTAGTTATACCTATTGAAGCAATTTCTTCTGGTCTTATACCTGCTGTTTCTATGACCTCTCTCATTACCCCACTTTGTGAACCCCATATTTCCATAGGGTCATGTTCTACCCAGCCAGCTTTTGGATAAATCTGTTTAAATTCCTTTTGCGCAATTTTTACTATTTCACCTTTTTTATTAAATAATATAGCTCTTGAACTAGTTGTTCCTTGGTCTAGTGCCATTACATACTTCTTTTCCATCATTTTATTCTCCTTATCATATAATAATATTATTAACTTATTAAAAAGAAAAATCTAATATTACATAATTTTAGTACATATTCCTGTTTAAATATAAAAAATATAAATTTAATTAGATTAAATACTTATATAATAAGACATTTATTTTACACCATATCTATATATTAATATTATACATTATAGCTTTCATATTGATTAATAAATTTTAAAGGTTTATAATAAACAGTGTTCATAATAATTTTAATAGAAGAGGTGGTCAGATGCCTAAGATTTTAGAAAACGTTAAGGAAGATATACTAAAAGTGTCTCGAGATATGATTTTGGAAGAAGATTACTCAAATATTAGTATAAGAAAAATAGCTCAAAGGTGTGGTATAAGCGCAGGTACAGTATATAATTACTTCAAATCAAAACAAGAAATAATAGAATATATTACAAAATCAGAATGGGATTTATTGATAAGGCGAATTGAATACTCTAATAAAAATAGTGATAATTACATTGAAAAACTAAATATTATCTTTACAGAAATAAGAAATTTTATAAACAAGGTTCATAATATTCAATATGATGATTTTTTAGATACTTTTGGAGTGGAAAGATTTATCGAAATGAAAAAACATAAAAATGATTTTCATGAGCAACTTTCAAATAAAGTATATGAAGCTTTAGAACAAGAAAATTTCTTTAATAATGATAAATTAGTATGTAATATCATAATCAAAATGTTTTTTTCATACTCAACATATCTTCATATAGAATTTGAAGATTTAAAGCCATATATTGAAAAATTAATACATTAAGGTGGTGTTTACCTTGAATTCTAATACTAGTGTTCAAAGCAAAGATAATAATCCAAAGTTATTTTTAGTACTCACTCTCTATCTTCTAGGTATATTTATGGGAGCTATTGATACTGGAATAGTATCACCAGCAAGAACAATTATACAAAATAGCCTAGGTGTAAATGAAAAAACAGGAATTTGGATGATTACTATATATACACTAACATATGCGTCTGTAATCCCTATTTCTGGTAAATTAGCAGATAAAATAGGAAGAAAATATGTATATTTAGTTAGTATATTTCTATTTGGTAGTGGTTCATTAATCTGTGGATTATCATCATTATTTTCCAACTTTTATATTTTACTAATTGGCCGTGTTATACAAGCTATTGGTGGAGGCGGAATTATGCCAATTGCTACAGCAGAATTTGGAACCACTTTCCCAGAAAACAAAAGAGGCATGGCTTTAGGTTTAGTTGGAGCAACCTATGGTATTGCAAATATTTTAGGCTCAAGTATAGGTAGTACAATACTAAGTATATTTGGAACTCAAAATTGGAAATGGTTGTTTTTTGTTAATCTTCCAATATGCTTGGTTATAATTATTGGAGGAATACTATTTATTAAAAATAATAAGTCTCCATCTACAGAGAAAATAGATAAATTAGGAACATTAATGTTGATATGTATAATAGTATCTTTGTTATATGGTCTTATGAATATAGACTTTTTTAATTTTAAAAATTCTATACAAGATACATCAGTTTATCCTTATTTATTGACATTTATAATACTTATACCTATTTTTATATTTGTTGAAAATAAAGCTAAAGACCCTATTTTGAATTTCGAATATTTTTTAAATCCAAGAATACTAATAGTACTCATTCTATCTTTAATTGTTGGCATTGGAATGATGGGTATGGTATTTGTTCCACAATATGCTGAAAATGCATTAAAAATAAATGCTGGTTCTGGTGGATATTTTGTTGCCATATTAGGATTATTTGCAGGTATCGCTGCCCCTCTGAGTGGAAGACTTATCGATAAATTTGGTGCAAAAAAGATACTATTACTTGGATTTTCAGTATCTATGATAGGCTCTCTTTATCTAGTTTTAATTGCACTAAAAACCAATACAGTATTTAGTGTATGTGTAAGTCTAATATTTATGGGATTAGGAATGGGATTTACTATGGGAACACCTTTAAATTACATGATGCTTTCAAATACAAAAATAGAAGAATCTAATTCTGCACTTGCAACATTATCTCTGATACGCTCAATTGGAACTTCAATTTCGCCTGCAATAATGATTGGATTTATAGCACATGCGGGATTATCTGTACAGGATAATATTATGGATATAGTTGGTAAGCCATCAACACCTAAAATAGTTCAACTTGAAGAACTTGAAACTATGATAGATGATTTAAAGTCAGACCCAGAAATGGCTAAGAATTTAAAAAATATTTCTATACCAAATATGAACGATTCATCAAGTATTAATATGGATATGACAGATGGCAAACTACCAAAATACTTACTAGACAAAGTTCAATCATCAGATACAACCAATATTACCAACATCACAAAAGAAATATCAACAACAATGTTTGATGAAAAAGTTCCTTCTGTAATTACAAAAATAGAATCAAATGTTCAAAAAGGAATAAATGGTACTCAAAGTGGAATAAATGGTATTGAGAAAGGTGAAAACAAACTAAACAGTGGCATCAAAGGAATTCAAACTGGTATTGACAATATGGTAAAAGCTAGAACTGGTATTAATCAAGGAATAGCTGGAATAAAAAAAGGTATCGCTGGAACTGATAAAGGCATAAAAGGTATGGAACAAGGTATAAAAAAACAAGATAAAGCTATAAATGAAATGACACTTGCTTATAATAAAATACCTACAATACCACAAGGTACTACTCCTCCTGATAACGAAAATTCATCAAATAATCAAGAACAAAATAACACTAGTAATTCTGACTCAAACAGTAATAAAAATGATTCTACAGAAAATAAAAATAATAATTCTAGTGAGAATAAACCAAATTTAAATGAAAAAAAAGAAGCTCTAAATGCTCAAATACAACAACTTAAAAAAGCAAGAGCTGAGTTAAATACCAAATTACAAAAAACTAAGTCTCAAAGAAAACAATTACGTAAAAAACTTAAAAACATGGAATCTCAAAAGAAAGAACTTCAGACAAAATTAAATGATTCCATGAATAAAAAACAAGACATGGAAAAAGGTTTTGACACAATGGAGCAACAAAAAAAATCGCTTCAATTAGTTCTAGCAAAGACACAGGAAGTAAAAGATGAAATACCAAAAGCTTTTAATAAGTCAAAACTCGATTATATAAATTCTATAGAAAACAATAAAATAAAAATAGAAAATACACTACAATCTACTCTAAATTTAGGATTTAGACAGATGTATATAACAGTTTTTTGTGTAAATTTACTTGCATTCATAATATTGTTATTCTATAAAGAAAACAAAACTAGATAAACAAGTCCAATAGTATTATATTGTAAGCTTATGCTATATTTTAAATATTTGAAATTCTTTATCTTTAACTAATATAAACTACAATATAATACTATTCTCTTCCTAATATCTATTCTTAATATAATTTTTATATATTCTTCATTATTAGAAAATTATATTTTCATATCCAAGTATACTTTAAAAGTAATCTATAAAATATATTATTAAAACTACTTTATTTTCAATATCTACTTTTGCCTATTAAAAGATATCTATAAATCAAAATAAACCATATATTTTCAATTATAATATGTTAAAATCATAGTATGAGTATATTAATTTAAGCAAAATGTCATTTAGACTTTATTTTAGTAATTTTATAGAACAAAAGGAATATATCTCGATTTTTAATGTCATTTAGACTTTTATTTATGAAAAGAAAGGAGTGTGTTCATGGATACTTTAGGAAAAAGAATTGCTTATTTGAGAAACTCCAGAAAACTTACCCAGCGTAAACTTATGGATATTTTAAAATTTGAAAACTTAGGTAAGTTTGAAACTGGAGGTAGGAAGCCTAATTGCGATATATTAATGTCAATAGCTGATTATTTTGATGTTAGCACTGACTGGCTTCTATATGGAAAAGAAAAAGTAAACTCCAATAATAGTGTTGAAGAAAATAAGGAAGATTATTTGTATAATCTACATGTAACTGATGACGAAATG
This sequence comes from Clostridioides sp. ZZV14-6153, assembly GCF_020657855.1. Taxonomy (NCBI): domain Bacteria; kingdom Bacillati; phylum Bacillota; class Clostridia; order Peptostreptococcales; family Peptostreptococcaceae; genus Clostridioides; species Clostridioides sp. ZZV14-6153. The sequence goes on along the minus strand of NZ_JAGWCZ010000001.1, from coordinate 333,985 downwards.
ATGATATTAAATCTCTATAGGCAATTGAATGAACGTGATAAAATAAAAATAGAAGGAATGCTAGAGTTTAAGATATCTGAATATAATGAATTAGAAAAACATTCTCCTTCTGATAGTAACGATAAACCAGTTTAAACATACATAACTTGATACGAATTTACATCATTTATAAAGATTCTTTTTTTGTGCTAAATTGACAACTAAAATATGGATATTAAGTTGCTCAAATAAACTATAATTTAATTACAAACACATTTATTGTAGTTAGATTAACATATCCATATTTTAGTTTATATGTTTTTTATATGTTTTTAAAAATATTCTATCTCACTATGTAATTCTTTCTATCTCTAATTAATATATTATTTATGTCTTTAATTCTTCCAACATCTTTTTATATACAATTGTACATCCTTTGTAATTTTCCTCTCTAAGAAGGATTGAACATGAAGTAGAATATTTAGTTAAAATATCCAGTTTTTCCATGTTTAAACTTCGTACACCATTGAGAGCTGTAATAAAATCATCAATTGCTCTACAGCACTCTATTACCCCTTCTGAATCTAATTTACACATAATAATATGCCCCTTCTTCATATATTAGTTATTAATATTAATCTTCTTCTGAATATTCTATATTAAGCAATTGATAAATTGATGATTTATATTTTTTTCCTGTTCTTCTGCCATTTAAAATAGCTGACAAATAGTTTTCATTAACACCGACTTTTTTTGCTAATTCTCTTTGAGTCATGTTTAATTCAATAAGCCTTTGCTTGACCTGTATTCCCAAAAAAGGTATCCATTTTTTTCGAGTATCCATTTAATCAAGTTTCCTTTCTAAGTGGATTTATATTTAATTTTATTATTAAATTTATACACCTCCCTCTGTTTAGTATATTTTTTAAATATGTACAAATATTAAGTACATGAATTTATTTAATACTAAATAAGATTTTTTGATTACTTTGTGCTAAAATTAGGATGTAATTTCGTATCATTAAATTAATTATAAGGTCACTTTGACCTTAAGTCAATATTTTTATGTCATTTTGACCTTAATTTTGCAACTATTTATATTTTAAAAAGTCTTTCTGACATTAATTGAATGGAGAGTGTTTATGGATACTTTAGGAGAAAGAATTGTTTATTTAAGAAAAACAAAAAAACTTAAGCAATATGAATTAGAAGAAATGTTAAACTGTGATAATTTGAGTAAATTTGAAAGAAATATTAGAAAACCAAATTATGAGATATTAAAATCCATAGCTGATATATTTAATGTTTCTGTAGACTGGCTATTAAATGGAGATAATATATCACAAGAATCAAATTTAATTTGCGATTCCTCACCAAACTATCCATTTAATAGCATAAGTTCTGATGAAATAAAACTTTTAAAAAACTTTAGAAAACTAAGTGATTATGATAGAGCAAAAATAGAAGGTATGATTGAATTAAAACTTCATGAATATGAAAAAGAGAAAGACTTTGAAAAAACTGAGTATAATAAAAATAAAGATAAAAAAATAGATGAATAATTTTTATGTTGCTTTTGATACGATTTTACATCATTTCTTTGCTCTAATATTTTTATTTCATTTATTTTCTTTTTTATAGTTTTATGATAAAATAATTAGTATATTTTGCTTTACTTGAATGTAATTATTTATACAAAAGTCAAACATAATATAAATGTAGTAAATTTTTAGTTTCAAGTAATCTCTCGTTATTATAACTAAATATTTATTAAAATTAGGAGGATAAAATGGGCTTAAAAGACAAATTCGCGCAATCATTTGCTAGATCAAAAACTATGAGTGGCCCTGAGAAAAAGGCTAATGAAATAATGGGTAAATTACTTCTTAAGAAGGCTATATTACCTATCGTTTTAATGTTCGTGATAATAATCGCTGGAGCTATGCTGAAAATCAATTCTTGGGTTACACTTGGCATAAATTTAGTTATTGCTGTTGGTGCTTTCTTCTACATAAGAAATTCTAGTAAAAAGTATCAAAACTTTAAACCTTATGTTGGCAATTTGATTAGTTTAGAGAAAAAAGGTAAAAAAGAGTATGTTGCTATCATAAAACAAGGTAAATTACCAGTTAAATTACAAATTGCTTATGGTGGTGAAGACCTTGAACATATTAAGAAAAATCAAATGGTTCAAATAAGTTATAATCCAGATGCTAAGATAGCTATTTTAGTTAACAGACAATAATTTTATAGTTTAATTATAAAAAGAGGTAGCATTTAATGCTACCTCTTTTATATTTGTTCATTTTTTCAATTTGTTTCGTTTTATTTAGTTTTCTAATTAAGCTAATTTATTCAAGTTTCCTATCTATTTGTTTTACACATTTATTTATATATATTTCTTTATTTGTATTTTAATTATGCTTTTCTAAGTACTTTAACACAAGCTCAAAAGTTTCTTTTCTATCATGCCCAACAAATTCAATATATTTATCAGAATAATTTTTTACGACTTCAGTAGATTTTCCACCTATAGAAAAAATATTTTTTGCCATTTTATTTTTATAGTCCTTTATATCAATTAATAAGCTTTTTTCTATATAAAATGACATTATGGTTGCAATTGCTTTATCAACTTCTCCAGAATATACTATTACATTTTCATAAGATTCCTGTAAGTTATCTTCTTCTTTTATATTTTTATTTAAAATTCCCTCTGCTATTAGTTTTGCAATTGTGTGTTTGCTTCTAATATAATAATCAGTGTCTACTTTACTGTCTACAAAACAAGTTTCGATTAGTATTGCTGGTGCTTTTGTATGATTAAGCCAGTATAGGTTTCTTATATCTTCTTTCGCTCCTCTATTTTTAAACACAGTTGAAAGTTTTGAGTTTACTCTTTTTGCATATATTTCTCCGTTATTTGTTTTATATATTGTTTCTGTTCCCATAGGATTTAGAGTTGTTTTATTTGCATTAAAATGGATTTGTACTGCTAGGTCTACATCTTGTTTGTTGGCTATTTGGCATTGTTCTGATAGATATTCATTTGATTTGTCTATTTTACCAGTATATGTTGTTGCTCCTCCTAGTTTTAGCCATTTTACTATTAGGTCTGTTAGGATTCTGTTTTCTTTTCCTTCGTCTATATAGCCAACTGCCCCAGTTCCTTTTCCTGACAATGTGTGACCTGGTACTATTGCTACTTTCATATTATACATCTTCTTTTTGTAACATATCTTTTATATCAGTTACATTTTCTTTAATTTCCTCTACATCTATCTTCATTATTCCCATCTGTACAAGTATATTTTTATTTATTTCTTGTTGTTGAGTAGATAATTCTATAAAATTCTCTACAGTTTTTTTGTACATATCTCTATCTTCTTTTTTCTCTTCCATAGTGTTTTTAAATAGAAGAGCACATAATATCCCTATTGCCCCTAGACTACTCAATTCGGTTACTAACTTATCCATTATAGTCTCCTATCATCTAATTTTTTTATACTTACATCTTGAATTTTTACTATATTTTAATATCATATAGTACTCTATATTTTGACACTGCTACTTATATATTTAGTGTTTTAATTTTTTATTTCTTTTATAAATTAATTAAATCTATAAAATATTAATATAGCAAAAAATAAGTACAAGGTCTTGACTTTAGTAAGTAAGACCTTGTACTTTGCATAAAAAAAATAACTACTATATAGTTATTCTAAGTTTACTATTCAACTGGTATTTCTAGTTCTTCACATCTAATTCTAACTTGTTCTCTAATTATTGTTGGTACCTCTTCTATAGTTTTCTTTCCTCTTAAAATTAATGCTACATATACTTCTACCATTCCACTTTCACCTCCAGATTTTGATGTGTTAAATGTGCTTATACTGCGAACTTCATTGACAAGACTTTGACTTAATAACATCTCATATATTTCTGCATTTGCTATAAAGTTACTTGTTATATCATCATCTTGCTTTACTTGACCTGCACTTATGTCTGAAATATCTTTATATTGCATTTCTACTTTTCTACCTTGTTTGATTTGCTCTATTTTGTTTTTATCAAATTTAAACAATTTTTAACACCTCCATTTTAAGCTTCTGATTCGTTGTTTTCTGCATCATATCTAAAAATCATAGATGGACGTTTTATAGCTGTCCATTTATCTCCTTTTTCTACTATGATTTTAGGTTGAGCACTTTTTATGTTGGCTTCTTCTAATTCATAGATTTCTTGATAGCTTGAATCTGATTTTTTAATTTCAACTAGTTTCATGTCTTTAAATAAATCAGATTTATTTATTTTTACTTGAACCTTAGTCTTATTTATTAATTGATATATAGGGTCTCCAAGGTTTAAATCTTCTTCAAGACCTCTATCTAGTGTAATTGTAATATCTTGCTCATTAGATGTTGTATTGACTACTTTGTACATTCTATTGCCTATCATAACATAAGAGTCTTTAATTATAGAATTTCCAGTACTCTCTTTAAAAATAAATAAAGATGCATATAAATCATCACCTTTACAGTAAGCTCTAAATAGTATCTTATTCTCTCCTATCTTAATTTTATCTGGTGGTACTTCAAATGATATTTTTTCAGTAGTTAAGTCACTTATAGATTTTATACTTTCTCCATTTATAAGCATTTCTATTCTGCTTATATCTTTATTAGGGTCTTGTATTTTTATCTTAATTGATGAAATTGACTTTTCAGTAATTTCTATAGCAGCATTTGTTGTTCCTACTTCTGATATAATATATAATGTATTGTCTGTTGCAAGCACATCCTTTACTGTATTTACATCTTCAGAAATAGGTACTATAGTAAATTCTTTTAAAAATTCTACTGGTTGTTCAATTTTATATACATCTCTATTTTTCCCAGTAACCCATACTGAATTATCATTTTTAAGTACTAATATATGGTCACTTCCAAAAGATTTTATTTCTCTTATGTCTGTTAATGCTTTTGTAAAGAACTTAATTATAGTATTTTCACTATCACTTCCTAATCCTAAAGTACCTTTATCATTATACCCTTGTACAAATAATTCATTGCTTGTAGTTACTACTAATGTATAGTTTTTACCACAATGTACTTCTTTACAGCTAGATACAGTTGTAATTCTTTGTAATTCAGTAACTGGATTATTATGACCTATACCTAATTGGTACTCTGAGTTTTTACCAATAGACCAAAGACTATCATCAGATTTTATAAAGTAAGTAAAGTTATCTCCACATGAAACATGTTTTACATCTGATATATTAATCTGCACAAATTCATCTACTTGATTTATAGACAAGTCTTGTAATAGTTCTCCATGGTAGTTTGTACCACATCCATACATTGTTCCATCATTAAGCAATACAATAATATGAGTTTTAGAAATAGATACTTCTTTTATATTTTCATATGGAAGTTCAGTATAAAGGTCTCCTTTATATAAGTTTCCTAATACTAAGCCATAGTCTATATCTTTTGTAGTAGGTATAACTATCTTATTGTTTAGAAGTATAAAATTATGTCTATTTTTAATAGATGTTAAATCTCCCATTACAAAATTCATATGCTTATAATTAAATATTCTATTATCATTATTTCTACTATCATATCTATTACCAACACCTAATTGCCCATAATTATTTAATCCACAAATATATATATCATTAGTATCTTTTATTGCTATATTAGCATACTCTAGAGGAAGTATTTTCTTTACTCTTGTATTGGTTTTTATAAATGTATCTCTTTTTGCTACATCACCAAGACCTAATTGTCCATAATCATTAAAACCTGTGCCATATAAGTCACCATTATCACTTACATAATATCCACATCTACAACTCATACTTATGTCTTTTGCCTTTGATGCTATTTTTTTAATCTTCTCTGGAGTCTCACTTCCTGTACCTGAACCATTACTACATTTACCTGCAGTATATACATCACCTTCACTTGTAAGTAAAAGTACTGCATTATTTCTGTTTGGAGCTACTTTTACTACATTTGAAATTGGAATTTCAGAAAATGAACTTTGATTACTATTACTATTTAGACCTAAGCAATAATCAGTATTTAATCCTGTACTATATGCCGTATTATAGATTGTTATTATATAAGTATTTATTTCATTTGGTATAACTTCTTTTACATTTTCCATACACTTTATAAAACTGTATTGGTCAGTAGTATTTCCCATACCTAGCTGTGAATTATTATTGTATCCACAACAATATGCAATATTCGTATCCTTTACAATGAATGTTGTTGTATCTGAGCAGTATACATCTCTTACATTGGTTATATTGTTCACTGTAAATGTCAATACATCTGGATGGTTACTTTCACTTCCTAAGCCCAGTTGCCCATGAGTATTTTCTCCACATGAATATAGTGTGTTATCATCTTTGATTGCATGTGAGTGAGTAGTTCCTAAAACAACATCTCTTACATTTTGTATATTTACTTTGGTAAAGGTATTTCTGTTTACTATATCACCTAGTCCCAACTGTCCTTTAGTATTTAATCCTGTAGAATATAGTGTTCCATCATTTCTAATTGCAAATGTTGTGTTACCATCTATACTTGTTGATATTTTCTTTATATTATCAAGGTTTATTTGAGTAAACTTATTTCTATTTATTGTATCTCCCAAACCTAATTGTCCATAGTTATTATTTCCTGTGGCGTAGGCTGTACCATCATTTTTGACTATAAACATTGTATTTCTTGATGTTGTAATTTCTTTTATATCATCCATAAATATAAATGAGTTTGATTGTTCAGTTATATTTGTGAATTTTCTTATTGGTTCATTATTATATTCTCCTATACCTAGTTTGTTAAATTGATTTGCTCCTGTTACGTATATATTATTCTTTTTATCTACTACTACTACAGTATTTCCTTTTACAATTATATCTTTTATGTCTTTTAATCCTGTATCATAATTACTTGCACCCTCTATATTTGTTGAATTCCCAAATTGCCCACTATTAGCAATCCCTTTTCCATATAACTTGGAATTACTATGATATATTATAAAATTACTTCCTAAATTAGAAATCTCAGAATTAATACTAGTGTAACTTTTATATCCAGTAATGGTTGAGCCAAATGTTTTTGGATATCCAGTAATATATGAACTTCCTTTCTTAAAAAATAATATATTATTTGACATCCCTATTACTTTTTCAATTCCACTAAAATCAGTCTCTTGTATAAAATAAGTATTATGATTTGAATTTGTAGCTTCAATAAAAATTCCATATCTTGAATAATCAGATATACTTGGACTACTATTTGATGTTCTTAAATATCCATGATATCCTGTTAAATAAACATAACCTCTTTCGTCAATTATTGCACAGCCATCATAAAAAGGAAAAACATCAGTTATTTTAGGTAACGTTCTAATGCCATTTGATGTAGAAGATGTTGAGTTTGTTCTACATTGAGATACTAGTGCTTTGCTTTGGTTATTATTATTTCCTGTACCTAATTGATAACTATAATTGTATCCAGAAACATATAGTTTCCCTTCACTGTTTATCATATATACAGAATAATCATATACTGCTATCTTTTCAATATTACTTATTCCCTGCTTATATGGATAATTAGAAGCTCTTTCTATATTATTATAAGAACTATTCCCCCAACCATATACTTCTTTTGAATGATTTAAGGCTATTACATAACTGCTTTCTACACAAAACTCCTTTATATTTTCTATTTCTATTTTTGTAAATATATTTCTATTAACTTCATCTCTTAAACCCAATTGTCCACTATTATTTAAACCACAAGAATATAAAGTTCCATTATTCTTAAGCACAAAAGTAGAACTTCCACTTCCCTTTATATCCAAAACATTATCTATATCTACCTTAGTCATAACTGACCTATTAATAGTATCTCCCAGTCCTAACTGTCCATTATTATTTAACCCACAAGCATACAATGTACCATCATTCATAACAATAAACATATTGTTATTTGTCAACTCTATCTTCTTATAATCTTGAAAATTATCACTTAACTTTACATTTAAAAATTCACTATTATCCTTTGTAACATACAAATAATCATCATTGACCAATAGACCTGAATAATTATCTAAATTTGAAGATTGTACCTTTGAAAACTCATACAGAAAAGTTGTATGAAAAAATGAACCAAGTTGACCTGCTAAATTACAGCCAGATACAAATATCTCTTTTGAACCATTTATTAAAAAATTAAATTGAGAACCACACTTAATATCTTTTATATTTTCTACATTAACTTTAACAAAAGTATTTCTTGCTGCTACATCTTTGTTGGCATTTGCTAGTTGACCATAATTATTTTGTCCTGTACTAAATAGTGTATTATCATATTTTAATATCATAGTATGACCATTTCCACAAGAAGCATACTTAACATTATTTATACTAGAAAGAGTAAATACAATTGAATTATTATTATTTCCTGTACCAAGTTGACCAACACTATTAGCACCTGTAGTATACATAGTTCCATCATTCTTAATAAGGATTGTATGACTACTACCACACGCTATCTGTTTTACATTATCCATACCTTCTATTTTATTAAAAACACTCTTATTTAAAGTACTATTAATTCCCAACTGCCCACTTGAATTTAATCCACATGCATGTGCTGTCCCATCCATTTTTATGATAAATACAGATTGATTATAAGTTACTACATCCTTTACACTATCTATATTCACCTTAGTGAAAGTGGCTCTGTTGTTAGTATCACCTAGTCCAAGTTGACCACTTGAATTTAAACCTGCTGAATATAATGTTCCATCATTTTTAAGTATAAAAGTAAAGTCATAACCACATGCAACAGTTTTTACATCATCTATCGGTAACTTAGTAAATTCATAATATACTGTAGACTCAATTACACCTAATTGACCTACATTACTCGTTCCTGCTCCATATGCAAATCCATCTTTAGTTACTGCTACACTATGCTTTGAACCACAAGATACGTATTTTACATTATCAATTTTTACTTTACTAAACATCCTTCTCTCTGACGAATCCTTTCCAAGTCCTAATTGAAAACCTGTATTATCACCACAAGCATATAAATTCCCATCTGATTTTAAACCAAAGGTACTATTACTTATACCAGTAAAAAATGCTACAAAATCATAATCATTATATCTTTTATCAAAATCATCAATCAATATATTCTTATCGTTAAAATAAGCACCACGTTGTAAAAGTTTATTTTGCTTCATTATCAGAACTCCCCCCTTTATTTATCTTATTTCATATGAATACTTATTTAGAGTTATATCTTTTTGTTCTTTTAAATAAGTATTACTAGATTTTGTCTCAACAAAGTTATTATCCATCTCATGTATATATCTAACTCTATTTGCACTAAATGGCAATACCACATCTCTAAAAATCACATTACCCATTTCACCTGTTATACATTTTCTATTTAAATCTAACTTAAGTCCTTCTATAGCTACTATGTTATTTCCATTTGCTAATGTATCATACCAATAACCAGCCTCATCTACAGTTACTTCTGACTCTAATTCTAGGTATATTAATATATCTAGCACTTTTTCAGATAATTTGTTATAGCTATTTTTTAATACTGATATATCAGTTTGTATTTGACCACTTATAACATCATCAAAAGATATGTTTTCTATTTTTTTAACTACCTCATTTATAGCTCCTGATAAATCTTTGGAATCTGTAGTTAATATATTTACATCACCAATGTTTACTTTTATTTCTTTTATATTCTTATCAAACTTATCATCTAAATCTTGAATATCCTTTTGAGTTACAAAAACCAATGTAGGGTCTACTTCTAATGTAATATTTGAAGTATTAGACAGCTGTAAAATCATCTTTACAACTAAATCTTTAATACTTCCATCTTCAGCACGTGGCTTATACGTCTCTGGATATTTGCCTATAGCTATTATATTATTTTCACTATCCAAAACAGCAGCTTCTCTTATCATAAATCCACCAACTGTTCCTGGTAAAATAGTCTCTATAACTATCCAATTAGGATTCTTCTCATCAATTCTTAGAGAATTTATATTTCCTTCCCAAACTACATTCTTTAAAGCAGTTTGCTCTTCTGTCGGCTCATAATATTCTCCATTACTATCTCCAACTTGAAACTTGGTTAATCCTACAAGCTCTCCTAGTGCAGTCGCATTTGCTATTTTTTCTCTACCAATTTTGGTTAATATTATATAAAACTTTTCTTCCAACTATACCACCTCCGATTTAGGATAAACTATTACATTTTCTACACCAGTATTATTTGCAATAGCTATATTAATCTTACAATTACTCTCAATACATTTAATACTTAAAGGATAGACCTTTATTTCTTCTCTACTTATCATTCCAGCTCCGCAATTTACAACAGCGCTACACTTTATAATTGGTTCAAAGTATGGATGAACTTTTACCTCTTCACTGCACACCATACCTCCACCACAATAAACCATACTTTCATCTAATATTATAGGCTCTAGATAATGTAACAAGTGCGCAGGCTTTACCTTTTCAATCATATCACTACAATCTAAAAGAGTTTTATAGTCACAATTATTTGCTATAAAACTCAGTACGAATGTAAACTTATCACTATAAACTTTTATATCTGTTTCTGATTTTGTATATGCCTCACAGATACTTTTTATAACATCAATAGTACTAGTACCTCTGCTTCTCATTTTAGCTTTTATATTGCTACGTCTTGTGTCAAAATCAAGTTCTTTTTTTTCAATGCAGAGTATATCTTCCCACATATCTAATCCCCATGTTGCTGTATCAACAAATAATTGGTTAAAAGTATCATCAATATCTTCTTTAAGAATATTTAATTCTGTATCGTATGCACCTTGTATCTCTTCTACAATGTAATTTCTATCAAATGATGGTAGTTTATCAATTAGCTTCATTGATTTTCCACCTCACTAAAATTAACAGTTGTTACACTAGGTATTTTATCTTCATTAATAGTTATATTGTCTGTACTTCCATTTATAAGTAGGTTACTTAAATCATGTACACCAGCAGTATTTATAAGTATTCCCATGACTTTTGTATAGATTATCTCTCCTCTAATATCTCTAAAGTATGTATTTATACTTTCTAAGAAAGATTCTTTGACATTGTCTAATGTATATCCATCTTCTAGTTTCATTACTGCACTTATATTTATTTCTATTGGTAATGGTGTCACAACTGTTATAGTTGGTCCAATAGGCTTCTCTTCATCTATATGTTGCTGACACCTTTCAATCGTTTCTGTATCAACGGCTTGATTATTTTTCCCAAATATCAAGACCTTAACTGTTCCTGGACCATCCCATCTTGGATAAACCTTAACATTATAGACTCCATCTACTTCCAAAGCCCATTCTTCATAGTGAGCTTTATTTCCACTTGTAGCTTGATTTCTTTGGATTTTATAAAATCTTTCCTTTAGTTCTTCATCCGTCTCTATATCTGTACCACCTTCAAAACTTCTTGTGTTAGTAATCTTTGTAACTCCAGATATATTATCAACTAATTTAAATTCACAATTTGTAGGTAAATTATATTTCTTACCAACTTCTAGAGCTTGAACTGGGCTATTGTCACCTTCTTCACTACCAATAGTTACATCTTTTATTACTACAAATAGTAAATCTCTATATGATATTACTGTGCCATTACTTATTACAGTTCCTTTCTCTCCAATAAATTCAACTTCTCCATTTGACTCTGTACCCAACTTTCTATATACACCAAATTCATTGACTCTTTTATCGAGAAACTGGTTATATGTGTCTTGTATAAAAGCCATTTTATGTATCTTAAAAAGTTCTAGATATATCTTTGAAAGTTCTAGATTATTTCCAGATACCATGTTGCTTAGAAAAGAACCTTCACCCTTATAAATATCAAGCTTAATATTTTCAAGAGTTCTATTTTTTATTACTTCATATGTCTGGTCACTATACATTTATTTCCACCTCCCCATAGATAGTGGATACTTTTACATTTGCACTCAATATGTCTCTGTTAAAGTTAGCACTTTTTACATTTACTTCTAATATATATGGATTTATTAGAAGGGCCTCTTTTATGAATCTACTAGCTTCACTTTCTGTAAGGCCTTTTGTATATTTTTGTCCTATTAGTTCTGAAAGCTCTGTCCCATATTCTAAAGAGTATATCTCATGTTCATATCTATTTGTCTTTATACACTTGTATATCCAAACTTTTAAGGCCTCTTTTTTTTCAATTATTTTAAAGTCACCTTTTTCTAAAACAGGTTCATCTTTTTCAAAATCCCAGGCCACTTCACGAAAGATTGGCAATTCTTCCGTTTTAGGCAAGATATAATCTTCTGGGACACCTATAAAGGGAAATATTGTACTCATTATAAGCTCACCAACTTACTTACAACAGCAAATTTTTCGCCTATTCTAAACATTATTACCATATCTCCAGATTCAAAAGTATCTATAAATGGATTTTTTACTTCATGTTTGTGTTCTTGATTGGTTTCTGTATCAAATGATTCTATCTGTCTATCAAGCATCCAACTATCTATCAAAATATCTTCTTTTTCTAATATGATGTTATTTGTCTCTATTTTTAAATCTGGTAATTTATTTTCAATTTTTCCAATAAAAAAAGAAGGTTGGTTATGATACTTTCCTTCTTCTCTTATTATTCCTATAAATTCATTTATTGGATTAGCCATTATATCACCATCCTTTTATAATACTCTCCTAGCTGTATTAAAATCTTTTCTACTGCTTAACTTACTTATTTTAACTACATCACCTTTTTTTGGAGCATGTAAAAACTCTCCATTGCCTATATATAGTCCAACATGGCTGACTGGATTATGAAAAAATACTAAATCTCCTGCTTGAAGATTTTTTTGTTCTACTTTCTTGCCTTTTTTAGATTGTTGATTTGACGTTCTTGGTAAACTAACATTAACTTTTTTAAAACAATAGACCATTAAACCAGAACAGTCAAAACTACTTGGTCCATTTCCACCCCATTTATAAGGTTTACCTAGATGTTTTTTTGCTTCTGATATTACTATTTTAGCTTTATCAGATACATTACCAGAATAACCACCAATAATAATTTTTCCTTTTCTTCTTCCAAATTTACTAGCTTCTTCAACATTTCCAAATAAAATATCTATGTGGTATGTTCCATTCTTTTCTATGGTTATTGCAGGTCCTACATCATTTACTTTATAGACTCCATCACGACCAGAAACTCCTGTAATTACCTGTATTTCATCTCCATAGTTCAATAGAGGATGTTTATTTAAAAACTCTTTTGTATAATAAGTTTGCTCATATTTACCAACCATAGGAGCAGCACAAGTTTTTTTAGATGGGTCAAGTTTTTTCTTTCTACAATCTGTATCTCCACCTTCTTCTTTTCTAGGACAGTAAGCTGTAAATTCTGCTGTAAACTCTTTTCCCCCTGTATAACCTTCTCCTCCTAAATTACTTTCTTCCTTAGGTTCATCCTGTCCTGCTGATTTTTCATCCATAAGATTTTGAAAATTAAGTTCAAGTTCAATTTGATACTCTCCATTTTGCCAGGTATGCTTATCTGTATCTATATAAAATAGTCCTACAAGCTTTGTATAAGAATCTTTAACTTTTACCCCTCTACCAGTTATACAACTTACATCTCCATAACCTTTAAGAGAACAGCTTTTTTCTATACCTTTAAACTCACTATCCACATCTACATCTTGATTCTCTTGTTGCTGAATTACTTTTTGCATTATTACATTTACTTCTTTAAAAATCTCATTGTCTACTTTTTCGCTAATCTTACTTCCATACTGGTCTACCACTATCACCTTATTTTTTACATTTTCCATGCTTTCCGAAAAAGTAGTATTTATAATATTGAATCCCTCTTCAAACGTAACGCTTAATGTAACAGTTCCTTTTTCAATAACATTAAACTTATCTAAATTGGCTTCTATCATATACTTTTTCTTTGTCTTTTTACTTGCCTCTGTATATGCACTCATTATCGTGTCATATCCATTTACTCCTATAAACATCTTAGTATACTTAACATTAGTCTTTGCTATTGTACCAACTGCAAGCTTATTTTCAGCAAATACTTGCTTTGCTATATCTTCAACTAACTTGTCTTTAAAATTGTATGACACTTCACTTTGTGTAAGTAGAAATCCCATATCTTTGGATACAAAACTAATTTCATTACTACTTGAATCTTTAGACCTATTAATTATCATTCCTCTAAAAAGCTCTTTCTCATCTAAATAAAAACAAATCGTACTAGCTATTGGTATATCTATTTGTTGAAAATTCACATCAAAAGAGGATTGGATTATTGAAAACTCTAGAGTTCTTGATGGAGATTTATAATCACCTGACCAAGAAACTTTATCTACTATATCAGTTATATCATATATACTTCCATTTTTTATGTGTACCCAAATTTTAATAATAAAAAATCACCTGCCTTTTCATTTAACTCTATCAGCAGTTATTTACAACTTATTACCCATAATAGCTATTTTTTTGGAGTTACCTTTGGTATTTTTATTCTTTTATACTCTTTTAAGTCTAATGTGAAATACACATCTCGAGTCCCATCTCTTTCTTCATAGTTAAATCCCTCAATTATGACCTCCATATTTATATTTGTTTCTGTAATTGTAAACCTTAATATAAGCCCTTCATTCATCCATTTTTCAATCTTATTTACACAGTCATATGGCGATGGAAAACCTGTATAATCACAGAAAGTATAGTCTTTATTTGGAAAAAAACTTGACATTGAAATACTTTTAAGAGCTACACCTCCAAAAGTCGCTATCTCACCTATTTTGAGTATACTAGAAGAGTTTACAGCAGCTTTTCCATTAATACTAAAGGAAGATGGAAATACTGGAAATCTAAATCTATCTTCTGCTTGTCTAAGCCACATTTCCATTATAATACACCTCCCAATTGTGCCATTTTTATACTTGAAACTAATTTTGATGTAACTTTTTCTATGTCAGCTTCTTCTCTAATTACTATTGTATCAGCTAACTTGGCTATGCTTATATTTCCACCACTTTTTCCGCTTCTATATTGATTGGCTTCTTGTTTAGTTAGAACCATTTCCCCCTCATGAAGCCTTGTTGGGTAGTCATTATAAGGTACATAATTTAATCCAAAGGCATTTCCAAACAATGCATTTATATCAGGATTTGTACCTGAATCATGAGCTAATCCACTGTCCATACCTTCTTTTTCATATTTCTTTCTTCTCTCTGTAATATATTTACCTATTTTAGCAGTTATAGGGCTTTCATTTATAGACTTAACCATCTTCTTCCATGAATCGCAAATTAAATTTATAAAATCAGATAAGTTTTTTAATGCATCAAGAAAAGAATCTAAAAGTGGCTCCAAAAACTTCCATGCCTCTTCTAAAATTGGACCTAATGTTTCCCATACAGTTTTCCATACATTACCCATAGTTTCAATAAAATAATTTATTTGTGGAGCATGCTCTCCTAAAAAGGTAAAGATTCTCGTAATAATGGGACTAACAGCCTCAACTACAGGTCCTATCAACTGAAATGCTGTAGTTACTATCGTACCAAATATGCTTATTAACCCTTGTGCAATTGGTGATTTATTGTTTATACTGTCTAGTAAATTATTTACTAAGTTTACTACTGGTAATAATGAATCTATCAGTGCAGTAAAGTCAATATTTTGTAATAGGGTACTTCCTGTGTTAACAATTGCTTTTGGAGCATTCCCTATCATTCTTGCTGCACTATTTTCAAAATTTTCTTGTTTATTTTCAGCCATCATTTTACGTTTTTCAACTTCACTAGAAAGTCTAAATTGAGTAGAATCAGGAATCCTTTTTTTATTCTTTATACTTCTAAATTGCATTTGTTCATCTTTATTACTAGTAATTCCTCTACCATTCACTACATTACCTATCTTTTCAGCCATTCTTTTAGATAGACTAGCTAAATTTGATAACCCACTTTCTATAAAAGTTTTTATTTTCTTTATTCCTTGACCTAAAATATCATCGAAAGGTTTAACAATACTCTTCAAACCATTATTAATACTTGTTTGAGCAGCAGCTATTATACCTGGTATTGTTTCACTCATTTCTTTAGCTAGTCCCATTTGCTTTATACTTATACCTTCCAATGCTTCATCAAAAGTTTTATAATTTTCTCCTACCAAAGTATTAAGAGATTCCATATTACCCTTTGCTGCACTTAAAAAAGCTGCTGATACATCTTGTGTGCTACTTGTATCCATATTTAAAGCTCTAACATCTACCATAGCCTGAGTTATATCTTCTTCTTTTTTACCCCCAGTAATATTACTAATCATTTTAGCTTTAGTTCCCATTGCAACAACATCTTCAGGATCAAAAGGTGTATCATTTGCCATATCTACTAAACGATCATAATACTTATCAACATCTTTTTTACTAGTACTCCCAGTATTTCTTTTCATTACACTTTCTAGGACAACTTTCTGATTTTGCTCTTGACCAAGTAAGTCAACACCCTTTTTCACAGCAACACTTATAGTAGCACCATTTGTTAAATCTGATATCTTCCCCTTTATAGAACTAAGTATTCCACTCGCCATATCCTTTACAGCTATTGCACCTGTCCATACCTTCCCTGCAAACAATCTCAACTTAGGAAATACCTTACTTATAATACTACTTGCCATATCTTTAAGATTAACAATTCCTTGCCAGCTATTTTTAATAAAGTATTTCAATTTTTCCAAGAGATTACTTACAACACCCTTAGCTGTATCCTTTATTTTTATTACAACTGGCCATGCTTTGTCACTAATCTTTTTTAACTTTTCAAGTACTTTACCAAGTGCCTTTTTTGCACTTGAATTTTCTATCTTTAGCCTTATATTAGAAGCAAGGCTTCTTAAGAAACTTATTTTTGAATTAGCTTTTTCAATCTCTTTAGCTTTAAAATCAAATATTATTATAATTTTGGCATTTGAGTTCAATTCATTTTTCTTTTGAATCAGCTTACTGAAATAATCAATAATCATAGCTATAGTTACTGCTAGTCTCATAATACTTCCATTTAAACTTCCAATCGTTCCTGAAGTAGCATTTATACTAGAACTTAACTTTGTCATAGTGGAACTTGCACTACTAGCAGTAGTCTGAACTTTTCTTAAAGAAGAATTCAAACTATTTAATCTACTACTTGCACTTCCAATAGAATTTTTTATACTACTAGCCATCACATTAGTTGAAAGTGAAACCGCCACAGTTGCTCTTCTAAAAGTATCCGTTACTGATATAATTTGATTCATCTTTGGAGTGTAATTATCTGTAAGATACATATTTATACCTTCTTCTCTTACATTACCCACTATATACCACCTCCCGTCAAAGGACAAACTCCATATCCATGCTTCATTTTCTCAACTTCTTCCTCAATTTCTAAGGCGAAAAAAGCTTCAATAAGCTTTAATTCGCCTTTATCCATTGCATAAAAAAGGGACGGTCTAATACCTTTTTTCTTCCAATAATAATACATTATTGTCGTTTTAGTATCCGTCCCTATTAGTTTTTTACCTCTTCTATTACTGCATTTTTACCATAACCCATTACATCTTGAAGGATTCTGTATAAATTAGTAATTTCGCCTGGTAACAATAGCTTTCTCGCTAATTCCTTTGGAGTTGGAGCCTTAAATTTATCCATTAACTCCTTATTTTTAAATAAAAGATTTCCATCTAAATCACATATACCTTCTATAACTGTAAGCATCTGCATTTCTGGTAAATCTATATCTGTTTTCATATTCTCATCAATTTTAAGACATATATTTTGTATCTCTTCATCTTTACTTATTGTCAATGCTCTACACATTACTTTAAACTCTTGGCCAAATATATTAGATAATCTTTTTAGTTCAACTATAGTACTTGGTCTTTCTAAATTTTCTGTATCTGCATTTAAAAGTAAGTCTACTATATTTACATTTTTTGGTAATCCATTTTCACTCATTATTATTTACTCCTTTATCAATCAATTTCTATTCACTGACTGTCTATGTTTATTAACTACATTTATATATATTAACTATCCATACAAAACTAAATTATATCAAGGAAGTCATACTCAGTAAATGTAAAAGGAGCTTCTATTTCTCCTTTTACTCCAACTTCCCAATCAGCTAAAGTTAAATCATCAAAAGCTATGTTTTTTACTGCTATTCTTTCCGCTCCATAAGAATCTGGGTCATTTAGCTTAGATATAGCTACAAATCTAGGTTCAGAACCTCTTTTTATTTTCTCTCCAATTAACTTATGCATTCTTGAGCTAACATGATATAAAGTTATTGAACCTTTCCCTTTGTATCCCATATACTTCGTATCAGTTCCCATTTGACCTGCTATTATAATATCTTCTTTTGTAAATTCCATCTTTGCTTGAAATTTCTTTACTTCCGCTACTTTATCTCCATCAAGCCAAAGTTCTCCCCAAGTACCACTCATTACATTTCTAGCTTCCATATTTGCCATATTAACAATCCTCCTATATTTCTATTGATAAATCTATATCTTCCATAGCATCTAGTGCTTTTATTGTTGCTTTTAAAAATACTTTAGAGCCAGTATTAGCTTCTTTTATTTCTTGTGAAGTCATATAAGATAAATCTATTCCCTTTGATTTCAGATACGATTTTTGTGCTTCAAAATCTATTTCAACAGTAGAATTGGACTCTATAAGAGCAGATTTTTCTAGTTCTTCTAAATAACTTTTTATAGATACTATTAATAGACATTTATTATCGTAACTATTAGTAACTTTTCCTATATAGTCATCTATAATTACCTTTCTTATATCACTATGTATAATATCCAAAGTGTCAACTATCTTGATTTTTTGGAACATCTCTCCTTTTTCTTCAGTTAAATCAGTTAAAGAATTTATTCCTCTAGCAATTCTTATAGCTCCAGCTTCTTTAATAAGAATAAGCTCTCCATTATTAACTTTTGACTCTGCATCGGCTTTAGTAATTTTAGGTATATCAACAACATCACTAAGCTTAGTATAAGTTATTGATTGACTTAAAGGTGTCCCTGTTATAATACCAGCTATCCTACTCGTAAACTCATCAGCACTATACTTCTTTGTTCCAACTAGTGCATCTTCTGTAGTAAAATTAATTATTCCCTCATGATTTCCTGCAACTTTGCCCAATATAGCTTTAACTTTAACTTTGTCTGTATCTCTAAGTTTAATTATCCAGCTTTTGATAACAGTCTTATCAGCTTCTATTGCTTTAGGCATGCATAAATAATTAAATTCTTTAGTTTCTAAAAAGTCTAAGGCACTTTGAACCTCTTCCTCTTCTCCTAGCACATAAACTAATACTTTATTTGGTGCATTGACATTTCCCATCAAAGCCATATTTATATAGTCTTTATTTTCAACAGATAAATCAGCTGGTATATCTTCTTTTTCATGTATTTCATTGAATCCTAGTGCTTTGGTATCTTTAAGCACTATTGCAATTATTCCTCTAGCTGAACGCTCTTTAACAGTTGTAGCTAGCTCCTTAAATGATATATTGATACTTGGTAATCCCATAGCCATACTATCACTCTCCTAAGTTTAAATTTATTTCTTCCATATTTTCATATACTTCTTCTTCCTCATATATACTATCAAGAAAGTTTAATGTAATTGAAAAGTTCAATGTATAAATTGACTCTTCTTTTTTAATACTTTGTTCAATTTTAGTTATATTTAATTTTCTATTTCTTACATTTACAGTTCTATTAAATAGTTTATCAAGTTCATCTGAAACTTCATACATTCTTATATTATTTGATTGTGGTCTTGGTAAATATTTTATAGACATAACAACATCTTTGTTGTTTGTCTTTAACATTATGGGTGTACAAATAGCTGATACCATACTTACAAAAAAACAAGACCCTTCAGAGCCTTGCACACTTTCATCATCAATAAAAATACTTTCATCAAAACTTTTTTTAAGTATATCAATAATTGTTTCTAATATTTCTTTGTATTTAAGCAAATAATCACCACTCTATCACTAAATATTTTTTTACTTAATGTGACAATCTTCTTATGAGTAGCATAAGTAATTTTTAAAGATACATCTAATTTCTCTATTGTTATGCTCCCTCTATATTTTTAGGTAATATCATATTTTTCAATTCCTCACCTCCCTCACTGTAGATTTCTTTCACAATAACATTATCTCACATATTTTAGGGGCTGTTGTTGCTATAGTGTGTATAAAGTGTTGTAAAAGTGTTATGTTTTTTATAATATTTCACTTAGCTTACAAATCATCTTTTTCTTTAAGTTGTAGCAAGAAGTTCTATCTAAATGCAATTTCATAGAAATATATGTCATGTTATTTTTTGTCTTACTATTATAGAATAGATTAAAAAATTCCATTTCCATATCATTTAGACAAGTTAGAGCATTTTCTATTTTTTCCTTTTCTATTTCTATATCATCTTTTTCCATTTTTAATTTTCTTAATCTCTCCTCTTTTTTTACAACTTCATTTTCAACAGAAGAGCTTATATTATATGTAGTACTAGTCTTTTCAGTATAAACTACAGCTCCACATCCAAAGTATTCATTTTCACATCTTTTTATATCTAGGTTAATATTCTTTATTTTTACATCCAAATACTTGTAGTTATGTAATCTTTCATCTATTTCCTTAAGTAATATATCTTTTTTATTATCCATTATATTTCTCCTTTTTATATTTTATTGTCTTTAGCTTTAACTTTATAATGATAGTTTCTAATCAATAGTCTTATTGCAAATTCCACAACCTTTAAAGAACATTTTGTTCTATATATATTTAAAAAATTTTATCTATATTTTGTTCTAAAATAACAGAATTTTTTTATGCAAAATGAATCATAAATTTTTATGTTTCTTTCTATTCTTGATACATAATTATTTGTAATTCCTACTTTTTTCAAGTTTAGCTTGTGCCAGACTCATAGACTCTCTGTAATCTTTTAAATTATTTTTAAACATGCTTTTCTCCTCCTAGTATAATTAAGAATATTTTGTTCTTATCTATTACCATTATATAGAATTGTTTGTTCTTTATCAATATTTTTTTAGAAAAAATTATTCTTTTTTATTTTATCAGTTTTAATTTTTAGAACAATTTGTTATAATTTATACATAAGGTGGTGTTATAATGTTTGCCAAAAGATTAAGAGAACTTAGAAAGGAATTTGGATTTACTCAAAGAGAACTTGGTGAAAAAGTAGGAGTTTCTCAAAGAGTTTTAGGATACTATGAAACAGAAAACAGATTTCCTGATGAACATATTTTAAATAAATTGGCTGATGTATTTAATGTATCAGTTGATTACCTTCTTGGAAGAACCTTGGTTAAGGAAAATATTGACACTGTTGCGGCACATAGAAAAAATCCACATGAAGACTTGCCTGAAGAAGCTCAAGAACAACTTAATGATTATATAGAATTTTTACTAAATAAATATAAAAAAAAATAAACTATATAATGAGCAGATTTATTTCTCTGCTCTTTTAATATAACTTTTCATCAAACATACATTCTATATTAGGGGGATTTTTATGAATAATTTGGATAAACTTTTTGAATTAGCTTCTCAAGAAGAGATAGTAATTCATTATACCACTCATATTGCAGGTGACTTAGAAGGATTATATATAAACAGGCATGGTATAAAAGTTATATCATTACTCAATAACTTAAAACAAAATACCAATAAACTTACATCCATATTAGCAGAGGAGCTTGGACATCATTTCACTAGTTTTGGATACTATATATCCTCTTATAACGATTATTACACAAAAATCATTATAGACAAATGTGAAAATAAAGCTTTAAAATGGGCTTGTGAATTTTTAATTACAGAAGAAGATATAATAAATATAATTAATTCTGGTATTACTTGCGTTTATGAAATGGCTGACATACTTAATGTAGATATCAAATTTTTTCAAAAAAGATTGGAATTCTTATCATTAAAAAAACAAGCTTTACCACTTGGTAATAATAAATATCTTGTATTAACTAATTTGCCATATTTCTACATATTTGATCCAATTTCATAATAAAATGGTAGTAATTTTAATTGACTTAATAGCAAAAATCTATATATTTATTTTAGCAAATTTTGGTTTCTATAAACTCAATATTAATATATAATAATGATAGCACATTATTTAAAATTCTAAAAACAAATACATGCTTTTTTAAGAAAGGTTGTTTGATGAATGTATAAAGAAAAGTTTTTTGATAATTATTTTAAGTTCTTAGCACTATTTTTTTGGCCAATTATGTGGTATAAGTGGATAGTAATTTCAAATGGTACTCTTGAAAATACATTATTTACTGCTTATACAATTGTTGCAATTATTTACATCATTTTATACTCAATATTTATAATAAAATATAAAGACATTACACAAATAGATTTCTTTTACAGGATAAGCACTTTACTTGCATTTATATTTACTCTTTTTAGTTTCTTGATATATCCAAAGAGTTTATTTTTCTTGTATCTAAAGATAGTTTTTACTGGAATATATTTTTATTATTCAATAGTAAAAACACTTAAATTTAAACATGAAGAAGGAATAGTGGGAATTATGGCCTCAATTCTATTGATTGTAATCACCTTGTTCTATTAAATCTAAGTCTATTTGACTTAATATGACTTTAAATGTTAGACATATACATCGTTTTCTGATATTATTTAAGTTGGTAGCTTTATATTAATAATGAAATACACTATAAAAGGAGTTAACTATTATGGAAAATATGGAAAAACAAGTTTTAGTAACAGTTGGAGAAAAAGAGATAACTAATATCGATATTGAAAATGCATTAAAATCATTAGACCCTTATCAAGCAATGCAATTTAAAACTGAAGAAGGAAAAAAACATTTATTAAATGATTTAGTAAACCAAGAACTATTCTTCTTAGATGCTAAGGAAGAAAAATTAGATGAAGAAGAAGTATTTAAATTAGAAATGAAAAAGATAGAAGCAAATGTATTAAAGCAATTTGCTATAAATAAAGTTTTATCTAGTGTTGATGTAACAGAAGATGAAAAAGTAAAATTCTTTGAAGCTAATAAGAGCTCTTTTTCTAAACCAGAAAGCGCAACTGCTAAACATATACTAGTAGATAGTGATGAAAAAGCTAAAGAAATACTTGCTCAAATAAAATCAGAAGAAATATCTTTTGAAGATGCTGCTATTAAACATTCTTCTTGCCCATCTAAAGATATGGGTGGTGATTTAGGAACATTCGGTAGAGGACAAATGGTTCCTGAGTTTGAAGAAGCTGTATTCTCTATGGCTAAAGGTGAAGTAAGTGAGCCAGTTAAAACTCAATTTGGATACCATATAATAAAGTTAGAAGACCTTCAAGAAAGTACAGAATCTACATTTGATGAAGTTGAAGCTGAAGTTGAAAAAAGTTTATTATACCAAAAACAAAATGAAGTTTATGGAAATAAAATAAATGCTCTTAACGCTAAATATGGAAATCTTGTAAAATACAACGACTAATAATAAAACAACAGATAAAAAAAGCTGTCTTATCTATAATTCTTAGAAAAGACAGCTTTTATATTAAAGTTTAAGAATTTAATTTCATATTATTATTCTTTTATTACAAAGAATAGAAGTAGAAACTTGAAAAGTTTCAAAAAATTTTCTAATTATCATCTGCTAAATTTTTATATCCACGTATTATCTCATAACAATAACCTATTACATCTCTTCTTTTTATTATTCCAATAAATGTATCTTGGTCATCTATAACAGGAATAAAATTTTGATTTAAAGATTTTATTACTAAATCTTCAATGTCTGCATTGATGGAAACAGGAGAATTATCCATTTTTCTATTGATATCTGTTACTGGAACATCTTCCAATCCTTTTAGGTCCAGATTTAAGTCGTTTTTTAATGTCCATAAAAAATCACCTTCTGTTATAGTTCCAATATATTTACCCTCTTTGCTTATTATTGGAATCGCAGAGTATTTGTGATATTCCATTTTTTCTAGGGCTTGCCTTATAGTGTAGTCTTCATATATATATGCTACTTCACTTTTTGGTGTTAGAAAGAATAATATGTTCATTACACTACCCACCGTTACCGAAAACTTACAAATATTATCCAATATTTATAATGTTACTTTTTTGCAGTAACTTTCTCCTTTCTCATTTTCTAAGTATTTTTTAGATACTATACGCTGTAACAAGCGTTTTTCTTTTAATAGCTTTAAATGTCTATGCTTTATTAATATTTTTGTATGGTCTATCAGCGTCACTTATTCTTTTTATAGAAAATTAACTAGAGATTAATTGACTTAAACTTAGCCATAATAATTTTACTCTACACTATTAATTTTAACATATTTATCTTATTATTAATGCCTTTATTTTAATAATTTTAATTTATTTTGAAATTAATTTAGTTTCCAAAAAACTGAAAAAACCGCTAAACGATTAGCGGCTTATCTGTCATATTACTAGAATACTAATATATATGAATTTTTAATTATAATCTAACTACATTAGCAGCTTGAGGACCTTTAGCTCCATCTACTACTTCGAATTCAACACTTTGTCCTTCTTCTAATGATTTGTATCCATCTCCTGTTATAGCTGAGAAATGTACGAAAACATCTCCTTCACCTTCTACAGATATAAATCCAAATCCTTTTTCATTGTTAAACCATTTAACTACACCAGTTTTCATTAATAAATCCTCCTAAAAAAACACAATTATTTAGCTACTATTTCCTGTAACCTTATTACTACTTTATCACATATAGCTATGTTTGTCAATTATTATTATTTTTATACATTAATAAGCATTTTTTTTAATTTATAATATTAAATCATTGTTATCTTTTATACTTTATTTTTCTTTATACATTTTTAATAGTTTATTTTTATTATATGGAATCTTATAGATTTATCACTCCAACCTAAATCCCATGGCACAAGCATTCTATCAGTATTATGACAGGTTACCAAAGGATATCCTCTTGAATCCAATCCTGTTACAGTTGAAACATGTGTTATTCTACCTTTTTTTTCATATCCTACAAAATCTCCAGGACGTAGATTATAAGCTTCTTTGTAAACATCTTCGTAAGAACCTTTAGCTATTAATGAGCCTCTTCCACTATAGAGAGCATAATTTTTAAAAGCTTGTGCATTTACCCATGCTTTTGTTCCTGCTCTTTCACTATAATTCCAAATTGAATTTTTCTTAAACTTTCCACTTTCAAACATTATCTGTGATGCAAAGTTGGCACAATCTCCACCTTCTGGATTATAATCTCTATAATTTGGATTAAACTTCATACCATGTTCTTCGTCTGCTGCTGCTCCACAGTATTTATGTGCATAATCTATAGCCTTCTTTTGCTCCTCTGTGAGCTGTAGCTCTACAGCATTTTGTTGACCAATATAGCTTCTTATATCATCAGATTTTATATTTTCTAAATTTAAAGAATCTGCAAAAGGGTCTGTATACCACTCTTTAGTTATGACATATTGATTATCTATGATTTTTACATTTAGATAATGATATGTACCTATTCTAAATGCATTTTCTTTGTCCTTTTGATTTTCATATGAGTACTTATACTCAGTTGATACAGAACATATTATGCCATATAAGTCTTTTTCTTTTTCTTTTATTTTTTTAACTTTGACTCTTGTTTTTATATCTTTAAACTTTACACCTTGTTTACTAGACCAATTTTCTAAATACTTCATCTTTTTTACTTCATTTTCATAAGCCCAAAGACCAAACTTTTTTTCTGTCTCATAAAGGCCTTTTAAAATATTTTCATTTTTCTCCAATATTGCCTTATTTCTGTAGTCAAATAAATTTTCAAGCAATAGCTTATACTGGTCTTTTACATCATCACCTTCAACAGTAGCAGATTCTATAACTTTTTCTTTCATATTTTTCATACTTAAATCATTAATTAAAAATACACCTGCTGTAGTAGCTAAAGATAAAAATACAAATGCCATTATACCTTTGATGTACTTATTTTTATTTTTCAGTATTTTCAAAGCTACACCTCCCAAATAGTACACCTTACGAATAAATTCACAAAAAAGCTGTTATTATATATAATAATTTTCATATTTAATAATTCTCTATCTTATTATGTCCAATATTAAAAATTAATTGTATTGATACACTGTTTTTTTTACAAATTTTTATTTTATAATCTACTTTTTTCTTTTTTTTATAGTAATATATATGTATATAAATATTTTGTTATCATTATGATTAATACATACTAATGGAGGGTTTTTTATGCAAAAAAAAGTCGCAGCAATTAATGACTTATCTGGAATAGGAAAATGTTCATTATCAGTTGCTATACCTATACTTTCAGCATTAAAGGTTCAATGTTGTCCATTTCCAACAGCTATACTTTCAAGTCAAACTGGTTATCCTGAGTTTACATTTTTAGATTGTACTGATGAGATGGTAAAATATTCAACTGTTTGGAAAAATTTAAAAGTCAACTTTGACAGTATATATAGTGGTTTTTTAGGTTCAAAACATCAAATTGAAATAGTGGCAAATTTTATAAATGATTATCCAAATGCTTTTATTGTAGTTGACCCTGTAATGGGTGATAATGGAATTATGTATCCAATCTTTACAGAAGAAATGAGACATGAAATTAAAGAATTAGTTAGACATTCAGATTTAACTACTCCTAATTTAACAGAAGCCTGTTTCTTAACTGGAAATGACTATACAAAAAAGGATTATAATAGAGATGAACTTATAAATATTGCAAAGTCTGTATCTTCTTTAGGACCTAGTAAGGTTGTAATCACAGGCATATTAGAAGATGATAATATATTAAATTTAGCTTATGATAGAGATACTGACCATGTATTTTTTACATCAGTTAAATACAATAATTGCTCTTATAGTGGAACAGGAGACATATTTACATCTATACTTTGTGGTATGTTAGTGAATAAATATGATTTGGGAATGGCTGTTAATATAGCAACTGACTTTATATATAAAACTATAAATTACACATCTCAATTTGATACCAATAGAAATGATGGGGTTATGTTTGAAAACTTTTTATCAGATTTAACTAGTATATAAAATTCAAAAAAATTATCCATTTTGCAAATACCTATAATATAAAATTTAGGTATTTAAAAAATGGATATTATTTATTAAATTATTGGTATTTCAATTGTTACCATGGCACCACCAGTTTTTATAGAGTTTTCAATATACAAAGTCCCATCATGTTTTTGGACAATATTATTTACAATGTATAGACCCATACCGTAATGAGATTTAGAGTTCCTACTTAAATCACCTGTATAAAATTGTTCTTTAGCTTTTGATAAATCTTCCTTAGAAAAACCTCTTCCACAATCTGTAATTACAAATTTTAAGTATCTTTGATTTACTAATACATCAAAATATAAATTACTTTGATTTGTTGAATAATCAATAGCATTTGAAATTATATTCATAATAGCTCTAAATAATAATTCTCTATCTATTATTATATTCTTAGGTAAATCATCTTGCTTATAAAATTCCACACTTAAACTTTTTGTACTGGAGAGTGCTTCTATTTGCACCAAAACATCCTCTATAAATTTATCAATATTAATACTTTCTTTATTAATCATATAACCTTTATCTGCTTTAGATATGTATATTAGAGTATTAATATATTTTTCTATCTGAGTAGCGCTATTTGCTATATATTCCATATATTCTAATAGCTCAGCATTTTCATTTATTTCAATTAATAAATCAGTATTTCCATGTATAATGGTTAATGGTGTCTTTATATCATGTGCTAATGCAGATATCTGTTCTTTTCGAGTTTCTTCCAGTCTCCACTGCTTTTCTAAAGAATCTTTTAATGCTAACTTCATTTTTTCTATAGAAAAAAGAACATTGTCAATTTCATAAATATCACTAGACTCTATTGTAAAATCTAAATCTTGCTGTTGTATTTTTTCTGTAGCATTTTTCAAAAGGTCCATTTTTGCATTAATTTTTTTACCAAAGGATTTTGATAGTATAACCATTTCAATAAAAAATGCTATAACAAAAATAATAATCCCTAATACTTCTGGTTTTGGTAAATATTTTCTTAAAGCTGGAGAATTAAATTCTGATACTATATCATATCTTATTATACATACTTCATTTGGTCTAAAAAGTTTTATATAATTGTCTGACGAATGGCCGCTTTTTACTTCGATACCTTTCATTAAATTCCAGGTTTCTTTTGCTTCTTCATTATTAAAAGTTCCTGAAGTTAATCTACCATCTAAAGTATAGATTCCATAATCACAAAAATCTGGTATTATATCTTTAGTTACTTTTTCACTTGAAATAATTTCATCTTTATATTTATAGATTTGCTTTTCTGCATAATTGGATGGCAATACTACTCCTAATGATAATAACACAGAAAACAAAAATACTAAAAGAATTCCCAAAGTAATTGTTATAACAAAGAATACAGATAAATATCTTACAAAAATAGTTCTTAACTTTACAACTTTTTTATTATTAAACTTTTTTTCCCAAAACATTCGTATCATATCCTCCAAACAGTTTAATTAACAAATAAACAACTATGTATCTGATTATTTTTATCTCTTTTATGCTATCAAATTATACTATAATATAATAATACAAATAATCTAAATAAACAATTAGTTATTTTATTCTTCAGATTTCTTACCTTCCCATTTAGAAAACCAAATACATAAAATTACAAATGCAAAAATAGTTGCAAAACCACAAATTAAACCTATTAACTGAAACTCTTGAATGGATTCAATTTCTTTAGAACTTGAAAAAGATGCCCAAACACTTACAAATCTAACGCCCCATGCACAAGGAATATATTGCCATATACCATCTCCTAGTCCAGTTAGTAATAGTGCTGAGAGTAAAGTTTCCACTATACCTACTCCAATTGATGCTCCTTTTCCAAATCTCAAACTTAAGAATAAATGTAATATATATTCAAATAGATTACTTCCAACTAAAATTAAAATTGAAATCATATAAAAACTTAGTGTAAAAAGATTATCATTAAAAATAGTATTTATACCAAATTTAAAACCTAAAACAGAAACTAATGTTGCTCCAAAACCAAGGCATATTAAAATTATATATTTACTCATGAGTGTAAGGTATTTTGGATTAGATGCTGTTAGTATATGCTTATAATTTCCTGAGTAATATTCTTGTTCAACACACATTGAACACATAATACTTGATAATAAAGGAAAAGCTATAGCTATAACTTGTAAATATACTACTATCTTTGATATACTATCATAACCTGAAATATTGTAATATCCTAAAAATAAGCCTATTCCTACTAATACAATACAAAAGTGTATTAGTACTATGTAAGTTCTTTTTAGTTTTATCAAGTCAGAATTAAATAGTCTTATTAGTTGTGCCATATTATTTCACCTCTCTATTTTTAAACCAAACACTTGTAGCTAAAGTAAATAATATAAATAAAACAATAGATATTAATATCCCTGGTAAAATAACATTAGTACTTAAAAGTTCATTCCCTTCTGGTACAGGAAGCCCATTTGGTAAAATATGCAATACCGCAGCCATTAATCTTGATGGAATTGAATATGGAAATAAGTACCATGAACTTGTAGTTGAAAAAACAGCTACTCCAAGCACAGTGAAAAACATATTTATTAAAACTGTAATAAACAAACCAAATTTTGAAGCTAAAAACATACAAAGTGGAATTTGCCACATAAATAGTAAGATAAGTACTATAGTTCCAATAATATTTTGATTTATTAAAATAGTTTTCTTATAAACTACTCCAATAAAAACTATCCCTATCATGAAAATAATTGAAGATATACAAAGTATAATGGTACAATAAAGTATTTTTCCAGTCCAGATATTTTTTTTGTCAACTGGCAATGACAAGACACCTTGATACTTCTTTTTTTCATCTTTTTGTACTACTAAAGAACAAATTAAAGTTATTGCTCCTGGAAGAAACATAGTATACCACCAATTGTAAGTACCATTTTGTCCTCCACCTAGTCCAAAACAGATAAGTATAGAAAATATTGGGGCTATCCAAGACAATCTCATTCCAAAAGTTCTTTTCATCTTTTGGAACTCTGCTCTAACAAATCTTTCCATCTTACTTACCTCTCTTTCTATTTTCAGCTACAACTTTCATAAAAAGTTCTTCTAAATTTTGTTCTTTTGATACTTCTCCTTGATACCCTATTACTCCATTAGAAATTATTCCAATTTCATCTACAACTTGCTCAACCTCAGACAAAATATGACTTGATAAAATAACTGTAATTCCTTGCTTTGGAAAAGAACGAATCAATTCTCTAAGTTCTTCAATTCCAATAGGGTCAAGTCCATTTGTAGGCTCATCTAAGATTAAAAGTTTTGGGTGATTTAATAATGCGATAGCAATACCAAGACGCTGCTTCATACCTAGAGAAAACTGACCTGAACGCTTTTTAAAAGTATCTCTTAAATCAACAATCTCTAAAACTTCTTCAATGCGAGAGTCAGGAAGACCAAGTAATGTAGTATGAACTTTTAGATTCTCTCTTGCTGTTAAATTCTCATATATAGCAGGTGATTCAATAAGAGACCCAATGTTTGCTAAGTCTTTTCTAGTCCATCTATGACCTTCAAATAATATCTTTCCAGAAGTGGGGTTTAAAATCCCTGTTATCATTTTTAATAAAGTAGATTTCCCTGCTCCATTTGGTCCTAATAATCCATAAATAGAATTATGTTTAATTGCAATTGAAATATTATTAACTGCAGCCTGCTCCTTAAATTTTTTAGAAACTCCTTTTACCTCCAAAATATAATTACTCATAATTTTCATCCTTTCTTTTGTCAAACTTATTTACAAGAATCATTTTAAATCATAAATATAAGGATTTTATAAGGATTAAAAAATTATAAAAAAAAATGATGTGCTTTTAAATAAAACACATCATTTCTTATGTTAACTCTATTAATTCTCCATTGTAGTATATCTCTACTTCTTCAACCCAAATACTATTATCATCTTCTTGAATGACATTTTTGATAATATTATTTATAGTATATATTATATTTTGTTCATTTAAATAATCCTCTTTCCAAGAAACTCTCCCCTTTTCATCAGGTTCAACTAAGTTTATCTTTACTAGACTATCTTTTTCCTGAACTTCAACTTCCATATCTAAACCATTAAAATACTCATGTGATAAAGTATCTAAGATTAACTGTAGTTTATCTTTTAATGTACTTTCTTCATCTATTTGCAAGTATTTTACTATCTTTTCATCCTTTGAAACTATCTCTATAGGTATTTTAGCTGTTTTTTTAGGATTAATTGTATCAGTTTCTTCTTTGATGTCTTCACCTTTCTTTACAACTGCAGAATCTCTAGAATCAACCAATTCTACTTTGTCAACTTTATAATCCATACATGCTGTACTCAATAAAGTAGTAGCAATTATTAAAAAACTTACTGCTATTTTATTCATAAGTATCCCTCTCCCAATTCTATTTCGATACTTATTATACCATAGTATAGACTATATTTTTATACTTTTAGGTCAATTTATTAATTATAGTAATAAATTATTTACATTTCTAATTTATTTGAATTTATTTTTATAGTATACTCTTGTTCTAAATTCGACAAGTTTTCATTTAAAAGCCCTTTTATTTCTCTTATATTTTTATATGAGTTATGATTTTCTTCACTGTGTTCATATCCATCTGAACTATCACTGTATTCTTCTGCTTCATCATTAATATCTTCTATTCTTTCTTTAGACTTTATGTCGCAATTAAACTTATACTTATTTACTGGTAGAGTAAGACTTACTTTAGAATTTGGAACATCTATATCTAAATTTTTAGCAATTGGAAAATCACAATATATGCTAAAGTTGTTATCATAATGCGAATTCCTACCTATTTTTTCCTTTATGTTTATATTTTCAGGTATATATTGTTCTACATTATTGACAAATATGTCTTCATATTCTGAAGATATATCTAATGATTCTGATTCTATATTTACGTTTTTAACACCTAAAACTGATTTTGTAGATAATTCAAGATTATTACTAGATATTAAATTTAATGTATCTAGCTTATTTATATTATTTTCAGTTATAACTCTCTCAAATCTTCCATAAGAACTCTTATATGTTATATTATTTGAAGCTACATTATCATATACTAATAGAGATGAATCTACACTTGATACATTTATATCTACATTATTTGGTACATAGATTACTATTTCCCTATAATCTCCTGAAAACATACTATTTATAGATGTATTAAATAATTGGTCAAAATTTTTAATTTTTTTAACACGATTTTCATATTTTCGTTCACCTTTTACAACTAATGTCTTATCCTTTAAAGTTACATTATATTTGTAAAACTCATTATTTCCCCTTGTTGTCACACGTACATCTTCACTTGAGTGTCTCTTTATCATAACATTTATATTGTCAACAGATACATCTAACTTGTCAATATTTACTTTTTCTTGATAAAGTTTATTTTCTTTTTTAAATTCAGCTTCTTTTTCGAGTCCAAAGTTTATTAAACTTGGCATAACTAAAATCCCTGACCATGTTGTTCCAATTATACCTATTACTAATAAAACCGCAGCAAATATGGCAAGTTTCTTATTCATGTTTATCTTCTCCTTTCTTATCATCTATCTCTTCAAAATCTTTATACATTGACTCAAAATTTATGCTATCATCATTGTAATTATCAGATTCCTTTATATCTTCTTTTTCTATATTGTAATAATCATCATATAAATCTTCATCACTATCTTTATTCAAATCTTTCTCACTTAAAGTATCTTTATTTCTTTTTTCCATCTTTTCATTTGCATTTATATAAATGTTTTTTCTCTTTATCCAATTTATATAACTACTTAACAATTGTTTGCCTAACTTTATAACAAACAGTAAAATTTGCCATGCCAGTATCTCTAAACCTATAAATGCTATAGTCGCAAATATACAAAACATTGTAACATCTGGAACCATTGAAATAAATTTAATTACAAATGGAATTGATATGACAAAAGCAATCAATGTACATACTAACCCAATAGCAACTGAAATAATAGCACATACAAATGCAAATGCTGGAATAATCAATAATAAGGATAAAAATACTAATAAAATCTTTATAGCTTCTCTAGATACTCCTACAACACCTTCTTCTATACTTGGAGTAAGTTTATCATTTACTCTTTCTTTCGATTTATTGTATTTTTCTTTAGCTTCATCTTTTAAAATAGAATATCCCTTTTTCATATCTAACTTGAATTTACTAAACTTATCATTTAAAATATCTGTGTTTATTATTTTTTCATCTTCAATGTTTTTTTCTTTCGTCTGTAGAATAAGTTCTCTTGCTATAGATTTTGGTGAACCAAGTGATGATATTATCTCCATATCACTCTTTCCTTCTATAATCCCATCTACAAAATATTCTTCATAATCTCTCAATATATCATTAACTTCGCTCTCAGAAAAATCCTTTCTTAGATAATCCTTTAAAATTTCCAGAAACTCAGTTTTATTCAAGTTCATTACCTCCCTCATCTTCACTTATTAAAATCTCAACAGCCTTTACAAATTCTCTCCATTCTTCCATCAAATTGGATAAGTTTTCTTTTCCTAGTGAAGTTATTCTATAGTATTTTCTAGCAGGACCCTCATTAGATTCTAGTATATATGTTTCAAAATACAAATCTTTTGTCAGTCTTCTTAGAATAGGATATATCGTTCCTTCATTTACATCTATTACTTTAGAAATATTATGTACTATTTCATATCCATACATATCTTTTTTAGATATTAGCGCGAGTACACAAATTTCTAAGACACCCTTTCTAAATTGTGTGTTCATATACTCCATCCTTTCTTTAAATACACAGTATTGTGTTTTACAAGGTACTATGTTAAAACTTCTTATGCTTTCATAATAACACAGTACTATGTTTTACACAATAGTTATTTTTTAATATTATTATTGATTAAATTCTTCTGTAAATGTATAATACTCTAATCAGATATATTTTATGAAAGTGGTGATAAATTGTCTAAAACAAAAGAAGATAAAACTATATTAATCTTAACAGCTCAATTTGGTGCTGGTCATATAAGTGCTGCAAAAGCAGTTAAGGAATGTATCATTGAAAAATATAGTAATTACAATGTTGTTATACAAAACTTTATAAATGCAAGTATCCCTATGATGAATAAGCCTATGGTGAAGCTTTATGAAAACAATACAAAATATACTCCTGGATTATATAATTATTATTACTATTTTAAGAAATCGTTTGACTCAAGACATGATTTCTCTCATAAATTATATACACCTAAACTTTCTGAGTATATTTCTGATATAAATCCAGATTTGATTATCTCTACATTTCCACTAGCAGCTGCTTGTGTAAATAATTTTAAGATAAAAAATCCTGACATAAATATACCCACATTGACAGTTATTACAGATGTTGTAGACAGTATGGAATGGGTTTTTGAAAATACAGATTTATATTTTGTTCCATCTCCAGAGATAAAAAATAGATTTTTTCAAAAAGGAATAAACCCAGATTCCATAAAAGTTACTGGAGTTCCTGTAGATAAGAGATTCCAGATTGAAAGTAAAGAACCTTGTTATGGAAAATATAGATTATTGCTTTTAGGAGGAGGAAGAGGTCTATTTGATATAGATGAGGATTTTATGCATTGGATAGATGACTTTATTGAAGAACATATTAATTCCATAGAGATTACAATAGTTACAGGTAAAAATAAAAAACTATATGATAATTTAACTCATAAAAAACCTCTAAAAAATATAAAAGTACTTGGATTTGTAAATGATATGTACAATCTAATAGAAGAATGTGACTTAATGTTGACTAAACCTGGAGGAGCAACTATATTTGAAGCAATCCAGTCTCAAACTCCAGTGCTCGTAAAAATGCCAAAAGTTGGTCAAGAAATTGAAAATGCCAAATTTATAATAGATAAGGGTCTTGGAATGATTTACAGCGATGACCTAGACCTAAAAAATATATTTTATAAGTTAGTGTCAAATGAATTTGATTCTATAATAAATTTTATGAAAAAGAATCTAGAAGAATTTAAAACAGTCATTCATCCAGATGAAATTGCTGATTATATATCAGAATTAATAGATAATCAATATAATTAATTTAGATTAATTTTATTGTAAAACTTAAAATCAAAAATTAAAGGCAATTGAGTATGGTTTTTACATTTGAGATTTAACTCAAAATGATTTAATCATACTTAATTGCCTTTATAATATCAAAATCAAATTATTATCATTTTATCTTAGTATATATTTTTCTTGTATTGCATATATAATTGTTGTATTTCTTCCATGCTTCTCTTTAGTTCTATTTGTAAATCCGAAGCAGTTTGATAATCTTTATTTTCTACAGCTTCTCTTACTCTAGTAAATAGTGATTCTCTAGTTAAAGTGTCTTTCATAATATTAAACTTTAAGTCTGATATTGAATTCCAAACTACTTCATCAAGTGCATCCATATTTTCTTTTGTGTGTACTTTTACAATACTTCTTATCTTTTGAATTCCCGCTTCTATTATTCTAGTTTTTAATTTTTTTTGCCACTTATCTATTGCCCCAACTTTAAATGATTCTATTATGCTATCAGTAAATACATCGCCTTGTTTTAAAGATTTTAATTTAGAAGCATATATCTCTAGATTTTTCATATTTTCATAAACTGTTGCTGGAGGTGTTCCAAATCTTGCATTTCTTTCTTCTAAATTATAATGTTCAAATACATCATTTTCATCTCTATATGCTCTGTCTTTTTCTAAATAGAAACTTTCTTCTCCCACATTTTTAGATAATTCTTTTTCTAGTTCTTTAGTACTAAGTCCACTCTTAGCTGCTGCTTTTATACCATCTAACATTGTTTGATAACATCCTGCTATTACTAGATAAGTATTAGATAGAGGACTTGGTGATCTTAACTCAAATCTTACAGTCTTTGGATTCTTTATATCTCTTATTAACCCAACAAGTACTGACCTATTTCTAGATGGCATTTCATAACTATGACCTAAAGATGTAACTATACATACAGGTGCTTCAAATCCAGGAACTAGTCTATTAAATCCATCATTAGAAGCTGTTACAATTGGATTTAATACTTCATAATTATAAAGAAGTCCCATAAGAGCTCCATACCCTAATTCACTTAGATAATCTTCTTTTAAATCTTTTGGAGCAAATAAGTTTTTGCTACTTCCATCTTTTAATTTTGCACTTACTCCTACATGTGTATGACCACCACTTCCTGCAACTCCATGAATTGGCTTTGCTTTAAATGTGACTTCTAATCCATGTGATGTAAATACATCTTCTATAACATCTCTTACTAATAATTCATTATCTGCCGCTTGTAATGGTGTAGAAAACTTCCAAGAAACCTCTAATTGCTCCATAGCATGGTTTGTCTTTCCATCTATACTTATAGAACTTTGAATTCCACCAACCTCTTTATGAGCCATTTCAGGGCTTACACCTAGCTTTTGAAGTATTATTAAACTTTGTTCTAGACAAGTTCTTATAATACCATGAGTTCTTTTCCAGTATTGTTCTTTTAAGCTTTGTGATACATATAATTTTTCTAAGTCAGCCTTATCTTCAGGAGTATTAACCCAAAATTCAAGTTCTGTAGCTGCTGTTAACATTATTTCTTCTATATCATCTACTGAGTTTATTCCTATATTGTTTATTACATGTGGATATTCTCTAAATATTTCAAACATAGATTTCTTAAAATATTTATCTGCTTTTTGAAGAATTCCCCTAGAACATACTTTTTTATTATCATGTATTAGAAATGCAGGTATCTTTAATGTTCCTACAGGTAATCCTGCTTCTTCATCTATGTATTCCATATTGTAATCTACATACCAATGACAACTTTTATCTGGCATTAAGTCTACTTTTGCATTATTTAGTGTTGCTATATTATAAAGCTCAACACTTGAACCATCAGTTTGTATAGCTGATTCTAAGAATTTATCTATATCCTCTAAAAATAATTCTACAGGAATTTTTTCGTCTGTTGCATTTCCTCCTAAGTCAACACCCATTAAAGAAACGAATCTTATGTTTTTATTGCTCTTTAGGATTTCTCTTATCTCTTCATTGGTATGCTTATCTTTCTCTATTACATATAATAAACTCTCCATCTTTTCACTCTCCTATGATTTTTGTGTAAATTTTATTTTATTAAATATACAAGATAAAATTCATTTTTCCTTATGTTTATGAATTTTTCTTGCAAAACATTCGTGTTTTATTCGTGTTTTTATTTATATTATTATATATCAAGTACAAAAAGTTCGCAATATTTTTTCTTGGAAAAATATTATACATACAATAGTTTAACATTTTTATAAATATGGGGTATACTAAAATAAAAGTATTTTTGTTTAAAAATTTAATTTAGCTTATAATATAATCTATACTAGTAATAATACAAAAATTTAGGAGATAAACTTTATGGAATACATAATTTTCGATTTGGAATTCAACCAAGGCTTTGACAAAAAACTCAATAAAACTGTGTCCAATGAAAAATGTCCTTTTGAAATTATACAAATAGGAGCAATTAAACTGGATTCTAAATTTAATATAGTAGATACATTTAATAGCTATATTAAACCTACACTATACAAGGCAATGCACCCTTTTATTAGTCGTATGACTAATATTAAAGACTCTGATTTTAACAATTCGCCTACTTTTCCTGAGGTTTACAACAATTTCATAAAATTTATAGCATCACACGACCCTATACTATGTGTTTGGGGAGTTGGAGATTTAAAGGAATTATACAGAAATATCAATTATCATAAGCTAGCATCAGATATTTTACCTAAGTCTTATATTAATATTCAACAACATGCATCTAAATATTTTAATAATCCAGCAGGAAAAAGTATTGGCTTGCAAAATGCTATTTCTATATTGGAACTTGATGAAAAAATGTCTTATCACAATGCTTTAAATGATGCATACTATACATCGAAGGTTTTTATTAAGATATACAATCCAAGTATAGTACCTGATATATATGTATATACAAATATTAAATCTAAATCTATAAAGTATTCTAATAAAAAAAGAGTTGACTATGATAAATTGTTTGATGAGTTCAAGAAAATTCTAAATCGCGATTTGACTAAAGATGAGAAAAAAATTATTAATTTAGCTTACAACATGGGAAAAACAAATCAATTTGAATTAGAAAATTGTAAACAAGGAAAAAATAAGTGAAATTTATCTAGGTTAAAAACAGGCATGTAGATTAAAAGAATAATTAACTTTAAATTTACATCTACAGCCCAATTTTTATCCTTATGAAACTTCT
Source organism: Clostridioides sp. ZZV14-6153 (assembly GCF_020657855.1). NCBI lineage: Bacteria > Bacillati > Bacillota > Clostridia > Peptostreptococcales > Peptostreptococcaceae > Clostridioides > Clostridioides sp. ZZV14-6153. The sequence goes on along the minus strand of NZ_JAGWCZ010000001.1, from coordinate 295,298 downwards.
ATCTTATCTCTAATTCTACTGGACAATGGTCTGACCCCAATACCTCAGTGTGTATATTTACATTTGTCAATCTATCTTCTAATTTTTTAGATGCACAAAAATAATCTATTCTCCATCCAGCGTTATTTTTTCTTGCATTAAATCTATATGACCACCAACTATACACTCCTTCTTTATCAGGATTAAAGTATCTATATGTGTCTATAAATCCACTATCTAATAATTTAGAGAATTTTTCTCTTTCTTCCTTTGTAAAACCTGCGTTCTTTGTGTTGTTTTTAGGATTTTTCAAGTCTATTTCTTTATGTGCCACATTCATATCTCCACACACTATTACAGGCTTATAATTATCTAATTTAACCAAATAATCTATAAAGTCATCTTCCCATCTAGTTCTATATTCTAATCTCTTTAACTCAGATTGAGAATTTGGAGTATATACAGTAACAAAATAAAAATCTTCAAATTCTAAAGTTATAACTCTACCTTCTTTATCATGTTCTTCTATATTTATTCCATACATTACTTTTAAAGGCTCTTTTTTGGTAAATATAGCAGTACCTGAATAACCTTTTCGCTCTGCATAATTCCAGTATTGAAAATAACCCGGCAAATCTAACTCTATTTGCCCTTCCTGTAATTTAGTCTCTTGTAGACAAAATATATCTGCATCAATATCTCTAAAAAAGTCTAAAAATCCTTTCCCTACACATGCTCTTATCCCATTAACATTCCACGATATAAATTTCATATTCCACTCCTCATCTAAATAGTAATTTTCTATTAGTTTTTTCATTTATTTTTCTATTTGTTTTTATTTTAACATTGATATACTATAATTTTATTTTAAAATTATTATTTCTTTAATACCTAAAAAGTACATCCTTTAATCAAATTTTAATTTTTTTGTTAATTCTTCAGGATTCATTGAAGAAACATACATATTTGTTCCAAGTTCAAATCCTCCAAGGTTATATTTTCTTGGTATTATGTGCATATGAACATTAAAGTATGATTTTGTTTCAATTTTTGTTGGATGAGTATGGATACACAAGTTAAATGGCATATATCCATTTATATTATATAATTTTTTAAATAACTTTTCGAATATCATAGAAAGCTCTTTTATATTGTTATCTGTTAATTCATCAAACTTTATGCTGTCTTTAAATATTACTCTTACTTCTCCACTGTACTTAGTTGCATATGGTATAATTACTAAAAAAGCATCTCCATTATAAACCACTCTTTTATTTAAACTTATTTCATTTTCTACCAAGTCATTATACAAAGAGCTTTTATTGCTATCATAATACTCTTTTGAAACCAACAACTCATTTGTAATTTCAGGTGGAATAAAAGACATAGATAGTATTTGAGCATGTGGATGCATCAAAGATGCTCCAGCCTTTCTCAAGAAATTTTTAAAAATACTCACATATTCTACTTTGTCATCTTTCGACAAACGTTTAAATCTATTTCTATACATAAAAAAAACATCTTCAAATTCTTTTTGATTCATATTGTAAAAACTGCTGTTATGTTTATTACTTTCTATCATTACCTCATGAATACCATATATATCTCTTGCCAAATCATCAATTATAGGAAATTTATTATATATGGATTTTACAAGCCAACCTTCATCACCTTTTATTTCAAATAGTGTATCCGTTGCATAAACTTCATTTCCCTTACAAAATGGGCATCCTTCATCGTATTCATTAGTTTCTTCTTCATCATTTGGTACATCAATTGTATCTAATGGCCTTTTCAACCTATCAGTAGCAAATATAACAACATCATTAGTAATTGGATCTATTCTTAATTCTCTCATAATTAACACCTCTTAGTTAATAGCCTTTAATATAATTATATGATATTTATTGTATCTGTTAAATAAATTTATAATATTTTTTATAATTTTACATATTTAGTATTATGTATTTTAATTTTGTAATACAAAAAAATTATAACTAATATATACATATATTATCATACTATAAATAAGTTTATGTACATATAATTTATTAGTATAAATACGAGTATTTCACTCTAATTTGTTAAAAGTTTATTTTAAAGCTATATTAATTTTTTTTGATGATTTTTACCTATAAGTATGTTATTATTATCTTGTAAAGATGTCTTGTATTCCAATATACAATTTACATAATACAATATACGTATTTAAATTAAATAGGGGGTATTAAAATGAATTATTCAAACAGAGTTAGTGCAATGCAAGCCTCTCCAATCAGAAAACTTGTTCCATTTGCACAAGCAGCAAAAGATAAAGGAATCAAAGTATATCACTTAAATATAGGTCAACCAGACATAAAAACTCCTCAAGGGTTTTTTGATGCTGTTAAAAACTTTGATAGCGAAGTTTTAGAATATGCTACTTCTGAAGGTATTCCAGAATTATTAGAAGCACTTCAAAATTACTACAAAACTTACAATATGGATTTTGAAAAAGATGAATTATTAGTAACTAATGGTGGTAGTGAAGCTTTACTTTTCACTATGATGGCTGTTTGTGACCCAGGAGATAATTTATTAGTTCCAGAACCATTCTATACTAACTACAATGGATTTGGTCAATGTGTAAACGTAGAAGTTAATGCTGTTACAACAAAAGCAGAAAACGGTTTCCACCTTCCATCAAAAGAAGAAATAGCTTCTAAGGTAGATGATAGAACTAAAGCTATAATTCTTTCTAACCCAGGAAATCCAACTGGTGCAATTTATACAAAAGAAGAACTTAATATCCTAGCTGAAATAGCTAAAGAAAAAAATCTATGGATAATAGCAGACGAAGTTTATAGAGAATTTGTTTATGATGGACTTGAATACACTAGCTGTGGTAACTTAGAAGGTGTACAAGACAGAGTTATAATAATAGACAGTGTTTCTAAGAGATACAGTGCTTGTGGTGCTAGAATTGGTTCTATCGCTTGTAAAAATAAAGGTCTTATCGCTCAAATACTTAAATTATGCCAAGGAAGACTTTGTGTTCCTACATTAGAACAAATAGGAGCTGTTGAATTATACAAAACTCCAGTTTCTTACTTCAAAGAAGTTAATGAAGAATACAAAAAAAGAAGAGATGTATTATACAATGAATTAATGAAAGTTGAAGGTGTTATCTGTAAAAAACCAACTGGTGCATTCTATATAGTTGCTAAATTACCAGTTGAAAATGCAGAAGATTTCACAATCTGGATGTTAAAAGAGTTCAGTAAAAATAATGAAACTGTTATGGTTTGCCCTGCTGAAGGATTCTATGCTACTCCAGGTTTAGGACGTGACGAAATAAGATTAGCTTACATCTTAAATGAAACTGACCTTCATAGAGCTGCTACATTATTAAAAGAAGGTTTAGAGCAATATGTAGCTTTACACAAATAAATTTTAAAAGTTTACCTTATGTAAATTTTATTAGATAAAAAATCCCCTTTTCAACCAATATTTGAAAAGGGGATTTTTCATAGTTTCCTATTTAAATTCATCTTTATTTAATATATACTGAAGAGTATTTATTGCTCCTAGATAGTTCTTTCTATCTTCTTCAGTTAGTCTAGAAAGCTTTTCTTCCAATCCATCACTTAATTTATCCATAAAATCAGAAGCTATCTTATCTCCTTCTTCTGTAATGTCAATTAAATACTTTCTTCTATCAACTAAATCTCTTTCTCTTGTTACATATTTTTTTTCTGTTAAATCATCTACCATACTAGTTAGACTGCCTTTTTCTATATTTAATTTAGAGCATAAATCAGTCATGCTTATTACTCCATAATTTCTTATAAATACTAATGCTCTCAATTGTGTTTTATTTACATTATAGTCTGGTGCGAATTTTTTTAGGTCTTCTAAATATAAACTAGAATAAATCTTAGGAAATGTTTTTACCAAAAAACTTATAGTATCTTTTACTACGTATTTCATACAATCACCTCGGTTGTTTTAAAATTTATTAAATTATCTAACTAACTTTATTTCAGTTTACATTAAAAATATTGCAAGTACAATAGTTTTTGAATAATGATTAAATTTAATTAGTAATCTTATTATTTTTCTTGTTTTTAATTATATTTTTCTGATTAAATATTATTTATATAGCTATTTTATTGAATTCATGATATAGTAAATAAGGAAGAACTCTTCACAGCGGTGAAGAGCAGACGCTAGCCCATTAAAATGGCTATCTTATTTATAAATAAGATAGCCGTTTTTAATTATATTTTATCTATAAAACTTACACTCTTAAATCCACATCTACTTTTCCTAAATCTTCTTTATAATCTTTTATAGTTGGTTCTACAACTTCATTTACAAATTCTACAACTTGTTCTGGAGCTCTACCTATAAATTTTTTTGGGTCCATTATAGATAATATTTCTTCCTTGCTCATTTTAAATGAATCATCATTCATTATAAGCTCAATTAAATTATTATCTTTTCCTTCATGTTTAACTCTATAAGCAGCTTTCATAGAATATTCTCTTATTATCTCATGTAATTCCTGTCTATCTCCACCTCTTTTTACAGCTTCCATAAGTATTGTTTCTGTAGCCATAAAAGGAAGTTCTTCATTTACACGTTTATTTATCATATTTTCATACACTACTAACCCATCAGTTACATTTATACCTATTTCAAGTATAGCATCTGCTGCCATAAAAGCTTGAGGTATAGCTAATCTTTTATTGGCTGAGTCATCTAATGTTCTCTCTAACCATTGAGTAGCCTGTACCATTGCAGGGCTTATAGATTCAGATATTATATATTTAGATAAAGAAGCTATTCTTTCACTTCTCATTGGATTTCTTTTATAGGCCATTGCTGATGAACCTATTTGATTTTTTTCAAATGGCTCTTCTAATTCTTTTAGACTTTGTAAAAGTCTTATATCATTAGTCATTTTATGCATACTTTGAGCTATTCCTGATAATACACTTATTACTTGATAGTCTAGCTTTCTAGTATATGTTTGTCCACTTACTGCATAAGAAGAACTATATCCCATTTTTTTACAAATTTTCTTATCTAACTCTTTTACTTTTTCATGGTCTCCTTCAAATAAACTTAAAAAACTTGCTTGAGTCCCAGTAGTCCCTTTAACTCCTCTTAATTTCATATTATCTATTCTATAATTTAAGTCTTCTAAATCAAGGATTAAATCTTGAGCCCACAAACAAGCTCTTTTCCCTACTGTTGTAAGTTGTGCTGCTTGAAAGTGCGTAAAACCAAGAGCTGGCATATCCTTATACTTAAGTGCAAATTCTTTTAAGTTATTTATTAAATTTACAAGCTTTACTCTTAGAAGTTTTAAGGCTTCATTCATTTGTACAACGTCTGTATTATCTCCAACATAAGCAGATGTTGCTCCTAGATGGATGATTCCTTTAGCTTTTTCACATTGTAAACCATACGCTTTTACATGAGACATTACATCATGTCTTACTTCTTTTTCTATTTTTCTAGCTTCATCAAAATTTATATTATCTATATTAGCTCTTAACTCATCTAATTGTTCTTCAGTTATATTGATTCCTAACTCATGCTCACCTTCAGCAAGAGCAACCCATAATCTTCTCCATGTAGAAAATTTAAATTGTGGAGAAAATATATAACTCATATCTTTACTACAGTATCTATCTGTAAGCGGATTTGAGTACGTAGTATATTTGTTATCTATCATTATATTAGCACCTTCCTTAAATCTTTTGTTGTATAGTTATTATGTACATATTAGTACATAAATAATTATATATAATTTTACGAACTATAACAAGACTTTTTTATTTTTTGTTCATATTTATATAGAGTATTTTTTACGTGCTAATACTTTTTATTTATATCTAGATTATCTTTCTCAATTAAATAATCCACAATCTCGCTATCAACAAAATTCAATACATATTTATATCTAATTGCATAGTATTTATCACTCCAGCCAAGTTGATTTTTTACGTCACTCTCATCCGCCCCAAGTCTTAAACTTATTGCTGCAAATGAATGTCTAAAGTCTCTTGCTGAATATTGAGAAAGCCCTGCTAAATCTAATGCTTTTTTTACTATCAATCTGACATTTCTATCTGTTATAGAATTGCTTTTTTGAGTTGTAAAAATAAAATCATCATTAGGTATTATTACTTCTGGAAGTCCAGAATAATTTCTGTAGTCTTCTAAAAGCCTAAAAAAGTATGGATGTAACTTTACTACTCTCTCTTTTCTTCCCTTTCCTAGTCTAACATACGAGTTATCGTTTTCATCTACCATAAGGTCTTTCCACTTTAAGCTAACTAATTCATTTAATAAACACCCAGTAGTAACTAGACAGACTATTATCACTCTATCTCTTATATTCAGTTTTGGTAAAATACCTATAAGCTTATTTATTTCCTGTATGCTTAAAACATCATCCTTTGTCTTTATTCTAGTTACTGTTGGTTTTTCTACATGCCTAAATGGATTTATATCTATATATCCTTCTTTTTTTAAAAAGTTATAAAAACTATGTAAATAACTATATATCTTTTCACAAGTTGATTTTGCATATTTGGTTTGTATATAGTCCACAAAATTTTTACAATCTTCTTTTGTTACATAAATTAATTCTTTTCCTTTTAGAAACTCTTTAAATAACATAACCTTTGATAAATAATCGTGTTTTGTACTTGGGTTTAATTTTGTAGAAAAAACATTAAAAGTTTCATACTCATAATCATCCAATATTTTCGTAATATACATAATAACTCCTTTCCTTTTCATAAAATAAAATAGTTATACTTTTACTATACCATATATTTCCCCTTCATATATACCCCTTATTCAATAGACAAGTTTCAAGTTTATTTTTTTAAATTATGAAGGTTTTATGAAAATATCAATCTTCCATTGTGCACTACACAGTACTGTGGTATTATAAGTTAGTAAAAGGTGGCATATTTTATTAATATTTGAGTAAAATATGCTACTATAAATTTGTATTGGAGGTATTTAAATTTGGAAACATTTAGTTTGCTTGAAGTTTTTAAAGCAGTCATTTTGGGAATAGTTCAAGGAATTACAGAATGGCTACCAGTAAGTAGTACAGGGCATATGATATTAGTTGATGAATTTATAAAATTGAATTTTTCATCTACATTTATAAATACATTTTTAGTTGTAATTCAATTTGGTTCAATATTAGCTGTACTTGTTATATTTTTTAGGAAGTTAAATCCTTTTGATAGTGCAAAGAATACTAAACAAAAAAAAGAAACAGTTCGCTTATGGCTTAAGGTTATAATTGCAGTTATACCATCTGGAGTTATTGGTATACTGTTTGAGGATGATATAGACAGATTATTCTTCAATTCAACAGTAGTTGCAATTGCTCTTATTGTATATGGTATAATAATGATAGGACTTGAAAGTAGAAATAAAAGACCAAAATATAAAGATTTTTCTCAAGTTACATATAAACTAGCTCTTTGTATAGGTTTATTCCAATGTCTAGCTCTTATTCCAGGTACATCTAGATCTGGTTCAACTATAATTGGTGCAGTATTACTTGGTACTTCTAGATATGTAGCAGCAGAATTTTCATTCTTCTTAGCTATTCCTACAATGCTTGGAGCTAGTGCATTAAAACTTTTAAAAGCTGGATTTGGATTTACTGGATTTGAATGGCTTATTTTGGGTGTTGGCTCTGTAGTAGCTTTTATAGTTTCAATCGTAGTTATTAAGTTTTTTATGGATTATATCAAAAAACACGATTTCAAAGTCTTTGGTTATTATAGAATAATTTTGGGTATAGTTGTTCTTGGTTATTTCTTTTTATTCTAAAGTATTTTAATTTAATGACAAATGATAAGGAGAAAAATTATGAGTGTTAAAAAGGAAATATTTGATTGGATTAAGTCAATAGCCATGGCTATTGTACTTGCATTTGTAATATTACAATTTATAAGACCTTCTATTGTTAGTGGAGAATCAATGTATCCTACTTTAGACGATAAAGACTATTTAATTTTAAATAGAATATCATATAAAGTTGGTAAACCTGAAAAAGGTGATATTGTAGTTTTTAAAACTGATTTAGTTGATGGAGATACTGGAAAGAAAAAAGATTTAATAAAGAGAGTTATAGCTACTGAAGGTGATAGTATAAAAATATCCAATTCTAAAGTATATGTAAATGGCAAATTAATAACTGAACCATATATACATAATAATTATACTTCTGGAGATGTAGACACAGTCGTTCCAAAAGGAAAGTTATTTGCAATGGGTGATAATAGAGAAAATAGTAATGATAGTAGATTCCCAGATGTAGGTATGGTTGATGAAGATGAAATTATTGGTAAGGTCATGGTAAGATTATTACCTTTTGATAATATTGGAAAAGTAAGTTAAAAAAATAAGAGACTGAATTGGTAATATTTATTCTACACAATTCAGTCTCTTTTAATTTTTTGAATTCAAAATACGTTTTATTCCCTATCCTCTTTTGATTCTGTAATAATTCTTATTATATCACTTGCATCTTCATTAAAGGTTGTTACTATACTTAGATAGTCAGTGGCCCTACTCATAGCCAAATAAACCTTATTTAAATCACCTACAAAGTCATTTACTTGATAATCTTGCTCTGTATCATTTATTGTTTGATTATATAACATTTCTAACTCACATATTATTATCGCTTTATATTCTAAATTCTTTATTGTATATATATTTGCTATTGTCGTTCCTACCTTCTTACTTATGTTTGTTAAGTTATCTTCTGCACATATATAAGGAATTTGTGCTTCTTCTAATGCCTTTTTTAACATGTATTGAAAATAAATAGTTTTTCCACTTTTTAATTTCTTCTTATTATAAGGATATACAATAGCAACTTCAGAATAATCAAGACCTTTTTGGCTTATCAAATATTCGATTTCCCATATTACAGAACTTATTTGGTCATCTAAATCACTTACTTTTATTATATCAACCGACTTATTACCACCTCTAAGTGCTTTTGTATTAAAAAAAGTATTAAACTTTGTATTAGGTCTTAATTCATTAATATAAGCATTAGAATTATTTGAAAAATTATTTGTAAAATCAACAATTTCTTTAGCTTGCCTATAATTTTTATTTAATATGATTTTATCATCAAACTCTATATTACTATATAGTTTCCTAAATATATTTAATCTATTAAAGATATTTAAAGAGTTACAAGAATACACATTAAATATGAATTTTGTTTTATATAAAAACTCTCTTATAAAATCTATTTCATAATCTAAAAAACTTTCTGCTTCATCAATAAAAATAGCCTTAAACATGTTTTTATTCTTTATAATGTTTTGTGCTTGCTTTACAAGATTATTAAATGTTTTTTCATAATCATTTTTTAACATATTGTAGTCAATGATTAGATTATATTTTTTAGCTAATTTAAATATAAAAGAGCTAAATGTATGAACTTCTAAATTGTTGTTATCTTTATATAATAATTCAATTCTTTCTCGAAGTTCATTACATAGTTGTTTTGTATGTGTAAATATTAGTAATTTATGATGTGGATATACTTTTGCCAGTTTTATAGCTCTAGAAAGCATATTTGCCGTTTTCCCTATACCAGAACCGCCTTCAATAAGTGTATTTCCATATTTAATAGAAATAGCATCTTTAATTTGAATTTCTTCCATCATAGTTGCTGTATATTTATAGTCATCATTGTAGAAGGAAATTTTTTTAAATTTTTCGTTTAGGTGAAGTGTGTCATTTATTATATAGTATTCTGAACATATATCTAATAAAAATAAATTTAAATTTATTTCATCATTTTTTTCCTTAAGATATTCATCCAGTGAAGCACTAGCCATTATATCTTGAAGCTTATTTTTATCTATTATATTATTATTCACAAATTCTTCAAACTCATAAGCTTCGTCTACTTCAACATATGGCATAATATAAACATAATTATAGCTTATATTTCTATTCTTTTGTCCCATTTTTAGTTTCAAAAGCTCATATTCCTCATGCATAACTTCAAGTAACTCTTCTTCCAAAATAAAATATATATCTTCTGTTGTATCCATAAATTTTATAAATAAAATTTTTCCATCTTTTACATACAACAAGTCAGTATTTATTCCTTTAAAAGGAGTAACTTTTGGCACTACTTTAACGTCCTCATTGATATTTTCGTAAAATACTTTCTCGAATTCTTTCAATTTCAGGGCGTCTAACTGAGAGTTTATATTTATGTATTGGCTCACTTACATTACCTCCTTCTGTTATAATTAATTATACCATTTTAAACTATATTTTTATATATACTTTTTATAGGCAAATTTAGCAAACAAATTCAAAATAAGTACAAATAAATACAAAACTATTAAAGAAAATTTGCAATAACTATAGATATTTATTGTTATAAAATATTTTATGTAGATAATAAATTGATAAATTTCATAATTAATGTTTAAAATAATAAGTAAAATCTTTAAAATGGCGAATCTTCTCGTCTAGAAACATAAAAACTTAGTATTAAAAAATTTAAAAACCTGCTAATAAAATAGATTGATTTTTAGCAGGTTTTATTTATAATCTTCGTATATTGATGCTATTATATTAAATTTTATATTTTACTGTAACATTTAATTTTTATTTTCTGATATGATACTAAGACTTGATATATCTGTATAAATCGCATAAAAAACAGGATAACGATTTTGATATAACTCGTTTACAAATGTACCTTGCATTCTTACAGGAAAAATATGACCATCTGTATGACACAAACGGAAAACCACTTCAAAAGTCTCTCTCTTAGAAATTGCTTCTCGTAATGTATTAAGTACTATTTGTAAGTCATCTTGTAATACTGGTGAAAGAACATCAAAGTTTGCAGATGAAACAACGTGTGCAGAATATCCAGTGAATTCAAGCATTTTTTGATTAAAATAAAGTAATTTCAAATTTTCCATACAAGCAAATTTGACAATACCATCAGTAGCCATTTCCAATAATACTTTTATATCTCTAGGATTTATGTGAAATGACATACTATCCATAGAATCATCCGAAAATACATGATAAGAATTTTTCCCATGGCTTTTTGCATAATAAAGTGCTTGGTCTGCTTTTTCATATAACTCAGAATATACGCAACCATGTTCAGGATACATTGCTACACCAATACTACATGTAATAGAAAACTCCGCTTGCTCAGCAAATTTCTTCTGATTAATTTTAGAACATAAACGCTCTAATTTATCTATAAGTACATAGTTATTGCTATTAAAATTTTTTATCAATACTACAAACTCATCTCCACCAATACGTCCTACAATATCATCCTCTCGAAATTGAGATTTCAATTCTAATGCAAATTCATTTATAATAAAATCTCCAAATGCATGACCATATTTATCATTTACATTTTTAAAATCATCAATATCAAATATTAGAAAAACATGTTCTGAATCTTGATTGTTCTTGTTTTCTAGAAATGAACTAATAAATTCCTCTGTTACCCCCTTATTGTAAAGGCCAGTAAGAGAATCAAGTTGTGAGCGTTCAAGTAGTAATAATTCTCTATTTTTTTCCTCATCTATATTTTTACGATAAGATATCATACGAACAGATTCATCTGATGTCCAAAAGAAAATTCGTGCATTAATTCTAATCCAGTGATAATTTTCCCCATCTTTCTTAATTAAAAAATCATAGCTTATATTATTAATTCCGCTATTATAACACTTAAGAACATTTTCTGGTAAGAACGTCTCTAAATAACCCTGTGCATACTCTCCTTTGATTTGTTCTTTAGCAATTGTATATAGTGCTTCATCATAGGGTGTATTAAGCCCTAAGCCAAACTCATGAAAATATCTATTTGAATCTTCACAACCAGCTCTATTATTAGTAACATCAATCTCAAAAATATTTTCATAAAGTTCTTCAGTAGATTGACTTAACAACTTTTGATATTCTAATTTCTGAGAAACACTAAGCTTCATTATTTGACTTTTATACTTCTTAAGTACACGTGTAATTGTAAAAAGTACAAATATTATAATCAAAATTATAACTGCAATTCCTTTTAAAAATTGTATCTGAAGTTGCTTACTCATTACAGTCAAATCAGTCTCTAAAACAAGATGCCATTTTAAACTAGGTATATACTGACATACAACATAACTTTTTGATTTTTCAGATGAATGCCAAAAACTCCTCTGCTCTTTTTTATTATTTAATATTAACTCCTTTGAATCAGATAAATCACTACTAGAATTTTCAAAGAAATTTATATGCTCATAACCAGTTTTTTCTGATGTTAATTGTACAAATCCCTTATCATCAATTAAATGTGCTACAACATCAAATTTATCATCATATTCTTTAAGCAACATTTGTAATGAATTAACCTTTAATCCAACTCCTATAATTCCCATAGTTGATCCATCATCATCTTTTATCTTACAATTTACAAATACTGTAATACTATTATTGCTTGCTTCATCATTATCAACATTTAATGAATATTCATCATTACTCTTTAAGAAATTATAATACCATTGATTCTCTGAATTATTAACACTAAGATTTCTATCAAGCCCATTAAAATGATAATAGTTATTTGTTTTAGCAGATACTAGAAAAATAGAATCATATGAGTATTTATTCTTGTATGCATTCAAGTAATCTTGTAATTTATAAGTAAATTCCTCATCATTTATATGTTCTTTCTCACCATCTAAAAAGTTTTTTAATAAACTATCATTTGCCATGGTAAGAGATACATTTATAGGTTCTGAAAGGAGTTTATCTATCTGATAATAGATACCTTCAGCAGCCAATGTGGATACATGCTCAATATCATTTTTAAAAATATTAGTATTAGATTGGTATCCAATTACAGAAGTAGCTACAAAACCAAGAGTAATAATAGTGCAAACAATAACATTTGTATGTAAAAGTGTATTTTTTTTCATAGTATGTCCCCTCTTTAACCCTCACTTTGGCTTCATTGTATTTTCACCTTCTTTAAATATAATTATTTCAAGTAGTAAACTCTTTAAAACTTTAAATTTTTATATTCATCTGTTACTTTTTATAAAACAACAGAAATATACAAATACATCATATAAAGAACATCATCAAAATTAAAAGTCTAAAAAGATTTATATTTTTTTCAAATATATTATTTATCGTTCACAATAACGTTGATTAAAAGTTTTTTGATATGACATTCCTGTAGTCAATTCTGCCTAACTATAATTTGTCATATAATAGATTATTTTATCACTTCATTATATCAAACAAACTTAAATAATTATACAAACAATGTGTATATAAGGATTAATTTTATTAATTCTTTATAATTAATTAATCTTTATCCCCTTTATACTTATTTCAAATTGTATCATTTTAAGCCCTAAAAATTAAAAAACCACAGGATAAATCATTCTATCCTGTGGCAAATTTAAATTTTTAAAAATATTTTTGTTATCATTTAGATATTTATATTTTATTTTGCATATTCTATAGCTCTTGTTTCTCTTATTATACTTACTTTTATTTGTCCAGGATATTCAAGCTCATCCTCTATTTTCTTAGTCATATCTCTCGCTAATAAGTGTATTTCTTCATCATTTATGGCTTCTGGTTTTACCATTATTCTAATCTCTCTACCAGCTTGTATAGCAAATGATTTTTCTACACCTTCGTATGAATTAGCTATTTCTTCTAATTTTTCAAGTCTCTTAATATAAGCTTCTAAAGTCTCTCTTCTAGCACCAGGTCTAGCAGCTGATATCGCATCTGCTGCTGTAACTAATACAGCTTCTACGGTCTGAGGCTCATAATCTCCATGATGTGTACTCATAGCATGTATAACTTCTTTAGATTCCTTATAACGTCTAAGTAAATCCATACCTATTTCAACATGTGTACCTTCCATTTCATGGTCTACAGCCTTACCTATATCATGTAATAAACCAGCTCTCTTAGCTAATCTAATGTCTGCACCTATCTCAGCAGCCATTATACCAGCTATATGAGCAACTTCTATAGAATGTTTAAGAACATTTTGTCCATAACTAGTTCTATAATTAAGTCTACCTAATAATCTTATTAATTCTGGATGAATTCCATGTACACTAGTTTCAAATGCAGCTTGTTCACCATATTCTTTTATAATATTGTCAACTTCTTTTCTCGCTTTTTCAACCATTTCTTCAATTCTAGCTGGATGTATTCTTCCATCTGCTATTAATTTCTCTAGAGCAATTCTTGCAATTTCTCTTCTTATTGGATCAAATCCTGATAAAATTACTGCTTCTGGAGTGTCATCTATTATAAGGTCTATCCCTGTTAAAGTTTCTAGAGTCCTTATATTTCTACCTTCTCTACCTATTATTCTACCCTTCATTTCATCATTAGGTAAGCTTACTACTGTAACAGTAGTTTCAGCTACGTGATCTGCTGCACATTTTTGAATTGCATATCCTATAATTTCTCTTGATTTCTTATCAGCTTCTTCTTTAGCTTGACCTTCTATCTCTTTTATCATTATAGACATTTCACGTCTTACATCTCTCTCAGCATTTGTTAAAATAATTTCTTTAGCCTTATCAGATGTAATTCCTGATATGCTTTCTAATTTTTCCAATTGTTGAGTTTTTATTACTTCGACTTCTTCTTCTTTCTTTTCAACTGTCTTTAATTTTTCACTTAGATTTACTTCTTTAGATTCTAAATTTTGTAATTTTCTATCTAAGACTTCTTCTTTTTGTACTACTCTTTTTTCATACTTTTGTACTTCTGTTCTTCTTTCTTTGTTTTCTCTTTCAGCTTCTGTTCTCCACTTATGGATCTCTTCTTTAGCTTCTAATAACTTTTCTTTCTGTACTGTTTCTGAGTCGTGGTGTGCTTTATCTATTATTTCTTTGGCCAAGTTTTCAGCTTGTCCAAGTTTTGCTTCAGATATATTTTTTCTAACAAAATATCCAGCTATAATACCAACAGCTGCACCTATTACAATCATTACTACACTATCTATGACATCCACCTCCTTCGTTAATAATCCCAAAATGTCATCACTATGATTAAAAAATATTCCTAATAATTAAAATTAAATTTAGATATTTTATCCTCACTTAATTTTATAATTTTTTCAACATTGTGTCAAGCTAATAGGGAGCGTGGTATGTCCTTATTTAATAGTTATTTTTTTATATTTTCACTTATTTTTCAACAACGTCTTCTGATACCAAAGTACCGGCTTCTTCACTAACCTCATTTAAATTGTAAAATGTTCTAACTTTTTCATCTATTTCATTAGTTAAATCCATATTATCCTCTAGGAATTTTTTTACATTTTCCCTTCCTTGTCCAAGTTTAGTATCATTGTAACTATACCATGAACCTGATTTTTTAACTATATCTATGTCAGCAGCTATATCTAAAAGATCTCCAATTTTTGATATACCTTCTCCATACATTATATCAAATTCAGATTGTTTAAATGGTGGTGCTACTTTGTTTTTAACAACCTTAACTCTTGTTCTGCTTCCTATAACCTTGTCACCTTGTTTTATTGTGTCTATTTTTCTAACATCCAATCTAACTGATGAGTAGAACTTTAATGCACGTCCTCCAGTAGTCGTTTCTGGATTTCCAAACATTATTCCTACTTTCTCTCTTAATTGGTTTATAAATATAGCAACACAATTTGATTTTTTAATCGAACCAGTTAATTTTCTAAGTGCTTGAGACATAAGTCTAGCTTGTAAACCTACATGAGAATCACCCATATCTCCGTCTATTTCTGCTTTTGGAACCAATGCTGCAACTGAATCTATTACTATTATATCAATTGCACCACTTCTTATTAATGCCTCTGCTATTTCTAAGGCTTGTTCTCCTGTATCTGGTTGAGATATGATTAGATTATCAACATCCACACCTAATGCTTTTGCATATACTGGGTCAAGTGCATGTTCAGCATCTATAAATGCAGCTATTCCTCCATTTTTTTGAGCTGATGCTACACAACTAAGTGCAACAGTCGTCTTACCAGAAGATTCTGGACCATATATTTCAACTATTCTCCCTCTAGGTAGACCTCCTATACCAATAGCTATATCTAAACCGATTGCTCCTGTTGATATAACATCTATAGACATAGACGTTGCTTCTCCCAATTTCATTACTGAACCTTTACCAAAATCTTTTTCAATTTTACCTAAAGCTTCATTCAACGCTTTTAATTTTTCTTGATCTACACTCATCTCTATACCATCCCTTCATTTATCTACAAACATTTGTTCTCTTGTTATATATTAATTATATAACATAAATCAAACCTAGTCAATTTAAAAACGCTCCTAATGATTATATTTTTATTTGCTACATTTTATTTATAAACCATTATCAATAATTATATACACAAAAGAAAATATTACCGAAAAAGAAAAGAGGTATACTATAATAGTATACCCTTTTTTACATTTTTAAAGTTTTAAGTTGCTATTTTTTATTTATTAATCAATCAATTTATGTTTTTTAAATGATAATATTCTATTTTGAAGACATGAAAAGTTCTTTATTTTTATATAGGTATTCCCATCCAGAATATAAAGTAAGCAGTGTTGCTATAAGTATAAGAATTCCACCTATATTTAGTATTAATTCATTTTCAAACTGAGCTCCTAACAATAAAATCACTACTGATACCATTTGAGTTATAGTTTTAAGTTTTCCACTGCCACCAGCTGCTATTACTTTTCCATCAGCAGCTGCTATAGCCCTCAATATACTAACTGTAAGTTCTCTAGCTACTATTATAATTACCATCCAACTACTTACTAGACCATCTTCTATCATACATGTAAGTGCTGAGATTACTAATAATTTGTCTGCTAATGGGTCCATAAACTTCCCAAAATCAGTGACTAAGTTATACTTTCTAGCTATTTTTCCATCTAGTGCATCAGTAATTGAAGCTACTATAAAAATAATACAAGCTAATAAAAACTTGTTTGGTACATTAAATAACATTATTAAAACAAATACTGGAATTAAAAATATTCTAAACAAAGTTAATTTGTTAGGCAAGTTCATATACAACATCTCCCATTAAATCGTATTCCATTGCATCATTTATTTGAACACTTACGAATTCTCCTACTTCAAGATTATCTACACTTTTTACATATACTATACTATCAATTTCTTCTGCATCGCCCTGTGTTCTTCCTGTATATACATTATCTTCTATTTGCTCTTCTATTAGTACTTCATATGTTTTTCCTATTTTTTTATCATTAAGTTCTTCAGATATTTTTTGTTGAATCATCATTAAAGTATCTCTTCTTTGTATTTTTACTTCTTCATCTATATGATTTGGTAATTTATCTGCTGGTGTATCTTCTTCTCTTGAATATGCAAATGCACCTAACCTATCAAATTTAACTTCTTTGACAAAATTTACAAGCTGTTTAAAATCTTCTTCTGTTTCACCAGGAAAACCTACTATTATTGTAGTTCTAAGTATAGCATCTGGTATATTCTTTCTTATAAGTTTAATTTTATTTAATATATCCTCTTTACTAGTTTTTCTATTCATTAACTTTAAAATACTGTTACTTGCATGTTGTATTGGCATATCAAAATAGCTACATATATTATCATGTTCTTTTATAACTTTAATCAATTCTTCTGTTATTGATTCTGGATATGAGTACATGACTCTTATCCATTTAAGCCCATTTATCTTTGCAAGTTCTTCTAAAAGTTCTGGTAATCTCTCTTTACCATATAAATCAAAACCATACTTTGTAGTATCTTGAGCTATAACTACAAGTTCTTTTACTCCAGATTCAGCCAATTTATTTGCTTCTTTAATTATATCTTCAAATCTTCTACTTCTATATTTACCTCTAAGCTTAGGTATTATACAATAAGTACAATTATTGGAACATCCTTCTCCAATTTTTAAGTATGCCATATAGCTAGGCGTAGATAGATATCTTGGTAAGTCCTCATTAAATACAAACTCTATATCATCAAGACTTACAATTTGATGTTTCTCACTCAAATCTTTAAGTATATCATCTATATTTTGGTAGCTTCCTGTACCAACTATTGCATCTATTTCTGGAATTTCAGTTTTTAATTCCTCAGAGTATCTTTGAGCTAAACATCCTGTTACTATCAACAGCTTTAGATTCCCAGTCTGTTTTAATTCTGCAAATTCTATTATAGTATCAATTGATTCTTGCTTAGCTGACTCTATAAACCCACAAGTATTTACTATAATTACATCAGCTTCTGCAAAATCTCCTATCAATTTATAACCTTTTTTATTTAAAATTCCCATCATTATTTCTGCATCCACCAAATTTTTTGAGCATCCTAATGATTCTAATGCTATCTTTAACATTTTTTCTCTCCTTCCAATATGCTCTCATATAAGCCTATAACATATTCTAGGGCTTTTTGTGTGTCATCAAAATTTACAATTTTATTGTACTTATATTTTTCCACTGAATGCATATAAAGTGGGTCGTAATATTCTATAAGATATTTTTTTACAAGTTCTTCATATTTGCCTAATTCTAATAAATCAATATATTCATCTACTGCTTTATGACCCAATCTTTTTCTGAATTTATTTATACACTCTTTTAAAACCAATATATTATCTTCATCTTTACCATAAATATAATCTCTACAAAGTCTATTGACTCTATTATCAATATCACATTCCAGTAGTATATGATACCCATCTCGTATCATTGCATCGAAGATTTCATTAGGAACTGTGACACTTCCAACTCGCTTACTTTCACTTTCAACAAATATATAATCCTTTTTTGAGAAAAATATACTTTCAAATAATTTAGTTTCAAAGTTCTTTTGAGATGGTGGCTTCTCATCAAATGTTATAAAACCAAAAGTTGAACCACTATTTTTAGCTATTCCTTCTAAATCTAATACATCTATTTCTTTTTTCTTCAATAAATGCAATAAATCAGTCTTTCCTGAGCCAGTTAATCCATGCACAGATATAAAGTTCTTTGTATTCATTATATTTCTTAAGTAATCCAATACAAAGTTTCTATAAGCCTTATATCCACCTTCAAGTTGATAAACATTTACACCTAATGATGACAATACATTTACTATACTTCCACTTCTCATTCCGCCTCTTGCACAATATATGACAATATTATCATAATTTGCTGTAAGCTCTGCTGCTTGTAAATATATATCCTTTAGCTTATACGATACATAATCAAATCCCTTTTGTATTGCTTCATGCTTTCCCTGCATCTTATAAATAGTTCCAACTTCATTATGCTCATTGTTTTTAAAAAGGGGCATATTAAAAGCATTTAATATATGGTCTTCTTCATATTCCCCTTCTGTTCTTACATCTACAAAAACTACTTTTTCTAGCTTAAGTGCCTTTTCTATTTCTATAACCGACAATTCTATTCACCTTCTAAATTCTGCAAATCTTGTTTGCTTATTAGTACCTTTCTTGGCTTACTTCCCTCGCTAGCTCCAATTATACCTCTTTCTTCCATAGAGTCAATAAGTCTAGCTGCTCTATTAAATCCTATTTTAAATCTTCTTTGCAACATAGAAGCAGATGCTTGACCACTTTCTACAACAAATTCTATTGCCTCACTTAAAAATTCATCCTCATCGCTAGATTTTGATGTATTAACTTTAGATATAGTTTCAATTATATCTTCCTCATACTTTATTCCATCCTTAACCTGGTCTTTTACAAAATCAATTACTCTTTCTGACTCACTTTCTGATATAAATGCACCTTGAAGTCTAACTGGTTTTGCCGCTCCAAGTGGATAAAATAGCATATCACCTTTACCTAAAAGTTTCTCTGCCCCACCCATATCAAGTATTGTTCTTGAATCAGTTTGAGATGACACTGCAAATGCTATTCTAGACGGTATATTAGCTTTTATAACACCTGTTATGACATCAACGGATGGTCTTTGTGTAGCTACAATCAGGTGCATTCCAGCAGCTCTGGCCATCTGAGCTAATCTACAAATATAATCCTCTACATCATTTGCGCTTGCCATCATTAAATCTGCTAACTCATCTATTATTATTACTATTTTAGGTAATTTTTCCTCTGATTTTTCATTATAACTTGTTACATCTTTTACTTGAGCATCTGCAAATAGTTTATATCTTCTATTCATCTCTGTCACTGCCCAGTTTAAGGCATTAGCAGCTTTTTTAGGGTCTGTAACTACAGGTATCAGAAGATGTGGTATTCCATTATAATTTGCAAGTTCAACCACTTTTGGGTCTATTAAAAGTAATTTTACTTCATCAGGGTTTGCCTTATATAATATACTACTTATCAAAGTGTTTACACAGACACTCTTTCCTGAACCTGTAGAACCAGCTATAAGTAAATGTGGCATCTTACCTATATCTCCAATTATAATTTTGCCTGCTACATCTTTCCCAAGCCCCATTGCAAGAGGAGAATCAAAATTATTAAACTCTTCACTTTCTAGAACTTCTCTTACTCCAACCATTTGAGCTTCCTCATTTGGAACTTCTATTCCAATTGCACTTTTCCCAGGAATTGGCGCTTCAATTCTTATACTTTTAGCTGCTAAACTTAAAGCTATATCATCAGTTAAGTTTACAATTTTACTTACTTTAACCCCTGGACTTGGCTGTATCTCATATCTTGTTATAGTTGGACCAACTGTAACTTGATTAATCTTTGCTTCTACTCCAAAATCTGAAAGTGTCTTTTCTAAAAGAGAGGCATTTTTTAAAACCTTCTTTTTGCCATTTTCATCAGATTTTTTATTTACTTTATTTAAAAGTTCAACACTAGGTTTTTTATAATTTGAATAGTCTTCATTATTTGACTCTGATACAATGCTTATTGGTTGAGTTTTTTCTACATCTAAATTAGATTTGCTTATATCAACTTTCTTTTCTGGTTTAGTCTCCACAACTGAATTTTCATTTGTAGCTTTCTGTAACTCTTTTAAAACATCTAGTTCTGGCATACTTTGAGTTCCTTCTAATATTTCTAAATATTCATCTTCTGCCTTGTTAAAACCAACTATTTTAATAGTCTTATCGTCTACACCATCACCATTTTCTTCTTCTAAATATTCATCTTCTTCATCTTCATTGTCACGGCCTTTTGACATTAACCCTTTAAAAAATCCAGGCTTCTTATTTACAGTAGTATCGTCCACTTCATCAGTTATCATATCTATTGCAGATTTTTTCATATTTGAAATTTTATCTTTAAAAGTTAAATTACTGTCTTTTGATGCTTTAGATTTTGACTTTGCATTTGATACCAAATCTTTTATAGAAATATTAAATATAAACATTATAGAAAGTATAAGAGCAAATATACTTATTAGCCATCCACCTGCTATACCAAATATTTTACTCATATAATACGCAATGGTTGTTGCTATTAAGCCACTACCTTGTCCACTTACACCCAATTTCATAACATCATCAAACATATTACCTTTTAGTGGGCTATCTACAGGAAGAGTTCCTGCATTTAACAATCCATAAAATACAAAAATAAATAAAATAATTATGTAGTATAATTTAGTCTTTCTCAATCTATATATATATTCATTTCCATCAAAAAACCCTAGAAGTCCTGTTATAATTACTATAAATGGTATTGCTATGGAAAGTCCTCCAAATAATCCTTTAAAGAGATTTTGCATTATCACAGGTATCCATCCCATAGAATTAGAATTTAAACTATATAATAAAAATACACCTATAAATATTGTTATCAAATTATGATATTCTGCATTAAAGCTTAAGGTATTTACCTTCTTTTTTTTCTTCTTTTTCGTGGCCATTAATATCACTCCTTATTTTTAGCAAGTTTTACCCCTTCATAGCAAAAAGTGCTAATGCCTTAACACTAACACTCCTACTTTATTACATCATTATATCATAAATTTTATTATTTAAACAAATTTTAATCATTATTTTTTTCTTCCTCTGATTCTTTTATAAGCTCTTTTAATTTTTTAATAGCATCTTTTAATCCACCAACTTCATCTATAATCCCGTAATCTACAGCTTCTTTTCCTATTAAAACACTACCAACATCACTTATAAGCTCATCTTTCTCATGCATAAGTTTATCAAGTATATCTCTTTCGATATTAGATGTTCTTATGATAAATTGAATTATTCTCTCTTGCATCTTTTTAAAATACTCGAAAGTTTCATTTATACCTATTACAAGTCCAGTTGTTCTTACAGGATGTATAATCATTGTTGCAGTTGGAGCTATAAATGAGTAATCACCTGCAGTAGCAAGAGGAACACCTATACTATGACTTCCCCCTAATACAAGAGTAACTACTTTTTTGGATGTACTATTTAAAAGTTCTGCAATAGCTAGACCTGCCTCAATATCTCCTCCAACAGTATTTAAAACAACTAGTACTCCTTTAACATCATTACTTTCCTCAATTGAATAAAGCATTGGAATTATATGTTCATACTTTGTAGCTTTTTTCTGAGGATTTCCTATAAAATGACCTTCAATTTCTCCAATTATAGTTATACATTGGGTATCTTTAGGAGGCTGAGGAGGCATCTCACTAGTGCCAAATTGTTTTATACATTCTCTTTCCTCACAGCTAGAATCTCTTCTACAATTATCTTTATCAAATGTTTCATTATCATCTTTATAATCTTTCATAAAAAAACTCCTATCAAAATATATTTAACTTAGTTTTGCCAAATAAATCAAATATATTAAGATATACGAAAAATTATTAAATTTTGAATAAAAGTAATTGCATTACGATTCTTATTTTACATAAAATTGTTGGTGTATTGCATGTACTGCTGTATGCATATCTTCTTCACTAACTAAACAAGATATAGTCATATTTGAATCTGATGTTTGTAAAAGAGATACTCCTGCTTTTGATAAACCTCTAACTACTTTTGACATGATACCAGACATTTCATCAGCTATTCTTGAACATATCAATGTTACTTTAGCACAATCTCTATTTACTTCATAATCTAATTCAAATTTATCTAGTATTTCTTTTAATTCTTTTATATCAGCATCTTCAATAACAAAGGCTTTTTCTGATATAAAGAAATTTATCATATCTATATTTATAAGTTTCTTTTCTATTTCATTTAATACTTCTGTAAACACTTCTTCTGCTGATTTAATCTTAACTTGAGCAACACTATCTTTATTTGCAACAGCAACTTTAAGGTCTTTTTCTTGTTCATATTCTATATTTTGTTCTAAATGCTTACATAAAGAACCTATTTTTGTACCTTCAAAAGTTGGATTCATTGTATTTTTTATTGCTAGAGTTATATTTCCACTTTTAGCTAACTGTACTGCTCTTGGATGTATTACCTTAGCTCCTTTATCTGCCATTTGAAATACTTCTTCATAATCTATAAAACTCAATACTTTAGCATTTGGTTCTACTCTAGGGTCTGCAGTCATTATACCATCTACATCAGTGTAAATTTCAACTGTCTCACATTCCAAAGATTTACCAATAGCAACTGCTGATGTATCACTTCCACCTCTTCCAAGAGTAGTTACTTCACCATCATCTGTTACACCTTGAAATCCAGCTATAACAACAACTTTGCCATCATCTAATGCTCTTTTTACCTTTTTAGGGTTTATATATTTTATTTTAGCATTAGAATACTCATCACTTGTAATTATACCTGCTTGTTGACCAGTAAAGAAAACAGATTCTATACCTTTTGCATTTAATAAATTAGCAAGAATTGTCCCTGATATTATTTCACCACAAGACATTATTAAATCAAGTTCTCTTTTATTTGGTTCATCATTTACTGAATTACACAGATTTATAAGTGTATCTGTTGCATATGGAGCGCCCTTTCTACCCATTGCTGAAACTACTAATACTAATTGTAACTCTTCATCATTATCTCTGTATGCTTTTACTATCTTACATACTTCATTCATTTTTTCATATGATTCTACTGATGTCCCACCAAACTTTTGCACTAAAATACTCATTTTTTCCTCCTAAATATATCCCTCATATTCTATAATTATCATATCATTGCCTATTTTTTTTACATTTCTCCATGGAACTTCTAAAAATGACTTATCTTTTCTTCTGGCAAAAAAGCCTTTTTCTTTTGGAATTAAAAGCGCCAATATCCCGCCTGTAGTTTCATCTAGTATAAGGTCACACTCTCCAATAACTCCTAATCTTTCTCCTGTGACTAAGTTAACTATTTCCTTACCTGCTATTTCAGATAAATTCATATTTTATACCTCCAGAGATTCACTTTTTAAAATATTAATCCAAATGCAGAATATCTTCTACATCTCTTCCAACTATACATGTACCAATATTTTCTATATTGAATACCTTATCAACAACTTTTTTTACTGAATTAATATCAACATTATTTATACATTCAAGTATTTCATCTGTAGTTTTTACTTTTTTACTCAACAACATAGATTTACCAGTAGACATCATTCTACTGCTAGTACTTTCTAAATCCAATATATAATTACCTTTTAGTTGTTCCTTACTTTCAAATATTTCTTTTTCTGTAAGATAATTTTTTCTTATATTTTCAATTTCTTCTTTTATTAAATTATAAACATCTTGCAAATTTTCTGTACTCATACTTGCGAATATACCTAATTCACCACATTTTCTGTATAGTGTTTGTGACGAGTATATTGAATATACTAAACCTTTTTCCTCCCTTATCTTCTGAAAAAGTCTTGAGCTTATACTTCCACCAAAAATATTGTTTACCACCGCCATTGAATAAACTTCATCATCATTTTCAAATGGAATACCTTTTAGACACATAGCTAAGTTTACCTGTTCAGTATCTTTGTTTTTTGATATAAAACAAGGATTAAACTTGGCCTCAGTTATGTCTATACTTAAGCTTCTCTTTTTCCAGTTTCCAAATTTAGATTTAAGTTTATCTACCATATCATCAAAATCAAAGTTTCCAACTATAGAAATAACAGCATTATTTGGAATATAATATTTGTTTAAGTACTCTAACATAGACTCCTTAGTTATATTGTATAGAGAATCTTTTGTCCCAATTATATTCATCCCTAAACCATCATTAGCATATATATTTTCGACTAATAAATCATAAGATAAATCGTCTGGAGAATCTTCATACATCTTAAGTTCCTCCAATATTATAAGTCTTTCCTTATCTATATCATTTTTATCAAATCTAGAATTTAGTATCATATCACTTAATACATCTATTCCTGTATCTATATGCTCATCTATTAATTTTACATAATAACATGTACATTCTTTACTTGTAAATGCATTGATTTGCCCACCTAAATTGTCAATTGTGCTAGCAATCTCTTTTGAGGTTCTATTTTTGGTTCCTTTAAACATCATATGTTCTATAAAATGAGAAGTTCCACTTACCTCTTCTTCTTCTATTCTAGACCCTGCATTTATCCAAATACCTAACGTTATTGACTTTAGATATGGTATTTCTTCCCCAATTATTGTAAGCCCATTTTCCAGTATTTTTGTCTTATACATTACATTCTCCTAAAAATTTATTCTTTATGTTACATTGGATTATTGAAAACACTATGTTCTAATTCTATTTATTTTTATATGTATTACATTATAAGTCAGTCTTTTAATTAATTCAACTACAACTTATACAATCTTAATCAAATATTTATACTTTGTCTACTTAAATACATCACTAAGTTTACCTGGTTTTAATCCTTTTTCTCTTACAATTGCTATAATATCATCTATACATTTTGTCGTTGCATCAGTTGGGTGCATTAAGATTATACTACTATCTTTAATATCTTTTTTCTTCATTCTATCTATAATTACTTCTGGTTGATCTTTATATTTCCAGTCTATAGTGTCAGCATCCCATTTAATTGAAGTATATCCTAATTCTTTAGCAGCCTTTACTGTTTCTGCTCCAAAAGAACCTGCTGGAGCTTGAAAAAACTTAGTCTTCTCATTTATAATTTCTTCAATTATCTTTTTAGAGGTTTCTATTTGTTCATAGTTATCCTCATATGATAGTGTCGAATAATCTAAATGTTTGTATCCATGATTGCCTATTTCATGCCCTTGTTTCTTTATCTTCAATAATTCGTCTTTATTTTTTTCTGCCCACTTCCCAGTTACATTAAAAGTAATCTTTACATTCTCTTTTTTAAGAGTTTCCAAAATAGATTCTATGTACTCTGTTTCCCATCCAAGGTCTACGTTGCATGTTAATGCAACGTATCCACTTTTATCTTTTGTACCTCTCTCATATGGTAAATCTACTCCATTAAACAAGTTAAAAACGGGCTTATTGTTAAACAATTTTAATACCATTACCCCTCCTGATAATCCTAATAATATCACTAAAATTAGTATTATAATTTTTTTGAGCTTACTCTTATTAAGTACCATCATTATCATTAAAACTCCCCCTAATTATGTACAAATTGTTTCTTATTTAATACTATTAAAGGAAAGCTCTATTTATGCACTAAATATAACATAAACCTTTCTCTGTATATCAATAAAAAATTCTATTAAAAATCTCTTAAATAAACCTATATTATTAAACAGCTTTTTAATTAGCTCTTTACTTTTCCTATCATTTTAGAATTTCCTACAGTACTTTCTACTGTTACTTTTAATACAAGAGTATGTAATACATTTTATATAAAAAGCCTCTGTTAGAAAGAGTAACAGAGGCTTTTTATTTCATGTTCAAAAGTTTAATTTCATACTTGAAAATATATTATAATAACTAGAATATGTTTATGTAATTGTACTTTTGAAATCTATAAATAATCTTTAATTTGTTGATTTCTTTAAACTTTTTCTTTCTATAAAAAAGAGAGCCACTAAAAGCTGAACTACTGCAACAATTGAAATACAAATAAATGCAACATCTATTCCAAATACATTTGCTGTAGTATTTGTCATACCTCGTGATGTTACTGTAGCAGTTGTCATTACTGCAACAAAAACTGCTGAGCCAATAGCACCAGCTATTGTACGCAATGAAGTAAGTAATGCTGTTCCATGAGCAATATTTTTTTCCCCAAGCACACTCATTCCCCAAGTAACAATAGGCATCATAATTAATCCAATAGCTATCAGACGTATAATATAAAAAACAGAGATATACAATACTGAAGTATCTTTTCCTACAAAAGATACACCAAGACAACTTATTGCCAAGAATATACTTCCACATACAACTAGCTTTCGTATTCCAAACCTATCATAAAATCTACCTGCAAAAGGACTTATAAGTGCCATTACAAGAGAACCTGGCATCATAATGAGACCACACTTAGTTGCTGAAAATCCTCTTACTGTCTGGATATATATTGGAATTAAAGTGGAACCTGCCATCATTACAACATATAGAAGCATACTTATAATTACAGCAAGTCTATAACTTTTATTCTTAAGAATACGAAGTTCTAGAAATGGCTCTTTTGAGTGAATCTGACGCAAAGAAAATGCTATAATTGATACTATACCTACAAATAATGGCAAAGCAATATTTATACTGAAAAACTCAGTTGTTCCAATATTCCCAAGTCCAAGCAAAAGGCCACTAAATCCCACTGCACATAAAATCATAGAAAACGTATCAAATGATTGTTTTTTTGTCTCTATTACATTTTGTAACACTCTAGATGCTATAATAATGTCAATAATACTTATAACTAAAGAAAACCAAAAAATAGCTTGCCAATTAAAAATATCAATGACAATTCCTGCTAGAGTTGGCGCAAATATTGGAGCAGCACCAGCAGCCAAACCGTATATACCCATTATGGAGCCCATTTGCTCTGCAGGATAAATTGTTAAAATTATTACTTGTGTCATAGATAGCAACACTCCATTACCCATTGCTTGCAATATACGTCCAAACAAGAGAGGTGTAAATGAAGATGCACTAGCAGAAAGCAACAATCCTACCGCAAAAAGACTCATAGCACTAATGAAAAGTGGTTTTGTTGGAAATCTCCTAATCAAAAATGCAGTTGCAGGAACCATAATTCCCATAGCAAGTGTATATGCACTAGTAAGCCATTGAGCTGTTGTGGCTGATATATTTAAATCCCCCATCATAACTGGCAATGCAGTAGTAAGAGATGTCTGAAGTAATGAGCCAACTATAGATCCAATCAATAGTACAGCAAAAATCATATTTCTAGATTGCTTATTTAAATTCATGTCTTTACCTTCTTTCTGTTTTTATTAGCAACGCTTAAGAAATATCTCTATTTTTTATCTTCAAAAAACTTTATAATCTTTTTTTGAATACGTATGTAAGCAATAGCATCTTCTGGACCTAGTGCTTTTAAAAATTTAACTGTATACTCTAAAAATTCTTTTTCATTTATTTTCTGCTGTTGTATTCCCTTAGGCATTAATTGAACTAGTGTCTGTCTACCATTTTGTGGGTCAACACAGCGCTCAATCATTTCCTTTGATTCTAACTGATTAAGAATAGCAGACATTCTAGCAGTACTAACATTCATAGTACTACTTATTTCTTTTGGGTTTACTTTTTTATTGTTTTTAGATAAATAACCCAATACAAATTTTTCACCACTTTGTATATCTGCAATTTTATCTTTATGTGGTATTTTTACCATCAACGTCTTAACCTTTCCAAGTTCAAGTGCTAATTCCATATAGTCCACATTATCACCTCCTTAATCGCTAACACTATTAGTAATTTACCATATATTGTCAATAAAATCAATATTAACATGATGTTTAATAGTCATTATCACATTAGCAATAAAATATTATAATAAGAGATTATATATTCGTAATGATACTTAATTATTTAGCACTTAAACTTCTCAAATATTTGTACTAAGTATATTTATACAATAAAAAAGCAAAACCCTAAGATTTTGCCTTTAATTATTTAATACATTATTTATTTTTATGCTCTGGTTTTGGTAAAAGAACTTTTCTAGATAAGTTAACTCTTCCTTTTTCATCTATTTCTGTAACTTTAACTTCAACTTCATCTCCTATATTTAATACATCTTCAACCTTAGCAACTCTTTCATGAGCTATATGAGATATATGAAGTAATCCTTCTTTTCCTGGAAGTATTTCAATAAATGCTCCAAAATTCATTATTCTACTTACTTTACCTTTGTAAGTTTTTCCTACTTCTGGTTCAATAACTATATTATTTATAAGTTCTTGAGCTCTATTAATCATATCAATTTCAATACCTGATATGAATACTTCTCCAGTTTGTTCAATATCTATCTTAACTCCAGTTTCATCTATTATCTTAGTTATTATCTTTCCACCAGGTCCTATTACATCTTTTATTTTGTCAGGATTTATTTGCATTTTAACAATCTTAGGTGCATATGGTGAAAGCTCTGGTTTTGGTTGAGATATAGTTTTTCTCATTTCTCCTAGTATATGAATTCTACCTTCCTTAGCTTGTTTTAAAGCACGTTGTAGAACTTCTTTATCTATACCATCTATTTTTATATCCATTTGTATTGCAGTTATACCATGTTCTGTCCCAGCCACTTTAAAGTCCATGTCTCCTAAGTGGTCTTCCATACCTTGTATATCTGAAAGCACTGCTACCTTGCCATCATGCTTTATAAGTCCCATTGCTATACCTGCAACCATGTCTCTTATAGGCACACCTGCATCAAGCAGAGATAATGTTGAACCACATACACTCGCTTGAGATGTAGAACCATTTGAACTCAATACTTCAGAAACTAATCTAATAGCATAAGGGAAGTCTTCTTGAGATGGTATCACTGGTAATAAAGCTCTCTCAGCTAAAGCACCATGTCCTATTTCTCTTCTACCTGGACCTCTTGATGGTCTAGCTTCTCCAACACTATATGCTGGGAAATTATAGTGATGCATATATCTTTTGTTTTCTTCTTCATCTAATCCATCTAACTTTTGAACATCTCCTAAAGCACCTAAAGTAGCTACATTAAGTACTTGAGTTTGTCCTCTAGTAAATATAGCTGAACCATGAGCTCTAGGTATCATACCAGTTTCACACCATATAGGTCTGATTTCTTCTAATTTTCTATTATCTGGTCTTACATTTTCATGCACTATAAGTTTTCTTACTTCTTCTTTTATTATATCTTGTAATACTTCCTCTATATCACCAATAAGTTCTTCAAAATTTTCAATAGTTTCTTCAAAATGAGCTAGAGTTTCTTCTTTAACTCTATCCATCTTTTCCATTCTTTCTAATTTTTCAAAAGTTTGAACTGCATCTTTCATCTTAGCAGTTGCAAATTCACGAACCAATTGAGTTATTTCTTCTCCTGCATGGTATAATTCAACAACAATTTTTTCTTTTCCAACTTCTGCAACTATACCATCTATAAATTCAACCACTTTTTTTATTTCTTGATGAGCAAATAAAATAGCATCTAGCATTATATCATCTGGAACTTCATCTGCTCCAGCTTCAACCATCATTATTGCTTCTTTTGTACCTGAAACAACTAGATGCATTGAACTTTTCTCTCTTTGCTCTGCATTTGGATTTACAACGAATGCACCATCTACAAGACCAATACATACTGAACCTGTTGGGCCATTAAATGGTATATCTGATATAGAAAGTGCTATAGATGAACCTATCATTGCTACTATATCTGGTGTGCAGTCTTGATCTACTGATAAAACTGTTGCAACTACCTGAACATCATTTCTAAATCCTTTTGGAAATAATGGTCTTATTGGTCTATCTATCAATCTTGATGTAAGTATCGCTTTTTCTGAAGGCTTACCTTCTCTCTTTAAAAAACCTCCAGGTATTTTACCTACAGAGTATAATTTTTCTTCATAATCTACACTTAAAGGGAAAAAGTCTATTCCGTCTCTAGGCTTAGCTGACTTAGTTGTATTTACCATTACCATACTGTCGCTGTATCTAACTATACAGCTACCGTTAGTCATTTCACAAATTTTTCCTATTTCTACAGAAAGTTCTCTCCCTGCGAAATCCATTTTAAATATTTTATGTTCAAACATTAATGCTTGTCCTCCTCTTATTAAAAACACGTATATCACTCTATTTACTATATTATCAAAAATACTATAAATTAACAATATAAAAATTATCTTTGCCTATATATGCAAGAAGCTTATATTTCTGCTAATTAGAACAACTTATAGCTAATATATCTGGCCCTGTATGAGAACAAATAGAAACTCCACCTCTAGTAAACAAGACTCTTCTTGCTTTTATTCTTTTATTTACTTCTTCTTTTAATATTTCACAATCATGTAGATTATCTCCACAACCTATTGTTACTATTTTCCCTTCTAAAGACCCTTCATTCATTTCTAAAATTATATCTACTAGTTTACTTGCTATATTTTTTACTCCTCTAACCTTGTTTACCAACTTAGCTTCCCCATTATCAAAGAAAAATATAGGTTTTATATTCAACATATTTCCTATTAAAGCAGTTGCTACTGGAACCCTTCCACTTTGTTTTAAGAAATCAAGGGTATATGGAGCAAAAAGTAATCTTATACTGCTACGAATGTTTTCTAACTCATTTATTATTTCTTCAAACCCTAAACCTTCTTCAACAAGTTCACAAGCCTTTATAACATATTGCCCACTACCAAGTGATAAGTTTCGAGTATCAAATATATGTATTTTTTCTTTTTCATTCATATCATTTTTAGCTATTACGGCACTTTGAAAAGTTCCTGAAGCATTTGATGCACCTGTTAAACAGATTATATGGTATCCATCTTCTATAAACTTATCAAATACTTCTTTAAACTCCATATATGTAGCTTGTGAAGTCTTAGGTATTTGTTTTATTTCTTTTACTTTCTTGTAAAACTCTTCTTTATCTATATCCACTCCTTCTATATATTCTCTATCATTAAAAATAACTGTAAGTGGAACTATTTCTATACAATCTTTCTCTGATATTTCATCTGGAATATCGCACAAACTATCACATACTAACTTTATTTTCAAAATAATTTCCTCCTTATTCTAACTAAATATTATAGTATAAAATTTCTATATTTATCTTGTCTTTCCTTTTTAATTGATTATGTATTTATATATTACCTTATATTCTTACCCAATATTATTCATTTTATAATTTTTTATAATGTATAAATTACTTTTATTATTAACTATTTTACTCTATAATAAATTAACTATAAAAAAGCAGGTATACACTATACCTGCTTTTTTATAAAGAATGAAATTACTTTCTTAATCCTAATTTAGCTATTAATGCTCTATATCCTTCAAGATCTTTTTCTTTTAAGTAAGCTAATAAGTTTCTTCTTCTACCAACCATTTTTAATAGTCCTCTTCTTGAATGGTGGTCTTTCTTATGAGTTTTTAAATGTCCATTTAGATCATTTATTCTAGCTGTTAATAAAGCTATTTGTACTTCTGGAGAACCAGTATCTCCTTCAACTCTTCCATATTCTTTGATTATTTCTGTTTTGTTTATCATTTAGATTACCTCCGTATTTTTTTAGAAACGCCTATTACTAAGCATTGATTGGAGTATTCAAAAGCTGAGTAATGGTTATTTTCCTTAATCATTTTATCATACATTACTTGTTTTTGCAAACATAGTTTTCATATACATAGTTTGTGTCATTAGACAATTGATTTTTTAAGTCATTTATTGAATTAAATTTTCTCTCATCCCTTATTCTTTCCAAAAATTCAACAATTATATTTTTACCATAAATATCTCTGTCAAATTCTAAAATGTTTGTTTCAATAGACAAAGATTTTCCATTAACTGTTGGGTTATAACCTACATTTGTAGCACCAAAATAAACCTCATCTCCAATATGTACAATAGAAGCATAGATACCTCTCTTTGGAACGAGCATATTATTCTTAAGGTCAATATTTGCTGTTGGGAATCCCATAGTTCTTCCAAGGTGTTTAGAATGTATAACACACCCTTCTAACTTGTAATTACGACCTAAATACTCTTTAACATTAGTCATATCACCTTGGGATACTAAACTTCTAATATAAGTACTACTCACTCTTACATCATTTATTTTGATTGGTTTTATTACTTCCACCTCAAAACCAAATTCATTTTCTAAGCTCTTTAATAGATTGACATTCCCTTCTTTAGCTCTGGCAAACGTAAAGTCATGTCCAATCACTATTTTTTTAGCCTTTAATTTTTTTACTAGTATCTCCTCTACAAAATCATTTGCAGGTATTTTAGTCATATACTCATCAAATGGTATAATTACAACTATATCTATTCCCAATTCTTCTAATAATTTTATTTTGTCCTCATTACTTATAATATTTTTTGTTGAGTTTGGTCTAAAGTAGTTTACAGGATGATTTGCAAATGTAAATACAATACTCTGTATATTTTCTTTTTTTGCATATTCAACTGCTTTTTTTATAAGAACTTGATGTCCTTTGTGTATGCCATCAAAATTCCCTATGGTAATGACACTTTCTTTTATGTTTGCTATTTCTGCTATAGATTTTATAATCACCATAATAAATTTTCCCCACTAAAATTATAATTTACTCTTAACTTATTCACAAACTATTATAGCATAAGTAAAAGAGATAGACTATAGAAGTTATTATAGCACTATCTCTTTTGGTGTTTTTTCAAATACATTGATTATATAAACATCTTATCACTTTTAACACTTACTGTATTATTATGTTTTGATAATTTTCCTAATCCTAAGAAGTTATCTTTACTATATACTCTTACAAATTCATCATCTTTACTGAGATTGTTCTTTAAAAATCTCTTATCATCTATTGAACCACCATTACTATAATATTTTATAGCATTAGGGTTTAATACAATATAATTAAACGAATCTAATACATAATCTATATCATATAAGTGTTTATCCAGAGTTTCATTTGCATAAAATAATTCTAATTCTTCTAGCGTTATCGAATTTTCCAAGTTAAATTTACCAGAAGATGTTCTATTTAAAAATGACATATGTCCTCCACATCCTAGATATTCTCCTATATCATGGCAAATGCTTCTCACATAAGTCCCTTTAGAACATTCAACATAAAACATTACTTTATTACCTTTTATACTAAGGATTTTTATATCTTTTATGTTTATTCTTCTAGTTTTTAAAGTAATCTCAGAGCCTCTACCACTTCTTACTAAATCACACATTCTCTTTCCATTTACTTTTAAAGCTGAGTAAATTGGAGGAAGTTGATCTATTTCACCTTTTTGTGTATCAAAAGCTCTTTCTATATCTTCATTACTTAACTTAAAATCATCAATTTTTTTTATAATTTCTCCAGATGAATCATAGGTATCTGTACTTATACCTAAAGTAAGTTCACATATATACGATTTATCTTTGTTTAAAATAAGTTCACATACTTTTGTAGCTTTTCCTGTACATATTGGTAAAACACCTGATGCATCTGGGTCAAGAGTACCTGTATGCCCAACTTTTTTCATATTTAAAATCTTTCTTACCCTACTTACAACATCATGAGATGTCATACCTGTGGGTTTCAATATATTTATAATCTTATTCATTTTATTGTCACCTTAAATTGATTTTAACACTGCCTCTAATACCATTTGTTTAGCATTATCAATACTATCTTTGATAGTACATCCAGCAGCTCTTATATGACCACCGCCACCAAATACTTTAGCTATTTCACTTACATCAACATAATTTTTTGACCTAAAACTCACTTTAATTTCATCTTGTTTTTTTTCTTTAAATAAAATTCCAACTTCAATACCTTTTATATCTCTAGTATATGTTGTTATACCATCAACATCATTGAAACTCATGTTATTTCTATTCATCATATCCTGAGTTAAAATTATACTAGATACCTTTGAATCAAATATCTCCAAAGATTTTAAAGCTTCACCTAATAATTTGTAATAATCAGAAGAATTACTTTGATATATATTTTGTATTATAATATTTTTTTCTGCACCTAAAACAAGTAAATTCTTTGCCATTTCAAAACTACTTGCATGCACATTTGAATAGGAAAAATTTCCAGTATCAGTCACAAGACCTGTATATAAACATGTTGCTATATCTTTATTTATAATCTTAATGTCTTTTATTTCTTGAAATCTAACCAATAAATTATACACTAGTTCACAAGTAGAAGATGCATCAATATCTACATAGTTTAAATCTCCATATGAATCATTACTAGCATGATGGTCAATACAGATTACTTTTGATGCATTATTTTTGATTTCATCACTTACACATATTCTCATCTTATCTCCGCAGTCAAGTGCAATTAGAGAATACTTATTTATATCAAATTCATGAGACTTATAAATTTCTACACCTTCAACTAAAAATTTTAAATTCAATGGGGCTTCATCATCAAGTACATAATATACATTTTTCCCTAAACTTTTTAGTGTATAATACATTGAAAGTGTTGAACCAATATTATCTCCATCTGGACTAATATGAGAGGTAACTATAAAATAGTCACCCTCATATATATAATTTATAATACTATCAATATTATTCATCATAATTTTCATCCTCATTTTTTTGAGTATTTTTTTCATTTACTCTCTTTATAAGACTATCCATATACATTCCTTTTTCTATTGAATCATCAAGTTTAAATATTATCTCAGGAATATATCTAAGCTTTATATTTTTTCCTACTTCTCTTCTTATATACCCTCCAGCACTCTTAAGTCCTGCTAATGTAGATTCTTCATCTCCACCTAGAATACTTACATATACATAAGCATATCTTAGGTCATTTGTAACTTCTACATCAGTTACACTTACCAAAGATGTTATTCTAGGGTCTTTTACTCCATTTATAAGCATAGTGCTTACTACTTTTCTTATTTCTTCTGCAATTCTTCTTGTTCTATTATATGATGCCATACCATCGACCTTCTTTACTAACTGATTTTCTTTGATACGAATTTATAATTTTCTTTCTACTTCTTTAGTTATATAAGCTTCTACTATGTCGCCTTCTTTTATGTCATTATAATTTACAAAACTCATACCACATTCGTATCCAGAATTAACTTCTTTTACATCATCTTTAAATCTCTTAAGTGCTGCAAGTTCACCTTCATGTATTATTATACTATCTCTAACTAATCTTATTTTACAGTTTCTAAATATTTTACCATTAGTTACATAACATCCAGCTACTGTTCCAATACCAGATATTTTATATATTTCTCTTATTTCAGCTTTTCCTGTTTCTTCATCAACATATTCAGGATCTAACATACCAGTCATAGCAGCTTGTATATCTTCTATAGCCTTGTATATTATAGTATATGTTCTTATATCAACATTTTCCTTTTCTCCTAGAGATTCTGCGCCTGGAACTGGTCTTACATTGAATCCTATTATTATTGCATTAGAAGCTGCTGCAAGTAATATATCTGATTCTGTTACAGCTCCAACACCTCCATGTATTACTTTAACTTGTACTTCTTCATTTGATAATTTTTCTAAAGATTGTTTAACTGCTTGTACTGAACCTTGTACATCTGCTTTTATAACTATGTTAAGGTCTTTTATAGCACCTTCACTCATTTGACTAAATAAAGCATCTAGTGATAATCTTTGAGTTGATTTTAACATCTCATCTCTAGCTAATTGTTGTCTTCTTGCTGCTACACTTCTAGCAATTTTATCTGTTGGAACCTCAACGAATTGGTCTCCACCTTGTGGAACTTCTGATAGCCCTAATATTTCTACTGCTGTAGATGGTCCTGCTGTCTTAACTCTTTTACCTTTTGCATTTATCATAGCTCTAACTTTACCACATGCAACACCTGCAACGATTGGATCACCTACTGTTAGAGTACCACCTTGAACAAGTACTGTTGCAACTGGACCTCTTCCCTTATCAAGCTCAGCTTCTATAACAGTTCCTACTGCTCTTTTATTTGGATTTGCTCTTAATTCTTCTATTTCAGCAACCAACAATACCATTTCTAAAAGTGTATCTATTCCTTCTTTTTTCTTAGCCGATACTGGAACTGCTATTACTTCTCCACCCCAGTCTTCAACTAATAATCCTTGGTCTGCTAATTCTTGTTTAACTTTATCTGGGTTTGCACCTGGTTTATCTATTTTATTTATAGCAACTATTAAAGGAACTCCTGCTGCTTTAACATGGTTTATTGCTTCTACTGTTTGAGGCATTATACCATCATCTGCTGCAACAACTAATATTGCTATATCTGTAACTTGTGCTCCTCTTGCTCTCATTGATGTGAAAGCCTCATGTCCTGGTGTATCTAAAAATACTATTTTTTGGTCATTGATTTTAACTTCTGAAGCGCCTATATGCTGAGTTATTCCTCCAGCTTCACCTGAAATTACATCAGTTTTTCTTATTGCATCTAGTAAAGATGTTTTACCATGGTCAACATGTCCCATAACCGTAACAACTGGTGGTCTAGATTTTAAATCCTCTTCATTATCTTCTTCAATTTCCATTAAAGCTTCTATTTCTAAAGCTTCTGTATCATCACTTTCTGCTACTGTTAATTCAAATCCATAGTCTTTGGCAGCTAAAGCAGCAATCTCAAAATTTATCTCTTGATTTATTGTTGCCATAGTTCCCATTTTCATAAGCTTCATAATTATTTCTGATGGAGATTTATCTAATTTAGTTGCTAATACTTGTACTGTCAACTGTCCATCTATTTCTATAACATTTCCATTTTCTTGAGATGAATCTTCACTTAACACTTCAAGTGCTAATTCTAACGCTTCACCTTCTAATACTGAATCTTTGTCAGTTACATTAATATCTAATTCAGCTAACTTATTTATAAGCTCTTCATTTGATATATTTAATTTTTCTGCTATTTGGTATACTCTTGTTTTTGACACAAGATCACCCCCTATTTTATTTTAAATTTCTATTAGTTCAATTATCTTTTTAGCGAAATTTTCATCTTTTATTCCTACGACTGCTCTTGGAGATTTTCCTATTGCAAATCCTATTTCATCTTTTGTTGAAAAAAATAGATATGGAATATTTCTAAAAGTTGATTTATCTTTAAAAAGTTTTTTTGTGTTATTTGATGCATCTTCTGCAATTAAAATTAATTTTACTTTTCCTTTTTTTAAGTCAAGCAAAGTTGAATCATCACCAGACACTATTTTCCCTGCACGAGTTGCGAGTCCTAAGAACGAGTGTATCTTTTCTTTATTATTTTTCATATTCTTCTAACTCCATAAGTAGATTATCATAGACTTCATCAGGAACATCAATTTTAAAAGCTTTATTTAATGCTTTGCTTTTTATAGCTTTTTTTAGACATTCAGAGCTTTTGCATACATATGCTCCTCTTCCATTAGCTCTTCCTGTTGGGTCTAAAAATATTTTTCCTTCTTTATTTTTAACTATTCTTATAAGCTCTTTTTTAGAGTCTCTATCTTGACATGCTATGCATTTTCTTTGAGGCACTTTTTTTACTTTTTTCAAAGCCATCCCTCCTTACTCTTCTTCTTTGAAATTATCATCTGAGACATCTAACTCATCTTGATTGATAAATTCAACTTTAATACCCTCATCTTCTATTTCTTTGGATTTTTCAAGATTTATCATTTCTTGTTCTGCTTGAGATTCGCTCTTAATATCTATCTTCCAGTTTGTCAATTTTGCTGCAAGTCTTGCATTTTGACCTTCTTTACCTATAGCAAGTGATAACTGATAATCTGGAACAATAACTAAGGCAGATTTTTCATCTTCATTTATATCTACTTTAACAACTTTTGATGGGCTAAGTGCTGCTGATATAAACTCTGCTGGATTTTCACTATATTTTATTATATCTATTTTTTCATCACCAAGTTCATCCACTATATTTTTTACTCTAAGTCCTTTTGGACCTACACAAGCTCCAATTGGGTCTATTTTTTCATCTATAGATCTTACTGCCATTTTAGTTCTTGACCCAGCTTCTCTTGCCACTGATTTTATTTGAACTATACCCTCATATATTTCAGGAACTTCTTCTTCAAATAATCTCTTTACTAGACCTGGATGACTTCTTGATACAACTATTTGAGGTCCTTTGTTAGTCTTTTTAACTTCAAGTATATAGAATTTTATTTTTTGACCTGCTTTGTAATTTTCAAATGGGATTTGCTCACTTTGAGTCATTATCCCTTCTATTCTTCCAAGATTTACATAAACAATATTTTTATTTGCTCTAGCAACCTCTCCTGTAACTATTTCATTTTCTTTTTCTATAAATTCATTATACACTATTTCTCTCTCAGCTTCTCTTATTCTTTGAACAACTACTTGTTTTGCTGTCTGAGCTGCAATTCTTCCAAAGTTTTTAGGTGTAACTTCATGCTCTATAATATCACCCAATTCATAATTAGGGTTTATCTCTCTAGCATCTGCTAACTCTATTTCTAAGAAAGTATCATATAGGTCTGATTCATCGACAACTACTCTTTGAGAAAATACTTTTATATCTCCTTTGTCTCTATCAAACTCAACTCTAACATTTTGTGCTGAACCAAAGTTTTTTTTGTATGCAGTTAAAAGAGCTTGCTCTATAGTATCTATAAGTATTTCTTTATCTATACCTCTATCAACTACTAATTCGTTTAGTGCTTCCATAAATTCATGATTCATTTTTTATTTCCTCCCTATTTAATATACCACTAAAACTTTATTGCTAATCTAACAATAGCAACATCTTTTCTATTAAATTCCATTTCTTCACCATTTATAATGATTTTTATATTATTATCTTCTGTTAATCCTACAAGTTCACCTTCAAATTGTTTACATCCATTTAATGGTTTATATAATTTTAAATCTACATCTCTACCTTGGTATCTAACAAAATCTCTGTCTTTTTTTAATGCTCTATCAAGCCCTGGAGAAGATACTTCTAAAAAATAATTCTCTTTTATAGGGTCTTTTTCGTCTAATATTGGGCTTAGTTCTCTACTAACTAATTCACATTCGTTTAAAGATATTCCTTCTTCTTTATCTATGTATACTCTTAAGTAGTATTCTCCCGCTTCTTTTACATATTCAACATCAACCATTTCAAATCCATGTTCATCCGTTATTTTAGTTACAATTTCTTCAATTGCTGCTTCTAAATCTTTTTTCATTAAATTACCTCCTATTCAATTGTAAATGACTAGTTTAATTTTATTAAATAATTTTTAAATTAAATGTATTCAATAAAATTAAACTAGTTCTTAATAATATATTTAAAATAAAAGAGTGAGAACAGCTGTCTCACTCTTAGTTTCTGCAAAGTATACTATTTTCTATACTATGATATCATAAAATTCTTTTATTTGCAACTTTTTGAACTAACCTAAAACAGAGACAATTGGTTTTCATCGCTCATATTTTCAAGTGAGCCATGATTAGTAAGTGTTTCTATTACTGTTTTTGATACTTTTGCTCTCTTTCTTAAATCTTCTTTTGATATAAATTCACCATTTTTTCTTTCATTTTGAATATTTAAAGCTGCATTTCCTCCAAGGCCTTGTATTGCTGCCATTGGTGGAAGTAATGTTTTTTCTCCAACAACTATAAAGTCACTTGCATCTGATTTATATATATCAACTGGTAACAACTTTATCCCCCTTGCATACATTTCAAGAGCAACTTCTAATACAGTCAACATACCTTTTTCCTTTGTAGTTGCATCATTTCCCAATGATTCAATCTCATTTATTTTTGATTTTATAGTATCCAAACCCTTAACAATTAAATCTGCATCAAAATCTTCCACCTTTGTAGTAAAGTAAGTTGCATAAAAGGCTTCTGGGTAATGTACTTTACAATATGCAATTCTAAATGAGGTCATAACATAAGCAACAGCATGTGCTTTGGGGAACATATATTTAATCTTTTTACATGAACCTATATACCATTCTGGAACATTATTTTTCTTCATTTCTTCAATATGTTCTGGTTTCAAACCTTTCCCTTTTCTTACACTCTCCATTATTGTAAAACTCATCTTAGGAGGTAAGCCTTTAAATATTAAGTAGTTCATTATGTCATCTCGTGTAGATATAACATCTTTTAATCCCACTATATCTTCTCTAACTAAATCTTGTGCATTGTTTACCCAAACATCCGTACCATGAGAAAGACCAGATATACGTACGAGCTCTGCAAATGTAGTGGGTTTTGTGTCAAGAAGCATTTGTCGTACAAACTTAGTTCCAAATTCAGGTACAGCAAGACATCCTATAGGACAATTTATCTCTTCTGGTGTAACTCCTAACGCTTCTGTAGATGTAAATAAAGACATAGTTTCTTCATCGTCTAGAGGAATTTCTGTTATATTTATTCCAGTAATATCTTCAAGCATTCTTATGATAGTAGGACCGTCGTGTCCAAGTATATCAAGTTTAAGTATCCTACCACTTATTGAATGATAATCAAAGTGAGTAGTTATAACACCACAAGAAGTATCATTTGCTGGATATTGTATAGGTGTAAAATCATATACATCTTTATAGTCTGGTATAACCATAACTCCACCAGGATGCTGTCCTGAAGTTCTTTTTACACCAGTACACCCATTTGAAAGTCTAAGTACCTCTGCATTTGGTACACTTATATTATTTTCTTCTACATATTTTCTTGCATATCCAAAAGCTGTTTTTTCTGCTACAGTACCTATAGTTCCTGCTCTATATACATATCCCTCTCCAAATAATTCTTCAGTGTATTTGTGGATTGTAGGCTGATAATTTCCTGAGAAATTTAGGTCTATATCTGGTTCTTTATCACCTTCAAAACCTAAGAAGACCTCAAATGGAATATCATGACCATTTTTAGCAAGTTTTCTTCCACATTTTGGACAATCCTTATCTGGCAAGTCAACACCTGACCCCCATTCACCTATTTCATAAAAAAAGGAATATTTACAATCTTCATTTTCACAAATATAGTGAGCTGGTAGAGGATTAACTTCTGTTATATCACTCATAGTAGCTGCAAATGATGAACCAACAGAACCTCTTGAACCAACTAAATATCCATCTGAGAGAGATTTTGCAACTAGTTTTTGAGCTATGATATACATAACTGCATATCCATTACTTATTATTGAATTTAATTCTCTATCCAATCTCTTTTGAACTATTTCTGGTATTGGCTCTCCATAAATCCGTTTAGCTTTTTCATAGCACATTTCCCTTAATTCTACATCTGAACCTTCTATAATTGGTGGATATGTATCATCTGGTATAGGTTTTATATTTTCAACCATATCAGCAATCAAATTACTATTTTCAACCACAACTTCATATGCTAACTCTTCTCCAAGATAACTAAACTCCTCCAACATTTCATCTGTTGTTCTAAAATGTAAATAAGTCTCTTCTTCATCTACCTTAAATCCTTGAGAATACTTTAGAACTTTTCTTAAAACAGCTTCATGTTTATCTAAAAAATGAACATCTCCAGTAGCTACTGGAATTTTATTAAACCTCTTAGCTGTATCAATTAATTTTCTATTTAATTCTCTTAACTCTTCTTCATCCTTTACTTCTCCTTTATCAATCATAAACCTATTGTTATCTATAGGCATCACTTCTATATAATCATATAAATCTATTATTTTTTTCATTTCTTCATCAGGTACATTTTTCTTTACAGCTTGAAAAACAACCCCGGCTTCACAAGCTGAACCAATTATGAGACCTTCCTTATACTCATTTAAAATACTTCTAAGGATTCTTGGTGCTCTAAAAAAATGATTTACATGTGCATCTGAAATTATCTTATATAAGTTTTTTATACCTACAGAATTTTTTGCTATCAAAGTTATATGGTTTGTACTAAGCTTTGTATAATCAATTTTTCCAAGAATATTATTCACATCACTTAAAGTTTTTGCACCTTTTTCTGTAAGCATCTGTAAAAATTTATTAAATATAAGTGCAGTTGCCTCTGCATCATCAACTGCTCTATGATGGTTTAAAAGAGGTATACCAAGCTCTTTAGCAACAACATTTAACCTATGTCTTTTTAACTTTGGAAGCATTACTCTGGCTAACATAAGTGTATCTACCTTTTTGTGATTATACATTATCCCCTGTTCTCTACACTTCTGTGATATAAACCCAGTATCAAACTCTGCATTATGTGCAACTAGTACACTATCTCCAACAAACTCCATAAATCTTGGAAGAACTTCTTCAATAGTTGGCTTGTCTTTAATCAATTCATTAGTTATTCCCGTTAATTCTTGTATCTTATACGAAATATCTTTTTCAGGATTTATCAGTTCACTAAATCTATCTACAATTTTAAAATTTTCTATTTTTACAGCGCCAATTTCAGTTATTTTATCATTTGTATTAGAAAAACCAGTAGTCTCTATATCAAATACAACAAACGTCTGAGAAAGTTCTTTATCATTTGCATCTTCTATAATAAGAGAATCATCTTCAACTAAATACCCTTCTACTCCATAAAGTATTTTTATGTTGTTTGCCTTACCAGCATTCATAGCATCTGGGAATCCCTGTACAACACCATGGTCTGTTATAGCAATCGCTGGATGTCCCCATTGGGCTGCACGTTCTACAAGTTTTTTAACAGAACAAATAGCATCCATAGAGGACATCTGAGTATGTGCATGAAGTTCTACCCTTTTTTCTTCTGAAATATCTTTTCTCTCTGGTCTATTTTCTTGTCTAATTCCACTAATCATCATACTAATTTCTCTTTGATATGTATCATAAACTATGTCACCTTTAAGTTTTAAATAAGCTCCTTTTTTAACATTTTCAAGTACTCCATCTTTATTGGTATCTGTTAAAAATAGCTTACAACTTATTGAACTAGTATAATCTGTAATCGATGCTATCATAAGTATTTTTCCATTTTTAAGTTCTTTAGTCTCAACATCAAATATATCCCCAACAACTGCAACTGTTCCAGAAGATGCATTTAATCCAGATATATTTTCAATCATAGCATTTGCATTATCTCCATAGACTAAATTTTCATCAACTTCTGATTTAATAACATAACCTTCTTCTTCATTTTCTTCACACTTATTAATTTGTCCAATTTCCAATGCTCTAATTTTTTCTTCCATTTCCCTATCATTTATTCTTATGAGTCTTTCTACATTTACCTTTTCATCAACAGCTTTTTCAATAGTTATATCTAAGTCCAATCCCAATTCTTCACTAAGAACAGTTTTAAGTACATGAACTACATTTTTTCTTATTAATCTCTCATAAAATATACCCTTTGGGAGTTTTATTTTTAATTCTTCATCTAAACAAAGAAATTCAACTTGCTTATACCATCCTGCAATGGACGGACACAAGTACTTTAATATATACAAGATATTATTCCAATATTTTTTTATAACATCTTTGTTAGATTTTCTTTCAAACCCAGTAA
This sequence comes from Clostridioides sp. ZZV14-6153, assembly GCF_020657855.1. Classification (NCBI taxonomy): domain Bacteria; kingdom Bacillati; phylum Bacillota; class Clostridia; order Peptostreptococcales; family Peptostreptococcaceae; genus Clostridioides; species Clostridioides sp. ZZV14-6153. Next base: position 250,733 of record NZ_JAGWCZ010000001.1, on the reverse strand, counting down.
ATCTTATTTTCATCTTTATATCTTTAAAATAATCAAGCTTATACATCAATTCTTCTCTAAATTTATCTAAAAGTTCATGGGAAACAATCTCTTTAGACGTTAGGTAAAAGTAAACAATTTTATTTTCTTTAAAATAAACTACTCTATTTATGTAAACTTCTTTAAGTTGTTTTCCAAGGCCACTGTTATTAATTTCTAATTTATCTAAATATTCCTTAACACTTTCCATTTATATCCTCCTTTCCTAACATTATATATATATTATTACCACTTTTTCTCTATTTCTATCTATTACTCACTTATATTTACTTAGAATTAATATTATAACATAAAAATTTTACTAATATTAAGGTTTATATCTAGTAAATTATATACAAAAAGACTACAGATAATTTAAACAAAATGAAAAACTACCCATAGTCTATATTTTTTACTTATGTATTACTTATATTGTGGTACTTCAAAGACTAAACTACTTCCACCACCATAAAGTCCAATTAAATTTTCCATAATTCCAGAAATTCCATTAGCCCAATTTACATCAGTTGCATATTGGTGCCATGTATAATCATAATTCCACTTCATCTTGTAAATAGTATTTTGATTGTACTTAGAACTATTTACATAGTTTTGAGATATCCATTTTGCAGAACCATCTATTGTAGCTTCAATACTAGTCCATCCATTAGAATATGCTGCCTCTGCTCCTGAAACATTAGCACTTTTATCTATTGCTCCTATTCCAAAAAAATTATACACTTTAACTGGCTTGCTAAGAGCTTGACCTTTATAAGAAGTCAATGTCTGGCCTTGTGCAAGTGTAGATTTACCATAAGCAGTTTCCCACATAGCATGAGATACTAGATATACTACATCTATATTATACTTCTTAGCAGCATTTATAAATGCAGCTCCTTGATTCTTAAATACACTAGAAGATAATCCGTTAAGGTACGAATTTAAACTTGACTCTGATATACCACTTCTATAACTATTAATCTTCAAAAATTGCATCATACCTTTTGTAGTATTTGTAAAGTTTTTAGGATTTAAATAATATTCTATATCACTTGAACTAGCATTTACAAATGAACTTGTTCTTTGTGCTGAAAATGTACTAAATTCAGGACTTGGAGTACTTTTTCTATTACCTGGAGCTATTACATTCCCTCCTGCTGTTGCTTTCTCAACTTGTTTACTTATATGAGAAGCTAACGTATAGCTTAGAGATTTGTAATCAATCTTAGCCCCACTTATATTTGCCATACCATTTACTTGTCCTGATGTTGTAGAATCATTATTTCCATTATTGTTAGAATTGTTATTTGAGTTATTATTATTTGATGTATCTGTTGAATCAGATAGATAATTTCCCACAACAAATGCTTCTTTATTATTAAAATTAATTTTAGCCCATCCACTACTTTCTGATATCACAGTTACTTTGCTTCCCTTATAGACCTTTCCTAATTTACTATATGTAGAACCTGGACCACTTCGTACATTTAAAGAAGCTGTATTTACAAATTTATTAGTATCTTTTTTATCAGTACCTTGGCTAGAATCATTTGTATCGCTCTGACCTGCATTTGATAAATACATACTAGATACATATCCATCTTTTCCATTATACTTTATTTTTGACCATCCATTAGATTCTGATATTACTTCTACCTTACTTCCTTTTTGTAACTTACCTAATACACCATAGCTTGTATTTGGACCACTTCTTACATTTAGTGAAGTTGTATTTACCTGCTTAGTTTTTGATTTATTAGTTGAGCTTGATACATCTCCTAGATAAGAACTCGATACATAACCTAGTCTTCCATCATATTTGATTTTTGACCAGCCATTACTTTCTGATATTACTTCTACTTTTTGTCCCTTTTTTAATACAGTTATAACTCTATAGCTTGTTCCTGCTCCATTTCTCATATTTAAACTATTTGAAGTAACTTGTTTTTCTTTATTTGTAGATGTTCTTAAAAAATCACCATTAGATTTTGCTATATATTTTGATGAAGCCCAACCTTCTTGTCCAGATTCAGCTTTTATTTTATACCATCCATTAGAAGAGTCTTTTATTAAAACTTTATCATCTTTTTTAGCAACAAAAGATATACTACTTTCGGCAGTTGGTTCATTTCTTACATTTAAATAATTTATAGTCACTATACCTATTTCTCCATCAGCATGTGCATTTACCATAGTTAATGGTAATACAGCTAATGTTGCTAAAGCTGCTCTTTTCTTCACTTACTTCCCCCGCCCTTCTTTTAACACTAAAACAATTTTAATATAATTATACGACAACTTATGATTTTAGTAAATATTGTCTATTTATATTATGTATACATTTTATTTATACTTTCTTTATTTTTATTTCTGATTTTAATCTATATATTTATATATTGAAAAATATAAATTTTTTTAGCTCGTATAATTTTATTTATGCCCACTCTTTAAATTGATTTTTAAAACATTAAGAAAATACTCAGAATCTAATAAAGTAACATAAACTTTATATTATGTAGTACAATCTATATATAATAATTTTGGAGGTGTAGACTATGGATGCAAATAACCTAAAAGACTTAATATCTAATCATAATAATATAGTATTTTTTGGTGGAGCAGGTGTTTCAACTGAATCTAATATACCAGATTTTAGAAGCTCTACTGGACTTTTTAATCAAAAACTTAATAAACAATTTACTGCTGAGCAATTAGTTTCACATACTTTCTTTGTTAAATATCCAGAAGAGTTCTTTGAATTCTACAAAGATAAACTAATATATCCTAATGCAAAACCTAATAATGCCCACATAGCTTTGGCAAAGCTAGAAGAAATGGGTAAACTTAAAGCTGTTATAACTCAAAATATTGATGGGCTTCATCAAATGGCTGGAAGTAAAAATGTTTTAGAACTTCACGGTTCTGTACATAGAAATTATTGTACTAACTGTGGTAAATTTTTTGATTTAGAAGCTATGCTAAATCTAGGAGGTAATATTCCTCATTGTGATGATTGTGGCTCTATAGTAAAACCTGATGTAGTGCTTTATGAAGAAGCTCTTGACAGTGATGTTATTACTAAGACAATTTCTGCTATAAGTAATGCTGATTTACTGATTATAGGAGGTACATCATTAGCTGTATATCCAGCAGCTAGTTTTATAGATTATTACAAAGGTAAATATATTGCTCTTATTAATAAGGCAAACACAGTTTATGATAAATCTGCATCTCTTGTAATTAATAGACCTATTGGAGAAGTTCTATATGAAGCTGTATTAAGACAAATATAGATTTATTTTACTATTTTTATTATATATATGAGTTTTTATGTTGAATTTAAAGTTTCTTTTTAGCATTATTTTTGTTATAGTATTTTAGTATAAATATATAATTTGAAAGGAGCTTTTTATGAAACTAAAAACTATATCTTTACCAGAACTTAATAATTTAGACCCAACACTGGAGTCTACATTTATCAAAATGGGTGAAGAACAAGGCGAATTAGCTGAATGTATAGGCAAATTCAGAAATCTAAGTGGAGAAAATAATGACTTAGATGAAGTTGATATCATAAAGAAAACTGCTAAAGAATTGATGGATGTGGCTCAAACATGTGTAACTATGATGTTTAAACTAGAAGAGCAATATGGTATTAATCTTGATGAAATACGCAAAGAACATATAAAAAAACTAGAAAAAAGAGGTTACATAAAAAACATAGATAAGTAAACCTTCTATCTCTAAATATTTATTAAAATAAATTTAAAGTATGAAATATTTAATTTCTGTGTAAATTTGCTATTAAATGGTATCTCAAAATGATTTTTTTAGATTGTAATTGAGATACCATTTTTTGTTTTATTTGCATATATTATTTAATATTTTCATAAACGATTAAATTTTATCCAGTATAACGAGTTTTTTGTCAGCAAAATTTTATTTTTAACTTCTATATTGTTCTCTCTTATTTTCATAAATTTTACTATATTCTTCTACTGCTTCCTCCCATGCTTCTATATCTGTTATCCCCTTTTCAATTGCTAATAAATGAACTATCTCAGCTAACTTTGATGCTGATTCTATTATTCCCATTTGTTACACCCTCTCTATTGTCAAATACTTACAAAAACTGTTAATTAGTTCTAATATTTGTTATTATTATTCCCAAAAACTTTAATAAATAAAAATATTTTTATTTTTTGACATGATTCCAATATGCCCACTAAATTTAAAAATTTTTATCTCTTTAAAATTTCTATATAAAATCTTAACTTTATTAAATTTTTTATATATTAAATTGATAGAGGATGAATATATTTATATAGGTACATATTAATTTATTATAGGAGAGAATGCTCTATGTTTAAAATTTTTCTTTTTTCTAGTGAACAGTTTGTAAGTCTTTTTATATTCGGATTATTTCTATATCATTGTCCAAAGCTAACAAAAAATATTTTACCCTATAGTTACACAGTTGAAAAAATACTTTGTACCTTAATGGTAATAGTCGTTGCCTTAGAACAAATTTCAATTATTTCTTCAGGGAATTATAGCACCTTAAATTCCTTACCAATTGGAATTAGCCATATTTGTCTATACATATGTATAGCTATATTAGCTTTTAAACAGTATCATTTTTTTAACATATTTTTTTCTTGGAGTTTAGTCTGTTCTGTTGGAGAACTTATTTTTTCTAAAAACTTAGGATACGAATTCCCTAGCTTCATATATTTTCTATTTATCTTCTCTAAATGTTTGATAATATATGCAAATATTTATATGGTTGATGTAAGAAAATTTAAAGTTAACAGACATGCATTTAGAGATAATTTTGGAATTTGTCTTATTTACTTTTCATTTATATTTTTACTAAATACATTTACTGATTCACAATATTACTATAGCTTTTTAAGTTACAATACAACTACCATTTTCATATTTATTTTTGCTACTAGCATTGTGTACATACTTCCTCTTTTATCTAATATAGATACCTTTATCCTTGAAAAAAAGAAAAAGAGTAAATAATTTATTTAAATTTATAAATAAAGCCACTTGGACATTTTTTAAGTTTTAAAAATATCCAAGTGGCTTTACACGTTAAACTATAGTTTTTGTATTATATAATTTTATATCTCTGCTAAATAATACAATGTCCTAACAGGCTCTCCTGTCGCTCCTTTTGATTTATATCCCTTTGATTTTGATGATGTACTTGTACCTGCTATATCCATATGTATCCATGGAGTACTGCCAACAAATTCTCCAATAAAGGCTCCTGCTGTTATGCATCCAGCATTTTTACCTCCAGTATTTTTAAGGTCTGCTTCTTCTCCCTTTACCATATTTTTAAACTCATCATAAAGTGGCATCTTCCAGACTCTTTCTCCAGATAAAGTAGATGCTTTTTCCAACTCACAATAAAAATCCTCATTATTTGTTACTACAGGAGTTGCAACATTACCTAATAATGTTAGAGCTGCACCAGTCAATGTTGCTACATCAACAACTTTTGTCACTTTTTCATTATTTATAATGTAATATATTGCATCAGCTAATGTAAGTCTACCTTCTGCATCTGTATTTAAAACTTCAATAGTTTTTCTTGCCATAGAATTAATTATATCTCCTGGCTTATATGAACCTCCTGATAAAGCATTTTCACATGCAGCTACTACTGCTATAACATTTTTCTTTAATTTACTCTGAGATATGGCACACATAGCTCCTATTACACTTGCCGCTCCAGCCATGTCTGTTTTCATATCTAGCATAGATGCATTTGATTTTAAAGAATATCCACCAGTATCATAAGTCAATCCTTTACCCACTAGACCTAGTATATCTGTATTTTCTTCATCTCCAAAATAGCGCATTACTATAAATCTTGGTTTATTAACTGAACCTCTTGATACAGCAAAAAAAGCTTCCATACCCAATGCTTTTATTTTTTCTTCTTCATAAATCTCAACATTAAATCCATACTCTGCCCCAAGTCTAACTGCCTCTATTGCCAATGTCTTTGGGTATATTATATTTGATGGTTCGTTAACTAAATCTCTAGCTATTATAGTTGAATTAGATAGTATTTTAGCTTTTTCTATTTCATACTCTGCTTCTTTTTCAGTAAATATAATTATATTATCTATTTCTCTTTCTTCAAAAGCTTCACTTTTTGTCTTATATTTATCAAATTTATAGTTGCCAAGCAATATTCCTTCTGAAAAAGCACCTATCTGCTCTATGTCTAAATTAACATTTATTATGTTAATATCATTATTTTTACATACTTTATTTCTAAATACCCCTTTTATTTTTTTACACAAGTTGCCACCTATGATTCTAAGTTTTTCCTTATCTAAAGATTCTTTCTTACCAAGACCAACTAAGCAAAGGTCTACTAGATTGTCATTTTCAAGCAATGTCACAATTTCTATGTTATTTTCTTTAGCACTGAAGTTTTTACTTACAATATTTAATTTATCAAACATTGTAGAAACATTCTCATCTTCAAACACAGTAACTACAGTTATAGCATCATCCAAACTTTTTAATATTTCTTTAGAACATTTTATATGCATATTAAATTCTCCTTTTTAAAATAATTGTTCAATTATATTTCTAGAGTCTTCCAAAGAAGCAGATAATTTATCTTTGTTTTCTATATCTAAACAGTTCATTTTATCACTTATTATAGATATAAATTTTAATATTTCATCATCTAGTATTTTTTCTCCACTTTCAGTTATTCCATAAAAAGTATTTCGTCTATCTCTACTATCTTCTTCCCTATATACATACTCTTGCTCAACTAACTTATTAAGTAATATACACAAACTAGAAGTAGATACATGTAAATCTCTACTTAAATTTTTAAGTTCCATTTTATTATGTTTTCTTATACTTACTAAAGCAAAAAATTGCCTTTCTGTAAGTACTTTACCTTTTTTATATCTTTCATTATTAATAATCTTTATTAAATTATGAAAGTTATTCATACTCTCCAACAACAAAATAGATAACTCTTTATCACTCATAAAATTCACCTCAAAATTAATAATTGGGACTCCCTCTTATCCCCCAAATATGTTTATATATCTCTAATATAATACTTCTTTTCTTTTTATAATTATACTATAGATAAACTTTATTATCCATTTAAATTGTTTTAAACTAAAATATTATTAGGTATAAAGTAAAAAACATTTAAATTACATTATAAAATAGTGAGACTTATATCAATCTCACTATTTTATTCAATGATATATTTTATTTTCAAAACTATTCTAATCTTATACTACATATTGTTCTTGTCTGTATTTTTATTATTTTGAGATATATTCTGAATTTTTTCTAATACTCTAGGAGTTATAGACAAGATATTATCCACTAGATTAATATTACTATCTAAGCTCATTATTCTAGTCTCTCCACTTTCAACTACTACAAATGCTACTGGTTGTACAGATATAGCTCCTGCACTACCTCCTGCAAAATTTGTATCTGCTTTTTCACTTTTTATTTCAATATTTTTATCTTTCTCATCATATCCTTTTGAATACTCTCCTCCACCTATACCAAATCCAATTGTTACTTTTGATATAGGAACAACTACTGTAGTATCTGTTTTTATAGGGTCTCCTATAATAGTATTTGCATCTATAGAACCTTTAATAGTTTCAAGAGTTGTTTCCATAAGACTTTGTATCGAACTTGTTGCTCTCATTACTATCACCTCCCTTATAATTTCCTTTATTTTTATTCATAACTTTATTAACCATTATTATAAAATGAAATAAATCTTTTATTCTTGACCTTATATGTATCCTTACATTTCCCAAAAAGTAATCTTTTGTAAAATTTGGATTTACATTTAAATATATTTTTTCTGCATCAATTATATTAAATAAATTTCCATATAGGGTATTTATTAATACATACACAGAAGATGTCAAACTTATATTTTTAGTTCCAAAATCAATGTTTGAATAAAATTCATGTATTTTTATCTTTTTTAATAGTCTATAAACACTTAAAAGGTCATCAGCTAATAATATACTAGAGTCTATATTATTCTTCATCCCCTCTTTTTTATCATTATTGTTACTATTTTCAGCTGGATAGAGTTGTCTATTTATATTTATTAAATCAAACATGTATTTTATATTAAGTTTTAAACAAACATCTTTATTGTTTATATCTGCTATTAATAAGATATTTATATGAGACATTAAAAACAATATAATTATACTTATTATAAAAATTATTGCTACTATTAAGTATTTAAAATTAAGTAATTCATTAATCTCCATGTTTATATTATCATCAAAAAATTACTATTTATACTTAATTAACCATATTTATTTTACCAAAACCATTTTTTTATATTCACAAAAAAAACACAATAACTTAGATTATTTTAAACCGTCTAAAAAATTTAAAACTATAAACTAAATTACTGTGTTCTTCATATTTTTATTTTAAAATTAACATTATCTTTGTATAACACTTTATTCATTTGTTACTGCTTCTTGATAAGTTTCTATAGCAGGCAACTCTTCAAGGCTTTCTATATTTAACAGCTTTAAAAATTCATCTGTTGTCTTATAAATTATTGGTTTTCCTATTTTATTAAGTCTACCAGCCTCTCTTATAAGTTGATTTTCAAATAGAGTTTGTAACACCTTATCACATTTTACTCCCCTTATATCTTCTATCTCTACTTTTGTTATTGGTTGTTTATATGCAATTATAGTAAGAGTCTCTAGTGTAGCTTGACTCAAACTTTTCTTTTTCTTTGGTTCAATAATTTTTTTTATATATTCTGCATAATCTTCATTTGTACACATTTGATATTTGTTTTCCAATTTGATTATCTGAATACCTCTATTTTTTTCTCTATACTCATCAATAAGCAAATTTAACATAATCTCTATCTCTTTTGATGAAAGTTCTTTATTTATTATATAATTTAATTCTTTTATACTTATTGGGTCACCATATGCAAACATAATAGATTCTATAATACACTTTATATCTTCTCTTTTCATTTTAACACTCCGAACTTTTTCTTATTAAAATATCATCAAAAAATATATCTTGTACCACTACTATTTCTTTTTCTTTTATAAGCTCCAATATAGATAAAAAAGTAGCAATTATTTCATCATTTTCATATGATTTTATGATATTTGTAAAAGTAACTTCTATTTTCTCTTTTATAACATTTCTTATATACACTATTTTTTCTTCCACAGATATTATCTTTTTTCTCACTATTTTATCCAATTTTTCATCATTAGTATTTTCAATTTGTGATGTTTTAACCTTAAATATATATGGAAGTATATTTTTTATTGCCTCTATTGATATATCTTCTAAATCTACATTATCATCAATAACTATTTCTTCTTTTGTTCTATAAAATCTTTCATTAATATAAGTTATATTTTCCCTTATATCTTGTGATGCTATTTTAAATTTTCTATATTCTTCTAATTTCTCCATAAGTTCTATTCTTGGGTCTTCTTCTTCATCCTTTTGTTTGTAAAGTAAGTATTTAGATTTTATCTCTAAAAGCTTAGATGCCATAGTTATAAATTCGCTAGTTATCTCTAAATCCATTTTATCTAACATTTTTAGATAATTAAGATATTGCTTAGTTATATCTATAATTGATATATCTTTTATATCTATCTTATGTTTAGTTATCAAGTCATACAGCAAATCTAATGGTCCCTCATAGACTTGTAATTGTATATTATACTTCATATTAACCCCTCTTTAAGTTGTTTATTTTATTAAACAAATAAATATACTATTCTTAGTAATACGGTATATATTGGTGTTAATATTATTTGATATATACCTGTAAATAAAGCAATCAACAAAATTATATAACTCATATTTTCAAATTTATACACATATTCATTCCATTTATATGGAACAAGTGTAGATATAACTCCCCATCCATCAAGTGGAGGTATAGGAAGTAAATTAAAAGCAGCAAATCCCATACTATATAAGAATACATATTCAGCTATTGTATTTATCGCATACATGTGCACATATTTATTTATAATGACACAGACTATAGCAGTCAGAACATTACAGAAAACACCTGCAAGTGAAACTATCAAATTGCCTATCTTGTAATTTTTAAAGTTATTAGGATTTACTGGGACTGGTTTTGCCCATCCTATTCTAAGAATAAACATAGCCAAAAGACCAATTGGGTCGACATGTCTTACAGGATTTAATGTCATTCTTCCATAAGCCTTAGCTGTATCATCACCTAATAAATGTGCCGAGTATGCATGACCAAACTCATGTATTGATATTGCCATGGCTATACCAACCAAACTTGCTACGATTTCTCCTATATTCATACTTAACATTAATGTACATCTCCTAAATTGAATTTTTAATACTATTATAACAATTAAATAACTTATAATCAAAATTATTTTATATTATAATAATTGTGTATACAGGCATAAAATTAAAATTCATTTTTTATTTTATAACTTTTATTATTATATCATATTAGCTGTAAAAATATAATAATTACACTTATTGGTAGTATAATATTATATTGACATAAACTGACATTGTTGTTATCTTATCCGTGTATTACAAATAAAGAGAGTAACAAAATGAATAGTACTGTAGAAAATAATGAACTGAAATTTATATACACAATTGAATCAGATACAGCCCTTGTATTAAAATTTATAAAAGAATTTGCTTCTTATGGGAACATGTTAGACGAAGTTATTGCAACTGAATAAATACTTAATAACTAGCTATTTGTAAAGAAAAAGGCAGAAGCTTTAATCGGTTAGCAAAATAAATTACATATAAATATTATTTAATTTGACAACTAAAAAAATTAAGTTGTCATTTTTTTAGTTGTTATTAGTTTTTAGTCAATATCATACAAGAAGTACAAAAAAATATATGTTACACTTTATACAATATGAAAGGAGGTTGTTCAGGTGAAACAAGAAAAACGCACAGTATGTTTTGATAGTGAATTAGAAGTTGAAGCATATAGATTCAAAGGTATCATGCAAAATTTTCCAAACCATTTTCATGAACACTATGTAATTGGTTTTATAGAGAAAGGTCAAAGATATTTATCATGCAAAAACAAAAAGTATACTACAAGCACAGGAGATTTATTACTTTTTAATCCTTTTGATAGTCATACTTGTGAACAAATAGATAATGAAGTTCTTGATTATAGATGTATTAATATTAAACCAGAAATAATGCAAAAAGCTGTCTTAGAAATTACAGGGAAAAATTATTTACCTAAGTTTAATCAGCAGGTAATATTTCGTAGCGAATTAGTACCTTTACTACAAGAACTACATCATATAATTATGGAAGAACAATTAGATTTTAAAAAAGAAGAAATATTCTTTTTCCTAATTGAACAAGTAATAAATGAATATACAGAACCAGTTTTGCAGTCTAACTCAGAAAAAATAAGTACAGAAATTCAAATAGTCTGTGATTATTTAGAAAATAATTATGCTGAACGTATAGCACTTGATGAGTTAAGTTATCTAGCAAAAATGAATAAGTACTCATTACTTCGTAATTTTACAAAATTAAAAGGCATTACACCTTACAGATACCTTGAAAATATACGAGTAAATAAAGCTAAGAAACTTTTAGAAAATGGAATAGAACCCATAGATGCTGCTATACAAACAGGATTTGTAGACCAAAGTCACTTTACAAATTTCTTTAAAAACTTTATTGGTCTTACACCTAAACAATATCAAAATATATTTATAAACAATGATAAAAATAACTCTAAAGAAGATGAAAAGGAGAATTAAAAAATGGAAAATAAAAATGTGAAATGTGTTATGGTAATAGATGAAAATTTACCAATGGGAATTATATCAAATACAGCAGCGGTAATGGGAGTTACACTAGGTAAGTATACTCCAGAAATAGTAGGTCCAGATGTAGTTGACAAAACAGGTAATAATCATTTAGGAATTGTTGCTATACCTGTACCTATCTTAAAAGGAAACAAAGAAATTATAAAGAATTTACGTAAAAAATTATATACTCCTGAATTTGAAGGATTAACTGTTGTAGATTTTTCAGATGTTGCACAAGGTTGTAATATTTATGAGGAATTCACACAAAAAATTGCCACTGTCCAAGAAGACGAACTACAGTATTTTGGTATAGGAATATATGGAAATAAAAAGCAAGTAAATAAACTTACAGGTAGCATGCCTTTACTTAGATAATCATTGTAAGCATATGATTATAACAACTTTTAATAGACTAAATAAAAATACCCATATAGTACTTCTATACGGGCATTTTTTATGTGAATTATAGTTTTATCTTATCACAAGTGATTATATCATATTATCAATTATTCTTTGAAGCATTTGTAGGTAACTTGCCTTATTTATATCTTTATTATTTATTAATTCTACTTCACCTATTACTTTTTTATCTTTACATATCTTTATCTTTCCTAAAACAGTACCTTTTTTAATTGGCATTTTAGGATTTTTTACTATTTCTATTTTCTTTTCAAACTTTTTAGAACTTCCTTTTTTAATAAGAGCATTTAAGTCTTCTTTAGCAACTAATTTGACTTTATTTTCATCAGCTTTATCTAATGTAAGTGTAGCAATATTATCTCCCTTACTACATAGCTTAACGCTTTCATAATTTGCAAATCCATAATTTAAAAGACTAGATGCATCATTAAATCTTTCGGGAGAAGTTTCTGCACCTAAAGTTGCCGCAACTAAATGAGTATTACCTCTTTTTGCTGATGCTGATAGACAATATTTAGCTTCTTGAGTAAATCCAGTTTTAACACCAGTAGCTCCTTGATAATGCTTTATAAGCTTATTAGTATTTGCAAGACCTACTGTAACTTGTTTTTTACCTACTACAACCTTATCCATCCATGTAGTTAAGTATTTGCTTATCATTTCATGTTTTAATAATTCTCTAGACATTAAAGCTATATCATGAGCAGATGTATAGTGATTTGCTACTGGAAGTCCATTTGTATTTGCAAAATGAGTATCATTCATATTTAACTCTTTTGCTTTAGAATTCATCCTATCAACAAATCCTTCAACACTTCCAGCCAAGTGTTCAGCCATAGCTACACAGGCATCATTTGCAGAAGCAACAGCTATACCTTTTAATAAAGTATCAACTTTTTGAGTTTCTCCTGGCTCTAAAAATATTTGACTACCACCCATACTAGATGCAGTTTCACTCACTTGTACTTCATCATCAAGTTTAATATCACCTGAATCCAAAGCTTCTACAATAAGTAACATTGTCATTACCTTTGTTACACTGGCAGGAGGAAGCTTTTTATGAGCATCCTTTTCATATAAAATTTGTCCACTACCAACATCCATCAAAATTGCCGATTTTGAAGATATATTTAGTTGGTTGGCATCAGCATTGTCCTTACTATTTGCAAAAGAAAAACTCAAAGGAGTAAATGCAAGTAATATAGCCAAAGCAGTACTAGCTAATTTTTTCATAGATGTCACCTCTTAAAGTTTATTTAAACTTATTTTCTCACAATTAACTTTTTTTATTCTAAATGCCTAGATATACCTTGACCTAAATTTTTTTTCTTTTCAAGCTTTTTAAAATAACCTTCTAAAACACCTTTATTAGATGCATTTTCTATTATTTCAAAGGCATCTTCATAATTCATTCCATATTCTCCTGCTATTTCCATCTTAGTTTGTTTTAAAGCTTTTCTAGCATTTTGTTTTGAAATATTATCCATAAATATCCTCCTATTAATAAAATTTATATATAAGTAGTTTTTACTAATAAAAGATTGTTATAATTGGTATTTTATGTAATATGTAAATTTTTCAATATTAAAAAGACCCCTTGTAATTCTTAAGATGATATCAATTTAATTTTTTGATATCATTTTAAAAATTACAAGAGGTCTACTTTTCAATTTTATAAACTTTATATCCTATACTTCCATTATTATAGGAAGTATCATTGGATTTCGCTTAGTTTTTTGATATAAATATTCTTTTAGGTTTTCTTTAATGTTATTCTTTAAATAAGCCCATTCTTTAATATTTTTCTCTTCACACTCGTTTAGAACGTTTTTGATTATATCCTTTGCTCCATCCATTAAATCTTCAGACTCTCTTACATACACAAAGCCTCTAGATATTATATCTGGACCTGCTAAAACTTTACCTTCATCTTTAGAAATAGTTACTACAACTATCATAAGACCATCTTCTGATAAATGCTTTCTATCTCTTAAGACTATATTACCTACATCTCCTACACCTAATCCATCAACTAGTATGTTTCCTGTTTGTATACGATTTGCTACTTTAGCAGAGTTCTTATCTAACTCTAAAACATCTCCTGTTTGCATGACAAAAATATTTTCCTTGTCCATACCAAGTTGTTCAGCTATTTCAGCATGTCTTTTTAACATTCTATATTCACCATGAGCTGGCATAAAAAACTTTGGTCTAACTAATGCATGTATAAGCTTTAATTCTTCTTGACAGGCATGTCCAGAAACGTGTATATCCGCTATATCACTATATACTACTTCTGCTCCTTTTTCAAATAAGAAGTTTATTACTCTTGATATTAATTTTTCATTTCCTGGTATTGGATGAGCGGATATTATCACTAAATCGCCACTCTTTATTTCTACTTTTTTGTGCTCTGAAAAAGCCATTCTAGCAAGAGCTGACATAGGTTCACCTTGTGAACCAGTCGTTATTATCACTAACTCGCCATCTTCATACTTGTATATATCATTTAAATCTATTAGCATATCATCAGAAATATCTAAATATCCTAATTCCTTGGCAACTCCAACTACATTTACCATTGAACGACCTGATATAGCAACCTTCCTATTAAACTTTTCAGCGGTATTTATTATTTGTTGTAATCTGTGTATGTTAGATGCAAACGTAGCAACTATAATTCTTCTACCATTTCCCTTTGCAAATAACTCATCAAGACCTACTCCAACAGTTTTTTCAGACATAGTAAATCCTGGTTTTTCTGCATTAGTACTATCTGCTAACATTAAAAGAACTCCTTTTTTGCTTAACTCACAGATTCTATGCATATCCATAACATCACCATCAATTGGAGTTAAATCAATCTTAAAGTCTCCTGTATGGTATATTATCCCTTGGTCTGTGTGTACTGCAATAGAGTAAGCATCTGGTATACTATGGTTATTTTTCAAAAACTCTACTTCCATATTATCAAGCTTTATAACTTGTCTTGGAGTTATGACATTTAACTTAACATTATTCATCTTATGTTCTTTCAATTTTACTTGTATAAGACCTATACTAAGTCTCGCTCCATATACAGGAACATTTATCTTTTTTAGTATATATGGAAGAGCTCCTATATGGTCTTCATGTCCATGTGTAATAAATATACCCTTTATTTTATCCCTGTTTTTGACTAAATAAGTTATGTCTGGTATAACTATATCTACCCCTAACATTTCATCTTCTGGAAAACTAAGTCCAGCATCTATAACAATTATTTCATCTTTATACTCAACAACAGTCATATTTTTTCCAACTTCGTTAAGTCCACCTAAAGCCATTACCTTTATCTTGTTGGTGTTCTTTTTGAACAATTGCATCATCTCCTTCTGTCTATTTAATTTTTTAACACGTTCTACAATCTTAAATAATATCAAATCACGCACTCGCTACCAGTTATTCTTATTGTACCATAATTCGTATCATATTTTAAGCTATATTTAAAATACATTTAACGTATTATTTTGACAAACCTATTTTATTTTGATATCCTCTAAATATTATATGATTTAATATCTGATATTTTAGGAGGATTTATGCGTGGTAAAACTCATTGTGCAATAGGAATTTTAACAGCTATCCAGACATCTTTAATTTTTAAAATTCCTATATCTCTAGTAGATATTTTAGTTTCAGCTACTTTTGCAGTACTGCCCGATTTGGATAAATCTAATTCTATGGTCTCAAATTTCATTCTAAAAAACAATATATCCAAATACATATATAGAATTTTTATATACGCTATTAATATTATTATTTTCTTTATTTCAATAAATATAAATGATAATTTTTATTTAAGTGCAATAATTACATTTGTTGCAATTATAATTATTGAGGCAAAACTAACCCATACATTTCTGAGAAAAATCTTTCTATCATTAATATTTATACTATTAGCTATATGCTTATACATCGTAGAAGTTGAAATATATTTTATAATTTTTTGTCTAATGTTGTCAATTTTCCCCTGGCTAAAGCACAGAAGCTTTTCTCATAGTATATTTGCAACCATCATAATATATTTTTTACTAAAACAAATAGAATTAATCACTAGTATTAATAATTTATCTTTTTATGGAACACTTGGCTATGCAAGCCATATGTTTTTAGGGGATTTATTTACAAAACAAGGAATACCACTTTTTTATCCACTAAGTGAAAAAAAGATTTCCTTAGGATTTTTAACAGTCGGAGGACCATTTAGTAATTTTATAGAAAAATCATTTATTTTCATACTTATAGGATTAATTATATTTTCAATATTAAAATTATAAAAAGCTTTAAAGCTATTTATCTTTATACTATATATCCAAATTTATAATAAAAAATGGAAGAATAGCATAGAATATAAAAGTTCTATACTATTCTTCCATCGACATTAAATTACAGAAGAACTATTCTTCTGAATCACTTATTTTATTACACTCATCACATAATCCATAAAATTTAACATCATGATCAAGTATTTTAAATTTGTACAATGATTGTATTTCTTTTTCTATATTGTCTAAAAGGTCTTCTTTAGCTTCCATTATCTTTCCACAATTTTTACAAATAAGATGATGATGATTATGACAGTCTTCTTTATGTAGACTAATCTCATATCTTATACACCCATCATCTAAGTTTAGTTTTGATATTAATCCTATTTCGTCTAATAACTGCATTGTTCTGTATACAGTAGCTAGACCTATTTCAGGACAGTCAACCCTAACTAAATCATAGATTTCTTCACTACTTAAATGTGAATGGTCATGTTGAAGCAATATCTCAACTATTGCTCTTCTTTGTGGCGTAATCTTAAAACCAGTTTCTTTTAACTTGTCTTTTAATAAATCCATTGTGTTTGCCATAACATCACCCTTACTATTTTCAATTGATAATCTTTATTAAGTAATATTGTAATTGATAATTCTTTTTTTGTCAAGACATTTGAAAAAATTTAATTTCTTCTCATAATATAAATATATACCCATAAAAGATATATTATTCACCAAAATCTATAAATTTTTTAATAAAAAATAAAAAAACAGATATATACTATAAATACTTTTTACAATTAATAATTCTTAATTAAAGTAAATACAGTAAAATACCTGATTTTTTATATACAAACTTAATTATTTACTTAGTTAAGTCCATTTGATTCATCTTCATCGTAATTTAAACCTTCTTCTTCCATTATAGCAGTATATACAGCTACAACAGTTTCATACTCTTCATCACTTTCTAAAGGTATTAGTATTTCTCCTTCTTCATCTTCATCAATTCTAAATATTAAAGCTTCTTCAGCCTCTTCATCATCTAAAGGCATTAATATTGCATATTCTTTTCCTTCTGCTTCTAATGTTAATATTATTTCAAATTGGCTTTCTACACCATTTTCATCAATTAAATTTATTATATTTTCTTCCATAATGTCATTCACCTCAAATTTATTTTTATTTTTATTATTTATATTATATATCATAAGTATTCAATTTTATAGTTCTTTTATGAATTTCTTTTAAAATCTAAATATCCTTGTAAAATTATTACTGCTGCTAACATATCTATAACCTTTTTTCTTTTTTGTCTGCTAACATCTGCTTCTAACAAAGACCTCTCTGCTGCTACTGTAGAAAGTCTCTCATCCCAAAAATCTACATCAATTCCTGTTTCTTCTTTCAATAATTCACAAAACTTAATTACCTTTTCTCCTTGTGGTCCTAAAGTACCATTCATATTTTTTGGTAATCCTGACACAATTTTATTTACTTGTTTTTCTTTTATTATAGCTTTTAATTCTTCAATATCCTTCTTCTTGCCAACTCTTCTTACCGTTTTTATACCTTGTGCAGTTAATCCCATTAAATCACTTACAGCAACTCCAATAGTTTTATCTCCAACATCAAGACCCATTATTCTTCCATCTAACATATTTTCTCCTTTTATTTACCTTATTTTATAAACCATATACATTTCATTAATTATAAAAATTGCAATATGAATTTTTGATGTAAGCTGTTTGGTTTACATTAATAATCATATTGCAATTTTTTATTCAAAGCATATATGCATTAAAAAATTTTTAGTTATTTTTTTCAAATATTATCATGTTTATGCTTATTATTATAAGTGGTATAAGTATATATATAGATGCTGTAGATGCAGCAACTATACCAGAATCATTAACTAAAAGAGTAATTATACAACCAACCATAGATGCAATGAATCCTTTGAACAAAATTGGGAAATTATTCATTATCTTTCTAAAATGTCTAGATGGTTTAAATATAAGTACTGCAATCACACCAATTCCCACAAGTAAAATATTTACCCATACACTTGTCTGTGCTAATTGCATATTCATTTGAATTTTTCTTCCAAATGTCTGTAATATCTCCCCTGGTCCATTTAAGAAAATTCGTTGTACAAACATCCCTAAATGAGATTCACTACCAGAGATTATATCTAGAGCTGCAAATGCACAAACAACAACTACAGCTGAAATAGCTAATAATGCAATTTTTTTAATGTCTAGTTTAACATCATATATAAGCATTATAAACAACAAATATGCTACACATTCTGATATCGCTCCACCAACATTTGCCCCCATAGAAGGATATGCACTAGTTATAAGTATTATTAATGAAAATATTACAACAAGTGGCTTAGAAACCTTCTTGTAATGTAATAAAACTGCTAAACCAAATACTGCACTTGCTATGGTTACACCTTCATACTCATTTCCTACACCATAGTATCTGGCACCAATAACAGCATCATAACTCATTATATTATTTTGCATTAAGTACGTTCCAAATACAGAATCTATAACTATTACTAAAATAGTCAGTGTTGCAAAAAATCCCATATGTTTTATATCATTGTCTTTAAATAACTTTCGACCTAATAAGTATAACACTAGTGTAGTTACAAATATTCCCAAAGATATTGTGATTGGGGTCTTAAAATTCATTAAAGGAGCCAACATAAATGACAGAGGCATTATTATACCCAATTTTATAAACTCCTTAAGTACTTTGAATACACGCTCTTTATGTGGCATATAATTTCTAAAGAATATTGCAAACATTGCAATTACCCAAGAAGCAGATATTACACCTACAAATCCATTTATAATACTTGACCTTATAGATGATATAGATACTATCTTTTTATAAAGTGATTGTAGGTAATTAGCATTATCTTCTCTGTCAACCAAAGAATAACTTCTACCTACCATTTCATCATTTTTAAGACCAAATTCATTTAATATGTCCACTCCAACATCTAAGTTTGCAACAATACCAGCTTTTCTTGTCGTAGCAGACTCCAATAGACCTTTTCCTTCTCCATTAAATTTTATTATTGGAGAAAGTCTTCTCTTATTTTTATAATCTAAATCACTTGGAAAAGCACTTGATATATAAACAGTATCATTTTCTCCAGCCATAGAAAATACTTCTTTAAGGTATTTATCTATATTTTTTACAATATTTTTCTTCATTGCAGCATAAGTATTATCATTTAGATTCAATCTATACATATCTAATCTATATGTATCTCCAAGCTCTACAAATATAGCATCACTATTTTTATAAGACTTTTTAGTTTCATCTAATAACTTATTGTAGTCCGTAGCTATTCCAAACGGCATCTTAGAATCTTTTTTGTTAATATCATCAATATTACCAGAATCAATTCTTCCATATTGATCCATAGCAACTAAACATAAATTTCTATTTTTAACCAATTGATTATTTTCAATTATATCAGCATTTCCAATTACTGAGGTTTTTAGCCCATTTTCTGATAAAGTTTTTCCTAATGAACCTAAGCTTGCTCCATATTCTCCATACTCTAGATTTTCATTTATTGACCTATTAATACTTAAATTATTTATCTCTTTAGCTTTTTGACCTGTTGCAACTTCAAAAGTTTTAGCAGTATCTTGGTCTACTTTTTGAAAATTGATATAGTCTTCAGTAGTTACATCAGCTCTTGTTCCTGCACCCATACTAGCATAAGACCTTCTATCATCAGTACCTTGATCCCCTCTTATATTCATAAGAGCTATATGGCCTCTTTTTTCTAGCTCACTCTTTAAGATTGGAACCTTCAACATACTTCCAAGATTGGTCCTATTCATATCAATAAATATGACTTTGCCCTTTTCTTCAGCAGAACTGTAGCTAGCAATTGATACAAAAATCATAATAACTACTGCCAACAATGACATAATCTTTTTTCTCATTTATTTGACCTACTTTCTATTCAGATAGTGCGTGATTACTTCTTCAAGTATCTCATCTCTTTCAAATTTTTTAATTATAGCTCTTGCATTTTTATGACTAGTTATATAACTAGAATCACCAGAAAGGAGATACCCTATAATTTGATTTATAGGGTTATATCCTTTTTCAACTAGTGCTTTATATACAAAATCTATTGTGTCTCCCACACTCATTCTATCTTCTGGTATTCCTTCAAATTTCATAGTATAGTCTAAATCTTTTTCCAAACTAAAACCCTCCTTAAGTGAATGTTATTTAACTTGTGTCTTAATAACCTCACTTGCATAGCTTAGAGCTTGGTCAACCTTAGATATGTCACTAGCTCCTGCCTGTGCCATATTAGGTCTTCCTCCACCTTTTCCTCCAGCTATTTTTGCAACTTCTCTAACTATATTACCTGAATGTATTCCTTTATCTAATACATCTTTAGTAGCAGTAACTACAAAGTTAACTTTATCATCTACTATATTTGCCAATACTACTACACCAGATCCAAGCTTATCTCTTAAATTATCTGCTGTTTCTCTTAGTGTATCCATATCCATACCTTCAAATTTATTAGTTATTAAGTTAACTCCATTTACTTCAAGCTTAGAATCAAAAATAGAATCAGCCGATTGTAAACTCATTTTAGTCTTTATATCATGTAATTCTTTAGATAAATTTTTATTTTCTTCTAATAAAGAACTTATTCTTTGAATTAAATTATCTTCTTTAGATTTTAAATTTACACAAACTTCAGATATAATTCCTTCTTTTTCTTTTAAGTATTCATAAACAGCTTTTCCTGTTATTGCTTCTATTCTTCTTACTCCTGCTGCTACTCCACCTTCAGACAAGATTTTAAACATTCCTATTTGAGAAGTATTTGTCAAGTGAGTTCCTCCACAAAGTTCTGTAGAATAATCTCCCATAGAAACTACTCTTACTTCATCACCATATTTTTCACCAAATAGTGCTGTAGCTCCTTTTTCTTTTGCTTCTTTTATATTCATAATATCACATTTTATGTCTAAAGATGATAAAATAACATTATTTACTTTTTCTTCTATCACTTTTAATTCTTCATTTGATATAGCTTCAAAATGAGTAATATCAAATCTTAATCTATCTGGAGTAACTAAAGAACCAGCTTGATTAACATGCTCTCCTAATACTTCTTTTAATGCCTTATGAAGTAAATGTGTAGCACTATGGTTTCTTGCAGCAGACATTCTAACATCTCTATCTACTAATGTCTTTACTCTATCTCCATTGCTTGTTTTTCCTGATTTTATTATACCTATATGTTTTATACTATTATTAGCACCTTTTTTAGTATTTAATACTTCCACTACTAAATTTTCATTAGTTATTAATCCACAATCACCAACTTGTCCTCCACCTTCAGGATAGAAAGTGGTATTGTCTAGTACTATGGATACTTTATCACCTTCTTTTGCATTTTGAACTAACTCATCATCTTTAACTATAGCTTCAATAGTTCCTTCACCATATAATTCACTATATCCATTAAACATACTATCTATAGTAGATTCTAATTTTGATAGAGGGTCTTCCTTCCAACTTTCTCCATCCATATTTCCTCTAGCATTTCTAGCTCTTTCTTTTTGTTTTTCCATTTCTTCATTGAAAGACTCTTCATCTACAGATAAATGTTCTTCTTCTAAAATTTCTTTAGTTAAGTCTATAGGGAATCCATAAGTATCATACAGTTTAAAGGCTTCTTGACCACTTAAAACAGCTTTTCCTTCATTCTTTAATACTTCTATATATGAGTTCAATATTTCTGTTCCTTGGTCTATAGTTTCATTGAATTTTTCTTCTTCTATTCCAACAACCTTTTTAATATAACTTTCTTTTTCAACTAAAACTGGATATGCTTTATCATTTACCTTTATAACTTCATCTATTAGTTTTTGTAAGAATAATTCTTTTACACCTAATAGTTTACCATGACGAGCAGCACGTCTAAGAAGTCTTCTAAGAACATAGCCTCTTCCTTCATTTGATGGAAGTACTCCATCACTAACTAAAAATGTTACAGCTCTTATATGGTCAGTTATTATTCTTATTGATATATCATTTTTTGGATTTTCTCCATATTTTACTCCTGTTAACTTTTCAACTGCTTCTAATATAGACTTAATCGTATCTACTTCAAAGATAGTATCCACACCTTGCATGATACATCCCATTCTTTCAAGACCCATACCTGTATCTATATTTTTACTTTCTAATAGACTGTAGTTTCCTTCTTCATCTCTATCAAACTGAGTAAATACATGGTTCCAGAATTCTAGGTAACGGTCACAATCACAGCCTGGTTTACAGTCTGGATTATCACATCCATATTCTTCTCCTCTATCAAAATATATTTCTGAACAAGGACCACAAGGACCTGTACCTATCTCCCAGAAGTTATCATCTTTACCAAGTCTAACCATTCTATCTTCTGGGAAATTCATTTCTTTTGCCCATATATCATAAGAGTCATCATCTTCTTCATATACAGTTACCCATATTTTATCTTCTGGTATACTTAGCCATTCTGTGATAAATTCCCATCCCCATTTAATTGATTCTCTTTTAAAGTAATCTCCAAATGAGAAGTTACCCATCATTTCAAAGAAAGTAGCATGTCTTGCAGTTATACCTACATTTTCTATATCTCCTGTTCTTATACATTTTTGAGATGTACACATTCTTAAACTTGGAGGTACTTCTACACCTGAAAAATAGTTTTTTAAAGGTGCCATACCTGAGTTTATAAGCAATAAACTCTTGTCATTGTTTGGTACTAAAGAATAGCTGTCTGCTACATAGTGACCTTTTGACTCAAAAAATTCTAAAAACTTACTTCTTATCTCGTTTAGTCCCATCTTTTCCATATTATGTTCCTCCTAATAAATTATATTTTTTCGTTTAAATAAAAAACCTCGTCCCTATAAATAAATTTATAGGGGCGAGGACAATCGCGGTACCACCCTAATTATCATAAAAAATTATGATATCTTCGGAAAACCTTAGCTATAACGTAACTACCGTCAATCTCTACTTAAATCTACCTTTTAATTCAAGGTACATTGTTCAAAATTGCTACTAAAAGGCTGCTTCAAATATTTTATTCTAAGGGCTTTCAGCATGTTCCCTCTCTCTGTAAGACATCAAATACTTTACTATTCCTTATCACTGTATTTATTTTTAATTAATATAATAATTATATTACTAAATTTTACAAAATTAATCAATACTATATTTTCATATACAATAAATTTATTTTATAAACTTTGTTTTAGATTTATAGACTATATTACTTATTTTATAAGTTTCTTAGAGATTTTTATAAACTTTTCTCTATTATTCCTCCACCTACGACAATATCTCCATCGTACATTACAACAGATTGACCTTTTGTAATAGCCCTTTGAGCTTCATCAAATACTATTTTAATAGTATTTTCTCCTACCTTATAAATAGTAGCTGGCGATGGTTTTGCTGAGTATCTTATTTTGGCTTGAACTCTTAATGGTTCTTCTAATTTATCTATTGATATAAAGTTAACATCTTTTGCAATAAGTTCTTTTTTAAATAATTCTTCATTGTCTCCAAGAACGATAGTATTATTTATTGGATTTATATCTACTACAAACATTGGCTTGCCAAAAGTAATTCCAAGACCTTTTCTTTGTCCTATTGTATAGTATAGTATACCTTTATGTTTTCCAAGTATATTTCCTTTAGTATCTACAAAAAAACCTTCTTCAATACGCTTTTCAGAATGTTTTTTTACATAATTTGCATAGTCATTATCTTTAACAAAACAAATTTCTTGACTATCAGGTTTATTGTGAACTGCCATTCCCATTTCTTTAGCAATTTCTCTTACTCTGTCCTTTTCATAATCACCTATTGGTAGTAGTGTATGTTTTAATTGTTCTTGTGTAAGATTATAAAGTGCATAAGTCTGGTCTTTTTTATCTGTAACAGATTTTTTTAATAAATATCTTCCTGTATCTTCATCTTTTTCTATTTTTGCATAGTGACCTGTAGCCACATAATCGCACCCTATTTGTCTAGCTCTTTTATAAAAATCATCAAATTTTATATGTTTATTGCAAGCTATACAAGGATTAGGAGTTTTTCCTTCTAAATATTCATCTATAAAATAATCTATTACTTTTTCTTTAAATACTTCTCTAAAATTTAGAACATAAAATGGTATTCCTATTTTATTTGCCACTCTTCTAGCATCTTCAACTGCTGATAAAGAGCAACAACCACCTTCATTTTCAACTTCGTCATCGTCTTGCCATAATTTCATAGTAACACCAATGACATCATATCCTTGTTGTTTTAAAAGATATGCAGCTACAGAGCTATCCACTCCACCACTCATACCTATCATTACTTTTTTATTCATAAACAAATTTCACCTCATCTTTTGCATTACTTATTATTATACCATATAGAGCAAGCATTGTATTTATTTAAAATATAGCTTGCTCTATTTTCTAAAAAAAATAATGTTATTAAGTAATTTTAAAAGATTTAAGAATGATTTTATATTTATTTAACTACTACTACTGACGCTGTTGTTTCTGTTATTATATTATTAGAATTACTAACATCAACTAGTTCTATTTTCACCTTATAAGTACCTTCTTTATTTCCAACTAGATAAACAGGTGTTGTTGCATCTTGTAATAAAAAACCTTCCATTGGTCCCCATCCTGTTTTTACTATGTTAAACCAATTTTCGTTGCTATCTTTAGCAATTAGTTGTATTCCATCTAAATCTGCTGAATCATCTTCTGGTTTTATTTGAACTCTTACATTGTTATAATCATTTTTGCCTTTATTTAGTGTAATATCTACAGGTATTCTACCCTCTACACTTTCAAATTTAGGTATGCTACCATTTTCACCCTCATCTATTTTATTTTCTTCCGTTATATTAGCTATATCATTATTTTCATTTATAGTGATAGAAGCTTTACCCCAAGTAGCAATTTTTGAATCTTGTGATAATGTACAATCCCCATATCCATTAACAATCACTTTATCTTTATCATAGTTATCAGTTTTTATTGGAGTATATTCACTTATCTTGCAATCACCTATTAAATCTAGTCTTGCATTAGTTTCATTTACAATTCCATCATCTTTTACATATTCTACATTGACTCCATACCATCCGTTTCCACTTGTTACAAGGTTTGAAGCTATTACTGCTGAACCATTTACTATTAAACCTGCTCCTTTATTATTATTTAAAGTTACATTGTTTAATTCAACATTTTGTGATAAATAAACATGCATTCCTGATTTGTTTAATTTATCTGAATCTAAGCCTGTTACTTTTAGATTGTTTATTTTTACACCATCTTTTCTGTCTATTGTTACTATATTTTCGTAGCCTGGTTTAGTATCAGTAAATTCTACAGCTTTTTTCAATTCAGCATCATTAATACCATTTATAATTATTTTTTTATCTATAACAACTGGCTTTTTAACATCTATTTGTCCACTTATTTCCCACACTTGACCATCTTCTTGTAAAGCAAGTGCTTTTTCTAATGTATCGGTATCAGTAACCTTTATTGTCTCCACTTTAACAGGTTCAGATACTGTTACTGTAATACTTGGAATTGATACTCCTTCTGCAAGCTTATATCCACTTGATAAGCTTGCACTAAATATATACTTTCCTGCTACTTGGCTAGCATATTCTGGTGTACTTTTCCAAGTTACTCCTACTTTTGTATTCGCTACTCCAGACACAGTTGCTGATAACTCTTTTGGTAAGTTTAATTTACTTAATTCCGTTCCATTTTCTACATTTTGTACTTTTATTGAATTATCAAGTGCTGTTATTGATGTTATCAGTTTATCTTTTACAGATGAACCACCACTTGAACTTCCTCCACTTGATGAAGAGCCTCCAGATGAA
Source organism: Clostridioides sp. ZZV14-6153 (assembly GCF_020657855.1). Lineage (NCBI taxonomy): Bacteria > Bacillati > Bacillota > Clostridia > Peptostreptococcales > Peptostreptococcaceae > Clostridioides > Clostridioides sp. ZZV14-6153. The sequence goes on along the minus strand of NZ_JAGWCZ010000001.1, from coordinate 224,109 downwards.
CTTCCACCTGGTTTAGTGCCATCTACACTTGGAGTCTGAGAACCTTCTACTTTGTCAGTTATTGTTCCTTCATTTTTTATATTTGTTCCTGTAGCATCATTTTTTATGTTTGTTATTTTTCCATTGTTTTTAACTACAACATTGCTAGAATTATTTTGTATTTCTACTTTTTCTATTTTTGCTCCACTTTCATTTATTATTGTTCCACCTTTACTATCCTTAACCAAAACTTTATTTATTGTACCTTTATTTACTATATCTGCATTTGGAGCAGTTACTACTATTGTACCTGTATATGTACCATTTAAATTTACAGAAATTGAATTATTTGTACTCAATGACAAATCATTTGACATAGTTCCTGATGGCTTAATATTTATAACATCATTTGCATCCGCTTTAGCTAAAGCTATTTTTAACTCTTCTACATTTTTAACTTCATATGTTGTTGTAGATTGTGATTTTTTTATCTCAGAGAAAGCAGTCTCATTGCCTGAACCACCAACTTGTGTAACTGTTTTTAAGCTCTTAGTATTTAATACTTTTTCTTGTTCTTTATTTAATTTATTTCCAACTAAAACTACTGGTGAATTATTTTTTGCCGCCAATGAACCCACTGCTAATGAATCTATAAGGTCTCCTTGTTTATTCATACCATCTTTTGTTATATACGCATTTTTCAGCTCTTTTGAACTATATAATCCACTTATAACAGCCGCATTAGTTTCATTTCTATCATTTCCTGATAATCTCTTAGGACTAGGTAAAGTATTTTTTGTAACTTCCGAAATTGACTGCACTCCTCCTATTACATAAGATGTCTTTATACCTTTATCTTTTATAAATTGACTTGATTGTTTTATTCCATCTTTTGGACTAGAAAGAATTATTGGCATTTTATTTTGAGCTGCAATAGCTCCTACACTTACTGCATCAGCAAGACCTTTTTCTCCATTAACTACAACTATCTCTGAAATATTACTACTTGCTTTTCTTCCAAGAGACTCATCTAATTTTTTAGCTATTTCTAAAGAAGTTTGATATCTGTCATTTCCTGAGATTCTTTCTGTATCAATTTTTAATGATTTTAATTGTGTCTCTACCTCTGAACCTAAAGTTTTTGTCCCACCTATTAAATATACTTTTTCTGCTTTTAACCTTATTATTTCTGCTTTAGTCCTATCATCTAATTTATTATTTTGTGTCAAAAGAATTGGTGCATTTTTAGAACCAGCAAAAGGAGTTGCAGTCAATGCATCTACTATAGTATTGTCATTAACTAATATTACATTTTTAGATGTATCCCATCCTTTTTTACTTATTTGTATAGCAGTTTCCCATCGACCTGAACCTTTAAGTGTATCACTGTTTGTTTGAGCACTTGACATGCCTGCTGTCGCACTGCTAACTACTAATGATATAGTAAGTATTGCTGCTATCCTCTTTGGTATTTTCATAACTGTTCCCCCTAATATTGTATTTAGTTGAAATGTGCCTTTTTAAAGAAAATAGCATTTTTAAGTAAAATTTTTTAAAAGTATATTTGTATATGAAATCCTTGTAAACAATTGATTTGTTGAGATTTTTTATATTTTTTAATGTTTAAATATTATGGATGTGTATATTTTTTTATTATTTGATTGATTTTCAAAACGGGCTAGAATGGTAGTTTGTACAATAAAAAATAGCCGTTTTCTTTAAAACGGCTATTTTTCATCTTACTATACCATTATACACTTTTTTAAAATGATTTTAAACTTTTTTTGGAAAATTATTCCTTATTTTATTCTTCTTCCTCAATATCATGGTCATGAGCATCATCTATAACATATCCATCTAATTCTGGTATATGGATACTATTCTTTTTAGCATAGTCTATAAGTGCTGCTTTTACAGCTTGTTCTGCTAAAACTGAACAGTGCATTTTTACTGGTGGTAAACCATCTAAAGCTTCAGCAACAGCTTTATTTGTAAGGTCTAATGCATCTTTTATAGTTCTTCCTTTTATCATTTCAGTTGCCATAGAAGAACTTGCTATAGCTGAACCACAGCCAAATGTTTTAAACTTAACATCTTTTATTATGTCTCCTTCTATGTCTAAAAATATCTTCATTATATCTCCACATGTAGGATTTCCAACTTCACCTACACCACTTGCATCTTCAATTTCTCCCATATTTCTTGGGTTCATAAAATGTTCCATAACTTTATCACTATATTGCATTGTTTTTTTCCTCCTACATTAATTTATGCCTACTTTTTGTGTCTTATCTTCTTTGTCTATTTTACTAATCCTTGCTTCTTTGCATCATCGTAAAGTGGTGACATACTTCTAAGTCTTTCTATAACTTTTGGTAAATTCTCTAATATATAATCTATATCATCATCTGTTGTAAAATCTCCAACTGTAAGTCTCAATGAACCATGTGCTATTTCATGTGGTAAACCTATTGCAAGAAGTACATGTGAAGGGTCTAATGAACCAGAAGTACATGCAGAACCACTTGAACCAGCTATTCCTAACATATCTAATAATAAAAGTATTCCTTCACCTTCTATGAATTGGAATGCAAAGTTTGCATTTCCTGGCAATCTATTTTCTAAACTACCATTTATTCTTGTATAAGGTATTCTTTCTAAAACACCATCTATTAACTTATTTCTAAGACGAGTTAAAGTCTCAACATGGTTTTGCATATTTGCTTTAGCTAATTCTGCTGCCTTTCCATATCCAACTATTGCAGGTATATTTTCTGTACCTGCTCTTTTGCTTTTTTCTTGTGCTCCACCATGAACAAAGTTATGAAGTCTTACACCTTTTCTTATGTATAAAGCTCCAACACCTTTTGGTCCATATATTTTATGTGAAGACATACTCATTAAATCTATTCCTAGTTCTTTAACATCTACTGGAATATTACCTGAAGCTTGTACTGCATCAGTATGGAATAATATATTGTGTTTTTTAGCTATTTCAGATATTTCTTTAATAGGTTGTATAGTTCCTATTTCATTATTTGCGAACATTATACTTATTAGTATAGTAGTATCTTTTATTGAATCTTCTAATTGTTTTAAATCAATTTTTCCTTCGCTATCAACATCTAAATAAGTTATTTCAAATCCATGATGTTTTGCTAAATATTCACATGTATGAAGTATCGCATGGTGTTCTATTTTTGAAGTTATTATATGATTACCTTTATTTTTATTAGCATAAGCTACACCCTCTAATGTCCAGTTATCACTTTCTGAACCACCTGCTGTAAAATATATTTCACTAGGTTCAGCATTTATAAGGGCTGCTACTTGTTCTCTTGCTTTATCTAAAGCATCTTTTGCTTCTCTTCCGAATGTGTGAAAACTAGATGCATTACCAAAATAATCAGTTAGGTATGGCATCATTGCATCTAATACTTCTTTTTTAACAGGTGTTGTTGCAGAATAATCCATATACAATCTTCTTTTTTCCATTACATTCATCTCCAAATCTATTTTATAGTTATATTTGTTATATCATTTTCTAATTTATTTTTGTTATAGTCATTTATCATATCTTTAAGAGTAATCGAATCTATAACATCTTCTATACCCTTTTTCATCTTTTCCCAAACTATTTTTGTTACACACATGTTTGAGTTTTCACAGACATCTTCATCTAGTACACAGTCAGATAATGCAACTGGACCTTCCAATACTACAAGTATATCTCCTACTGTTATATCCTCAGCATTTTTTGAGAGCAAATACCCTCCTTGAGCACCTCTTACACTTTTTACTAGACCCGATTTTTTTAAAGATGAAAATATTTGTTCTAAGTACTGGTCCGATATTTTTTGCTTTTTAGCAATAAATTTTAATGACACTGGACCATTATCTTGATTTAATGCTAATTCAAACATTGCCTTTAGTCCATATCTACCTTTAGTAGACAACTTCATACATTATCACCTCTATATAGAAATCTAATTCATACTGTTTTAGTAGGAATTACTTTCAACATAATTTTATTATACCCTACTAATTTTGTCAAGATTAATTTTATTTTTTTTATTTTGAATAAATCCCCCATTTTCCAATGTCTTCAAATCCTAATTTTTTATATATCTTTCCAGCTTCTTCATTATCATAAAACAAACAAGGCATTTTATTCTCTCTTAAAAGTTCTGAACATAGTTTAATTAAACATTTTGTAGCAAGCCCTCTAGCTCTATATTTAGGATGTGTACCTACGCCAATTATCATTGCATGAGTCCTATTTTCTGATGTACTCTTTGCCATTGATACCACTTCTTTGTTAATCTCTATACAATATCCTCTACCTGTTCTTAAACCATTTTTTAAACTATCTAAAGTTGTACTGTGGAATTCATCTATCAAATCATAAAGCCTAACTGTTTTCTTTAGATTTCCAAGTCTAATTCTTTTGACCTTTTCATTACAATTATTATCAACTAAAAATTTTTTAGTTTGAAGCTTACAAAAATCAACTATTTTTAAATTATTAAGTCCTAATCGCTTTGCTAAAGCATCTACAGCACTTATTTTTCCAGAAATTTCTTCGTAATCAGTATCACAAAGCAATTCATAAAATCCTTCAACATCATACTCTCCATCTGAATAAAACATCATAAATTCAAAGTATTTGAGTAGTACTGCTCTGATTTCACCATTTAAACCTATATCTGCCCATAAATTTAAAAAGTTATTTCCATATCCATATCTTTCAATATCCCCTATTATAAATAAATTGTACTCAGGTTCTTTTTTTAAATATTTCATAACTCTACTATGATAACTTGAGTTAAGTTTTATAATCATAATATCTACCCCCGATACATAAAATTCAACTTAAAAATCGCTATCTAAATACTCTAGATATTTTTTTATATTTTTCTCAGTTTTGTTTTCTTGTGGTATGTAGTAAATACTATCTTTTATGCTATCTGGTAAATACTGTTGTTTTACATAATGATTTTTAAAGTTATGAGGATATTTATATCCACATCCCCTACCTATATCTTTAGAACCAGAGTAATGAGCATCTTTTATACTATTTGGTATGTCTTTAACAAATTCTCTATCTAATTCATCTAATGCTTTCATTATTGCCATACATGCAGAATTAGATTTTGGTGATGTAGCTAAAAGAATAGTAGCTTCTGCTAATGGTATTTTTGCTTCAGGAAATCCAAGTTGCATAGCTGAATCTACACACGCTTTTACAATGACAACTGCATTTGGATAAGCTAAACCTATATCTTCACTAGCTATTACTAAAAGTCTCCTACAGATACTTATTAAATCTCCACCTTTTATAAGTCTTGCTAAATAGTGTATGGATGCCTGTGGGTCACTTCCCCTTATAGATTTTTGAAATGCACTTAAAATATCATAGTGACTATCACCATTTTTATCATAGTTTATAATTTTATTAAATGTAGATTTTTTTACTACATCTGAATCTATATAGATTATGTTATCTTTATTTGGTTTAGTTGAATAAACTACTACTTCTAAAGCATTTAAGGCTCTTCTCATATCTCCATCAGATATAATAGCTATATCCTCAATAGCATCATTATTACATTCAATATCCATATAACTATCTTCATTTAAAACTTCAATTGCCCTTTTTAATCCTTTTTCTATATCTAATTTTTCTAAAGGCTTAAATTCAAATATAGTCGACCTACTTAGAAGAGCTTTATATACATAATGATATGGATTTTCTGTAGTACTAGCAATCAAAGTTATACTACCATTTTCCATAAATTCTAATATCGACTGCTGTTGTTTTTTATTAAAACTTTGTATCTCATCTATATATAGTAAAACCCCATTTATATTATTTATACTTCCAAGTTCTGCTATTACCTTTTTTATATCTTCTAGTGATGAATTAGTGGCATTTATTTTATAAAAATTTTTATTGCTTTTTTCTGCGATAATTTCTGCTACAGTAGTTTTTCCAACACCAGGTGGACCAAAAAATATCATATTTGGTAAAAAATTAGTCTGTAATATCTTAGACAGTATTTTTCCATTACCAATTATATGACTTTGACCTATTACATCATTCATTGTTTTTGGTCTTATTTTATCTGCTAAAGGCATATTCCCACTCCTATTCTAAAAAAAGTATTTAATGATTATTATCCCAATAATCCGTCTAAAAAAGGTATCTATTTGAAATAGATACCTTTTCTAATCACAATCTATAAAATTTAGATTATTGATTGTTTTTTAATTTTTTTAATTCATCTGTAAGTTTATCATTAAGTATTCTTATATGAGTTCCTTTCATACCTAATGATCTTGATTCTATCACACCTGCACTTTCAAATTTTCTAAGTGCATTTACTATAACTGACCTAGTTATACCAACTCTATCAGCTATTTTACTTGCTACAAGTAAGCCTTCTTTACCGTCTAATTCAGCAAAAATATGTTCAACTGCTTCAAGCTCGGAGTAGGACAGAGTGCCTATTGCCATTTGAACTACAGCTTTTTTTCTCATTTCTTCTTCTAATTCTTCACCTATTGCTCTTAATATCTCAAGACCAACAACAGTTGCACTGTATTCAGCTATCACTAAATCATCATCATTAAATGACATTGAATATCTTGAAAGTACTAATGTTCCAAGTCTTTGTCCACTTCCTAGTATTGGTACTACAGTAGTATATTTTTGTAATCTTCCTTGCTCTTCAGGGAAAATCTCCAATATCTTCTCACCATTTAAGTTTTCTAGTGTCTCATCAATTTTTAATAAGTTTTGAGTATATTCTTCTGAGAATTTTTTTTGCTTAGTATATTCGTCTTCTATAACTGAGCTATCTTCAATGTCATTTAAATGAAGCCCTAGAATTTTACCTTTTGCACTTACTACATAAACATTAGAATTTAATACATCTCCTAATGCTCCGGCCAGTAAATCAAAAGAGACACTACTTCCACCACTTGTTTGTAATGTTTTATTTATTTTTCTTGTTTTTTGTAATACTTCACTTGCCATTTAATCATCTCCTCATGAAATTTAGGCCTTTTAATAACCTTTATATTTTCTAATATTATTCTCACTCTTAATGAAAATTTATTTTTATATTAGTTGTTTACACTTGAAAGATTATCATAGTTTGGAACCTTTTTCAAGAGAATTATGTGATTTTTTTCAATTTTCACTCTTTTCCGTCATTATGCTCTTTTGACTCTTTGTTGCATTCTTTATTGGAGCATACTGTTTTCGTTTCAGATTTAGTCACTTTTTCAACCATATATGAACCACACTTTTCACAAAACTCTCCTGTTGGCTTATTCCAAGCTACAAAGTCACAGTTTGGATAATTAGAACATCCATAAAAAGCTTTCCCTCTTTTAGATTTTCTAAGGATAATTTCTCCTTCTTCACATTTTGGACATTTAACACCAATTTTATTCATAATTGGTCTAGTCGTTTTGCAATCAGGATAGTTTTTACAAGCCATAAACTTTCCAAACCTACCATATTTTATAACCATATTAGAACCACAGTTTTCACAGATTTCATCAGTTTCTTCATCCATATTTATTTTTTCTATATTCTCAAGTGCTTCTTCAATCGCTTCCTTAAGTGGTGCATATGCTTCAGATACAATTTCTTTCCAATCTGTATTTCCTTCTTCTATAACATCAAGCTTGCTTTCCATATCAGCAGTAAAATCTACATCTATAAATTTATGAAAATTATTTTCTAAAATATCAGTAACTATTATTCCAAGTTCTGTTGGACATAGACTTGTGCCTTGCTTTTCAACATATTCTCTATTTAATATAGTAGCTATTGTTGGAGCATACGTACTTGGTCTACCTATTCCCAGCTCTTCCAATGTTTTTACCAAACTAGCTTCTGTATATCTTGCTGGTGGTTGTGTAAAATGTTGGTCTGGCAATATATTTTCTATACTTAATATATCTCCTTTTTCTATACTTGGTAGAATCTTATCTTCTCTTTCTGAAAAATTGTATACCTTAGTATATCCATCAAATTTCATTTTTGAACCAGTAGCTTTAAATACAATATCTCCAGCCTTACATTCTACATTTAGTATATCGAATACTGAATCCTCCATTTGACTTGCTATAAATCTTCTCCAAATTAAATTGTATAGCTTATATTGGTCTTTACTCAATGAAGCTTTTATACTATCAGGAGTTCTATCAACGGAAGTTGGTCTTATTGCCTCATGTGCATCTTGAACCTTTTTAGTATCTGGTTTCTCTTTTTTCTCTACAGGATTTTTATAGTAATTCTCACCTAAGTCACTTATTATATAATCCTTAGCTTTTTCTTTTGCTTCATCAGATATTCTCTTAGAGTCAGTTCTTATATATGATATAAGACCAACAGTGCCTTCACCTTCTATATCTATACCTTCATATAATTCTTGTGCTATCATCATTGTTTTTTTAGTAGTAAAAAACAACTTATTTGCACCTTCTTGTTGAAGCATACTTGTTGTAAATGGTTTTGGAGCTGATTTACGTCTTGATTTAGATTCTATCTTTTCAACTTTTAAATCCTTTCCTTCCATTTCTTTTAGTATTTCATTAACAGCATCTTCATTTTCTAATTCAATTTTTTCATCATTCTTGCCATAAAATTTTAAAGTTATATCTTTATCTTTTAATGTCTTTGCTTCAACATCTATTGTCCAATATTCTTTTGGAATAAACGCTTTTATCTCTTTTTCTCTATCGCAAATTAATTTTGTTGTTACTGATTGTACTCTACCTGCACTAAGCCCTTTTCTAACCTTTTGCCATAATATAGGGCTTATTTGATATCCTAAAAGTCTATCCAATACTCTTCTAGCTTGTTGTGCATCTACTAAGTTTATATCAATATTTCTAGGATGCTTAATTGCTTTTTTAATTGCATCTTTAGTTATTTCATTAAACTCAATTCTACAATCATCAGATTCATCTAAATTTAGTATATGAGCTAAATGCCATGATATAGCTTCACCTTCTCTATCGGGGTCAGTTGCTAGATACACTTGTTTAGATTTTTTAGCTTCTTTTTTTAATTCTTTTATTACGTCGCCTTTTCCTCGTATGTTTATATATTGAGGTTCAAAATTATTTTCTATATCTACACCTAATTTACTTTTAGGCAAATCTCTGACATGACCAACTGATGCTTTCACTGTATAATGACTTTTACCTAAAAATTTTTCTATAGTCTTAGCTTTTGCAGGCGATTCTACGATGACTAATGTTTTGGCCATAAAACCACACACCCCCACTACCTAATCTTAATTTATACATTTAAACTGTACGTTTTATTATTCATCTCTACTACTAACTCATTTAGTACTAATTCATTGATTATTGAATTTACATACTTTATTTCTATACCAGTATAATCACAAATACTATCTATATGCAAGCTTCCTTCTCTTTTTATAGCTTCAATTATTTGCTTAGACTTGGCATTTAAACTTATATTATCATATTTTTGATTTATTTTTTTATCAATAATATTAAATATGTTATACTCATTCAAAATATCATCTATATTTTCAATTAATTTCGCACCTTCTTTTATAATTTTATGACATCCTCTACTCATTTGAGAATTTATATTACCAGGTATCGCAAAAACATTTTTCCCATGTTCAAGAGCAAACTCTACTGTTATTAATGCACCACTTCGTATTGCGGCTTCTACAACCACTACTCCATCACTTAATCCACTAATAATTCTATTTCTATTAGAAAAATGGTATGGAGCTACTGTTGAATTAATATTATACTCTGATAATAATAGTCCCCCATTTTCTAATATTTTATTTGATAAATGTAAATTTTGTTTTGGAAGAGGGTTGTCTACTCCTGACCCAAGCACTGCTATAGTCTTAGATTTTCCATTCATACAACCTATATGTGAATATGCATCTATTCCTATGGCTAATCCACTTACTATATTAACTCCATATTGGGACAATTGACAACTCATTGTTTTTGCACAACTAATTCCATAAGCTGTAGGCTTTCTTGAACCTACTATAGCTATATTAAAATTATTATTAACTAAACTTATGTCACCTTTGTAAAATAATAACTTTGGAGCATTGTATATATTCTTCAAATTTTCAGGATATTCTTCATCATATTGGCAAATATATTTAATTGATTTTTTGTAAAGTAGTTCTTTTATATTTTCTAAATAAGCGTGACCTCTATATTTTACTATATTTTTTCTAATATTCAAGCTTATATTTTTTAAATTATATATTTCTTTTTCAGAAAAATCAAATATATCTTCAATATTTACTATATCATTTTCTATTATTTCAATTGTTTTTGTTGTTATTCCACTAATTGATTTTAACCATAAATAGATATCTTTTTTCTTCATAAAATACACCTCAAAAACCTATTTAAAATAACTATAATAAGCTCTTCTAAATGAAAAAGCTTCTATAATACATTGTGAATTTATCAACTCTATTCCTTCTAAATCAGCTATTGTTCTTGCCATCTTTAAAAGTTTTGTATAACTTCTACTACTTAAGTTATATTTATTAAATATTACTTTAGCCATTTTTGAAGCTTCTTTTTCTAATTTACAATATTTTAATAAATTAGAGGCCTTAATTTCACTATTATTTTTTATATTATCTTTTTTAAATCTATTTATTTGTATTTTTCTAGCATTTTCTACTCTTATCTTTATTTTTTGAGAACTTTCTTCTTGTTTTGATGAATTTAAATCATCATATTTTACAGTATTTACTTCTACAAAAATATCAAACCTATCTAATAATGGTCCTGATATTTTATTTATGTATTTATTAATTTCATTACTCCTACATCTACACTCTGTATTTGACATATAATAACCACATGGACATGGATTCATAGCTGCAATTAGTAATACTCTACAAGGATATTTTGTACTGTACTTTACTCTAGATATATTTACATATCCATCTTCTATAGGTTGTCTCAAAGTCTCAAGGATTTTCCTATCAAACTCAGCGATTTCATCTAAAAACAAAATACCTCTATGTGCTAGTGCTACTTCTCCAGGTCTTGCATCTGTTCCTCCTCCAATTAAAGACTGCTTTGTAGTCGTATGATGAGGAGCCCTAAAAGGTCTCTTATCAATTATGCCTTTATTTTCATCTATCATACCCAATACACTATAAACCTTACTTACCTCTATCATCTCTTCTACACTTATATCTGGTAAAATTGTTATTACTCTTTTTGCAATCATTGTTTTACCTGAGCCTGGAGGCCCAATCATAAGCATATTATGATTTCCAGCAGCAGCTATCTCTGCGCTTCTCTTTATAAAATAATTTCCTCTAACATCATTAAAATCTTCATCATATTTGCTTTCTTTTGTATCATAAAATTCAGGATATTTACAATATGTATAGTTACTATTTGTTTCTATTTCTTCATTTAAAAAAGACATTATTTTTTCTTTATCGACTTTTATTTCTCCGTTTAAAAAACCTATACATTCTTTTAAACTTTTAATAGGTATTATATCAATTTCTTCTATAAATAGACTTTCTTTTATATTGTCAACTGGTATAAAAATACGTTTTATATTTTGAGTCTTTGCACCTATAATTATGGGTAATATACCTCTTACTTTTCTTATTTTTCCATCTAATGATAATTCTCCTATAAACATACTTTCTCTTATATAATTTTCATCCTTTTTTATTAATCCTCTTAAAAGACCTATACTTATTGATAAATCTAAAAAAGCACCTTCTTTTTTTATATCTGCTGGTGATAAATTTACAACAATTCTTGTATTTGGAAATTTATATCCACTGTTGATAATAGCTGATTTAACTCTCTCTCTCGCCTCTTTAATTTCTTTACTTGGAAGCCCGACAATATTGAAGCTAGGTATACCATTACTTGTATCCACCTCAACCTTTACTAGAAAACTCTCAATTCCTATTAAATTACTCGAATTAATAATACTTAACATATAGTAATCCTTTCCAAAACTTTATCTTTCTTAAAAAGCATTCATTATGTGATTTACTCTTTTTTCTGATAAATAAACTTCTACAACATCAAACCTTATGGGAATATTATGTAAATTATTTTTTGTGATATAGTATTTAGCAATCTCAACTATCTTTTTTCTCTTCTTGAAATTTACAGATTCACAAGGATAACCATACCTTAAATTAGACCTTGATTTTACTTCTACAAATACAATCTCATCATCCATCCTTACTATTATATCTACTTCTCCAATCTTTAATCTGTAGTTTTTTTCTAGTAGTTTTGCACCTTTTGACAATAAATAATTAATTGCTACTTCTTCTCCAAAATCACCTTTTTCTTTGTTATTCATTTTTTACTCCAATACATTAGATTTTTACTTTTTGATTATGGTCAGTATACAATTTAACTATTCAAATTTTTTAGATTGATTTTATTTTCATTAATATTAATAGATACCTCTATTGACTTTATTCTTTTATGATATTATTCTAGTTTTCATAAGGAAAGTTTATTTTTATGGAGGAATGTTTTTAATGAACAGAAAAAAATTAGTTACTTTTATACGATATTTATCCCTATTTATATTGATTGTAAGTTATCTAAACAATGCTGAAAATACAATGTATTCAATTATGACAATAATAATATTATTTCTAATTATAATAAATAATCAAGTCAGATTTTTTTCTTTATCAAACAAGAATAGAATTGTACTTATTTCTTATTTTTTAGAGCTTATCTTAATTTTTATATTGTATAATTATACAAAGACTTTTAATTCACTTTACTTTGTTCCTTTAATTTTGGACATATCATTTTTTATAAATGAAAAATACAAATACATATTATTGTTTTTCATTATAGTATCTTCCTTTATTATTAGTTTAGATAAAAACTTGTATCTAGCTTTGGAATCAAGTTCAATATTATTGATTATATCTATACTTTCTATATATATAGAAAGTGAAAATATATCTAAACTATACAATCAAAGCCTTTATGATAAACTTAGAATTTCTAAAGATAAATTAAAAAAATCTAATTCTGATTTAGAAATTTATGCAAGTTCTATAGAAGAACTAGCCATTTTAAAAGAGAGAAACCGAATATCTAGAGAAATACACGATAGTGTTGGACATTCTCTTTCTACAACAATAATACAGTTAAGTGCCATAGAAAAGCTCTTAAATGATAAGCCCGAAGTATCTGATTTAGTACATGAACTTAGAGAATTCGTAAATGAAAGTTTTCAAGATGTTAGAAGAGCTATCTCTGAGTTAAAGCCTATTGAATATGAAAATTATCAAAATTTGTTTAAAATTAAAGAACTAATTAAAAGCTTTATTAAGCTTACAAATATTAATGTAAGACTAACTATATCAAGAAACACTTGGAGCCTATCTAGAGCTCAGTCTATAGCTTTATATAGACTTATTCAAGAATCGCTTTCCAATGCATCAAGACATGGAAAAGCAAGTGAAATCAAAATTTTTATAACATTTAATCCTTCAAATCTTATAATTACGATTAGTGATAATGGTATAGGATGTGAAAATATAAAAAAAGGAAATGGAATTAACAGTATTAGCGAAAGAATATATGAACTAAATGGAAAAGTTGAATTTGATAATCACAATGATGGATTTACAATTAGAGCTTCTTTTCCCAAATTTTTAGGGGGTGATTTTTTTGAGTAAAATTAAAGTTCTTATAGTTGATGATGAAAAATTAATTAGGAAAGGTCTTAAGATTATATTGTCATCTTATGATGATTTGGAGATAATTGGAGATGCCTCTAATGGATATGAGGCTTTAGAATTTTGTAAGTCAAATGATGTAGATGTTGTTCTTATGGACATTAGAATGAATATTTGTGATGGTGTTTTAGGCACAAGACTTATAAAAGAATATGATGAGTCAATAGCACTATTAATTTTAACTACCTTTAATGATGATGAGTATATAAAAGATGCAATGAAGTTTGGAGCTTCAGGTTACCTTCTAAAAGACAGCTCTGATGAAGTATTGCATGAGGGGATACGCTCTTCATTTTTTGGCAATGTTGTACTTGACAAAAATGTAGCTGAAAAAATCATGTCATCTGAAAAAACTGTTGAACATGAGCATATTTCTAATATATATAATTTAACTGAAAAAGAAATATCCATAATTAAATTAATTGCACATGGACTTAGTAATAAAGAAATAAGTCAAGAATTATTTTTATCTGAGGGTACCATAAAAAATAATATAACTAATATTTTAGGCAAATTGGAGCTTAGAGATAGGACTCAATTGGCTATATTTGCTTTCAAAACTAAAATTGTAATATAGTATGTCAATAAAAAGTCTAAACTATAAACAAAATTTTCAAAAACTTAACTTATAATAAAGCTAAAACTATAAAGTGACTTAAGTCACTTTTTTTAGTGACTTATAGTAATAGAAATACACCTAATAATTCTTTATTATAATATTATAGATTTTTAAATTACACAAAAACATTTTGGGAGGGATTTTTATGGATATAGTTAAAGTAAATAATATAACAAAAAGATTTAATGATAAGTTAGCACTTGATAACATTAGTTTTTCTGTTAAAAAGGGGGAAATATTTGGGCTTATTGGTCCAAATGGTGCTGGTAAATCTACACTTATAAATATAATTACCAATCTTACTTTACCAAATAGCGGTAATATTCAAATAAATGGTGTAGATTTGTCAGCAAATCCTATGAGTGCAAAATCCATAATAGGATTAGTTCCACAAGAGTTAGCAGTTATGGAAACACTAACTCCTTTTGATAACTTAGAATACTTTGGAGCTTTTTATGGATTAAAGGGTAAGTTGCTTCAAGAGAGAATCAATGAAGCCTTGGAAGTTACAGGTCTAGCTGAAGTTAAAAAGAAAAAAGTAAAAAAACTATCTGGTGGTATGCAAAGAAGATTAAATATTGGGATAGCACTTTTAAATCATCCTAAAATATTAATATTAGATGAACCAACTGTAGGTGTTGACCCTCAATCAAGAAATCACATTTTTAATTTTATAAAAGATATATCTGAAAAACAAAAAACTACTATTATATATACATCCCATTATATGGAAGAAGTTGAACATCTTTGTTCTAAAATCTTTATTATGGATGAAGGTAAAGAAGTTGCTTTTGGGGATAATAATTACCTAAAATCAATAGTGTCTACAAATACAAAATTAATTATGGAAATAAAAAATATAAATGCTCAACTTATATTTGATTTAAAAAATATTAAAGGTGTTATATCTGTTTTAGAAAATACTTCAGTAATAACATTAGATGTAGATAAAAACTTTCAGTTAACAGATGTACTTTCTGCTGTTGACAAAAACAATTCAAAAGTAATACGTATCTCTTATGAAGAACCTAGTTTAGAAGATGTATTCTTAAATCTAACAGGTAAAAACTTAAGGGACTAATGGGGGTGATTTTATGAAATTATATATAAGTGTAAAAACTATGTTAAAAGGTCTGAAAAGCTCATTCATGCTTAATTTGATATATTTCTTAGCTCTACCTCTACTTTTAGCTGGGTTCCTTGGAATGGTAACAGAAGATATGTTTCAAAATCCTATAAAAACAGAACCTATGTCAATTGTTGTATATGATAAAGATAACTCCAAATTATCAAATAATTTGACAAATTATTTAAAAGATGATTTATCTTCTGTATTAAAAATACAGAAAGATTATTCTGATGCAGATTTAAAACTTACAATACCTAAAGGATACGAAAACAATATTTTAAAGGAAAAATCAAATACTTTAAGTATAGAAAAACTTGGAACTAGAGATGACATAGCAGTACTACTTCAAAATATATTAAATACTTATCATGAAAAATTATATTTAAATAATTCTCAAAAACTAAGTTCAGAAGAGTTTTCTAAGTTGTTTAATAAGAGTTCTATTGCCAATTCTATAATAAAAAGTGATACTGAACAAAACTCATATGAATACTTTGCTTTAGTTTCATTAGGATTCCTTGTAATAATTTTTATAATGAATAATATTTTATCGAATTATATAAGTGAATCAAAAGGGCTTTCAAAAAGACTTTATTCTATGCCTATAACTAGAGTGCAGTTTTTAATTTACGACTTTGTAGGTTTATGGATTTATTCATTTATATTTCTATTATTATATGTTTTATTCTTTAGGATACTTGGAATAACATTTAAAGGTAATCTTGCCACATTAACCTTAATATGTGCTATATCATCATATTTTATGACTTCTATATCTACTTTTGTAACTAGTTTTTTTAGTAAAAAATATGGTACATTCATAGTCTATATATTACTTTTCTTACAAACAATTTTTGGAGGTATTTTTAACATGATAAGTGAAGCTTTTAGTAAGTTTGTAAGTTTATCTCCAACTTATTTAATAGGAACTCTGTATAGTGATTATGAAAGTTTCAAGACTTTAAATTCAATAAGTAATTTAATTGTAACATGCTTAATTATTTCTACAATATTGATTATACTCTCTATTGTAAAAGAAAAATATAAATGGAGGGAGATTTAATAATGATTAGACTAATTCTTGCAAATATAAAAAGATATATAAAAAATCCTTCTCTTTTAGCTAGTATGGTCATGATTCCTATTATATTAATTGTTTCTCTTAACCTTTTTTCTAGTAAATCAGACAATCAATCAATGTATTTTTCTCCAGTAGCAGTTGTCTCTAACTCTTCAGGAAAATATGAACATAAATTGATAAATAATTCAAAGCTAAAGGAAAACACATTTAGATTAAATGAAGAAGATAAGGCTATGAACTTACTAAAAAATAATAAAGTTTCTGCAGTATTTGTTTTGGACAAAAACTTTTCAACTGATATAGATAACTTAAAACGACCTGCTGTTAAATGTTTCAAAACTGAAAATGGTGGTGGTAGTCTTTGGGCAGAATCAGAAATAGAATCTTTTATCAATAATTCTTTAAAATCAAAAATAGATAAAAATATGGATGAAAAATTAACTAAAACAAGTATAGTTGATAATAAGCCTGATAAAAACACAGATTCATTTTTAACAGTTTTCTTAATATGTTATTTTATGTATATTAACGCAGCGTATCTTGCCTCTGACTTATTTACATTAAAAAAATCAAATGTTTTAAGGAGACTTATTTCTACAAAACATAAAGATATAAAAATAATTTTTAGTATACTCTTAGGGTTATTTTTTATTCAAGCAATTTTATACACTGTAATACTTGGATGCCTTACATTTGTTGGAGATTTTAAATTAACCCCAAATATATTAATGATTGTACTAGCAAATAGTTTTGTTTCCACTGGATTTGTATTTTGGATAGCTAGAGTATTTAAAAATGAAAGTTCTATAAGCCTTGTAACTACATTTTATTCTTTAATAGGTTTAGCTATATCTATATCTAGTCTGATACCATCAATGAGTGAATTATCATTTATGACTAATCTATCAAAGCTTACACCTTTTTACTGGACTATAAATGCCCTTAGAATCAATGATAGTATCTTAATAAATGTAATCGTTCTAATACTTATTGGAATAGTATTTGTAACAGCTGGAAGTTTTAAATTAAGAGATTTTGCAAAAAACTAATAATTACTAAATATAGTTAGTATATAATTTTATACAATACTAACATAATATTTCAATATTTTAAATCATTTTATATTATATTTTTATAGTCAGTTTTATCTATCTTTGATGATAAACTTATTATTATATATTAATACCTTTGACTTGTCAATAGTTTTATGATATAATATTAATTATTAGATAATTAAAGCATTGTACCCCAATTGCAATATCTAAAATTCAGTTTGGAGGTATAACTAACATATGTATAATATTGGTGAAAGTGTGATGTATCCAAAAGAAGGAGCCTGTTATGTAAGTGATATTGTAACAAAGGAAATAAATAAACATATGCAGAAATACTATGAATTAACTGTCATTTTCAATAGCACTCTTAAAATTTCGATTCCCGTTTTGAATGCTGACAAGATTGGTGTACGTCCAATTATGAACGAAAATGAAGTTAATAATTTTATCCAATCAATTGATAAAATAGATGGTATATGGATTTTTGATAGAAAGCAACGGCTTAAATTATACCATGATAAATTTCATTCAGGAGATGTCTTTGAGATTGTAAAATTAATTAAGATGCTTATGATACAAGATTGTTCAAAACAATTATGTAGTACAGATAAGGACTTTCTAAATAAAGCTCAGAGATTTGCTTTGTCGGAATTAGCTGCTGCTCAATGTAAATCTTATACAATCGTATTGGAAGAAATGAAAAAACATATTCTAAATCCGAAAAGTAATAATTAAACCAGTCTTAAAGACTGGTTTTATTTTTTAGATTAATCATATTTATTACCATACTTTACCTTAGATTTCCTAAAAAAACCAAGTGTAAATCATATTACTGATTTACACTTGGTCAACAAAACCTAATCTTCCTCAAGTTCCTTTTTTTCTTTTAATAATACATTTAATTCATTTGCTTCTAAAATCTGTGCTTCTAGAGTGTCCAGTAACTCTTGTTGCCATTCCACACATTTATCTTTGTAATCAAAAGGTAGCGTTCTGTCAACTATGTACTTATCAATACATTCCTCCGCACTTTTAACTATTTGTTTTCTTTCATCAATAAATTTTTCCAATTCTACTAAGGCTTCTTCATAAGCTTTTTTACTCATATAAATTCCCCCTTTGTACAATTATTCTACATTAAAATGATTTTTCCTCTTTTTTGTATAAAAATTTATTTGTATATAACTTTTCCATCAATATCTTTTATAGTTTGACATCCAGTTAATATCATAGAACCACTTAATTCTGATTGAAGTTTATTTACATAAGTTTCTACACCATCAGTTGCTCCACCAAATGAAGCTGTTACAAAAGGTCTTCCTATTAATACTGCATCTGCCCCTAGGCCTATCATTTTTAATACATCCAATCCTGTTCTAACTCCACCATCTGCAAGTATTGTAACTTTACCTTTAACAGCCTCAGCAATCTTTGGTAAAACTTCACATGCTCCTGGTGTACAGTCAAGTACTCTTCCTCCATGATTTGATACAACTATTGCATCTACACCTGCTTCAACTGCCATTAATGCATCTTCTACAGTCATTATTCCCTTTAATATAAATGGTAATTTAGTAGAGTTAACTAGTTCTTTTATTTGCTCAATATTTTTAGGAAGCACTGGTTTTCCATGTAGCGATAAAGTTACTAAACCACAAGCATCTATATCAACTCCAACTGCAAACGCTCCAGCTTCTTCAGCTAGTCTTATCTTTTTTATAATATTTTCATTGTCCCAAGGTTTAATAAATACAATTCCAGCACCATTATACTTTTTAACTACATCTAAATTTTCCATTAAAAATGCATCTACTGCTGTATCTCCAACCATTGCATAGATACCACTATTGGCACATCCTGCAACTACTGGTTCTATGTAATCTCTTTCATTTATTTTTCCACCCATATTTAAAGTAGTTCCTGTTACTGGAGCTGCAAATATAGGAGCACTCATTTTTTTACCAAATATTTCTATAGATGTATCAGGATTTGAAACATCATGTATTACTCTCATATTTACTTTTACTTTTTCTAAGCTCTTACTATTTTCTATAAAAGAAGAACCACTTCCTTTACCTCCCATACCAGGTACTTCACCTGCACAGACAACTCCATTACAAACTTTACAAACTTTACAACTTCCATTTAAATTTTCTCTAGCATTTTTTAATAGTTCATTATAATCCATCTCTAATCCCCCATTAATTATAGTAATTTATATCGTACATATTATATCACATTATGTTTACAGTATATTTTTCAAGAAGCTTTTTCTATGTATAGGAGTTATCCCATGTTTTTCAATAGCTTCATAGTGTTCTTTTGTTCCATATCCCTTATGAGATTTAAATCCATATTCTGGATATACTCTATCATATTGATACATTATACTATCCCTAGTAACCTTCGCCAATATACTTGCTGCTGCTATTGATATAGATTTTGAATCTCCTTTTATAATTGGATTTTGAACTATATCAATTCCTGGTATTGTCGCTGCATCAACAAGTAAATAATCTGGTGTTTGTTTTAAACAATTTATTGCTTTTTTCATTGCCATATATGTGGCATTTAATATGTTAAATTCATCTATTTCTTCGTTATTTACTATCCCTATTCCATAATCTAATGCTTCTTTTTTTATTACTTCAAAAAGCTCATCTCTTTTTGCTTCACTTAGTTTCTTAGAATCATTTACGCCTTCTATTTTTGTATTTTGCTTAAACACTACAACTGAAGCTACAACAGGACCTGCAAGTGGTCCTCTTCCAGCTTCATCAATTCCTCCAATATATAAATAGCCTTTACTATATCCTTCATTTTCAAACACATTTATAGTTTCTAATCTTTCTGCTTCTTTTCTAATATTGTCCAGCTTCTTGGCAAGCTTTATAGCGAGACTTTGAACAGATTTTCTTTCATCCACTCTTAATATTTCTATATATTCCATATACTTTTCAACTTCTAAAGTCTCAATTATTTCTTTAATCTCCCTCACACTTTTGTTCTGCATACTATCCCCTCATCTTTCACCTGTAAAAATATTATTGTCTTAAACATATTAAGAATCCACTAACTTAGAATTTAATTGCATCCACTATATCCACATTTTAAACATATACTACATCCACCTGTGTGTGCAATTCCTTCACTTCCACACTCAGGGCATACAAACTTTTCATCTTCTTCAAAATTTTTATTTTTTAATTCTTTGGCTTTTTCTTTTTTATTATCTTTTTCTTCTTTATTATTTTTATAAGATTCTTTTTTATTATCTTCTTTTTTGTTATTTTCTTTATTATTTTCTTCTTTTTTTTCATTTATTAAGATTCCACTCCTTTTGCATCCATCTCTAAATATTGTCACTCCCTTAAGACCAGCTTGCCATGCCATAACATATATGTTAAAAACATCTTCAATTGTAGTTTCAAAAGGTATATTTATTGTAGATGATATAGAAGCATCAATATACTTTTGCCATACTTTTTGCATATTTATTCTTTCTTCATATCCTATATTCATAGCAGTAACAAAAAAATCTGGTAAACATTCTTCATCTGTAATACCTTTTTTATCCATATATTCTTTAACTATTGGAGTATATACTTTATAATACACATCTTCATCATGTAAGCTTTCAGTTTTTCTTATATATGAAAGATTAAATATAGGTTCTATTCCTCCACTAATACCTATCATTGTAGATATAGAACCTGTAGGAGGTATAGTTAAGAGTTGTGAGTTTCTAAGCCCATACTTTTTAACCATCTCTTTAGTATCATCATTTAAGTTTTCTATAAAAAATCTAGATTTAGAAATATTTTCATATTTATACTCACTAAATGTCCCGTATTCTTTAGCAATTAAAGCTGATTGTTTTACAGCTTCGTTAAGCATAGTTTTACCAATTAAATCACACAATTCTAAAGATTTATCAGAACCATATCTTATCCCCATCTTTATAAGCATGTCAGCAATACCCATTACACCTAAGCCTATCTGTCTATATTTGTAGACACTATCCCTTTGTTCTTGTAATGGATGTAAATTTAATCCCTCATCTAATACATCATTTAAAGCTACCACAGCTTCTCTAACACAAGATTTTAACTTATTAATATCAAAGGTAGCATGTTCCCCAAATGGTTGTATTACAAACTCTGATAAGTTTATTGAGCCAAGCAAACAGCTTCCTCCACTTGGAAGTGGCTCTTCTGCACAAGGATTTACCCCTGAAAAACAAAAGTCCTTATCTTCACTCATAAGGTTATATGTTTTTATTTTATCCCAAAATAATATGCCTGGTTCTGCATAATCCCAGTTATTTTTAACAAACTTATTAAACAAATCATATGCATTTACTATCTTAACTATTTTTTCTCCAGTAGTTTCAACTTCAAACGTACAATTATACAATTTTTTTTCCTTTACAGCTTGCATAAACTCATCTGTTACTCTTACAGAAATATTTGCTTTAGTAACCTTCTCCAAATCGGTTTTTATATCTATAAATTCCTCTATTTCTGGATGATTTACATCCATAGAAATCATAAGAGCTCCCCTTCTACCTCTTTGACCAATCAAACCTGTTGTCATGCTATAAAGTTCCATAAAAGACACTGCTCCAGTTGTATATTTTGCAGCATTATTTACTTTTGCACCTTTGGGTCTTAATTTTGAAATATCAATTCCAACCCCTCCACCATAACTAAAAGTTCTAGCAAGTTTTTTTGCGGTGTCAAAAATATCTTCTATACTGTCTTTTGGTGGCTCTATCACATAACAATTAGAATAAGTTACTTTTTTACCTTCTTTATGTAAACCTCTATTTGCTAAAATTCTACCTGCAAATAAAAATCTCTTTTGTCTTATTAACTTTGATATCCTTGGACTATTATTTGAAATTCTCTTTATCCATTCATCAAAACTTTCTCCATTATGTCTATACTTATTTTTCCATATTGATTTTTGTAATTCATCAAACTCCCAAGCCTTATGTCTTATTTCTGAACGTCTTTCTCTATATAATATGTAGTGTTTTGCTATATCTTTTCTATTTGATTCCATAAGTAATACTTCCACTATATCTTGGATTTCTTCTACAGATAAGCATTCCTCCATAGAATTATAATCATTAGCGATTTTTCTAGATATATCATATGCTAAATCTCTGTCTACTCCACCTTCACTATTTATACTAGCCTTATAGACAGCATCTTCAATCTTACTTTTACTAAAAAGTTCTTTTGTCCCATCTCTCTTTATTATGTACTTCATTTTTAGACCTCCAATAAATTAGTATTACATTAATACACCTATTAGTTGTAATTCTAAACAAACTTTTTTCTATATTTGTATGTTCTCATATTAATTATCTCACACAATATATATTATACTATTTTATATTCAATATAACACGCTTTATAGTTTTCTCAGTTAAGTAAATGAACTTTCTATATTCTAAATATCTTCTATTAAAAACTTAAAAATAATATAAAAAAGTATATAAAAGTGTAATTATACTCTTATATACTTTATTTTTTTATAAATTTTATCATTTTTTACTCCATTATTTACCATTAAAATTAACAATAAATTCTTTATATTTTACATATAAATATGTTACATATCATAAATATTATTTGTAAATATATATAACAAAGTTCAACCTAACAATAATCTATCTTTAAACTACTGTATTTAATATTCATTTACATATAAAGTTTTACATATCAAAAAGGAATTGCCTCCTAAATGATTTTAATCACTTTAAGGCAATTCCTATATGTATTAATTATTCTTTATTATTGTACAGCTTTACTACTTTGAGATGGAATAAAGTTTCCTATTATTCCTGCTATTAAAACTGGAACTACCCAGTTAAATCCTAATGAAGCTAATGGTAAGCTATTAACTAGAGGAATATTTACACCAAAGCTTGTTGCAACTGTTAATACACTTACTAACAATGCCATATATGCAGCGCATTTGAATACATTGTCATTTTTAATTTGATTACTAAATAATGCTAGTATAACTAGAGTTATAGTTGCTGGATATACCATACTTAATATAGGAGAAGAGAATTTTATTATTGTACTTACTCCAAAGTTTGATATGATTGCACTAAACACACAAACTACTATAACTATATGCTCATATTTTAATTTTCCATTTGTAAGTGTTGAGAAATACTGACCTGCTGCTGAAGAAAGACCTATAGCTGTTGTTAAACATGCTAATGCAACTATAATAGCCAATAGAATCTTACCTGTATTTCCAAGTAATGCTGCTGTTATTGAAACTATTAAAGCTGTTTGTTGAACATCTTGTCCATATATTTCAGATACAGTTGCTCCAAGGTAACATAATCCACCATAAACTAGTGCCATACCTATTACCGCTATAACACCTGCACTTACTGTAGCTTTCATCTTTTCTTTTTCACCTGTATATCCTTTAGATATTACTGACATGATTATAATTGATGCAAATACACTAGCTGCTAATGCATCCATTGTTTGATATCCTTGAGTTATACCTTCTGAAAACACATTTTGTATTAAAGAAGCATCTCTTATGTCTCCTAATGGAGATACAATACCTTTAACTATCAATACTGCTAAAGCTATAAGTAAAGCTGGAGTTAAAATTGATCCAACTATATCTACAACTTTTGATGGTCTTATTGTTAAAACCAATACTATAGCAAAGAATACTATAGAGAATATTACTGGGCTTATTCCTGAACCTATTGTAGGTAGTAT
The DNA here is from genome assembly GCF_020657855.1 of Clostridioides sp. ZZV14-6153. NCBI lineage: Bacteria > Bacillati > Bacillota > Clostridia > Peptostreptococcales > Peptostreptococcaceae > Clostridioides > Clostridioides sp. ZZV14-6153. Next base: position 199,671 of record NZ_JAGWCZ010000001.1, on the reverse strand, counting down.
ACCCATTTCATAAGTTGTTGCTGCTGTTCTAGGTATTGCCAAAAGTGGCCCTATACAGATTACCATTGCACATCCTAGTACAATACTTAATCCTTTACCAGCTCTTGAAAACATTTTTGATGTGTCTCCATTGAACTTAGTTGCTGCTATAACTGCTAATAATGCCAAACCACCATCTGCGAAAAGGAATCCTATGAAAGCTACTAGCCAGCTACTTCCAGATAAAACTCCTAGATATGGAGGGAATATTAAGTTCCCAGCACCAAAAAACATTGCAAATAGTGCAAATCCAATTACAATTACATCTTTAAACTTGATTTGTTTCTCACCCATTTAAAGCACCCCCATTTGAATTTTACTACTTTTTATTACATTTTACCAAAAAATAAGTCCAATCTCTTCTTAAATGAAAACCTTTTGACGAGATTTTATTTAATTATACATTTTTGACTTAAACTTGTCAATTATGTTTCATAATTTATAAAATCTTCGCAATATTTAGTACAACTTTCTTAATTAAATAAAATTAACATGTATACTTTAAACATAGCTGTTTTTTTTATTTTTATTTAATTTTTCTTGACAAAATTAAAACTTTTAAATCATCTTAATTGTGCGACTTTTTGAATTATTTGCATTATTTCCAATTTATATTGCTTTATAGACAATATTAATGTATGCATCACTCTCCTTTTTATTTGTGTATAATCTTTTGAGTTCAATTTAAATTTTAAATATTTTGTGTTTATTATATAATCTGAAAAAAAAGCAGTCAATATGATTTTTAATTTTTTTAATTTTCAAAATTATGATACTTAGAAAATCGTTTTCCTTTTGTCATAACTTCTATTTACGTTAATTCTTGTAGTATTTTGTATTTATTTTGCTAAACTCACTATTAATTTTACTGAATTTCAATTCTACACTTATAAACTTTTTACTTACTTGAGTACCTTCAAATCATTTTTTCTGAAAATTTTTTATTATGATTTATTGATTTATTTTTCTTCATAGAAACTATATTATAAGTTCCAACTTACTAAAACTTTGCAGTTGCTAGTATTCAAGTTATTCTACTTATTTTTTAGAATTTAATGAATAATCTTAATATAAACTAATTAGAAAACAATTTAGTAATTTACATAAGTTATTTATACGTTCAAATGCCTTAAATTTCATTTTATTATTTTATTATTGTCACAATTTTATTTATATAATATTTTTGTAAAAGTCAACTAATACACATATCTTAACTTGTAATATTCTTTTAAATATCTTTTATAAAGACTCAATATTGTTAAAAAATAAACATATCTTTTTTTAATACTTTTATCTAATTTTACTATATTAAATACAAGGAATTAGTATATACTCAAAAAATAAAAAGAGTTATCTATATAAATAGTTTCATTTATTATAGATAACTCTCCTTATTTATAAATATCTATATTTCAATTAAATAAGATTTAATTTGTTCCAAGTGTATTAGATTGACTCTTTGATGGTATAAAGTTACCAATTATTCCAGCTATTACAACTGGAATTACCCAGTTAAATCCTAATGAAGCAAGAGGTAGAGAATTTACTACTGGAACGCTTACTCCATAACTAGATATAACAGTTAATATACTTACAAGCAGTGACATATATACTGCTCCTTTGTATACATTATCATTCTTAATTTTTTCATTAAAGAAAGCTAAAATTATTAAAACAATTGATGGTGGATAAACTATACTTAGTATAGGAGATGCTATCTTTATTATAGTTCCAACACCAAAAGATGCTACTACTGCACTAAATACAGATACGGCTAATACTATTTTTTCATAACTTAACTTACCTTTTGTAAGTCTAGAAAAATATTGCCCTGTTGCAGATGTAAGACCTATAGATGTAGTTAAACATGCTAGAGATACCACTATTGCTAAAATCGCTTTCCCAACATTTCCAAGCAATCCTTGTGTTATATTTACTATTACTTGTGATTGTACTGCATCTGTTCCATACATTGTTGATACAGTTGCTCCAAGGAAACATAATCCCCCATAAACTAATGCTAAGCCACCACAAGCAAGAACACCTGCTTTACCAATCATCTTTAACTTTTCACTAATACTAGTATATCCTTTTTCATTTAAGGATACTATCAGTACTGATGCAAGTGCTATTGCTGCAAATGCATCCATTGTCTGGTAACCTTGACCAATACCTTCTGCAAATACATTAGGTATCATAGGTTTATCTATTATCTCTCCAAGAGGAGATACAACACCTTTTATAATTATGAATGCTAAAGCTATTAGAAGAGCTGGAGTTAAAAATTGTCCAACTATATCTACGACCTTAGATGGTCTTATTGTTAATACATATGATATCGCAAAATAAACTATACAGAATAATAACACTGGAATTGAGCTTCCAAATAAAGGCATCATACCCATTTCATAAGTTGTTGCACCTGTTCTTGGTATAGCTAAGAATGGCCCTATACATAAAATATCTACACAACCTATAAGAATCCCTAATTTCATACCACATCTTTTAAACATTTCTACTACGTTTCCATCGAATTTAGCTGTAGCCATTACTGCTAGAAGTGCCAAACCAGCATCGGCAAATGTAAATCCTAAGAAGGCAATTAACCATTCTGGACCTGTAATTATTCCCAAATATGGTGGAAATATTAAGTTACCTGCTCCAAAGAACATTGCGAATAATGCAAATCCAAATACTATCATATCTTTGGTCTTACCCATTATAAAATCCCCCTTTTTAACCTTATTAAATTAATAAAGTTTCTCAGTTGTTCACGTTTGCATAAATAAATTAACTAAAACAATAAGAATTCATTATTAAATTAATAAAATTAAATAAATTAAATTTTTAATATATTGTATTTATTTGTGCTTATTATATATTATATGAAACAAGCAAGTCAATATGCCAAAATTGCAAATTATCACACTGATTTTAATTTTCAAAAAATTAGGTGTATTTGTCTTAAATTAATATTTTTTAAAGTTTTCTAATCTAATTTATACTTTTATGTGACAGTTTTTGTCTATATTTCAGAAAAGTAAAAAAAACCTTTTTAAAAAGGCTTTTTTTTACTTAATAATATTAATTTTTTAACCTAGCTTTAAAATCTATCTTTTAACACTCTCTGGTACTTCTAGTGTTATATTACCTATTTTTCCATCTCTAAATTCATTTAAAACAGTAGTAGCTATACGTGTATAATCAAGCTCTTTCCCACCTGTTATGAATCCTCTTTTGTGGCCAATCATATCCATTGTTTCAATTGGAGTTTCTCCTAAAGAGTCTAATTTATATCTAGCTTTCAACTTTTCTGGCTCTATTATCATAAGTTTTTCTATAAGTCTTAAAGCTAAAGTCTCAACATCTAAAATCTCATCTTTTATAGCTCTACTAAATGCTAAGTTTAAGGCAACTTCTTGGTCTTCAAACTTTGGCCAAAGTATTCCAGGTGTATCTAAAAGTTCAAGATTTCCCTTTAATCTAACCCATTGCTTACCTTTAGTTACTCCTGGCTTATCTCCTGTCTGAGTACTTTTTCTACCTGTTAATTTGTTTATAAGAGATGATTTACCTACATTTGGTACACCAACTATCATTATTCTTATAGCTCTTTCTTTTCTTCCTTTATCTTTTAAAGAACTCATTTTTTCTCTAGTTACATTCTTACATTCTTCCACTATCTTATTTATACCTACACCTTTTAGTGTATCTACTGGTATAGCTTTTATGTTATTCTTTTTATAGTACTCAATCCATTGATTTAACTTATCTCTATCTGCCATATCGCTTTTATTTAATACAACTACCCTAGGCTTATCTCCTACAAGCATATCTATATCTGGATTTTTGCTACTAAATGGGATTCTAGCATCTAAAAGTTCAACCACTACATCAATTAGTTTTAAGTTATTTTTTACTAATTCTTTTGTTTTCTTCATATGACCTGGATACCAGTTTATATGTAGATTATTATCCATAAGATACTCTTCATATTCATTTGACACATATATCACTCCTTTAAAATAGTATGTTATTATTACCTAATTTTACTTAAAAATATATCTACTTAAGACCTTACATTGTCACCCTTTTAACATCATACTTTACATAATATTATCTTCTTATTTTTAGTATTATTTCAAAATATAATCCAATATTTATTGATTTTATTTTCAATTTTAAAATTCCTAAATCTATCAATAAATAGTATATTTTCAACAAATAATCATATCTACTTACAATTTAATTATTTGTTATGATTTCAATTAAAATAGAAAGAGGACTGATAAATCAGCCCCCCATTTATAAGTAAAGTTTTTAATTATCTATTTCTAGCTTCTTTTATCTTAGCAGCTTTACCTACTCTACCTCTTAAGTAGTTTAGTTTAGCTCTTCTTACTTTACCTTTTCTAGTTACTTCTATTTTTTCTATTTTTGGAGAGTGAACTGGGAAAGTTCTTTCTACACCAACATTGAAAGACATTTTTCTAACTGTAAAAGTCTCTCTTGCTCCTCCACCTTGTCTCTTTAATACTACACCTTCGAATATTTGTATTCTTTCTCTTTTTCCTTCTATAATTCTAACGTGTACTTTAACTGTGTCCCCAGGTCCAAAATTAGGAACTTCATTTTTTAATTGTTCTTGCTCAATTGCTCTTAGCATTTCATTCATCTTTCTTCCTCCTAGATATCATAGACGTTCTTAACTACCCGACCAGTGTAAACAGAGGAACGCCCGTATTTTCAACATTTTATATTATACTATACTTCTATAGTTATTACAAGCACTTTTATATTTTTAATTCCATTTATAGCCACTTTATTGTATACATGTATATTAAGTTTTTATTGTATATGTTTTTATTTTTCTTGAGATTTTTTATATAAGTCTAATCGTCTTTCCTTAGTTATCCTTATAGATTCTTCTCGTCTCCACTCATCTATCTTTTTATGATTTCCTGATAAAAGCACTTCTGGTACCTTTAACTCTTCAAACTCTCTAGGTCTTGTGTAATGAGGATACTCCAATAGATTATCTTTAAATGACTCCTCTTCAAATGACTCGTCCTGATTTAATACTCCTGGAATTAACCTTGATATAGAATCTATCATTATAAGTGCAGGCAGTTCTCCTCCGGTTAGTACATAATCTCCAATTGAAATTTCATCAGTTACTATTAAATCAATAATTCTTTCATCTATTCCTTCATAGTGACCGCATAGAAGTATTATATCTTCTTCAATAGACATCTCCTTGACTATAGATTGATTGTATACCTTACCTTTGGGAGTTAAATAAATTACTCTTGGATTGTTTATATTATGGGTTTTTATTATATGCTTATATGTGTCATATATAGGTTGAGGAGTCATCACCATACCAGCTCCTCCTCCAAATGGATAATCATCTACTTTTTTATGTTTATTATTAGAAAAATCTCTTATGTTATATATATGCACGTCAATTATACCTTTTTCAACTGCTCTTTTCATTATACTTTCATTCATGTATGAATTAAATATTTCTGGGAAAAGCGTCATTATATGAAATCTCATATTACCACCTAATCTATCATACCCTTAATAGGGTCTATAATCATTTTTCTTTCATTTATATCTATAGTAGGTACAAATTTTTTTATAGCTGGTATCATAAATTCCTTATCTTCTTCACCTTTTATTACATAAACATCATTTGCAGAATATTGAAGTACATCCTCCAAGACCCCTACATACTTTCCTTCTATAGTTAAAACTTCCATACCAATCATATCTGCTATAAAAAACTCACCTTCTTCAAGTTCTCTACTCTCTTCTCTAGACACATACATAAATTTATTTTTTAGCTTTTCTGCTTTTTCTATAGTGTCTATACCTTTTATCTTCATTATAACCATAGAGCCTTTATATCTTACATTTTCTACAGTCCACTTGTTGTTTAAATCTTTTCCTAAATAAAAATCTTTCAATTCATCAAATCTATCTATATCATCAGTAAGTGGATAAACTCTTACTTCACCTTTTAGACCTTGTGTGTTTACTATTTGCCCTACCTTAAAATGGGTTAATTTTTCTTTCATGTTATCACCTTCTTAAAAAAATTTAATCTTATGTTACCATATCATCATAAATTCTTAAAACTGTACACAGTTATACAAAAAGGACTAGGCACTATACCTAATCCTCCTCTTTATACTATCTCAAGAGAAACTTTTATGTTTTCTCTATTTGCAACAGATCTTACGACAGTTCTTATAGCTTTAGCTATTCTTCCCTGCTTCCCAATAACCTTACCCATGTCATCCTGAGCAACTGTAAGCTTTAAGACGATACCGTCATTGTCTTTAAATTCCTCAACAACAACTGAGTCAGGATTATCAACTAGAGCCTTAGCTATATCTACAACTAGCTCTTTCATATATTTCATCTCCTAAAAGTAACCTCAACAATAAGTATTTACTTATACTAGTTGCTAAGAGAAAATTATTTTGCTTGTTTAGAAGCTTCGAATTTTTCTATTACTCCGTTTTTTACAAGTAATTTTTTAACTACTTCTGTTGGTTGAGCACCAGTAGCTAACCATTTTATAGCTTTTTCATCATTTATTCTTACTTGTTTAGGTTCAGAAATTGGATTATAGTATCCTATTTCTTCTATAAATTTTCCATCTCTTGGAGCTCTTGAATCAGCTACTACTATTCTGTAGAAAGGTTTTTTATTAGCTCCCATTCTTTTTAATCTTATTTTAACTGCCATTACAGTCACCTCCGAATAATTTTTACTATTTTTTATATTTTATTTAAAAAAAGGTAAACCGCCTAAGCCGCCCCTTTTCTTCATACTTTTTTGTGAACCAGCAAACATCTTCATCATTTTTTTCATTTCATTAAGTTGTTTTATAAGTCTATTTACATCTTGTACAGTAGTTCCACTACCTCTAGCTATTCTTTTTTTCCTAGAAGCATTTAATATTCCTGGGTTACGTCTCTCATATGTAGTCATTGATTGAATTATGGCTTTAGTTCTATTCATTTCTTTACCATTCAAATCTACATCTCCAAGTTGGTCTTTTATATTTCCCATACCAGGCATCATACCAAGTATCTTGTCTAGAGGTCCCATATTTTGTATTTGTTCCATTTGTTGTAAAAAATCTTCAAAATCTAGTTCTTGTTTTTTGATTTTTTGTTCTAATTCCTTAGCTTTTTCTAAGTCCATACTTTCTTGTGCTTTTTCTATTAGGCTTAATACATCTCCCATACCTAATATCCTTGATGCCATCCTGTCTGGGTGGAAAGGTTCTATATCATCTAGTTTCTCTCCCATCCCCATAAACTTTATAGGTTTTTGTGTTACTGCTCTTATTGAAAGTGCAGCTCCACCTCTAGTATCTCCATCTAACTTAGTTAATACTACTCCATCAACACCAAGTGCTTCATTGAAGCTTTCTGCAACATTCACTGCATCTTGCCCTGTCATAGAGTCTACAACTAAAAGTATTTCATGTGGCTTAACTTCTGACTTAATTGACTTTAACTCATCCATAAGCACTTCATCTATATGAAGTCTACCAGCAGTATCTATAATAACCAAATCGTTAGCATTTTTAATTGCATGACTTAAACCTGCCTTGGCAATATTTACTGGACTTTCTTTATCTCCCATATTGAATACAGGTATATCCAATTTTTCACCAACAACTTGAAGTTGCTTTATAGCTGCTGGTCTATAAATATCACAAGCTACCAATAGAGGCTTCTTGCCTTGCTTTTTAAAATATCCTCCAAGTTTTCCTGCTGTTGTAGTTTTACCTGCACCTTGCAATCCAACCATCATTAAAATCGTAGGAGGTTTTGAGGAAATCATTACTTTACTTTGTACATCCCCCATTAAACTTGTAAGTTCTTCATTTACAATTTTTATTACATGTTGAGCTGGTGTCAAACTTTGCATAACCTCTTGTCCAACACATCTCTCTTGAACTTTTTTTATAAAATCTTTAACTACCTTAAAGTTAACATCTGCTTCAAGAAGAGCAAGTTTAACTTCTCTCATAGCATTTTTTACATCTGCTTCTGTAAGCTTTCCTTTTGACTTTAACTTACTAAATGCCCCTTGTAGTTTATCAGACAATCCTTCAAATATCATTTTATCATCTCCCTACATACATCTTCTATATTTTCTAGCTTAGGGATTAAATTAGCACAATCTCTATTGTGCAATAAATCTTCTTTAATGTCAATAATTTTATTTCTTATAAATTTAATATTTTTTTCCTGTTCTTGAAGCTTAGATACTAAATGTAGCTTTTCTTCATAATCTCTTAGTATCTTTTCTGAACGTTTCAATGTATCATATATACCTTGTCTTGATACACTTAGATTCTCACTGATTTCACCTAAAGAGTAATCCTCTTCATAGTATAGAGCTACTATCTCTTTTTGCTTATCAGTTAGTAATTCTTTATACTGTTCAAATAACAATCCAATTTCGACCATTTTTTCTATATTCATATCTTACACTTCCTAGCAGTATACTGTAAAGGTTATTTACTTTACACTATTGTATTTTATATCATATAAACACTCTTGTCAACCATTATTTTTAAAAGAATACTAGTTACCAAATAATGCATCTGAAAATGATTTTGCATCAAAATCCTGTAAGTCTTCTACTCTTTCTCCAACTCCAATAAGTTTTACAGGTACATCTACTTCTGACTTTACTGCAAGCACTACTCCACCTTTTGCTGTTCCATCAAGTTTTGTAAGTACTATACCTGTTATATCTGCAACTTCTTTAAATGTTTTAGCTTGAACAACTGCATTTTGACCTGTTGTGGCATCTACTACAAGAAGTACCTCACGCTTTGCTTCTGGAAATTCTCTATCTACTATTTTAAATACTTTTCCAAGTTCATTCATAAGATTAGCTTTGTTGTGTAATCTCCCAGCTGTGTCACATATTAATAAATCTGCCTTTCTAGCTTTTGCTGCCTTTATAGCATCAAACACTACTGCTCCTGGGTCTGCTCCTTCTTGATGCTTTATTATATCTACATTAGTTCTATTTGCCCATATTTCTAATTGCTCTGTTGCTGCTGCTCTAAATGTATCTGCTGCCGCTAATAAAACTTTTTTTCCATCTTTTTTATATCTATTTGCTAATTTTCCTATCGTAGTAGTTTTACCCACTCCATTTACACCTACCATTAGAATTATACATGGAGCTGGTTCTATGTCTAATGTAGAGTTTTCATTCGTAAGGATATCTTCAACTATAGATTTAAGTTCTTCTCTTACCTTTATTGGTTCAGTAATTCCCTTTTGCTTTATCTTATCTCTTAGTTTCTCAATTATGTCCATAGTTGTATTTACACCAACATCTGCTGTTATTAAAATTTCCTCTAAATCCTCAAGCAATTCTTCATCTATTTTTGTATATGATTTTAAAACCTCATCTATTCTATCAGTTATTCCTTGTTTTGCCTTTGTTAATCCTTGTTTTAATCTTTCAAACAAATTAACTTTCTTTTCTTCATATTTCTCTTCTTTATTTTCATAATCTTCATGTTCAGTTTCTTCATCATTATTATCATTGTTTAATTCTTCTATTTCACTATCTAGAGAATCATTATTTATTATCTCTTCTACCTTTTGTTCATTAATATCTATCTCATCTTCTATCTCTCTATTTTCTTCAGTACTTTCATCAACAACTTCTTCTTCAGTTTTTTCTGGAATATCTTCTACTTTATCTATAACTTCTTCCTCAAACCCTGAAAAAATTGTTTCTTCTATGTTTTCTAAATTGTCAGCACCACTTTCTATTTCTTCTTCTGAGTCAACGTCTTTTTTTTCTAATTCCTTATCCTTGTCTTTGCCAAAACCAAATAATTTTTTTAACACTATTCTTCCTCCTATGTCAATCTAAGTTATATAATATCAGTTATATCTTGAGCTTCTTTTAGTTTTAAACTAATAACTTTTGAAATAGCTTTTTCTTGCATTGTAACTCCATAGATATAATCAGCAGCTTCCATAGTTCCTCTTCTATGAGTTACTGATATAAATTGTGTTTCTTTAGATAAATCTTTTAAAAATTCTCCAAATCTAAATATATTTGCGTCATCAAGTGGAGCCTCAATTTCATCTAATATACAAAATGGTGTTGGTTTTGTAATTAATATTGCAAATAATATGCTTATTGCAGTTAAAGCTTTCTCTCCACCAGACAGTAGATTTAAATTCTTCATCTTTTTACCAGGTGGTTGAGCTGTTATTAGGATATCACTTTCTAATAAATTTTCTTTATCTAAGATAGTTAATTCTCCACAACCACCACCAAAAAGTCTTTTGTACACATACTTAAAGTTTTTACTTATTTCTTCAAATTTAATCTCAAATTCAGATTTCATATTTTCTTCTAATGTATGTATAAGTTTTTCTATCTCCTCCATAGATTCTTCTAAATCTTGTTTTTGTTCACTATAAAAATCATATCTTTCTTTTATTTCTTCATATTCTTTGATAGAATCTATATTTATATTCCCAAGACTTCTTATTTCTCTCTTTAGATTTTCTAAGAATTTTCTATCTATCTCTAGATTTTCATCCTTGATTTCCAATGCCTGTACTAAAGTCATTTCATATTGTTCAAATAACTTATTTATATATGTGTCTTGACTAGTTTTTAATCTTTCTAATCTTCCACCAACCTTAAATAAACTCTCTTTAAGTTCTATATGTTGTCTATCTATAATTTTTAACTCTTTACTAATTTCATCAAAATTATTTTTCAAGTCATCTTTAGCTATTTTTCTAGTTTCAAGATTTCTATTGCTGTCTCCTAATTGTTTAGTTAAGTTTTCTTTTTCTTTTTCTTCAATAGATATAGAATCTTGTAACTTAACTATTTCTTGTTCTTCATAATTTAATGATTCATCTAATTGTTTAGTTTTTTCTTCTAACTCACAATTTTCACCAGATATTCTTTTTATATCTCTAACTATGCTATTATAAGCTTCTGTTTTCTTTACTAAAGTTAGGTTTAATTCATCAAATTCAGCTTTTTCTTTATCATACAAATCATTATATTTTTTTATTTCATCACTTAATATATCAATTTTTTCTTTATTTTGATTGTATGTATTTTCTAATGCTTCCATGTCTTTTTTAACAATGTCACTTTTTTCGAGTGTATAATTTAAGTTAGAACCCAAATCACTTTTCTCATTACCTAGCCTAGCAATACTAGATTTTAAAGATTCAATCTCAGATTCGATATTTTCTATACTTGTACTCTTTATTATAATACTTTTTTCTAAATCTTTTACTTCATTTTCAACTAAGCCAATTTCACTTTTTATATTTTTTATACTTTTATCTAAGGATTCTTTTGTAAGTTCTAGACCTGAAATCTCAACCTTAACATCATTTATTTTTTCTGTATACTCGTTAATGAATCTTTTTCTTGATAATATATTTCCGTTAGTTTTTAAACTACCTCCAGTTAAAGAACCTCCTGGATTTAAGATTTCACCATCTAAAGTTACTATTTTAAATCTATGACCAGTTTCTTTTGCAAATTTTATCCCTTCATCTATATTGTTTATAAATATAGTTCTTCCAAGTATATTTTCAATTATATTTCTATATTTTTCATCAAACGTAATTAAATCACTCGCTATTCCTATAAATTTAGTATTTGCTTTTAAATTACCCAAACTTATTTTATTTGATTTAATTATATTTAATGGCAGAAACGTTACTCTTCCTAAATTATTCTTCTTCAAATAGTTTATTGCAGATTTAGCACTAAACTCATCATCAGTTATTATATTTTGCATATAGGCACCAAGTGCTGCTTCTACAGATTTCTCATATTTTTCAGGAACATTTATAATCTGTCCTAGTGCTCCATGAATACCTTTTAAATCCTTATTTTTTAATACTTCTTTTACACCTCTATTAAATCCCTCATAATGATTTTCCATATCTATATAAACATTTAACTTTGAGTTATATCCATTTAGATTGTATTTACTTTTCTGTATTTCATCTTCTACCTTATTGAGTTCATTAATAGAATATTGTAAATCAGCAGTTAATTTTTTATTTCTGTTATTCACATTATTTAAATTTTCTTTTTTCATATTAAATTCTTTATTTATACTATCTAATTCAGAAGATTTTGTTTGGACATTTTGGTTTAATTCTGATATTTCTGAGTTTATGTTCTCATCTCTAATATTCATATTTTCTTTATTTGCATTTAAAGCAGATAACTTATTACTAAGTTCTTGTTTCTTATTTAATATATCTATTATATTTTCTTTAAATAATTCTATATCATTATTTAAAGATTCCAACTTCATCCTTTGATTTTCTTTACTAGATTCTAACTTTTTTATATTCTCTTGTAATATCAATAACTCTTCACTATTTGAAGACTTATTACTTTCTAATTCTTTTATGTATACCTTATTTTCATTTAGCTTTTCTTTTATATTGTTTATTTCAGAATTTTTTCTATGAATTTCATTTGTAAAGTTTTTTATTCTTTCTTTAATTAAATTTATCTGTGACTCTTTTTTTGATATAACACCTTTAATTGAATTTATATAATCCACAGACTTTTCAATTACATCTTGTAGTACCTCTATCTCCTTATCAACATCTTCTTGTTTTTTCTCTACAACATTTTTTTGCTCTTCTTTTTCTTTAAGCTCTTTTTCAAGAACTTTACTATGCTCATCAACCTCACTCAGTTCTTTTTCTATTCCTTCAATTTCTCTTATAAAATTATTCACTTCTAGTATTTTTAATTTTTCACTTATTTCTAAATACTTTTTTGCTTTTGTTTGTTGATTAAAAAGAGGTTTTAATTGATTTTCAATTTCTATATATATATCATCTATTCTTTCCAAATTTTCTTTTGTATTACTTAAATTTCTTTCTGCTTCCTGTTTTTTATATCTATATTTTGATATACCACAAGCTTCATCAAAAACTTTTCTTCTACTTAAAGGATTATTACTCAATATTTCATCTACTTTTCCTTGCTCTATGATTGAATAACCATCTTTTCCAATACCAGTATCTAAAAAGACTTCTTTTATATCCTTTAATCTGCAACTCTTATTATTTAGAAAAAATTCACTTTCTCCATTTCTATAAGCTCTTCTTCTTATAGTCACTTCTGTAAAGTCTAATTCTAATTGATTCTCAGAATTATCAATAGTAAGAGCTACTTCACAGTAATTCATGGGTTTTTTTGTATCTGTACCTGCAAATATTACATCTTCAAGTTTATCTCCTCTAAGACTCTTGATACTTTGTTCTCCTAATACCCATCTTACGGCATCAGATATGTTACTTTTTCCACTTCCATTTGGTCCTACTATCGCTGTTATTCCTTCTTTAAAAATAATATCTGTCTTTACTGGAAAGGATTTAAATCCCTTTAACTCTAGTCTCTTTAAATACAAATCGTTTCTCTCCCTTCATCGTTAAAACTAAAGGTTATAAATGTCATACAATTTTCTATGGATGTCTCTCATATTAGCAATAATTAAACTTTTCCCATCTAACACAATTTCTAATTGATTTATATCTAAATCGGATTCTTGTGTTTTTAAAATCACACTAAAATTTTCTTTCATATATTTAATATTTGTTTTTTTATTTCCTATTATTTTAGAAATATTCTTTTTATTAGACTTCACCAACATGTTCTTTATATTTTTATTTTGTGAAATAAGAAATTCTAAATAATCCTTTATCATCTCAGCTTCTACCAATTCTCTAAAAGCAGGGTGATACGGACCTGCTAAGACAGCTTTTCCCATTTGTATATCATCAGTAGCTTGAAGCCCAACTCTTATTACATTTATATTGTTAACATAAAATAATACAAGTACTTTTTTTACTATTCTTACACTCTCGTCAAGTGTAAATGGCTTATATTCATTTTGCTCCATCAATTTTTCCAGACCAGTCTCTTTTACCACTAAAGTTGGATAAATTCTTACACAATCTGGTTTAAGCTCTACAAATTTTTTGGCTGTAAATATACATTTTTCTTCTGTATCAGCTGGAAGTCCAACCATCATTTGTAAGCCAAGTTTAATTCCACTATTTTTTATCAACTTCGAACTCTTGTATACAACTTCTGACTGATGACCTCTAATACTATCTAATAATACTTTTTCATCTAAGGATTGTACTCCAAGCTCTATTATACTTGTCTTATATTCTTTTAACATTTCTAATATTTCTTCACTAATACAATCTGGCCTTGTGGACATTCTAATATCTTTTATAAAACCTTTTTCTACATACTCTTTGGCAACAGATAATAAACTTTTTTGTATATCTACATCTATAGCAGTAAAACTTCCACCAAAAAATGCTATTTCTACATCAGCATCCTTATCTATAGTCTTTAGACATTCTTCAATTATATTTCTTGCATCTTCACTAGTAACATCAGTACTCACACCTGTTATTTTTTTTTGATTACAAAATATACAATCATGAGGACATCCTTTGTGAGGAACAAATATAGGTATAATTCTCTTTTTCATCTACAACATCCTTCTAATCTAAATATTTCTTTTTATATTTTTACATATTATATTTATTTTTCCCATAATTTTTTCTTTAGAGCTACTTTAGCAGCCAATTGTTCTGCTTCTTTTTTGCTTTTACCTTCTCCTATACCCAAAACATCTCCATTAATTCCAACTTCCATAACAAACCTTTTATTATGGTCTGGTCCCTTTTCTTCTATAAGCCTATACCAAATATTATTTTCTCCATTTCCTTGTAATACTTCTTGAAGATGTGTTTTATAGTCTCTAAATATATTTCCCTTTCTTGAATCGTAAATTATATTTTCCATATGGTGTAATATAAATTGTCTTGCACTTTCAAATCCTCCATCAAGATATATTGCTGCTATTACAGCCTCAAATGCATCTGCTAATATTGAAGTTCTATGTCTACCTCCAGTAGATTCTTCACCTCTACCCAATAGCATATGAATCCCTAAATTTATATCATTTGCAACTTCACTTAATGAATCTTCACAAACTATGTTTGCTCTAAGTTTAGTCAATTCCCCTTCGGGCAGATTGGATTCTTCATTAAATAAATAATCACTTATCACTATTCCTAAAACTGAATCTCCTAAAAATTCTAATCTTTCATTAAAATTATATCTCTTATTTTCATTAGAATATGAACTATGTGTAAGAGCTTCTAGTATATATTCTTTATTTTTAAATTTATAATTTATAACATCTTCAAATCTTTGTATATTATCTAGTAATTTTTTACTTATCTTCATTATTACATCCCTCCAAAATCCTATTCTATAAATTCTAGTGTACTATTTTTGTGCAACTATTGCAAAACCAAAATCCAAAATACTTGTCCTCATAAAAATAAAACTACCTATGAAACAAAATATCTCATAGGCATCATAGGCAGTTTTATTTCTTATGAATTTTTATTCTCTATCATCACAATTTGAACAACCACCACATGTACAATCATCATCATCTTCATAATCATCTTCTGATGATAATATTACAGCCTTACAATCAGGACAAACAACATCTACTTCATCATCATATAACAAATCTTCGTCTATTTCTACTAATTCTCCACAATTTGGGCATTCCATTTCTATATAGCTGAAGTCCTCATCGTCATCATCTTCTTCATCTTCTTCGTAAAGATCCTCTTCCATGTCAGCAATATCTTCTTCTAAATCTGCTAAATCTTCGTCTATAGATTCAACAAAATCTTGAAGTTCTTCTTGTTGTTCATCCAATGTTACAACAGCTTCTGCAAATACTTCTAATGCATCAACTATTTTATGTATCATTTTCCCTTCTTTACTCTCAGTGCTTATTTCTAAACCTTCTGCTAAACCTTTTAAGTATGCAACTTCTTCATATAAATGTTTCATGTAACACCCCTCGCTTTCTTTTTAATATATAAACTAAAAGCTCATATATCTTATATTATTAAGACATATAAGCTTTTATATACATAAATTTTTATACTCTTGATAAATATTCACCTGTTCTAGTATCTATCTTTACTTTATCTCCAGTATTTATAAATAATGGAACTTGAACAACTGCACCAGTTTCAACTGTAGCTGCTTTAGTTACATTACTTGCTGTATCACCCTTTATTCCTGGCTCTGTATCTACAACCTCTAGCTCTGCAAAGTTTGGAGCTTCCACTTGGAATGGTTGTCCTTGATAAAATCTTATTGTCGCAACTTCATTTTCTTTTAAGAATTTAATTGCTTCTTCAACTTGTTCATAGTTTAATGGTATTTGTTCAAAATTTTCTTGGTCCATAAAATAATATAACTCACCATCATTGTATAGATATTGCATTTGTCTTGTATCTATTACAGCTTTAGGGAATTTTTCACTTGGATTAAAAGTTTCTTCTCTTATAGCTCCTGTTTTTAAGTTTCTGTATTTAGTTCTAACGAAAGCAGCTCCTTTACCTGGCTTAACGTGTTGAAAATCAACTACTAAACATGGTTGTCCATCTTTTTCAAATGTAACACCTTTTCTAAAATCACCTGCTGATACCATTTTTTGTTCCTCCATATTAAAATAAATTTCTTATTTTTTAGTAAATTTTACATTACTATGCCTTTAAAATTATATCTCTTACTTGAATTCTGTCAAGTCAGGATTACAAATTTTTACTAATATCATAATATCATAAGTTATACAATATAAACAAGTATTTGGCAGATTACTTATCCTATATTTTTATTATTTACATCTATAATCATACTTTATACATTTTATATATTGATATTATTTATCTCTACGACTACACTTTCCACTATTACTCGTTACTTTTTATTTAAAAGTAACAGATAAACATAATTTTTTAGATTTTTACAGAATAACTTTCATAAAAAATTAAAACAATTATCTTCATTAATAATACTTCTATTTAAAATTATACATTTTTAATAAAATTCCATACTTTTACTTTAAACTCAGTTTCATATTTTTGATTACGTTTTGATAATTTCAATATTATATTAATATATTCTCCATTATTAGACATTGAGACATACATTTCATCTACATAATCACCAATTTCATATCCACCAGCTTGGCTACTTTCACCATTTAAAGAATTCACAAACAACTTATTTCGTCTCTCATTTAATATAATTTCTTTGTTGCTTGTATATTCTTCATTATCAGTTGTATTTTCATCTACATATCTACATTTTATAGATGTCATTTTTTTAAAACCTTTATCATTAGAAGATAAGTTTATTATCCCCCTAGAATTACTAATGATTCCTTCTATAGATTTTGTGATTTCAATACTTTGTTGCTGTAACTCCATTTTATCTTCTATTTTAACTTTTAAATTCATTGTAAGTATAAATATAGAATATAAAGTTATCACCAGTACTACAATTACAGTTAAAGATACTGCACCTTCTAAAAGTAAATATCCACATTTACGTTTCATATTTTCCCTCTTTCAAAAGTACTCTTCCACTTACAGGTGTTATTGTTATAGTTTTATTTAATCTATCATTATATATCTCTATTGTAGTTGCTTTTTGAGGTGAGCCATCAGATTTAAATTTTATAGTTTCAATACTTCTTGCGATTCTTACATTTCTAGGCAGTACTATGGATTTAATATTTTTGCCATCTTTCCTCAATACATATCCTTCTTGTTCTTTTTGCTTTATATAGTATATATATGTATTGTAGTTGCTAAACATATTAATTCGTCTAACATATCTTATATCTGAACAAAGTTGACGTGCAAATAAATTTATTTTATGATTTTCAAGATTATCTTTTGGAAAACATATTGTAGCTATCAATAGTATTATACCTATGGATACTACTAATTCTATTACAGTCACATTCCTTCTTTTTTCAAAGTTATACACCCCTATACTTATATACATATACTAAATTTTTCTCATCAAAGTTCTTTTTTATATTTTCTATTATCTCTTGGTCTATTTCTTCTTCATCTCCATTAGTGTTTTGATTATCAAAATCTTTACTTTCAGACTCAAATACAGTTGAAAGTTCTATTTGGTCAAACGATTTAGACTCCTTAGATGTTTCAATAGAATCTTTATTACTATAATCATCATCTATATAATCTTTAATATCAATTCCTACCCATGGATTTTTAATTTTTACTCTCACTTTTATTACTTTTAAAAAGTCTTTATCTCTGGCTGTACTTGTTATATCAAACTCAAAAAAATCTCCTTTGTCATATATAGTATTGTTTTCTATTTTTAAATGAACTTCTTCTAAATTACTATAAGATGTATCTTTTATTTTTTTTATACAATCAATCGTATTATTTCCTAAGAAATAGTCTCTAAATTCTTCCTCATTATTAGATATATTAATGGCTTCCTCAACACAACAAAGTACATTACTTATTGATATTTCTATACCACTTAAAGAAGCTTCCCTTAACTTAGCATCTTTATATTCTAATTCAAATATATTATCATTACTATAAATTAAACCTATACACATAATACATACAGTGCTTATAATAGAAAATATTATCAATGTTGCTATTAATATAGAACCTTTATTATTTCGTAACATAACTGTTAAATCTTAATTGTTTTAAATCACTCTTAATTTCCATATTTATCTCATAACATTGATAATAGTTTAAAATTTGTTTCACTGTGCTATTAATCTCATAACCCTTTATGTAATTTTTATTTATTTCATCCTCAGTCAGTTGATATTCATTATTTTTTATTTTATATTTCTCATCTTCCAAGTATTTCTTTGCAATATTTAACATTTCTCTATTAGATGCATTTTTACTAATAAAACTATAGCAGCTATATAAAGATGTAGATACCAAATACACAGCTACATATAATATGGCAATACTCATTATACATTCAATTGATATAAAACCATTCTTTTTCGTTTTCAATAATAAAAACCTCTCATTAATATTTTATATTCTATAGATTAAAGCTTAAGGAATTAGTTATAAATTCTTTTCATAAATATCTTTTATACAATCATTTTCATTACTGTCTAACCTTATTCCAGTCCATATACAAAATGAACTTAGACCTTGATTTATTAACATATCAATTCCATACATAACATCTAAATTGTATTTTCTCGCCCATTTTATAAGGCTTGTTTCATGAGGCTTGTACACTATATCACATACTAGTATTTTTTTGTTTGGAATCAATGATTCATCGATTGGACATAAGTTATTCCCCATACCTATTGGTGTAGTATTTATAAGTATATCAATTTTACTTAAATCATTTTTATCAACTTCTTTAGTGCTATAGTCTACATCTAATTTAAAACTAGACTTTATTATATTTGATATTTCCCTTGCTTTATCTATACTTCTATTTCTTATTTCTATAGATTTTACATTATTAAATGCAAGTTCAATAGAAATGCTTCTACACGCACCTCCACAGCCTAATATCATGACCTTTTTGTCTTTTAGGTCAAACCCATTTTCAATTACAGATTTTACAAATCCAACTCCATCAGTATTATATCCTTTTAATACACCTCCCTCATTCTTAATAGTATTAACTGCTCCTACTAATTTTGCTTTGTAATCAATACAATCCAAGTATTTAATTATATTTACCTTATGAGGTATTGTCACATTACAACCCTCTATACCCATACTTTTTATGGACTCTACTGTTTTTCCTAAATCTTTTGGCTCTACATCAAAACATACATAAACATTATTTTGTTTGTATTTTTCAAATAAATAATTATGCATGATTGGTGAAAAGCTTTGTTTCACTGGATGTCCTAAAAGACATATAAGCTTTGTTTCGCTATTTACAATCATATCTTCCTCCCTTTTATTTATTGACATCTAAAATTCAATTTATACCAAATAAACTAATAATTTATCTGTCTTATTTTTTATATATTCAACAAAAAATTAAACTTAAGTTCTTCTTTTTAATGTTATATTACAGCCAAAAGTTTGTAAATATATGTTTTAAATTCTAACAGTATACATATTATTTTATTGAATAACAGTCAACTTGGATAAGTCTCCTTCATATAATTTAAAGTGACCGTTAAAAAGGGGGGTGACTTATTGGCAGCGCTTAAATCTTTTGAAAAACCCTTAACCCCTGAAGAAGAGATTAAGTATTTAACTAAATTTAAAATAGAAAATGATAAAAGTGCAAAAGATACATTGATTGAAAGAAACATGAGATTAGTAGCTTATATCGCAAAAAAATACAACAATTCGACAGAAGATCAGGATGATTTAATATCTATAGGTACAATAGGATTAATAAAAGCTATAGAAACTTATAATATAGATAAAGGAACTCGACTGGCAACATATGCTTCTAGATGTATTGAAAATGAAATTTTAATGAATATCAGATCTAACAAAAAAAACAAATCACAAGTATCTCTACAAGACCCTATCGGAACAGATAAAGAAGGTAATGAAATAAGTCTTTTAGATATACTTGGTACAGATGTCAATTATGTTCTTGATGAAGTGGAGTTAAAAGTTCAGGTTGGAAAACTATATGAACAACTTAATAAAATCCTTACTCCTCGAGAAAGAGAAATTGTCCAGTTAAGATACGGGTTAACTCCTTATGGGTATAAAACTCAAAGAGAAATAGCACAAAGACTTGATATCTCTAGATCATATGTGTCCAGAATCGAAAAAAAAGCTCTTAAAAAACTAGAAAAAGAGCTTGTTCAAGAAAATTAATATTATATTTTTAAAAGGATATATCGTATAACATTAGTCAAAACAACTTACTTAAAAATTAAAATTACGATATATCCTTAAATTTTATAATACATGACTTTATTTTATACTTTCACATATTTCTTTAAATATAGGTATTGCTGATTTACTTTCCTTTTGAGTCCCTTCTACTAGCACAGTTATTACGTACTTAGGTCTTTTCTCTGGATAAAATCCGGTTATCCAACCATGATCTATTGGCTTTTTATTCAGATTACTTTGAGCTGTACCAGTTTTTACCCCACATCCTCCTTCTAAATCCTTTAAGACTTTAGCTGTCCCAACTTTAGAAACAGACTTCATAATTTCTTTTACTTGTGTACACACATAAGGAGAAATAATTTCTTCCTTTTTTGAAGACTTATAAGTTTTTATTGTCTTCATATCATTATTTACAAGACTTTTATATAAATATAATGGTTCAAATGTTCCATTATTAGCTATTATCTGGGTCATTTGATTTATTTGGAGTGGTGTAAATTCTATATTTTCTTGCCCTATAGCTAAATTACGTATTGATATATTTTTTGGAGCTTCTCTAATTCGTTCTTCATCAAGACCAATATCAACCTTTTCAAATAAATGCAATTTCTCAGCAGATTTTAATATCTTCTCTTTACCAACTTTCATTGCTATATCTAAAAATGCTGGATTACATGAATTAGAAAAAGTTTGCTGTAAGGATTGAAGACCATGCCCATCTAGTTTATTGCATCGTAATATTTCATTACTATTTCCGACTTTAGTTTTCCCTTTACAATTATAGGTATAGTTCTCATCTACAACTCCATTTTCAAGTGCAGAAAATAGGACTACCATCTTAAACACAGAACCTGGCGGATATGTCGATTTTATGACTCTATTTTCAAATTCTCCATTTTTACTCTTTAAACTCTTTGCTATGTTATTTTGGTCAAAATTAGGTCTAGAACACATAGCAATAATTTCACCTGTAGATACATCTGAAATCACTGCTGCTGTTGGATTTTCTTCTTTATTTAGTATTTGCTCTAAATTTTTTTGAATATCATAATCAATAGTAGTTTTTAAATGTTTATCTTTATCTTTTTCATCAACTGTTTTTACACTTCCCTTTAAAATATTTAGAGATTTTTCGTTTCCTGCATCCCCTGCTTTAAAAGCACTTATATATTTTTCATTTGAGTTTCTAAGTACACTATCCATACTTTTTTCTATTCCCAATTGACCTGATTTATCATCATCTTTTATATAACCTATTGTATGTGATAACAAACCATCCTGTGAATATCGCATAGTCTTTTCTTCTAGCATTATCCCATTTTTCTCAAGCTGTTTTTTCATGCTATTATCAATATTTTCAGTCTGAATTTGTATTATGGGATTCGCCAATTGTTCTTGTATAATTTTATATATTTCCAAATCATCCATCTTAGTAGCCTTCTTAACAAGTTCTAGTATTTTATAGTTGTTATTTAATTTTTCTTTCTCAACAACTAAAAGCTGAACTTTACTTGTATCTGTAAGTTTCTTATTATTTCTATCATAAATTATGCCTCGTCCACTATTTAACTCTACTTTCTCAACACTCTGTGATTCAACATTTCTTTTGTACTTATCACCTTTTAATACCTGTATATCAACTAGCCTATAGATTAAACCACTATAAATTATTAAAATTACAGTAAATATATACCAGCTTCTCTTTCCCACTTTTTTCAAAAATGGAGTCTTTTTTTTTGACATGAAATCACCCCTTAGATAATTTCATTATTGACAATTTCTAAGGGGCTAATACTATTTTTATTAAATTTTTATTACTCTTCAACTTTTTCTTCTATAACTTTTCTAAGCATATAATCTTTCTCAATTTTTACAGATAGTTTTAACTTAACTATCTGTCTAGGGTGAGGAGCTGATTCTATAGGCTCTCCTTCTTCATTGTACATTTCTTCTATTTTAGTAAACATAGTTTCTTTATATGGTCCCATAACTTCTATTTCATCACCAACACACATTTTATTTCTCTGTTCAACTACAATAAGCCCATTTTCATCCTCTGTCTCTCTAACTATACCTATAAAATCATAGTTTCTAACATATGATGCTGATTGATAATTTTGGTCTTCTGTTGTTGGTTTATTCAAGTAAAAACCTGATGTGAAATGTCTATGGCTACCTTTCTTTAACTCTTCCATCCAAATAGGATTAAATTTCCAGTTCTCAGGGTCCTTATAAAATTCATCTATTGCCATTCTATATGCTCTTACAACTGTTGCAACATAATATGATGTCTTCATTCTTCCTTCTATTTTTAAGCTTGTTATACCAGATTTAATTAATTCTGGTATGTATTCTATCATGCACAAATCTTTTGAGTTAAAAAAGAATGTGCCTCTTTCATCTTCATATATAGGGAAATATTCTCCTGGTCTTTTTTCTTCAACTAAATGATATTGCCATCTACAAGATTGAGCACAAGAACCTTTGTTTGCATCTCTTCCAGTCATATAATTACTTATCAAACATCTTCCTGAATAAGAAATACACATAGCTCCATGCATAAAAGCTTCTATATCCATATCTAAAGGTGTCTTAGCTCTTATTTCAGATATTTCATCAAATGATAATTCTCTTGCCACTACAACTCTTTTTATTCCATGTTCATACCAAAAATTGGCACTAAGATAATTAGTTGTATTTGCTTGTGTACTTAAATGTATTTCCATATTTGGAATTACTTTTTTAATTACACTAAGAACACCTGGGTCAGCTATTATAACTGCATCTATTCCTATCTCTTCTAACTCCAATAAATAAGCTTCTAATTGTAGAAAATCTTCATTGTGAGGGATTATATTTACTGTTACAAATACCTTTTTCCCTCTCTCATGTGCAAAAGCTACACCTTCTGCCATATCTTCTTTACTAAAGTTTTTTGCAGCAGACCTCATTCCAAAGATTTCTCCACCTATATAAACAGCATCTGCTCCATATGTTATAGCTATTTTTAATCTCTCCAAATCACCTGCTGGAGCTAAAAGTTCAACTTTATTTAATTCCATCTACGTCACCTCTTTTACTTTCTTTATAACTTAATGCTACACCATCTCCTATTGGTATCAATGATGTACTCAAATAATCACAATTACATATATAATCTAAATAATTTCTCATTCTTTTTACTATGGTTTTCTTTCTTCTTACAACAAAATCATCATGTGCAACCATTCCTTTATATAAAATATTATCAGAAACTAATAATCCGCCATCTTTTAGTTTATCTATAACTAAATCAAAGAATAGCTTGTATTGACCTTTTGCTGCATCTATAAATATAAGGTCAAATTCACCTTGGATTTGACTCAATTTTTCTTCTGCATCTCCTTCTAGTATAGTTATGTTATTTTCAAAACCAGCTAATTTTATATTTTCTTTTGCTTTTTCTATCATTTTTTCGCTTCTTTCAACAGTTATTATATCTGCATCTTTTCCTATGATTGTTGCAAAGAAAATAGAGGAATAACCAATTGCACACCCTACTTCTAAAACTCTTTTTGGCTTTTGAATCTTTAATAAAACTTTTAATAAATCTGAAACTTCTTTGTGTATTATAGGAACACTATTTTCCTCAGCATAAATTTCCAAATCTTTTAAAAGTCCTTCTTTTTCCTTTAATGTTACTCTTATATAATCTTCAACCAAGTCATTAACTATATTACTCATAAAAACACTCCCTAAAATAATAAACATTAAAATTTTGTCTTAATTTATTATTTTTTAAATTCATATTGCTCTGTATATTTACACTTTCTTTATTATAAATCTAAGAATAACAATTTTCAATAAAAAAGCCCAACATTATTCTTACCCTGTTAGACTTTTTATAATCATTGTTTATTTTTTGGTATTTTCATTATTTGTTGTTTTTGTATCTTTACCTTGTTTATCTCTCGCTTCCTTGTACTCTTTAACATATTTTAAATGGTCTTGATAGTTTGTACTATAGTTATTTCCTCCATCAATCTTTGCTACAAAATACAAGTAATCTGTTTTATCTGGGTAAAGTGCTGCCTCAATAGATTTTATACCAGGATTTGATATTGGTGTAGGAGGTAATCCTTTGTTTTTGTAACTATTATATGGTGAATCAATTTTTAAATCATTATAAGTTACAATTTTCTTTCTTTCTTCAAATATATATTGTATTGTTGCATCTGATTGAAGAGGCATACCTACTTTAAGTCTATTGTAAAATACACTTGCTATTATTGGTCTATCTTTATCAAGTACAGCTTCTTTTTCAATTATTGAAGCCATCTCCATTACTTCTTGAAGAGTCATCTTTGAGTCTTTTTGTTTCTTTTTAAATTTGTCTGTATATTTACTATCAAACACCCTCAACATTTCACTTAAAATATCTTCCTCTGATTGTTTCTTTGAATTAAAATAATAAGTTTCTGGATACAAAAATCCCTCTAAAGAAGTTATTCCATCTTCTTTCAAGAATTCAAACTTGTCATAAAACTCTTTAGGTTTTTTTATTAGATTTTCAAAAGTGGTTTTATCTCCTAAATTTTTATTTACTAATATTGATATAATTTCTTTAGATGTAGAACCTTCTGGAATAGTTACTTTTACACCATCATGATATATTTTTCCTGAAGCTAAAAGGCTTATTATATCATTATTTGAATACGATTGATTAAGTAAATATGTTCCTGATTTTATAGATGGAGCCTTATTACTCACTTTTACTATCAATTTAAACAATAATTCATTTTTTATTAATTTATTTTCATATAGTATGTCAGATATTTTTCCAACTGATGCTCCACTTGGAATTTCAATAATTACATCTTCTTTGTTATTTTTATCATAAGGACCTATTTGCATAGACACAAATATACCTACCACAACAATTAAAATAACAACTATTAATGCTACTATTTTCAATCTATTTTTTTTAAAATTCATAATATAATCTACTCCTTATGTATATTTGTCCATTTTCTATTATAAAGCTAAGCACTGTAATTTTCAATCATCTTGTCGAATAAACTTATTTATATTATAAAAAAATACTTTAAAATATATTTTTATTATTATATATTTATTACTTCTCAAGCTTTTCAAAAAAATAAAAAGCCTAACACTATTTTTGACATGTTAGGCTTTTTATAATCACTTTTTCTAAAATTTTCTAAAACTTTTTAATTTCATCTTTAGTTACAATACCATATACTAATTTATTTTTTTCTATTTTTTCATCTACAATAGAATATGAATTGACGAATCTATCCTTTGCTAATGTAAGTTTTTTATCATCATCATAGTACATATATGCTAAAACTTCACCTTCTTTTACATAATCTCCAACTTTTTTTTCTAAAATTATTCCTGCTGATAAATCTAGAATATCATCTTTAGTTTCTCTACCAGCTCCAAGAATCATAGCTGATATGCCTATATCTTCTGCTTTAATCTTACTTATATATCCAGATTTATCTGATTTGATTGGATACTTATACTTTGATTCTTTAAATAAAGAATAATCATCAACTATATCTTTATTTCCACCTTGATTTTCTATGAACTCTTTAAGTTTATCTATGGCTCTACCAGATTTTATTGATTCTCGTATCTTTTCAATGCCATCATCAAAATTACATGCAACTTTTGCTAAAACTAGCATATATGCTCCTAAAACTTCACATAATTCAACAAGGTCTTTTGGTCCATTTCCTTTTAAAGTTTCAATTGCTTCTATAACCTCTAAAGAGTTACCAACAGCAAATCCTAAAGGTTCATCCATATCTGTCACAATTCCTATGGTATCTTTATTCATACCAACACCTATATCAACCATAGCCTTTGCCAATTCAAAAGACTCCTCTAAAGTCTTCATGAATGCTCCACTTCCAGTTTTCACATCTAATACGATTGCATCAGCTCCTGAAGCTAGCTTTTTAGACATTACACTAGATGCTATCAATGATATATTATCTACAGTTGCTGTAACATCCCTAAGAGCATATATTTTTTTATCTGCAATTGCTACCTTTGCACTTTGACCACAAACTGCTATTTTATGCTTATTTACAGAATCGATAAATTTGTTTATATCCATTTCTGTAGAAAAACCTGATATAGCTTCCAATTTATCAATAGTTCCTCCAGTATGTCCAAGACCTCTGCCAGACATTTTTGCAACAGGTGCTCCACATGAAGCAACTAAAGGTATAAGAGCTATTGTAGTCTTATCTCCGACACCACCCGTACTGTGTTTATCTACTTTTATACCCTCGATATCTGATAGCTCTATCATATCACCAGAGTGCATCATTGCTTCTGTAAGATATACAGTCTCTTGTTTATTCATCTTATTTAAATAAACAGACATTAATAGTGCAGAAGCCTGATAGTCAGGTATATCTCCTTTAGAATAGTTTTCTATAAAGTAATTTATCTCTTCTTTACTAAGTTCTAAATTATCTCTCTTTTTTTTTATAATATCATACATTCTCATACTTGAAATCTCCATTCTAATCTGTAATAATGTAAATAGATTTTTAAATTTATAAATATATTTATATATTATAATATTATAAAAAACTGTCTCTTATTAGAAATACTTTTCTATATCAAGACAGCTCATTATTAATTATTTTCAAATTGTACATTGTCTATTTTATAATAAATTTACTTAAATCCTCTATAAATTCTTAACTGTGCTCTTAACTAAGTTCAAAAATTCTGATTTAACTTTTTGAGTAGTTTGTATAACTTCTTCATGACTTAATGGTTGATTTAAAATACCAGCAGCCATATTAGTTATACAAGATATACCAATAACATCAATATTAGAATGTGCTGCTACTATAACTTCTGGAACTGTTGACATTCCAACTGCATCAGCCCCCAATATTTGAGCCATTCTTACTTCTGCTGGTGTTTCATAATTAGGTCCACTAAAGAACATATATACACCTTCTTTTACATCTATATTGTATTCTTTAGCACACTCTTTAACTATATCTACATATTTACATGAATAGGCATCTGACATATCTGGAAATCTATCTCCAAGTCTATCATCATTTTTTCCTACTAATGGATTACTCCCACTAAAATTTATATGGTCTCTTATAATCATCAAATCCCCTGGTTTAAATTGTTTATTTACGCCACCAGCAGCATTAGTTACTACAAGAATTTCGACTCCAAGAGCTTTCATAACTCTAACTGGAAAAGTAGCTTCTTTTTGAGAATAACCTTCATAATAATGAAATCTTCCCTGCATAGCAATTACTTCTTTTCCTGCAAGCTTTCCAATAACAAGTTGCCCAGCATGTCCTTCTACTGTTGAAACAGGGAAATTTGGAATTTCGCTATATTTAATTATGACAGAATCTTCTATATCATTTGCTAAATCACCAAGTCCAGAACCTAATATCAGACCAATCTTAGGTTTTATATTAATTTTAGAATTTATAAATTTACTACTTTGTTCTATCTTTTCAAACATTCCAATCCCTCCATTCATTCTATTAAGCTAATTTTTATTACTTTAATATAGTTATTTTCTATTTAATATTTAAAATAAATCTGTTTTAAAACTCACTCCATGTTTAGGCAATTTTACATCCAGTATATCTGCAACAGTTGCTCCAATATCAGCAAAAGTATCTTTTATTCCTAAATTAAATCCTTTTTTAACCTTACTACCATAAATCATTACTGGAATATATTCTCTTGTATGGTCTGTACCTTTATATGTCGGGTCATTTCCATGGTCTGCATTAATTATAAGAATATCGTCTTCTCTCATACTGCTCATTATCTCAGGAAGTCTATTATCAAACTCTTCAAGTGCTTTCTTATATCCTTCTGGGTCTCTTCTATGACCGTATTTTGAATCAAAATCAACAAGGTTTGAATATATCAAGCCTTTATTGTCTTGTTTCATATATTTTAAAGTTTCATCTACTCCATCCATATTACTTTTAGTATGAATAGCTTCTGTAATTCCTTTACCATTAAAAATATCTTCTATTTTTCCAACAGCTAAAACTTCAAGACCTGATTCTTTTATATTATCAAGTACAGTTGGTTCAAATGGGTCTAGTGAATAATCTCTTCTATTTGAAGTTCTAACAAATTCACCTGTTTTTTTACCTATAAATGGTCTAGCAATTACTCTAGCAACTGCATTATCACCCATCATTATTTCTCTAGCTATTTTACACATACTGTACAACTCTTCTAATGGAATCACTTCTTCATTAGCTGCTATTTGAAATACACTATCAGCTGAAGTATATACTATTACATCTCCAGTTTTTATTTGATGTTCTCCATATTCATCAATTATCACAGTACCTGAAGCTGGCTTATTTCCTACTACTTTTCTTCCAGTTTTTTTCTCAAACTCTTCTATAATTTCTTTTGAAAATCCATGCTCAAATGTTTTAAAGGGTTTATCAACTATTATCCCAGTCATTTCCCAGTGACCAGTAGTAGTATCTTTTCCTTGAGACATTTCCTTACATTTTCCAAAACATCCTATTGGCTCTTTTTCATCTTCAAAAAAATCTACACCATCTATATTTCCTATACCTAATTTTATCATATTAGGAATTTGTATATCTGGATATTCTTTAAATATATTTCCAAGAGTACTTACATCCTTACTGTCTCCAAAATTTTCAGCGTCAGGTAATGCTCCTATTCCAACACTATCAATTACAATCCAAATTACTCTGCTCATATAAATATGCTCCTTTTAAATTATAAAATTTGCTATACAGTCTATTTAGCTTCTACTTTTTGTAACTCTATATCAATATCATTTCTAGGATGTTTTTCTTTTATTTCTCTTCTCACGTTTTTATCTATGTGGTTTAAATATACTTGTAAACTAGACAAGTTAACATTTCCTAAGATTTTACTTACAACAGCAATGTTAGCACCTTCATTCAAAAGGTGAATCGCAAATGAATGTCTAAGCATTGTAGGATTTATGTTTTTATCTATATTAGCTAAATTAGAATATTTTTTTATAACTTTCCAAAGACCTTGTCGTGTAAACCTTTGTCCTAATGAACTTACAAATAATGACTTTTCACCTTCTACAGCTATTTTAGGTCTTGCTTCTTTTAAATATTTCTCTAAATAAAGTTTTGTAATATCACAGAGTGGTATAACTCTTTGACTTTTACAACATGAACTACAATATATATAGTCAATATCCAAGTCAACATCGTCTACATTCATATCTACTAGTTCTGATACTTTTATACCTGTACCATATAATACTTCAAAAATAGCCTTGTCCCTAATTAATTTAGGTGTTGTTAACTTAGGAAAATTTAATAATCTTTCAATTTCTTCTTCTGTAAGTATATTTATATTTTCTTTTTTTACCTTAGGTTTTTTTATATCCTTTGCAGGATTATTTGTACATACATGATTTAAAAATAAATAATCATGAAAAGATTTTATAGATGATATCATCCTTGCTATTGTAGCTATTGATACATTATCTTTTTCCAACTTTATTAAATAACTTATAATATCATTTTCTACTATATCTACTAGTTTAATGCTTTTTTGATTTATATATTCCATATATTTTTTTATATCCATAAAGTATGATGCCACTGTGTTTTCTGATAATTTTTTTTTATCTTTTATGTAATCTATATATTCCTCTATAATATCCATTATAAACTCCTTTATTTAACTAGGAACTTAATAATACCAATACTTACAGTATTTAATATTAATTGCAACCCCAATGATAGTGCTATTATAATTATAATATTTAGTATGTACCTCTTAATTAAAAACTGCATATTTCTTCTATTTTTCTTTTTAAATTCATAAACCATCTCTTTAAAATAGCTTAAACTAATTAATGTTAATATGATTGCA
Source organism: Clostridioides sp. ZZV14-6153 (assembly GCF_020657855.1). NCBI lineage: Bacteria > Bacillati > Bacillota > Clostridia > Peptostreptococcales > Peptostreptococcaceae > Clostridioides > Clostridioides sp. ZZV14-6153. The sequence continues at coordinate 168,859 of NZ_JAGWCZ010000001.1, read as the reverse complement.
CATGGAATAATAACCAAATTTTTAAATAATATTATTAAAATCATTTTTGCACTCTTAAGTTTTAATGCCAATATAAAACTATTTATTGTATATCCAATTGACATTCCCTTTAACACAAAAATTACTAATACTGCTGGAATTGTTACTACAAATAGGCTTAATAGAGCTATCGAGCCCATAAATATTGTATCTGACTTTAAATTTTGTAGAACTGTATCTTTTACATTTATATTCAGATTATAATACTCTACAGCAGGATTTATATTGTTTAAAATATTATCACTAGAACCTGGTAATATTTTATTTATATAGGACCCAATAACAATAGACATCATAAACAACAATCCTATAATAATTATTTGTCTATTTAATTCTCTAAAATCATTTTTTCTATATGTTTTTCTCAATTTTATTCCCCCTTGTCCTTTATAAAATAATATGCTGTAGGACAAGGGGTTATTCATTTTTATAAATATTAATTTTTAAACATATCTTTTACTAATAATAATCCAATAGAAGTTTTTGCATCCTCAACGTCATTTTTTAATACCATATTATAGGCTTCTTCAAGCTCAACTTCGTAAACATCTAAAAATTCATCTGCATCTAGATTATTTTCTCCTGGAGTAAGACCTGTTGCCAAATATACAAACATTATCTCATTAGAAAAACCTGCTGAAGTGAAAAATTTATGTATTAGTTTAATATTTTTTGCACTATATCCAGTTTCTTCTTTTAACTCCCTCTCAGCACATTCTTTGGGACTTTCATTTTTTTCTAACTTACCAGCTGGAATTTCAAAAATTGGTTTTTCTATAGGTTTTCTAAATTGCTTCACTAATACAACTTTATTATCATCTGTAATTGCAACTATTCCTACTGCACCACCAACTTCTACTAATTCCCTTTTTTGATATCCTTGTCCTGGAATTTCAACAGTATCGACCTTTAAAGTAATTACCTTACCTGTATAAACTCTATCACTACTAATAGTTTTTTCTTCTAATACCATCTTAAACCTCCATTAAGTAATATGCTGCTGTACTTGCAGCTTTGAAAAATGCCTCATCTTGCTCATAGTTTCTTCCCATACTTTTTACTTTTAGATTAAAATAGTCTAAATCCTCTTTCGTTTTATTATTATCTATATAAATTATATTATGCTTTTTATCCAAACCACTAGATTTAACTTGTTCTTTTATAAATTTTAATTTTTCATCATCATATATAGTTATTGGTATATCTATATTTACATTTACAATTTCTTCAAATACAGTCATACTATGATGTGAAATACCTTGATGTCTTTCTCGTTTGTCAGCAAAACTAATTCTTGGAATTGCTATTGCTCTTCCTCCAAGCTTTATTACAGCATCAAGAATTGGACCTTGTTCAATTCCTGTAAATCCATATTTAGTACCTGTACCAGCTATTCCTGGCCCCATACTTACAAATACTACATCGGCTTTTAATATTTCTTTTGCTGTAATCAATGCAGTGTATATATTTATACACTCATAGTCTCCCCCAAATGCATTTCCTATAGTTATTGTACTATCTATTAATTTTTTTCCTTTTAAAGTGTCTACATTTTTACTTAAATAAATTGGAAGAGATGCCCCGTCAGTCATTATATATACTAATTTCTTATTAGGGTTATTTCTTTTAAATGAAGCTGCAAATGGAGTTAACATGCTATGAAGAGTCCCTACTACTACAGGAAGGTCTTCTAACTCTGTAAAATCACCAAATTTATCATGATAAATGCTTTCTTGTTCCTCAACAGAATCTACCTTTATTTGAAGTGGTGTATATCTAAGTTTCATTATATGACCACCTTCAATTAAACTAGATTCTAAATTGTTTAAATTAGTTATTACAAAATGGTATCCACCAGTTCCTAGACTTAGCTCTACTGCTGTTGTATTTAAAACTACTTCGTCTCCTATATATACTACCCCAGATAGTTTTGGATAATTATATGCTCTTTGTATTTCTCCATTTATATTTACTCTTATATCATCCAGCGTTTCAGTTTGACTTACAATTGATTCAACAATCCCCACTCTTTTGCTTATCATAATGCTACCTTCCCAACTTATCTATAAAATTTAATAATTTATTTTTTTCTATTATTTTAGTCAATGAGTATTTTTCAGTAAATATATGCATAATAACTACAAATATTAACCATCCCAGTCTGATATTAAATGGATATCCAAAAGAAATTAAAATTCCAATAGACATTCCAAGAACATTTGAACCAGTATCTCCCATCATTGCTCTTGCCTTTAAATCATAATTAAAGTATGCAAGCACATTTGGAACTATAAGTAGTGGAAGAACTTGAATAAATCCTGTCAATGTTAAAAATACAATCACCATTATAAATAAATATGCTTTTATTGCTCTTCCTGGTCTTAAATCTAAAAGATTCATTAAATTAGTTGATAGAGCTATTATTAATGTATTTACTATTATATCTATTATGTCTTTTGATATAGACACAGAAACTATAAGTCCTACAAATCCACCAAACAACGCCTTAAAGCCTCCAGTTGTAAGACTTCCCTTGAATAAACTTTTAAAGTGACCTTTTAGACCACTTACATCTCTATTTCCAATAACATCATCTAGTATTCCTGCAAAAAACATGGATATCATGCCAAACATAAACATAAATATATATGCTAAATCTATATATTCTGTAGTAAAAAATGCAAGTATTATTCCATTAATCACAAGCATAGGTAAAAATACAATTCCCATACTTACTGGTATCATATCTTTATTGTAGTTTGGTCTAAGTATATTTCCATTTATCAATAAATTTTTAAATAGTGGTATTGCAGCATAGGTTCCAAATAATCCTGTTAATAATAAAATGGTATAAAGTATATAATCTTTCACTAAGATATTACCTCCATTCTTTCTTTTTTTGTCCTAAAACCTTTTTTATATGATAATACTGCTTACCTCTATGAACAAATCCTTTTAAATTTCTGCCAGTTTCATTATGAGTCATGTTTACTAATACTTCTTTAATTTTAAAACCATACTTTAGTATATCAATCGTCATTCCAACTTCAACACCATATCCAAAAGGTATTTCATCAAATTTTTCTAAAACTTCTCTTTTAAATATTCTTTGACCTGACAGAGTTGCATCTAGCTCAACTCCTGTCATCTCAAAAACAGAATTTTTAGCTAAACCTTTTACAAATCCCAGACCTCCTTTTTTCTTTGCAGGAGGAAACTTTGCTATAGTAACATCAGCTTCACCATTTAATATTGGTACAATTAACTTTTCAATTTCTTTAGCAGAACTGCCTAAATCTCCATCCAAAAATCCTATAATATTTGCACTTTTCATTGATACTTTAAGCCCATAGTTTAAAGCATATCCTTTACCTCTGTTTTTATCTAACTTAAAAAATTTAATCTTTTCATTCTTTAATTCAGATACAACCTTAGCAGTATTATCTGTTGAACCATCATCTACAACTACTATTTCATTTATTTCTTTAATTCCAACTATACTTTCTAATGTATAGTTTATTCTACTTTCTTCATTATAAGCTGGTATTATTATACTTATATAAGAATCCATTTTTTCTCTCCTTAAAATTATTTCTATTTAATAGATGGCAACAATGAAGTTGCAGTATCTAATCTACCAAAATTACCAACTATATTACCTTGTTGTAAAAGCATAGCTAGAGATACACTTCCTACACCTTCATCTATATTATCTATAGTTGCAACTTTATTTTTAGAATATAATTCTACATAAGAAGTTTTAACTCCTGTATTTTGAACTTCTACTAAATATTTATTTTCTGATTTTATTTTTGAAACTAAAAATTTTTCTATTTTGTCAAATTGTTTTGTCTTATCTTTTGCATCATTTCCACCAGCGATTACAACAGATTCATATTTTAGATATGTGTCACCAATAGAGTTAAATTTTATTACATCTAGTTCTTGAAGATATGTTAAAATGTCACTTGCATCTTCCTTTTTCAAAGTATCAATTATATAATTAACTGCATCATTTGTATTTTTAATTTCTGCACCTAATTTACTTGAGATTTCTTTTAATTTTTCTGGATTTGTTATATTTTCTTTTAACACTATGTTAAATGCAACACTACCATTAGACTTGTTTATTATATCTTCTATATTTTTTGTATAATCATCATTTTCATTAGCTGATATTATTCCTATACTTTTTCCACTTAATGAACCAATTAAAACCTTGTCCACATTTTTATTTATAAAATTAATTGCTTCTTCATAATCTTTATTTACCTTTGCTAAATCTACATCAAGTTTATCATTTTTTTCTTTTAAAATATTAAATTTATCATCCAAGTCATTTATTATATTTGCTTGTTGCTCACTTAATTGTTGATTATTATTTAAATTAAATCCTACTAACATGCCTATACCCAAAGCTATAAATATAGCACCAATAGTGACTATATAATATTTCATATTAATATGCATATTTATCCTCCTAAAATTTACATCTGTAATAATACTTTAAATTTCAATTGCATTAACTGTATAAATTGTTGAACTCCTGGTGACAATGATGCAACTACCAACACAGGAAATAAGGCTGTTGCTATTAATGCCCATATGTACTTTATCTTTAGCTTACTTCTATATAACAAGTTAACTCCTTTAGCATCTATAAGCTTAGAACCTATCTTTAGTCTAACTAAAAAAGTACTTGCCATTCCCTTTCTTCCTTTTTCAAGGAAATCAATCATATTTGAATGTGTACCCACTGCTACTATTAACTCTGCTTTATACTCATATGCAATAAGCATAGCTATATCTTCACTAGTTCCTGGTGCAGGAAATACAACTGCATCTAAACCTAGTTCTTGAACTCTCTTAAGGCCTGGCGCTCTACCATCTGTATAAGCATGTACTACTATTTCACTAGCTTTTTTTAAAGCTTCATCGCTTACACTATCCATGTCTCCTACAATTACATCTGGAGTATATCCAAACTCAATTAAAGCATCTGCGCCTCCATCAACACCAACTAGAACAGGTTTTACCTCTTCTATGTATGAAAGCATTGTACTTAAATCTTCTTTATAGTCCTGACCTCTTACAACTATTAATACATGCTTATTTGCATAATTAGTTTGTACTTTTGGAATTTCTACTTCACCAAGTATAAATCCTTTTTCTTTTTTAGCATAATCTATAGTATTGTCTATAAATCTATCTAATTCTACGGCTAAGTTTTCATAAGCAGCCTTTATTTGATACGAAACTTCATACTTATCTAAAACTTCACCTGCACCTAAAAATTGTCCTTCTCTATATATCTTTCCATCTATAACTTCTATAGTCTGTCCTTCTTTTAATTCTTCAAATAATTCTTCTCCAATATTATCAATTATTAAGATATTATTCTCAGTTAATATTCCTGGACCTTTATTAGGATATCTACCACTTATAGAAGGCGCCGCATTTATGACAAGTTTTATTTTGGCTTCTACCAAAGAGTTTGCAGCAACTTCATCTATGTCTATATGATTTATAACTGCTATTTCCCCACTTTCAACTCTTTTAGCAAGCTTTTTAGTTTTTCGATCTACTTTTATAGGGGCCTCGACTCTCATTTTTAAACCTCCACTATCATTATTAAAATCACATTATATTATAGCATTACTTAACAATAAAATAAATGTTTTAAGTTTGTCCTACATCTTTAATCCTTATAACACTATATTTTATGATTTTTTTATTTAACATTTTTTACAATATACTTTAAAAATTAATGTTTCAACTTGTTAAGGTATGTTTTTATATTAAAAAACAAGTCAGTATTAATCTACAATTGACAAAGGTACATACTATGGCCATAGTATAATAAAATTATATTAAACAAATAATAAAGAAAAAATAAAGTTTTTATTATATATTAAAACAGCAAAACGGTATAACCCTATTGGTTATACCGTTTTGCTGTTTGTAATGCATATTTATTGCCAATACCTTTATTAAAAGGTCTTACTTTTTCTGTCTATTTATTTAACCATACTATGTTCTAATCTTAATTTATCAGCAATCATTGCTATAAATTCTGAATTAGTTGGTTTTCCTTTAGTATTGTGTACCGTATATCCAAATAGTTGATTTATTGTGTCAACTTTTCCTCTACTCCATGCAACTTCTATAGCATGTCTTATTGCTCTCTCAACTCTACTTGGTGTTGTATTGAATTTTTTAGCTATACTTGGATATAACTCTTTTGTTACTGCACCTAAAAGTTCAACATTCTCAATGACCATTTTTATAGCTTCTCTTAGATATAAATATCCTTTTATATGAGCTGGTACTCCTATTTCATGTATTATATTCGTGATTTCTGTTTCTATGTTACCTACATTTTTAACAAAATCACTTCTTGTCATTTGAGTTTCTTGAACTGGTCTAGGCTTTGGCTCTACTTGAGTAACTCTATTAGAAACTAGTTCTCTAATTCTGTTTATAAACACAACAAAATCAAACGGCTTTACTATGTAGTAATCTGCTCCTAGATTTATTGCGCTTTGAGTTATCTTATCTTGACCTACTGCTGATAGTACTATTATTTTTGGCATTTTAGGTATATCCATAGTATTTAATTTTTCAATTACACCTAATCCATCCAGATGCGGCATTATTACGTCTAATATTAATAAATCTGGTTGTGTCTTTTTTACTAAATCTAATGCTTCAATCCCATCTTTAGCTATGCCTAATATTTCGATATCATCCTCATTAGACAAATACTCTTTTAATACCTGACAAAAATCCTTATTGTCGTCTGCTAAAACTATTTTGATTTTTTCCACTAAAAATCCCCCCATTAAAAAACATCTTCTTATTACAGAAAACTAAACTTTTTACACAAATTGCTTCCTAATTATCTACTCTAAAGCATATTCGACACTTCAAAATTATATTCCTCCTAGATAAGTGATAAAATAATAAAATTTTTTAATGCCTCACCTACAATTTTATCATTTCATCTATAAAAATACCATATCCTTTTTTCGGATTATCTCTAAAAACATGAGTTATTGCACCAATAATTTTATTATTTTGTATTATTGGAGCCCCACTCATCCCTTGTACAATCCCCCCTGTGTATTCCAATAACTTATTATCTACAACTTTTATTACCATATCTCTATAATTTCCTTTATCATATACTATACTTTCTATTTTTATATCATAGCTTGTTATATTTTTGTTTTTGTCTTCAAAAAGAATTATTGCATCCCCTATTTTTACATCTTGAGGTCTTCCAACCTCAATTAATTGTAATTCTTTATTTGCTAAATTAAATTCTTTATTTTGTTTTTCTGTAATATTACCACTTATACCTAATTCTGAGTTATTCGAAAAATTTCCCATCAGATTACCATCATTAAAATCCCCTTTTATTCTACCTACTTTTTCATTACTGGCTTTTACTATTTTTAGTTTTTCTGGTTTATATATATAGCCTTGCTTAATCTTTAATAGTTCATTAGTGTCCGAATCTTTTATAGCATGACCAATTGCTTTAAATTTTTCCATATTAGGGTCATAAAAAGTCATAGTTCCAATTCCAGATATCTTATCTCTTACCCATAATCCAAGTTTATAATTACCATTTTCTTTTTTAGTTTCTATTGTCTCTGTTTTATATTTATTTTTTCTTTCAAAAGTCACTTCTATTTTACTTTTTTTAGCTTCATTTAAAATCTTTGATACATCCTGACTATCTTTTATTTTTTTATTATCTATTTTTACTATATTGTCGCCAATCTGTATGCCTCCAATATAATCTACATCCTCTTCCTCGTATCCTAAAACCAATACACCATCTGTATTTGCTTTCACTCCAATTATATTTCCAAGTGGATATACATATTTTTTATCATGATTCTTAATTGTAAAAGTTTCTATTGGGGTCTCATTATTCGTATTACAATTTTTATTTTGAAAAATTATAACCATCATAAAAATCGATACAGCTCCTAATATTATCCAAATATTTTTGAAATTCTTATTTATTTTGTTCATATATTCATCTACTCCTATGCTGTATTATTATGTATTTATAATTCCTTTTTCGTAAAAATTTATTCATTTAAAAACCTCGTTGTATATCTTACTAAGTGCTTTTTAGCCTATAATATGGTAGTATTATATTGTAGTAAAAAGTTTGAAGGGCGGTAATATTTTGAAATTAAATGTAAGAATTGCAGACATAAATAATTGGCATTATTTAGTCAATTTGTCTGTAGATAAAAATCAATTAGATTATATAGAAAGCAATGCACTTTCTATTGCTGAGTCTAAGTTTATAACAGCTTGGATACCTGTTGGAATATATGATGACAATATACTGATAGGATTTGCTATGTACGGTCGCCTAGAAGATGACAGAGTTTGGCTTGATAGATTCATGATTGACTCAAAGTATCAAGGCAAAGGGTATGGAAAAGCATCCTTAAATTTCCTTATAAATCATCTTAAAAATGAATATAATTGTAATGAGTTATACCTTAGTATATTCGATAACAACAAAATGGCTATTGGACTTTACAAAAGCTTTGGATTTGAGTTTAATGGAGAACTTGACTATGGTGGAGAAAAGGTAATGGTATTAAAATTTAATTGATATTAACAAAAATATATACCTATCAAGGAGGTGAAGTCATTATATAAATATATTTATATAATGATAAACAAAATGACTCAAAATGTAATTTTAAAATTTGTCGAAGCAAATGATTTAGAAAATCTTGAAAATGTAAAGATTTTATTTACTGAATATTCAAATTCATTGAATATAGATTTGTGTTTCCAAGACTTTAATAATGAATTAAAAACACTTCCAGGAAAATATGAAAAACCTTCAGGTTCATTAATACTAGCATTTGTTGATGAAAATTTAGCAGGTTGTGTTGCATTAAAAAAACTTGAAGATAAAGTATGTGAATTAAAAAGGTTATATGTAAGAGATAAATTTAGAGGACTTAAAATAGGAAAAATATTATTAGAAGAAATCGTAGAAGAAGCTAAAAAGATTGGATATACATATATGAGACTAGATACTCTTCCAAGCATGAAAAGTGCTCAAGGTTTATACGAAAAAATTGGTTTTTATGATATAGACCCTTACACTTATAATCCAATTGAAGGGGCTAGATACATGGAGTTAAAATTATAAATAAAAAAATAGAGTATAAATAAAATTATATATATTTTATTTATACTCTATTTTACTGATTAAATTATTTTGAATATATTTATTTCTCTAAGTCTTCCAAACCAATACTTATATCTTCAGTTATATCTTTTATATATTCTACGCCATTATTGTATGTAAGCTTTGCTTTAATATAAATTATATCATCAATATCCTTCTTAGGAAAAGTAGCCTCATAATTTACTTGCTTTCTATCTATATTATCATCTTCACTATCATTTGATACTTTATCAGACTTCGCTTTATATACAGTATCTCCTTTACCTTCATTTACAATAATATCTACATTTTTTAACTTGATATTATTATAAACTTTATTTTTTGATTTTTCACTTTCATGATTAAGTAGATTGCTGTTTTCCAATATTTCAATAAAGTATTCCTTGTTGTCCCTTATTCCATAATTAAATACAGGTGGTTCAGGCATATAATCAGACTTAGTCAATTTTTGAACATCTGAGCTTTCAGATATTGTACCACTTGTAACTACTTTATAATCATATTCACTACCTGTAGTTATTTTTATTTCACAAATATATGATAATTCTCCATGCTTTGTCATCTCAATCTCATTCCATTTATCACTATCTGCTTTATACATAAAGAAAACTTTTCCATCCTTACCAAGTTTACTCAATTGTGTATCCACATCAATTACACATTCGTCTTTTTCTAATTTTTTAACTTTTAAATCAATGCTTTTTGTTATATAGCTTTTGGACATTTCCTCATTAATTGTATTGCTAATGTCTGACTTAGTATTCATAATTTCTCGTGATAAATAATCTAATTTATCATTAGAAGTGTTAAGATTATTTTTGATACTATTAATAGCTAATAAAATATACCCTAATACTATAATAACTATGATTATAAAAATTAAGTACATAGTATTTTTTTTATTCATTTAATATCCCCCCACTACTACCTTAATACATAATATTATACTTAAAAACTTAAAAATTTTACAGTTACAAGTTTATACAAGATTTATTTAAATTATAATTTTTATTTATTTTTGATATCCAGATTAAATATTTTAAAATACTTTCATCATAAAAAATAGATGTAAAGTATTCAGATAAAATATTCTCTACATCTATTTAAAATAAACTTTTTCACTAACATTTTTTGGCCATTTCAATAATTTCGCTTGCATGTTCTATAGTTTTTTCTGTTATATTATTACCTGCTATAAGTCTTGCAATTTCATTTTTTCTTTGAGATTGATTTAATTTCTTGACATTTGTAAATGTTCTATTATTTGAAGTATCTTTTTCTATACAATAATGAGTATCTGCATTTGCAGCAATTTGAGGTAAATGAGTTATACATATTATTTGTTTTTTCTTTGCTATATCACTCAATTTCTCACCAACAATTTGTGCAGCTATACCACTTATCCCTGTATCTATTTCATCAAACACTAAAGTATCTATATCATCTATATCAGCCAATATAGTCTTAAATGCCAACATAAATCTAGACATTTCACCACCTGATGCAACTTTATATATAGGTTTGATATCTTCCCCTAAATTGAAAGATATCATAAACTCAATATCATCTATTCCATTTAGGGTAAATGAACTTTCTTCAAAATTAACTTTGAACATTACATTTTTCATATTTAAACTTTTTAATTCATCAAGAAGTATTTCCTCTAATTGAATTGCCACTTTATTTCTTGCTTTAGTCAATTTGATGGCTTTTATTTTTAGCTCTTCTTCTATTTTTATTAATTGATTTTTTAGTTGTTCAACTCTTTCATCTCTATTTAATATCTCATCCAATCTATCTTTTGTCTTTTCATAATATTCAAATATAGCTTCTATACTATCTCCATATTTTCTTCTTAAGTTATTAATCTCATCAATTCTAAGTTCAATCTGTTCCAATTCATAAGGCTCAAAATCTATATTATCTTTGTAATTTCTTATATCACTAGATATATCTTGTAGTTCATACATTATTCTTTCTATAGTTTCACTGTATTCACTTAAAACACTGTCATATTTAGATATATCATTAAGCTCTTTAGATGCAATACCTATCAAGTCAATGACATTATACTCACCATTATGTAATTTACTATAACTTAAGTTTAAATTATTATATATCTTTTCACTATTTCTATACACATCTCTTTGCTTTAATAAATCTTCATATTCATTTTTATTTAAATTTGCAGCCTCAATTTCATTTATTTGAAATCTTAATAAATCTATTTCTCGTTGAATCTGCATATCATCCTTATTTTCTGTTAAAGAATTCAAAGCTCTTTTTACTTCACTATATTTGTAATACACTTTTCTATAATCAGCTTTAAACTTATCTAGTTCATTTTCTCCAAATAAGTCTAGAAATTTTAAGTGTGTATCCTTATTGAATAAAGCTTGATTTTGATGTTGACCATGTATATCTATAAGTGTAGATGCAATTTCCTTTAGAAAAGATACTTTAACAGTCCTTCCATTTACTCTAGCAGTACTTTTCCCATCTGAATATATCAATCTAGTTATAACCAATAAATTATCATCTTCTATACTTATATCATTTTCATCTAATACTTTTTTTAGATATACGTTATCTGAGAAAAATATAGCTTCAACAAGTCCCTTATCTGTACCTTTTCTTAGAAAAGACCTATCATATTTCTCACCTAGACAAAGCCCAAGTGCATCTATTATTATAGATTTTCCTGAACCAGTTTCACCTGTAAGTATATTTAAGTTTTTATCAATACCCAGCCTTAGTTCTTCAACTAAGGCACAATTTTTCATATATAATTCGAGGATCAAGTCTAAGCCCCCTTTTATTCTATTTCTCTAAATTATGAGAAGCCTCAACAACTTCTACTATTTTTTTGTCATACATATCACTATCAAATTCATATCCTTCATTTCCATTTTTTAAATGAATTAAATATTCTATATTTCCTTCTGGACCCTTAATTGGAGAAAAATCCAACCCTAAAATTTCAAATCCATTTTGTACTGAAAAATCAGAAATCATTTTTATAACTTCTATATGTGTAGATTTTTCTCTAACTACACCTTTCTTGCCTACCTTTTCTCTTCCTGCTTCAAATTGAGGTTTTATCAAGGCTACAATTTCTCCATTATGAATAACTAATTCTTTTGCTTTTGGAAGTACTAGTTTCAATGATATAAAAGATACATCAATTGATGCAAAATCTGCAAATTGTTTTGTATTTTCTATTGTTACATTCCTTATGTTTGTTCTTTCCATACAAACAACTCTATCATCTTGTCTCAATTTCCACGCAAGCTGACCATAACCAACATCAATGGAAAATACTTTTATAGCTCCATTTTTTAGCATACAGTCTGTAAAACCACCTGTAGATGCTCCTATATCCATACACACTTTTCCATCAATAGTTAAGTCGAAGTTTTTCATTGCTTTTTCAAGCTTTAGCCCACCCCTACTAACATATGGTATTGGATTTCCTTTTACTTCTATAGCACACTCCTCTTTTACTTCTGTACCTGCCTTATCACATCTTTGATTATCAACAAAAACTAGCCCAGCCATTATTGCTTTTTTAGCTCTTTCTCTACTCTCAAAATGTCCTTGCTCTACTAACAATAAATCTATTCTTTTCTTCATAAAATTACCTTTCTGTTAAAAGCTACTTTAATATTGACTAAAGTAGCTTAAAGTAACACACTCGATATTTATTCTAAGTGACAAATTTTAAATTTTATATTAAATTGAATCAATATTATTTATACTAACTTTCTTATTTTATCAGCAATGCACTTTGGCGATAATCCTACAAAATTATATAGTTCATCTGCATTGCCATGTTTTATAAACTCTTCTGGTATTGCTATATTAAGTATATTTACTTTATATCCATTATCTATAATAAATCTACTTATTCTACTTCCAAACCCACCAGTAATAACATTATCTTCTACTGTAACTACATTTTTATGATTCTTAAATAAAGCATGCAACAGCTCTTCATCCATTGGCTTTAAAAATCTAGCATTAACTATTGTTGGATTTATACCTTCTTCTAATAATATTTCTTTAGCTTCTAGAGCATGTTTCACCATATTTCCAATAGAAAGTATGACTGTATCTTGTCCATCATCTAATATCTCATATTTACCTAACTTAATTTCTTTGTATTCTCCTTTATTTAGATAGTAACTATTTCCTCTTGGATATCTAATTGCCAATGGAGAATCCAATTTTAATGATAAATCCATCATAAGTTCCATTTCTCTTGTATCTTTTGGAGCCATTACTACAATATTTGGAATAGAATTTAAGTAACTTAAATCAAACATACCATGATGAGTTTCACCATCATTTCCAACTAGGCCAGCTCTATCTATAAGAAAAGTAACTGGTTTTTTTGTTATACATACATCATGAATAACTTGGTCATATGCTCTTTGCAAAAATGACGAATATACAGCAAAATAAGGCTTCATACCATTTTTTGCAAGACCTGCCGCAAACCCTGTTGCATGTTGTTCAGCTATACCAACATCATAATATCTTTTCGGGTAAGCACTTTCAAATAAGTTTAATCCTGTCCCAGATGGCATTGCAGCTGTTATTGCTACTATTTCTTTGTTTTTGCTAGCCATCTCAACTAATTTTTCACCAACACTGGTTGACATAGACTTAACTTTAGAAGATGTTACGCCTGTCTTTATATCAAACTTTGATACTCCATGATATTTATCAGGTTGTTCCTCTGCAAATTTATATCCTTTTCCTTTTTTTGTAATAACATGTAAAAGTACAGGTCCTTTTTTATGTTTAGCTTTTCTAAGTGTTTCTATTAATTCTTTAGTATTATGACCATCTATAGGACCATAATATTTTATACCTAATGAATCAAAAAATGAACAATCTTGAGGAGAAAAACTATATATTAATTTATCCTTAAATCTATGTGCAGTCTTAGATAAAATTTCACCTGTCGATGTAACATTTAAAATTTTATCAACTTCATCTGTCATTTTAACAACTGTTGAATTTCTTATAATACTTGATAGATATTTAGACATTCCACCAACATTTTTATCTATGGACATCTCATTATCATTAAGAATTACTATCATATTAGTATTTATATATCCCAATTGATTTAAAGCTTCAAGCGCCATACCTCCAGTTATAGAACCATCTCCAATTACAGATATAACACTATAGTTTTCTTTTTTTATATCTCTAGCACAGGCAATACCTGTTGCCACAGAAATAGATGTACTGCTATGTCCTGTGTCGAAAATATCATGAGGACTTTCACTCTCCTTTGGAAAACCACTTAGTCCATTGAATTGTCTTAAGGATACAAAACAATCTTTTCTTCCAGTAACCATTTTGTGAACATAAGACTGATGTCCTACATCCCATACGATTTTATCTTTAGGGCTGTCAAACACTTTATGAAGTGCTAATGTTAACTCAACTACACCTAAGTTAGAAGCTAAGTGTCCTCCTGTCTTGGAAACAGATTTTACTAAAAATTTTCTTATATCCTTTGCAAGTAAATCCATTTCTTCTATGCTCATATTTTTTATATCTTTTGGAGAATCTACTTTATCTAAATATTTATACATATTATCCTCACCTTTTATTTTGTAAATTTTAAATTTACATCAATATTAAAGCTGTTACTATACCAAGTAAAGCTCCAAACCAAACCTCTAGTGGTGTGTGACCTATTAATTCTTTTAATTTCTTCTGTTCTATATGCTTTCCATGTTGAAGGTCTGCTACCATCTGATTCAATATAGTAGCTTGTTTACCAACAGCACGTCTAACACCTGCTGCATCATACATTATAATCAGTGCAAGCACAGTAATTATAGCAAAATCAGTAGAATTAAACCCTTTTTCAATACCTACCACTGTAGCTAAACTTGTAACAAAAGAACTATGAGAACTAGGCATACCTCCTGAAATGAGTATTCTTGAAAACTCAATTTTCTTTCCCTTCCCAGTAAATATCTTTATGAATTGTGCTAAGAAACAAGCAATAAGACTTATTCCCAAAGCCCCATTGTTAAAAATCTCCGAAAAAAAGTCCATTTTTCCCTCCTCGATTTTAGCTGTATATTTTAATATTCTCTATCTACTATATATTCAGCCAATCCCTTTAAAAAATCTACATTGTCAGATAATTTTTCTATACTCTTCTTTGCCTCATCTATTAAATTATGTGCAATTTCTTTAGATTTATCTAATCCTAAAAGAGATGGGTATGTTGATTTATGATTCTCTATATCACTTCCAACTTTTTTCCCTAATTTTGCTTCATCTCCTACTATATCTAGTATATCATCTACTATCTGGAATGATAATCCGATATTTTTTGCATATTTAGTTATTTCTTCCATTTGTTCTGAATTTGCTCCACCTATAGTTGCTCCTGCTCTCATACATCCAACCATCATTGCCGCAGTTTTATTCATATGTATATAATCTAATTTTTCTTTTTCAATTTGTTTATTTTCACTTTCTACATCTACTACTTGCCCGCCTATCATTCCATATATTCCAGCACCTTTAGCAATTTCATTTATAGCTTTTAGATATTTTTCTGGATTTTCTTTATTTATTGAACCTGCAAGCATAACTTCAAAAGCATAGTTCAGTAAAGCATCTCCTGCTAAAATTCCCATTGCTTCTCCATATACCTTATGATTTGTTGGTCTTCCTCTTCTTAAATCATCATTGTCAAGAGCTGGTAAGTCGTCATGTATAAGTGAGTATGTATGTATCATTTCAATTGCAATAGCAAAAGGTATAGCTTCTTCTTCATTTCCTCCAACTACCTTACAGGCTTCTAATGTAAGTATTGGTCTTAATCTCTTACCTCCAGCGCTCAAGCTGTAGTTCATAGCCTCAATAACAGTTTTTTGATAACCTTCTTCTTTTGGCATATATTCTTTAAGTACATCTTCTATAAAACTTGCTTTTTCTTTTAAATGTTGTTTAAATTCCACTTTTATTCCTCCTCTATTCTAAAATCCTCTTCTATTCCTAATTGATTAAATTTACTTATTTTTAATTTGGCATCATCCAAAAGCTTATTACAATGTTTATAAAGACTAATTCCTTCTTCATATAAGCTTAAAGATTCATCTAAGCTAGCATTTTTAGATTCTAGCTCATTTAAAATGCTCTCCAATCTTTTGTAAGCTTCTTCATAGGTTAAGTTCATATTATACCTCTTTATTTTCAATTTTATCTATTATACATTCTAAAGTTCCATCTTTTAATACTATATCTATGTTATCTTCAGTTTTCAATCTTTTTATACTATTTATTACTTTTCCGTTTTTTTGAACTATACTATAACCTCTGTCCATAGTAGCTAATGGACTTAGGTTATGAAGTAATGCTCCAACCTTTATTAATTTTTCATCTTCTAATTTTAAACTATTTTCTATTCCAAAAATTATTTTATCATATATTTTATCTAATTGTATAACTTTATCTTTTATTGTGTAAGAATCTAAATAGTTATTTATTTTATTAAACACTGATTCTAACTTGTATTGGTCTAATTCAACTTGGTTTATAAGAGACTTGTTCAGTCTGCTTTTTATATTCCCAAGTTTATATTTTATATCCTCTAATGATGGAGTTGCAATCTCAGCCGCTGCTGATGGTGTTGGAGCTCTCATGTCAGATACAAAATCACAAATAGTAAAATCAGTTTCATGCCCAACTGCTGATATTACTGGAATTTGAGAGTTAAAAACTTCTCTTGCTACCATTTCATCATTAAAAGACCAAAGTTCTTCTATTGAACCCCCGCCTCTACCAACTATAACTGTATCCACATTCTTCATATGATTAAAAAATCTAATTGCTTCACATATTTCTTCTGCTGACTTATCTCCTTGAACAGTTACTGGATAAAGCTTTATATTGACTTTTGGATATCTTCTTTTTATTACATTTATTATATCTCTTATAACAGCTCCTGTTGGAGATGTTATAACTCCAATTGAATTCGGCATTCTAGGTATAGGTATTTTGTATTTAGAATCAAACAAACCTTCCTTATTAAGTTTTTCTTTTAATTTGTTAAATTCTATGTGTAAATTCCCAATTCCCTCTATTTCAATTTCGTTAATATATAATTGATATGCACCATCTCTTTCATAGACTGATATATATCCACTAGCTACAACCTTTACTCCATTGTCTAATTTTAGATTACGATTAAAATTACTTTTAAAAATTACACAGTTTAGCTTTGAAGTTTCATCCTTTAATGATAAATAAACATTTCCACTACTATGTATTTTAAAATTAGAAATTTCTCCCTTGACTTTAAGATTAGAAAGTATTGGGTCATTTATTAAAATTCTTTTAATATATGAATTTGCTTCGCTTATATCTAAAGCTCTTAGTTTCATATTTTTTCTCCTAAAAAGTTATTCAATCCTATTATAGCACACCCAACAGCATTATCAGTTGAATATTGTGGCTCTGTAAAATGAGCTTTTATACAATTTCCCCTTAGTTTTAAACTTAATTCTTTAAGGATATACTTACTTGCAGAAACTCCACCTGCAAAAACTACTTCTTCTACATTGTAAGCTTCACACAAATATATTAAAGATTTAAACATGTTTCTAACTATTGAATCCATCACTAATTTAGATATATATTCTTTTTTATCTTTATTAATATCATCTCTATTGTCATCTATAATTTTATTCACCTGATTTTCTAATCCAGATAAATTCATATATCCATCTCTTACAGAAGTTTTTAGACCACTTTCTATTTTTAGATTACAATTTAAAGCATTTTCATCTAGATATTTTCCTGAAGGGAATTTATATCCTAACTTGACACCTATTCTGTCTATAAGTTGTCCAAAGCTAATATCTTTACTTCCTCCAATTATATTTATATTATATCCAAAATTATTGTATAACTTACTTTTACCATCTTTTTTAGTATTTATTTTAGCTATTGCATCTAAATTTATTTTATTACTTATTTTAGTTATTACATCTAAATCTTTGTCATTTGTATCATAATTATTATCATGCTTAGTTATCAAAAGTATCTCTGTTGTACCACCTGACATATGAACAGAAATAAATTTGTTATTATTTTTCAATTTACTATTTAATAAACTAGCCTCAATATGATTTTCCTGATGAGTAGTTTCATAAAATTTACATCCATGTATACTTGACAGTAACTTTCCAAAATTGTACCCAACATTAAATACAGGCATGTATGAACTTTCAACTGGTCTAGGCTTAATAGATGAACAAACTCCTTCTATGACAAATTTATCCCCAAATGATTTTATCCTATCACTAAGTAATCCTAAATTATTTACGTGTTGAAACACAGCTTCACTCTGCCTCAATCCTTTTGAATTTGCCTTTACTTCTAGCATTATTTTTTCATTAAAAATAACTTTCTTCTCTAAAGAGATAGCTGCTATAGAAGTAGTATAGCAGCTAGTATCAATTCCAATTATTATATTATTGTCCAATTTCATCAACAACACTTCCTAATATTCCATTTATAAATTTAGGTGATTTATCATCACAATATATCTTTGCAAGTTCCACAGCTTC
This sequence comes from Clostridioides sp. ZZV14-6153, assembly GCF_020657855.1. Classification (NCBI taxonomy): domain Bacteria; kingdom Bacillati; phylum Bacillota; class Clostridia; order Peptostreptococcales; family Peptostreptococcaceae; genus Clostridioides; species Clostridioides sp. ZZV14-6153. The sequence continues at coordinate 149,968 of NZ_JAGWCZ010000001.1, read as the reverse complement.
ATTTATTGATACTTTATTAGGAGTGTCTAAATAAACTATTTCACACACTGATAATCTAAGTATAGACACATCTACCTTTGGCATTCTATCTACTGTCCAATTTTTAGCATGCTTATTTATTAATTCATCTATCTTATCATGATTCTCTCTTAGTGCTTTACATACTGTATTTATATATTCTCTATCTATTATATCTTCAAGTTTAGTATCTTCTAATTTTAATTTTGCATTATTTGAGTACTTAAGTGTAAGTTCTTCATATCTATTTATAATATGTTCTGAATTATCTTTTAAGAAAGAATCTACTTTATCGTCTAAACCTTCAAATTCCTCTTTATTAATATTTATTTGGTATATAAGTTTCATTATATATTCCCTTGTTGTACTTTTTTGTGCCCTATCTTTTTTCATCAATTAAAATTCTCCTTTAAGTTTAATTATCTATATAAAATCAAATGCCAACAAAAAACCCTCTGACTTTTCAGAGGGCTAATATTAATTTTTCTTAGTTGCTTTTACTTCTTCTTTATCAACTTTATCTTTCTTAAAGCTGATTCCTTGAATGTGTATATTTACTTGAGAAACCTTCAGTCCTGTCATTGTCTCAACAGTATTTTTTACATTTTCTTGAACTTTAAAAGCTGTATCTGGTATTGACATGCCATATTTTATCATAACCATTACGTCTAAATTAACATCCTCTTCCTCTATTTGTATTTTTACTCCATTATTTTTTAACAACTTATCTGTTAATGTTGCTGTAGTTTCTATGCCCTCAACTTCTAATGCTGCTAAACCAGCTATTGTAGCTATTACATCATTAGATATTTTTACTTGTCCAAATTTATTATCTTCCATATTAAAACTTACCTCCTGATTTTAAGGAACTATTTTTATAAGTATAATAATACCAAATACAACTCTACTTTGCAAGAAAATAACCTCAGTTAATTCTGAGGTTTATAATTTACTTAGTATTATTATTTGTAAGTTTAATATTTTCATACTTTACATTAGCTTGTTCTGCAACCAAATCAAATATTTTTGCTGCATCTTTCTTATCTAACTTAGCTTCATTTACAACAACATTGACTTTGCTATCACTTATATAAACTAATGCTTCTTCATATCCTTTTGTACTCAAAAGATTTTCTATTTGAAGTTCCTTTTCTTGAGTTTTAACTATATTTAATTTCATATTAGAAGCTTCTTTTCTAGATTCCTCTGTTGTAGATGGATTATTTATCATTTCATTTAAATCCTGAACTAATTCATTTCTTTGTTTTTCTCTATTCATTTTCATATCTAAAATATAAGATGCTTTTTTCATATTCTTTTCAGATGATAATTGAGCTTTTATTTCCTTACTTGTTTCAGTTACTTTTTCCTTCACCTTACTAGCCTTACTATCAACTATATCAATGTCAGCACTCTCTTTGCTATCTTGTTTATTTGTTGCATCTGAATCTTCTTTGTTGCTACTATCACTATCATCAGTAGTATTTTTCTGTAATTGAGCTTCTTCGTATGCTTTAAATTCTTTTGATGTTTCTAGTAAAGATTTCTTGCTAAGTTGATAATTTACTGTTCCTACTATTACTAACATTGCAGTTAAAGTTATTATTACAAATCCTCTTCCCTTATAATTAAACTTCATTCATTTATCCCCCCGGTTATATGTATTTATTTAGAATATATTTCTACTTGATGACCTGCTACTTGTAATGATGTTTGAACTGCACTATAAAGTGTTTCTTTGACATTTGGATTACTAGCTCCACTTGCTACTACTATCACTCCTTTTATCTTTGGCTCTGTAGTTTTTATAACTACAGGGTCACTTGAATTTGAAGTTATCATTGTTTTATTTTCACTTGAAGTTGTAACTGTTCTTTCTCCACCTTGTGCATCTTTCTCTTCTGTTGTTTCTGTTGTTTGATTTGAATTAAAAGCAGGTTGTATTTCTTCACTTGACTCAAATGTAATCATTACATCAACATCTCCTGCTCCATCAATTTTAGATAGTATTGTTGTTAATTTTGATTCTAAATCGTCTTTTTCATGTTCCTTAGCAACTTGTTTTTCAGTCTTTTTGTCAGCATCTGTTTTTCCAACTTTTTTATCAGTTTTGCTACTTGGAAAACAAGATAATAGTACTAATGACACTACACATATTCCAGCTATAGTTATTAGTGAATATACCTTTCTCTTATCTTTGTCGTTTAAGTTTTTAAACATTCTTCCAACTCCTATTTATCAATTTGTATAGTTTCTATAGAAACATCAAGCACTTTTATTAGGTCATTTTTTAGTTTGTCTTCATTTAGATTCAGTCCATACTCTGTACCTTTTTTAAAAACTTGTTTAGAATTTTCTTTGTCATTAGAGTTTATGCTATCTTCATCTCCTTTAGTACTATTATTTTTATTTTCTTCATCACTATTGCTATTTGACATATCATTTTTTTCTTTTATTTTTATATTATTTATATTTGCACCATTAAGCTCTATATCTTCTAAATCATAACCATATTCATCAAGCTTTAGCTTAAGCACTTCTTTTAAACCATCTTCATACCCCTTAGACAAGCCAGTATTCCCAGTCTCTTCTGCTAAAGCATTTGTACTATCTACATATTCCTTATTGTAATTTCCCATAGATTTTAAAACTCTATCTTCTAAGCTCATATCTTTTGAAAAAAATCCTACCACTGGAGTTATTACAATAAATACAAATATAAAATTTAACACCAAGTTCACATATGGCTTTATCTTGGAACTAGGTAAAATCATATCAACTATATTTACTATAAATGCTCCTATTAAAATACTAACTATCCATGCCTTTATGCCCTCTAACATAGCATCCTCCTCTCTAAAACATTTAGATTAAAAGTAATTACTATTTATTAATCTATACATTATCCTTGACTTACTACACTTATCGAGGTCAAAATAGCTACAGTCACAAAGAACATTATTGTTATAGCAATTACTGATGCTAACATTATTATCATTAGATTTGCGACTTCATTTAAAAAATTTGATATTCCATCTTCTCCAACAGGCTCTACAATTATTGCTGCCAATTTATATACCACTATTACGGATAAAATTTTTATCACTGGAAGTAAACAAATCCCAATGAGTAAGATAAGTCCTATTCCACCAAATATATTTTTTATAAGTTGAGATGAAGATAGTAAAATATCCACAGAATCTGATACAAATCCACCCACAACTGGTATAAAGTTACCTATAGCAAACTTCGCAGTTTTTACACTGAATTTATCAAAACTAGTTACATATAACCCTTGTATAGATACAAGTCCTAAATATACGGTAAACATAGCCCCAATAGAAACATAATTTATTTGTTTGACAAAAGAAAAAAATCTTTTCAGCCTTATGTTTTTTGATAAATTATTTATTATTAGAATTCCAAATGCAACAGTTACTGATACAAATAAAAATTTCTTGAAAAACACATTTATAAATGTCACTCCCCCTATAAAAATAGGATTTAAAGTGGTAGATGTTATTGGAAATCCAATTAAAAGTAAAAATGTTATTAGTATTGGCATTATGACTTGCATAAGACCTACAGTATGGTCTATTGCATCATAGCAAATTTGTAGTACATCTTTAAATCCAATTAAAGTGAGCGATACCATTGTGATAAATATTATATACGTTGCTATTTGACTAACTGCACCTGATGAAAAAGAATTCTCTAAACTTTTTAAAATAGAAGACAATAAAGCTAATACTAAAATTACTGCCACTACCTTTAAACTTGCTTTAAACTCATCAAACATCAATATCTTCAGTCCATCTTTATTAAATAAATCTAAAATATTTTTTTCTCCACTAATTAAGTCTTTTACAAACGATTTTAAATTAACATCATTAATAACTATTTCTTTATTTATATAATCTTGAATTTCATTTATATCTAGCTTGTCTAACTGACCATCAATATATTTATCTATGCTACTCTTAGCTTCACCATATTCTTTATCTTCGCTACTTGGAACCTCATTAGCAAATATTATAATGGCAAAGATATTTACAAAAAAGAAAGTCAATACAAATCCCATAATCATTGGTAAAAATCTTTTTTTCATAAGCAACCATGCCTCTCTTCACTCTATAAACCTCAATACAACAAAATATCCTTTAAATAACAACTAATATATCTATAGCTATCTACTTCAACATAAATAACTATGGAATTATATTCACCACCATTTCTACAATGGATAAAAGTATAGGGAAAGACATTGACATAACTATTATTTTTCCTCCAAACTCTAGTTTTGAAGCAATGTTTCCTTCCCCACAATCTTTACAAAGTTGTATTGCAAATTCCATTAAATATGCTATTCCAATTAATTTTATTATTAAAGATATATACATAGTTGGAATATTAGCTTTATTAGCTAAATCTTGTATGCTATCTATTATAAAATTTAGCTTAAACATAACTGATAATAATATTGTTACTCCAGTTATTATTGCTATGAAATTTGCTATCTCTGGTCTATCTTTTTTTATTACTAAACAGAGTGTAGTTGAAATGATTGCAATTCCTATTAATTGCATTATTTCCAAATTACTCCCTCCTCTTTAGTAAAGTTGAAACATTGTTCTTACAGTATTAAATAAATCACTTATTTCTGTTATTACCATTCCCAACACGATTATTACACCCGCCAAAGTAGTAAGTCCTGCCCAATCTTTTCTGTCTGTTTTTTCCAATATCATATTCAATACTGATATTAGAATACCTACACCTGCAACCTTTAATATCAATGATATCTCCATAATAAACCTCCCCATATTAGATCAATATAATACATATACCTATGCCTATAAATGTTACTAATTTTTTATATAGTAACCCTTTTTTACTTATGTCTTCTTTTGTTTCATAGGTTTGTTTTTTCAGATTTTCTATAGATAAATCTATCATTCTTTGTTGGGACTCTATATCACTTTTTCCCAAGGTAAGAATTAGATTTTTTAATTCCTCAATTTCTTTACTTCCAAGATAAGTTTCTTTAACTAAAATTTCAGTATTCTCTGATATTATCTCTTCTAAAGTTTTGCTTTGTTCATTGTGAAGTTCTTCTGAGATTTGATAGAAAAAACCCCAAAAACAAAAGTCTTTATTGCATCCTATCCTTCTAAAAATTTCTTCTAATGTATAAAGCCCAAAAGATAAATCCATCCTTAATATTTCTAAAACTCTTATTAAATCATTTAGCTGTTTGTGTCTTCGTGTATAGGTTTTGTATATATGCTCACCTATCAAATAACTACTTCCTATTAAGAGTGCTATAATAATTATCTTAATTTGCAAAGTACCATCTCTTTTCTTCTAAATCATAAATTTTTTCAATTGTTCCTGCACCTTTCTTAGCAGAAAGAATTATAACTTTTTTAAACAATTCTTTGTCTAAGAGTCTGTTTAGCTCTTTTCTATTTTGTATATCGTCCATTGAATCTCCATGTACAGTAGTTATTAATCCAATACCTCCATTTAATGCTGTATATAATGCCTTTATTTCTTTCTCACTTCCAATTTCATCTGTCACGATAACATTTGGCGACATGGACCTTAAAAGCATTGTAATACCCAAATCTTTTGGGCAAGTCTCTATTATGTCAGTCCTTATTCCAACATCCATCTGTGGAATCCCTAAGTAAGCCCCTGCTATCTCGTTACGTTCATCTACTAGTGCTACCTTCAATCCTTTAAATCCATATTCCTCATTACCATTACTTAAATTTCTTACTATATCTCTAATTAAAGTTGTCTTTCCACATTGAGGTGGTGATATTATCAAAGTATTATTAATTTGATTTTTACCTTTTATGATATGACTTAAAATCTTATTTGAGCATCCTATGACTTCTCTTGATACTCTTATATTTAAAGATGATATGTGTTTTATATTTTTGACTTGTCCATCTTCTACTATTACTTTTCCAACTAACCCTACTCTATGGCCTCCTCTCAAAGTTATAAATCCTTTTTTTATATCATCCATAAATGAATGTATTGAGTATTTACATATTATTTGAAAAGTTTGCTCTATATCTTCCCTTGTCACTATATATGAATCGTGCTGATTTAAATCAAGTACCATAGTTTTTTGATTATAAAAATAATCTTTAGAGTTTGCATTTAGTATCAATGGTTTTTGTGAACGTAATCTAATTTCTTCTATGTTTAGATTATTGTTTGAGATTTTTTCTACCTTCTCTCTTATGTTTGTAGAAAGAGAGTTTATTATTTCATCTGAAAGTTTATTCATTTCTTGTCCTCCTCCTTTGTTTATATAATTCTATTTATAAAGGACAAGGAATATTACCAAAACATATATAATTTTTTTAATAATATTTATCTATAAAAAAATGAACCCTATTGTTTAGGATTCACTTAATAAGTAAATTATTATAAAAATAAAAACTAAGACCACTCTCAAGTATAGAGTCATCTTAGTTTTTTATTGTTTACATTTCTTTTATTAGCCCTTTTTTATAGGCCATTAAAAGTAATTTTAAGTCTTCTATTTCTTCTTGTATTTTTAGACCCTCATCAGTATCTCTCACCATTTTTCTCTTTGCCTTATGCTCTACTACAACAGTTGTCGATAAGATATCGCTTTCATTTGCAATAGCCTCCTCAGCAGAATTAAATGGTTCATGTGATACTAGTTGTAAAGTTCTAGAATTATATATCAAAGTGTATCCAGCTATACCAGTAGTTTTTTGATATGCTCTAGAAAAACCACCATCTATAACAAGAATTTTTCCATTAGCTTTTATTGGGCTCTCTCCATTTTTACTTTCTACAGGAACATGCCCATTTATTATATGTGATTCATCAAGTTCTAAATCAAATTCTTCAAATATTCTTTCACAAGCAACATCACTTTCTCTAAGCTTAAAATATGGATTCTTATTTTCTTTATGAGTTTCTTTTTCTGCTATAAAATATCTCTCAAATGTAGTCATATCGTCTTTTCCAAATAATGATGAACATTTTCCAGTCCACAAATACCACATAATATCCATACCATATAATTTTTCTTCTGCTTTATCCTTAAAGAAAAAACCTTCTCTTGCTAGAGATTCCATCTTATCCATAAGGATTTTACCTTTATACTCTTTTCCCATTATATTCATAGACATAAAACTTCCATCTTCATTCAATGGGACACATCCATGAATTAATAAATTTGAGTTTGCCTTTAAATATATGCTTCCTTTAGAAAATAAAAATGAAACATGCTTTTGTAATTTTTCGCTACCTCTAAATGAAGACACTAATTTTTCAATAACATTTTTTTCTTCAATACTCAATTTATATGGGTCTTTTTTATCTATTGTAGGCAAATAAGTATCTTTTAGTTTATATGTCTTTCCTTTTAAGGTAATTGTTCCCTCTTCATAATTTATCATGTTAAGCAAAAGCCTATGCTCCATTTCAAACTCAGGTCTTCTTTTTATCACTTCACCTTCAAGTTTAAATTGAATTATACTTATTGCCTTGTGCATTTTTGCCATTAAAGACTTTTCTGTTGTTGTAACACTTTGGTCATTAATCTTAGGAATAAATTCTTTACATGGGTCATCTTTATACATTTCTATTGCAAAAGTAGCTAAAGGTAATAAATTTATCCCATATATATCTTCTACAATATCTAGGTTTGCATATCTAGCTGAAATTCTAAGTGCATTTGCTATACAAGTTTTTTCACCTGATGCTGCGCCCATCCATAGTATGTCATGATTTCCCCACTGAATATCTACACAATGATGTTCAATAAGCTTATCTACAATTATATCTGGTCTTGGACCTCTATCATAAATATCACCTATAACATGTAGTCTGTCAACAACTAACTTTTGTATAACTGTGGAAATTGCAATTATAAACTCTTTAGCTATCCCTATATCAACTATTGTCTCAACTATACTTTTATAGTATTCTTCTTTATGTTCACTTTTAATGTGTTCATGTAAAAGTTCTTCTATTATGTATTTAAAATTTTCTGGTAAAAGTTTTCTAACTTTTGACCTAGTGTATTTGCTAGAAGCGTACTTACAAAGCTCTATAAGTCTATAGATATTTATCCTATAAAAATCATCTATATTTTCCTCTTGTTTAATTATTAAGTCTAGTTTTTGCTCAGGATAGTATACAAGCGTTGCTAGCATCTTTTTTTCACTATCTCTTATTGTATTTGAAAATAATTCTTCTATTTTTCTCTTTATTACACCAGAACCATTTTTTAAAACATGTACAAATGGCTCATATTCACCATGTACATCTGTTATAAAATGTTCTGTTCCCTTTGGAAGATTTAATATAGCCTCTAAATTTATTATTTCAGTACTTGCTTTCGATATGCTCGGATATTGTTTTGATAATAACTTTAAATATTTAAGTTTACTATTTAAATATTCATCTGATATTTTACACAGATTTTTCATAATTCGTCCTCCAAAATTATATTAAGTTATATTCTTTCTTTAATTATACCATACTTAATATGATTTTTTCGAGATAAAATGTACACTAATTATATTCCTAATAAAAGTGACATACCTATTAAATCAGTATAAACACCATTATAATAACACTCTTTCTTTAATATACTTTCTACTTCAAATCCAACTCTTTTGTATAATTCTATAGCATTATGATTTTCTTCATTAGTAACAAGAGTTATTTTCTTAGTTATTCCATTTGATTTACACCATTCTATAAGGTCTAACATAAGTCTTTTACCTAATCCAGCTCCCCAGTATTTTTCTTTAACAACAATTCCTAAAACTCCAACATGCTTTCCTTTTGCTTTTTGGTTGGAATCAATTGTAGCAATACCAGCTATCTCTCCATCTATAAATGCGATTAATTTTATTGAGTTATCAGACGCTTTTGCTGATTCTATAGAATTTTCTTGGTCTTCTAAAGATATTTTATATTCATCTTTCCCAAATGAAAGAAAATGAGTTTCCCCGCCTACTTCATTATAAAAATCTATAATAGCTTGGGCATCTTCTTTTACACCTTCTCTAATAGATACTTCTATACCATTCTTTAAAGTTATTGCTGACATAAATTTACCTCCTAACAAGTTTTTTATCTAATAAACATAATACTATTATTTTACCTCTATTACAATATTTTTCATGTATTAATAACAATATAAGGTTATACTAAAATAAAAATTTAATAATATTTTAATATAACCTTATATATATTTGTTTATATTTAATTTTTTGATAATATTACTCTGTTAGTCAAATAATATTTACAATATAATTTAAATAACTTTCTTTAAATCTTCTCCATAAACCTTTCTATTATAAGACTTCATTATAAAGTATAGTGGTACTCCAACTGCTAATGCTCCTAATCCCATAACTAATTGGTGCATAGACGCTTGGAATAGTAACCATGTACCAACACACACTGCAATTAAAGGAATTACTGCTCCAAATGGAGTTTTAAAAGTTCCTACTAATTCTGGTCTTTTCTTTCTAAATACTAATACTGATAAAGAAGTAGGTATATATTGTATAAATCTGGCAACTGCGCTTATTGCTGCTAATTCAGCAAAACTTCCAGACAAAGCTATTGGTATAGTAATTATCATAGTTGCTATTATCGCTACATATGGTGTACCATTTTTATCTTTTCTTGCAAACATTCTTGGTAACATCTTGTCATCAGCTAAGGCTACACAGCTTCTTGGATTTACAAAAGCACCACACATACAAATTCCACCAACAGAAACTAATGTACCAAAAGTAACTAATCCTGCTCCCATATTTCCAAAACATATTCTCGCCGCATCTGCAACAGGGGTAGCTGTACTAGATAATTTATCTCCTAATATACCAACACACACAACTTGATTTAATATATATATTATTGATGCAATTACTATTACACTTATAATTGCTATAGGTATATTTTTTTGAGGATTCTCCATATCTTCTGCTGCCACTGCTATAGATTCAAACCCTGTAAATGAATAAAACATTAAAAGTGCTGCTGCTCCAAATTCTGTAACTCCTGCTCCTGGTGGTACCATTGTTGAATTAGTAAAATTAGCTCCTTTTATAAAAAATACACCTATCACTATAAATAATACCAATGGAATTAGTTTACCTACTGTTATAACATTTTGTACAATTTTTGATAAAGATACACCTAATAAATTTATAATTGTAAGCCCAACTATCATAGCTACTATTATAATTTTTTGTATATGTGGGTCACCTGCAGGAGCCCATACTGCTGATAAAGATGTAGGAAAACCTACTATTAATGCTCCCCAAGAAATACATCCTATTACCCATTTCATAAGACCTACTTCAAATCCAAAAAAATCTCCAAACGCTTCTTTGGTATACACATATGCAGCACCATTTTTATTAAATTTACCTGCCACTTCAGCAAAACAAAACGCCATAGATAAAACCAATAACATATCAAACATATATACAAATATACTTGCAACACCAAATGCTTTCATTGCGTTTCCTGGTAATAGGAAAACTCCCGCTCCTACAACTGCATTAATACCTAAAAGTATAATACTTATTAATCCCATTTTATTTTTTTCGTTCATGTTTAATCCCTCCAAGGTATATTATAAAGTTGAACAAATATTTACAAAATATTTAAACAAATTTTCCATTTTATTACAATAATCTACCATCATTTCTGGATGCCACTGTATTCCTACTACAAAATTTTCATCCTCTTTTTCAATAGCTTCTATTATACCATCTTTTGAGTATGCTATGGCTTTTAATCCTTTACCAAGTTGTTTAATACTTTGATGATGATAACTATTAGTAAGTAATTGTTTTCCTAAAATACCTTCTAAAATACTTCCTTCTTGAACATCTACCTTATGAGTAGCTACATGTCTTTTAGAAGATTGTGTATGTTTTATGTAACTTCCTTCAACAAGATTATTATCTTGATATAAAGTTCCACCTAGACTTACATTTAATATTTGTAGCCCTCTACATATACCTAGTATTGGCTTTTTAAGTTCTAAAGCTATACTTATAGCAATTAAATCAAATTCATCTACTTCAGGATATATAAATGTTGTTTCTTCTCTTGTTTCTTCACCATATAATTGAGGATTAACATCCCATCCTCCAGATATTAAAACTCCATCAACCATCTCAATCTGTCTCTTTATAACTTTTCTATCTGTATTTACTGGAATAATAACTGGGCTACCTCCTCCCTTTAATACTGCATTTATATAATCATTATTTACATAGGATCTTTCAAGCCCAGGAAACATTCCATTTTCCATTATTATCAGATTTCCTAAAATACCTATTATTGGTTTCATAATTAAACTCCTAACTAGTTGATTGTTTTATGTACTTATTTTTTATTTATATAACTCTCTAGTGCTAGAGAAAGTTGGTCTGGACAAGATGTTGGTTTTGTTTTGCACTCTATTCCTTTTAGTTTTTGAATTACATTTTCTATATTCATACCTTCAACTAATACTTTTAATCCTTTTAAATTTCCATCACATCCACCAACAAAATTTACATTTGTAACTTTGTCATCTTTTACCTCAAATTCAATTTCTGTAGCACAAGTCCCTGTTGTTTTGTATTTCATAATTAAACCTCCCAATTATTTTGTTGTCTTATCTCTATAATTAGCAATATATATGCCAAAATTTATACTTTACGTTTATTTATTATTTATCAAGTATTCACAATGGTTCCATCAAATATTTTTTTATTTCTAGCTATAAATACAAATTTTTTTGCAAATAAAAATAGGTAATGGGTTATTTACTTATAACCTATTACCTATCTAAACCTATTGTCTAAACCTATTTATATTTAATTTATATTGTTGTAAAACTTTATACCTTCTTGTGTTATTTGACTTCCACATCTTCCAGATTTAGATGATATGTATCCACACTCACTCAAATAAGACAATACTTTTCTTACTTTACTTTCAGATATTTCAATACCTTCCTCTGTAAGTTTTTCTATTATAAAACCTCTTCCAACTCCAGAAGTTAAATCTTTTCTTTCATATAGTATTCTAAGTATATATTCAAATTCTTTTTTTGTATAACTAACCCCGTCATCAAAACTACTAATATATTCGGTCTTTATATAGGGTGGAAGGTCATCTTTAAAAACCATACTCTCACACATTAAACTTACATAAGAAGCAACATTTTGTAACTCTCTTATATTTCCTGGCCAATTGTATTTTTCTAGAATAACCTCAACTTCAGGAGAAATTTTTATGTTCTTTTCCAAAAAGAAGTTCATAAGAGTTATTATATCTTCTTTTCTATACCTTAATGATGGTATATCTATTGGTAGTACATTCAGCCTATAATACAAATCTTCTCTAAATTTACCTTCTCTAATCATTTTAGGTAAATTTTTATTTGTTGCAGCTATAATTCTAACATCTATATTTATAACATTATGAGAACCTATAGGCATAACTTGTTTTTCTTGAAGTACTCTAAGTAACTTTGTCTGCAATAATGGAGGCATATCTCCAATCTCATCTAAAAATATAGTTCCATTATTTGCAAGTTCAAATAAACCCTTTTTCCCTTCTCTTAATGCTCCTGTAAAAGAACCTTTTTCATAGCCGAATAACTGGCTTTCTAATAAGCTATCTGGAACTGCAGCACAATTAACTGCTATAAAGGGCTGATTACTTCTATTAGAATTATTATGAATTGATTGGGATAATAATTCTTTACCAGTTCCACTTTCTCCTATTATTAAAACAGAGAGATCTGATTTAGATATTTTTTTAGCTAACTCTATACACTTTGTCATCTTTTTATTCTTAGTTTTTATATCTTTAAATGTGTACTTTGCTATTTGCCCTTGCTCTCTTAATTTATTAGTAAGATTTTGTTCTAATTTTTTTATATATGTTATCTCTTGTAAATTGTAGTATATACCAGCTTTATTACCCATAGAAAATATATTTTTTTTATTTACATTTATATATTTCTTATTTGTAAATACAACTTCATCGATAATCTCTTTATCTTCAAGTAGAATCTGCAAATCTTTAGAGATAATATCTCTTATGTTTTTTCCTCGTATATTTCTGTCTATACCTAAAATTTTTAACACTTCTTTATTAAATGTATTTACAACACCATCTATTGAAGTAAATATTATTCCATCCTTTGACAAATTCAATATAACATCTTGTTCTTCTATTTTTAGAAATAATTGTCTATAATTGTCTTTGACACCATTATCTAAACTTATTAGACGTTCAGAATATGCCATCAGATTTTTCCTTATTTCCTTGACATCAATTTTAAGACCATTTATTATTTCTATAAAAGTAGATATATCAATGCACCTATTTCCTAAATCAATTACCTTATTTATATAATTTGGTACTTTTTGGGTTACTCCAGGCGTTATGGCTATATCTATATTTTCATAAGTTTGGCCTTCAATATATGGAGTAAGCTTTAAATTTTTTACTCCTATCTTATAAAATAGACTTATTGTCTCTAGTGTAGTTTCTTTTGTATCATTTACAACTAACACTTCTGTTCCATATGGTATTGAAAACAATCCATATATTTCTTTTTCTTTAAAGGTTCTTCTCACAACTATAATTTTACTATCTTGTACTAAATGCTTTCTCATGCTATTTAATCTATCATCATTCATTACTAAAACAAAATCGCCTTGTATTTTATCATCATCTTTCAAATTTTCTAAATAATAGTGATTTATATCAAGATAGTTTCCTAAAACCAATCGTATATTTTCTTCCAAGAAAGATGATAATTTAGTTATCTTATCAGTTACTATAGCTATTGATTGTTTCATATTTATACCTCATATCTATATAATATACAATTATTTGTACACTACTTTATTTCTTCCAAGCTGTTTTGCTTTATATAGATTTTTATCTGCTTCTTCTAATATATTTTTGCTGTCAGAGATATGGGATATACCTGCACTTATAGTTACAGTTACCTCTTCACTCCATTTTTTATTTGCAATTGCATTTCTTATATTGTCAATTATATCAAACACTTCTTCTCCAGACTTATCTCTTATTAATACAGAAAACTCTTCTCCACCATATCTAAATACTTTATCTTCTTGCTCGAGCATAACACAAATAGTATTTACTATACCCTTTATGACAACATCTCCAAATTTATGTCCATAATTATCATTTATAAGTTTAAAATTATCTATATCTATCATTACAAGTGCAAAGTTATCATCTTTTTCTTTGTATTTATTATACATAATATCAAAACTTTTCCTATTATAAACATTTGTAAGTCCATCATGTAAATTTTGTGCTTTAAAGTATTTCAGTCTAGTATATAAAAAAGTAGAACCCAATGTAATAATTAAAATTACACTAAATAATATTTTATAAGATTTAATTTCTTTTTTATTTTTTTCAAAAAACTCACTTTCACGTGATACCTTGTCAATTATATAAAAGCTAATTTCTGAATCTCTTATACTTTTGTTCTCCTTATACTCATTTATTAATATCTTCTGATACTTATTTACAGAGTTTACATTCCCTTGTTTCTCATATATATTTAATATTTCATTTAAAGTTTTTATTTTCTCTTGAGTTAACTTTCTTTTAGTAGATATCTCTAGACTTTTTTTATAATTATCTATTGCAGAATCATAATTTTTACTTTTATATTCCAAATTTCCCATTGCCATATAATAATACATATCTTTATCTAATATGTGAACTGATTTATCATATTTTATAAGATAATTAGCTCTTTCTAAAAGAGTCTTTGCCTTTGATATATCATTTTTTCCTACATATGCATTTGCCTGCATTATAGAAGCCATTATTTCAAAATCATTGTAATCATCTATGTTTACAAACTTCTTATAGTCTTTTACATTGCTACATGTCTCAATAGCTTTATCATATTCTCCCAACTCTACATATATTTCTGCTAAATTTATAAGAGCATATAATCTAACCATTCCATTTTTTTCATCTTCATCAACATCTATCTTAAAAGAATCCTTTATTAATTTTTCTGCTGTTTCATATCCACCTACCTTTAAAAGTATGCTCGCCAAATCAACATCTAGTCTTGCTTTTTCATAATTATCCCCTAATTTCTCAGCCAATTTTATAGACTTTACAGTTAAGTCTACTGCTCTAGAATAATTATTATCCATTATGTACACTGATGCTAGTCTTTTTTCTATACTAAATCTACATTCATCGGATAACTTTACATCTGATGTTCTCATCTTTTCTAACGAATCAATAACTATCTTCGTTCCATCTGGCACATATGAAATAGTCTTTAACATATCCCACACTTCATTATATACTTTATTGTATTTTTTTTCTGGGATAGATTCAAAAGAAGTTTTGACCACTTTCTTTGCTTCATCATACTTCTTATCCGACACAAGACTTTCAGACATATATTTTCCCTTATTTATAATTTCTCTTTCTTTAAGTCCATTTTGGTCATATCCTATAAACAAAATAATACTAATAAGTATTATAGCTATAAAAATTATCTTTTTGGGTAACCTTTTTTTTGGTAGTCTAAAATTCAAAATTTTAGCCCTCCTTCTGTGTATTGTAGAATAAAAACTTGCATGTATATAACCTCTCAATAATTTATGATACAATATATCAAAATGATTTACAACATGTGCTAGAATTAAATTTTAATAAAAAAGTTCCCTAAATTAGAATAAATGTCTAATTTAGGGAACTTTTAATTTAGTTAATATAAACTTATAAAGTTAAAAACAAGTGCTTGTTTTTTAATTCTATTTTCAATATTTGTGATTTATTTATACATATTTTTTTAGTACAATTGTAGCATTATGTCCACCAAAACCTAAAGAATTTGATAGTGCATATCTAATATCTTTTTCTTTACCTTTATTTGGAACATAATCTAAATCTAAATCTTCGCCAACTTCTTGTATATTTATAGTTGGAGGTACAAAATTATCTTCTATACTCATTGCACAAACAACTGCTTCTATTGCACCTGATGCTCCTAATAAATGACCAGTCATAGATTTTGTTGATGATACACATAAATTATATGCATTTTCTCCAAATACAGTTTTTATAGCCATAGTTTCATATAGGTCATTATAATAAGTTGAAGTTCCATGAGCATTTATATAATCGACTTCTTCTAGTGGAACATTTCCATCTTTTAAAGCCCTATTCATGGACCTAGCTGCTCCTTCTCCATTTTCAGCTGGAGTTGTCATATGATATGCATCAGCAGTTAAACCATATCCTACTACTTCTGCATATATTTTTGCACCCCTTGCTAAAGCATGTTCTAAGTCCTCTAATATAACAATACCTGCTCCTTCTCCCATTACAAATCCATCTCTGTCCTTATCAAATGGGCGTGATGCAGTTTTAGGGTCATCATTTCTAGTTGACATAGCCTTCATATTACAGAATCCAGCAAATGCAAGCCCTGTTACAGCAGCTTCAGAGCCTCCTGCTACCATAATATCTGCATCTCCTCTTTGTATAACCTTAAAGGCATCACCTATTGAATGAGTTCCTGATGCACAAGCTGTACATACATTAGTATTAGGTCCTTTTGCTCCTAAAAATATTGAAACTTGACCAGCTGCCATGTTTCCTATCATCATAGGTACAAATAGTGAACTTACCCTTTTATTTCCTTTTTCCAAAAGAATTTTATGCTGAGTTTCTATTGCTTCAACTCCACCTATACCAGAACCTATTATAACTCCTACACGTTCTCTATCAACTTTATCTAAATCAAGATTTGCATCTTCAACTGCTAATTTTGCAGAAACTATTGCAAATTGAGCAAATTTATCTAATCTCTTTAATTCTTTTTTGCTTATATATTCCTCTGGATGAAAATTTTTAACTTCTCCTGCTATTTGAGTTTGATATGTGCTAGCATCAAAATTAGTTATTTTATCTATACCAGATACTCCAGATTTTATATTGTTCCAGAACTCTTCTTTTCCTGTTCCCAATGGTGTAACACATCCAAGTCCCGTTATTACTACTCTTTTATTCATCTGATACCTCCACTTTTTTAAAGCTCGACTATTTATTAGCTTCTATATAGTTAACTATGTCCCCTATAGATTTGAAGTTTTCTGCTTCTGTATCTGGTATTTCTATACCAAATTCATCTTCAAGTGCCATTATTATTTCTACTGCATCTAATGAATCTGCTTCTAAATCTTTCATTAATGATGTTTCCATAGTTATTTCTTTATCCTCTACTCCTAATTGTTCTATTATTATTGCTACAACTTTATTAAACATTGTGTTCCTCCTAAGATTTTTTATTTTAATTTTTATTTTAAATAGATTTCTCTACTTTTTAAAGTATTATTTTTTATTATTGCATTACCATTCCGCCATCTACATTTAACACTTGTCCTGTTATATAACTTGACATATCACTAACTAAAAATGCTACAGCATTGGCTACATCTTCTGGTTTACCATAAGATTTTTTTGGTATATTTAATAGTGTTGATTCTTTTACATCATCACTTAGTACTTTAGTCATATCTGTTTCTATGAATCCTGGTGCTACTGCATTTATATTTATATTTCTTGATGCTACTTCTCTTGCAGAAGATTTTGTAAATCCTATAACACCAGCTTTTGATGCACAGTAATTAGTTTGACCTGCATTTCCCATGATTCCAACTACTGAAGTCATATTTATTATTCTACCATATTTCTTTTTCATCATAGGTTTAATAACTGCTTTTGTACAATTAAATACACCTTTTAAATTTATATCTATGACTCTATCAAAATCTTCTTCTTTCATTCTCATAAGTAATGCATCTTTAGTTATACCTGCATTATTAACCAATATATCAATTTTTCCAAACTCTTTTATGACAGAGTCCATCATTTGATTTACTTCATCAGATTTAGATACATCACATTTTATAGAAGTACATTTTACACCCATACCTTCTATTTCACTTTTAGTTTTTAGGGCTTCATCCTCTTTAGAAGTATAATTGATTACTAAATCAGCCCCAAGAGATGCTAGTTTCTTTGCTATCTCTTTCCCTATACCTCTAGAGCCACCAGTAACAATTGCTACTTGTCCTGTAAGATTTATCATTATATCTCTCCATTTCCATAATCTTGTACAAATTCATTTAAAGAATCTATACCATCTATATTGTAAATATTCACACTTGCTTTTTTATTAGATGCTATCTTTTTAATAAATGCTTTTAAAGTTTTTCCTGGTCCCATTTCTATAAAAGTATCATAACCATCATTTAATAATCTTTCTATAGAATCTTCCCAAAGTACAGAAGAGCTTACTTGTTTTATAAGCAAGTCTTTACCTTCATTTTCATAGTAATCTGCATTTACATTTGCTACTACATCAACTTTAGGCTTAGTTATATTAACTTTGTCTAATTCACTAGCTAGTTTTAATCCAGCTTCTCTTAGCATTGATGAGTGGAAAGGTCCACTTACATTTAATTTAACAGCTCTTTTTGCTCCTGCTTCTTTACATTTTACCATTGCTTCTTCTATCTTTTCATTTTCACCAGATATAACTATCTGACCAGGAGAATTGTAATTTGCTACTTCTACAATCCCTCCTTGTATATCTTTTACAACATTGCCTAATATTTCTCTATCTAAACCTAAAATAGCTGCCATAGCTCCAACCCCTGTTGGCACTGTTTCCTGCATAAATTTACCTCTTTTTTTAACTAGGCATACAGCATCTTTAAAATCAATTGCATCTGCTGCAACTAGTGCGCTATATTCTCCTAAAGATAAACCTAAACATGCATCATACTTTAAATCTATTTTTGATTGTATTGCTTTTAGTACAGCTACACTATGTGTAACCATAGCTGGTTGAGTATTTTCAGTTTTAGAAAGTTCTTCTTCACTACCCTCAAACATAAGTTTTTTTAAATCTATATTTAAGGCACTACAAGCCTCATCTATTACATTTTTAGCAACCTCGTTATTTTCATATAAATCCTTAGCCATCCCTACATATTGGGCTCCTTGACCAGGAAATACTAGTGCAACTTTTCCCATCATGCTCCTCCTGATTTACAGTTCTATGCCTGGCATAATCTCTTTTGCTTGATTTACCATAGTTTCTATAATTTCTTTACAAGGTGTTATTTTTTTTACCATAGCAGCACTTTGACCTGCCATAAATGAACCTTTTTCTATATCTCCATCTACTGTTGCAAACCTTAAAGCACCTGTACCTTTTTTGTCTAATTCTTCAGGAGTAGCTCCATTTTGTTCCATCTTTAAGAATTCTTTCGATAATTTATTTTTTAATGTTCTTACTGGATGACCTGTACTTCTTCCTGTAACAATTGCATCTCTATCTTTTGCTTTTAATACTAATTCTTTATAGTTTAAATGTACAGCACACTCTTCACTACAAATAAATCTAGTTCCTACTTGAACTGCATTAGCACCTAGTGCAAATGAAGCAACAATACCTCTACCATCTACAATACCACCTGCTGCTATTACAGGTATATTAACAGCATCAGCAACTTGTGGAACTAAAACCATAGTAGTAAGTTCTCCTATGTGTCCTCCACCTTCTGTACCTTCAGCTATTACTGCTGTAGCTCCTAACTTTTCCATTCTCTGTGCTAAAGCTATTGTTGGTACTACAGGTATAACTTTTGTTCCAGCTTCTTTTAATCTGTCCATATACTTTGCAGGATTTCCAGCACCAGTAGTAATAACTTGAACCTTTTCTTCTATAATTAAATCTATTATATCATCTACAAATGGTGACATAAGCATTACATTTACACCAAAAGGTTTATCTGTTAATTCTTTACATTTAACAATCTCTTCCTTTATAGCTTCTTTTGGTGCATTTCCTGCTGCTATTATTCCAAGTCCACCTGCATTAGATACAGCACTTGCTAATGATGCAGTAGCTACCCATGCCATTCCCCCTTGGATAACTGGGTATTTTATATTTAACAGTTTGCAAATTTTATTCATATCATTCTCCTTCACTTAAAATCATAAAAGTAAACTTTTTATTGTAAATTAACTTTAATTTTTAGATAAAGCTAATTTTGTTAATTAAAGAATTTCAGATGTTTTATACTATAAAGTCCACTTAACGACTGAAGCTCCCCAAGTTAGACCTCCACCAAAGCCAACTAAAACTACATTATCGCCTTTTTTGATTTTTCCTTCTTTATATGCTTCATCTAACGCAACAGGTATAGATGCAGCAGACATATTTCCATACTTATTTATATTTACATAAACCTTATTCATATCAATCCCTAATCTCTTAGAAGAGGCTTGTATTATTCTTATATTAGCTTGATGTGGTATTAGATAGTCTATATCAGTTGTATTTAAATTTGCTTTTTCAAGAGCTGTTAAAGATGTTTCTGCCATCTTTCTAACTGCAAACTTAAATACATCGCTACCTGCCATCTCTATTGTATGTAGATTAGATTCTACAGTATCTTTACTTGCTCTAAGTCTTGAACCTCCAGCAGGTATCTTTAAACAGTCTTTTCCCCTACCATCAGAACCCATATGTGTAGATAGGATTCCACCTTCACTTACAGGCCCAATAACAGCTGCTCCAGCACCATCTCCAAATAGTACTGCTGTTGACCTATCATTGTAGTTTAGAAACTTCGAGCAAGTTTCTGCTCCTATTACAAGTACATTTTTATAACAACCAGTTTCCACAAATTGCTTTGCAATAGTTACTCCATATACAAATCCAGAACAAGCTGCTGATATATCAAATGCAGTAGCATTCACTGCTCCTATTGCTTCTTGTACTATACATGCAGTTGAAGGCAAAGACATATCAGGAGTAATTGTTGCCAAAATAATCAACTCTATGTCCTCTACATTTAACTTTGCACACTCTATAGCTTTTAAAGCAGCCTTAGATGCTAAGTCAGAAGTTGCCTCATTATCTTCTACAAACCTTCTTTCCTTAATACCAGTTCTAGTGCTTATCCACTCATCTGATGTATCCATTATTTTTTCGAAGTGAAAATTATCATATGATTTCTCAGGTAGATAACTTCCCACACCTAATATTCCAGCCTTTGTATTCATTATATATTAAACCTCCAAAACGAGTTTATTCATTTTCGTTATTTTTATTTTCTTCATTATATTTACTTATAAATTGATTGATATCCTCAACAACTTTTCCTTTTGTAAATTTTATCCCTTGATTTATAGCATTTTTTATAGCTTTAGCATCAGAGCTACCATGAGCCTTTATAACTCCTCCATTTAATCCTAAAAGTGGAGCTCCACCATACTCAGAATAATCTATAAAACTCTTTAATTTCTTTAAATCATCTTTTATAAGTAATGCTCCTATTTTGCTTTTTGTACTAGCCATAAAAGTTTCCTTTATAAGACTCATAACTGAAAGAGCTACCCCTTCAGCAGATTTAAGTAATATATTACCCGTAAATCCATCACAAATAATTATATCTGTATATGCATTTATAACCTCTCTAGCTTCTACATTTCCTATAAAATTTAAATCTAATTTTTTAATTTCTTCATATGATTTTTTAACTAAATCATTGCCTTTACCTTCTTCTAGTCCAACATTTGCTAGTGCCACTTTAGGATTTTCAAGTCCCAACACTTTTCTTGAGTAAATATTACTCATAGCTGCAAATTCAACTAGATTCTTAGATTTACAATCTGCATTCGCACCGCAGTCTGCTATAAGTGTCATTCCTCGCTTTACATTTGGTATTGCTGAGCATAAGCAAGGTCTATCAATTCCTTTTATTCTACCGACTACAAATAATCCACCAGCAAGTAAAGCTCCTGTGTTTCCAGCTGATATTATAGCATCTGCCTTACCTTCTTTTACGAGGTTTAATGCTACTACCATAGATGAATCTTTTTTGCTTCTTATGGCCTTAACTGGTTTATCTTCATTTTCTATAATCTCAGTAGTATGAACTATTTCTAGTTTATTTCTATCAAATTCATAATTTGAAAATTCCTTTTCTAATAAATCTTTATATCCTGTGATTATTAAATCTACTTGATATTCTTTTATAGCATTTACTGCGCCTTCTACATTAGATTTTGGTGCATTATCTCCACCCATTCCATCTATTACTATTTTCATGATTTTCCTCCTAATCTAACTCTTCAAAGATAAACTTCCCTCTAAATATTTGCTCTTGGGCTTTATTATTGATAACAACTTTTACATAATGCTTTTTGTCTATATTTCTATACACTTCTGCTTTTGCTATAAGTCTGTCTTGTTGTTCTATCAACTTAAAACATTTTACATTTGCAACTCTCATAATAACTTTAGGTGCATCTATTATAGCCATTGCTAATGAATCTGCTAGAGAAAATATATACGTATCTTTCAAAGTATTAGTTTTAGAGTAAATCATGTCCTCTGTAACTTCTAACATAGATATACCTAATTGCCCTACAGATAAATCAATGATTTCGCCTGTAATTTCCTTTACTCCTAAAGTCTTTACTTTTGAACTCTGAGTTTCTGCTATTGATTTGACTCTTTCTCTTAGCTCTGGTATGTTTAGACTCATTCTATCTAATCTTATTGTCTGTATACTCACATTAAACAAACTTGATAATTCTTCATCAGTATAAAAAGGATCAGTCTTTAGCATATCTATAAGCTCTTGTTGTCTTTGGGCTTTACTCTTCTTTTTCATGTTCCCTCCAAATTTTATAGCTGTAATTAGTACCAGCTACTAATAGTAGTATATAGTAACACACAAAAATTTTCAATACTTATATTATTATTTTTCTAATTTTTAATATGCATAAAATCCATTTATTTCTCTAGTAAATCATCTTTTTTTATATGTACAAAAAAAACATGTAGAGTATACTCTACATGTTCTTTAGAAGCTATTACTTAGATACAACTTCTTTACCTTTATAATATCCACAGTCTGGACACACTCTATGTGGTAATTTTGGCTCATGACATTGTGGGCAACTTACAAATCCTGTTGCTTCCATCTTTGAGTTAGCTGCTCTTCTCATTTTTGTGTTTGATTTAGACGTTTTACGCTTTGGTACTGCCATTTACGCCACCTCCTTAGTCAAAATTTAATTAAATAAATCTTTTAATTTAGCAAAACGAGGATCTATGTATTCCTCATCGTTTGTAATTTCACTGCAAGAACATTCTCCTTCATTTAAGTTTGCTCCGCATCCTTGACAAAGACCTTTACAGTTTTCACTACAAAGAACTTTATGAGGCACATTAAAATCTAATGTCTGTTCTATTATATCAATAAGGTCGATTTCTTCACCATCGAATATAAAAGGATCAAATTCCTCAAATTCATCTTCATCATAATCTTCTTCTTTTACTAAAAAACCTTGTATAGAATACTCTAATGGTATTTCTACTTCTTTAAGACATCTTGAACAATTGTCAACAATTGTAAAATTGACATCTATATCTAGATATAAACCTTTATTAGTCTTTGATACTTTACCTTTTAAATTTACAGGTGATACTAATTTGTAAATCTCATCACAATAACTAATAGTATCAATTTTTTCACAAAAATTCAAGTCTATTTTGTCAGTTTCTTTTCTATTTATTTTTTCTATGCTAACTTTCATTAAGTTCACCTCAACATATCACCAAATTTATTATACAAATCTAGCATTTGTTTGTCAAGTATTTTTACTTGATAGGCATAAGTTTAATTAAATTATTTTACTAATCTTAATGTATCTCTAGCTATCATTAATTCTTCGTTAGTTGGTATTAAAAGCATTTTTACTTTAGAGTCATCAGTAGATATTACTGTTTCTTTTCCTCTAACATCATTAGCTTCCTTATCTAATTTCATTCCTAAGAATTCCATATTAGAAGCTATCTCTGCTCTTATAGCTTTTCCATTTTCACCTACACCAGCAGTAAATACTACAACATCTAATCCATTCATTTCAGCAGCATAAGCACCTATATACTTTTGTACTTTTTTAACATAAGCTTCTAATGTTGCTTGAGCTCTTTCATCTCCATTTTTAGCTGCATCTTCTATATCTCTGAAATCACTAGAAATTCCAGTCATTCCATATACTCCAGATTCTTTGTTCATTAATTTATCTAATCCATCAGCATCTAAACCTTCTTTTCTCATTAAGAAAGGTAATATAGCAGGGTCTATATCTCCACATCTAGTTCCCATTATTAATCCTTCTAATGGAGTGAATCCCATAGATGTATCTATACATCTTCCACCATCAACAGCAGCTATAGAAGCACCATTTCCTAAGTGACAAGTTACTATTTTTAAGTCTTTTATATCTTTTCCTAATATCTCTGCTGCTTTTTGAGATACATAGTTATGAGAAGTTCCATGGAATCCATATCTTCTTACTCCATATTTAGTATATAATTCATGAGGTAAACCATATAAGTATGAAGATTTAGGCATTGTTTGATGGAAAGCAGTATCAAATACTCCTACCATTGGTACATCTGGAAGTATAGCTTTACAAGCATCAATTCCCATTATGTTTGCTGGATTATGAAGTGGAGCTAAATCTATACATTCTTTTAAAGCTTCTTCTACTTCTGGAGTTATTACTACTGAAGTTGCAAATTTTTCTCCAGCATGAACAACTCTATGCCCTACTGCATCTATTTCTTTCATTTCTTTAACTGCACCAAATTCTGGATGAGCAACAGCTTCTAACACTAATGCTATTGCATCTTTATGGTCTTTCATTGGTTGTTCAACAATGTATTTATCATCTTTTCCTGCTTTTTCATGTTTAAGTATAGAACCTTCTATTCCTATTCTTTCAACTAATCCTATACATAAAACTTCTTCATTACTCATATCTATTAATTGATATTTTAATGAAGAACTCCCACAGTTTAATACTAATATTTTCATTATTATTTCCTCCTTAGATTTTTATAAATAATATGTAATCAGTTTTGATTCATAATAAGTGTCTAAAACCCTATATTTTGTTATTTTGTCATAGATATATTATTGTATACATTAAACGATTTTCATAAATAATATATCACCTTTTAATATAAAAGTATATACTTTTTTTTATATTATATCATATTTCTATTGTGGTAAATTGTATGTTCTAATAACAATTTATTAACAAATTAACTTAATGTAGATTATTCTTTCCCATTTGCTATAATAATATAATATAAAGGCTTAATAAAGTTATTTTAATAACACTTAACTGATTTCTTGTTATGTAGTATTTCTACATTTTAACAAATTTTTTTATGTTTTTTAGCTAGATAATTAAAAATTTAAATTTTATATATATTATAATAAATTACAATGTATATAAAATAAACAAAGATAAAAGGAGCATTTTATGAATATACTTGGATTAATAGTTGAATATAACCCATTTCATAATGGACATATCTATCATTTATCTAAATCTATAGAAAAAACAAATGCAACACATACAGTGGCAATCATGAGTGGAAACTTTCTTCAAAGAGGTGAACCAGCTTTATTTGATAAATATACTAGAGCAAAAATTGCTGTCGAAAATGGTGTAGACTTAGTTATAGAATTACCAACTATGTTTGCTTGCCAAAGTGCTGAAATTTTTTCTCATGGTGCCATAACAATTTTAAATTCTCTAAATTGTATAAGTTCTGTATGTTTTGGTAGTGAAGAGGGAAACACAGATATTCTTTACAGTATTGCAGAGATTTTAGCAAATGAGCCAAAGGAATTTAAATTGCTTTTAAAAAAATATTTAGATGATGGTATGTTATTTCCAGCGGCTAGAGCTAATTCACTTTTTGATTATATACACCAATATGAAAACAACAACTTAGCTCAAAAAACTACAAAAGAACAATTATTAAAAATATTAAATTCATCAAATAATATACTTGGTATAGAATATATAAAAAATCTTATCAATTTAAACAGTAATATAAAGCCAGTTACTATTTCCAGAGTTCAGTCAGAATACAACTCTAAAGAAATTGATAATAGTATTTGCTCTGCTACTGCTATAAGAACTTCACTTAAAGAAAATTGCAATATATCTCAATTAAAAAGAGTTATTCCAGAAAAAACTTATAATATATTAAATGAAAAAATAGATAGTAAATTTTTTCCTATGTTTGATGAATTATTTTTTGATACTTTAAAAACAATAGTACTTAGAGACATATCCAATTTAAAGGATTATTTTGAAGTAAATGAAGGTATAGAAAATAAAATTTACAAAGACATTTTTACATCTAACTCTTTATACGAATTACAATTATCAATTAAATCTAAGAGATATACTTTAACTAAAATCAAGAGAACTTTAAATAATATATTGTTAGGCATAAGAAAAAGCGATATTCACCTTATAAAAGATATAGACACTGTTCCTTATATAAGAATACTTGCTTTCAATGACAAAGGTAGAGAAATTCTAAAAGAGATAAAAAATAAATCTAACATAGAAATAATAAATAAATTTTCAAATATATCATTTTCATTAGATGATGCGATTTTTAAAACACTTATAAGTTATGACATAAAATCTACAAATATATACAACTCAGTATATTACAGAAATAATAAAGATTTAATAAAAGGTCCTATGGACTTTTACACTCATCCAATCTATGTAAAGTAAGTTTTTTAAATAGCTTTATCAATTTTAAATAACCTCATCAAATTAATAAGATGTATTTCTAATTAAAAATATTTTTTATGGATAAAATATGCTTCACATGTGCATTCATATTTTTAGGATGGTAACATCAACTTAACTTAAATAACATTTCATATTTTTAAAGTTAAGTAAACATTGCCATCCTAAAATCTTTATAAATAATATTAATATTTACAAGTAATATTAACATTAAAAAGTAAATTTAAGTTATTAAATTTAAATCTGTTTTTTATAACTTTTATATTAAAAAATAACATTTATATATTTAATATATCTTTCCTGGATTTAAAATATTTTTAGGGTCAAAAGCTACTTTTATATTTTTAATTAACATCATATAGGCATCTGAGTTTGATTCATGTAAATACTCTTTTTTTGCATATCCTATACCATGTTCACCTGAGACTTGACCATTAAGTTCTCTAGATTTTTTATACATACAGTCAAAAGTTTCTTTTAATCTTGATTTCCAAGTATGTTCATCCATACCATCTTTTAATATATATATGTGTAGATTTCCATCACCTGCATGACCAAAACTTTTTATTCTTATTTTTAACTCATCTTGAAGCTCATGAGTATATCTTATAAACTCTGCTACCCTGTCTCTTGGTACAACGACATCGCATTCATCCATTTCTGTTGTAGATGCCTTTATAGCTTCTAAGAAAGCCCCTCTGGCTGACCAGATGGAATCATTTCTTTCTTGTGTATCTGATATAAATACATCTAATGCTCCATTTTCTAAACACAGATTAGCGACTTTTTCATATTCTTTTTCTATATCTTCAATACTATTTCCATCAAACGTAAGTAAAAGATAAGCATCTGATGTATTATCTGGAAACTTTTTACCTAAAAATTCTTCCGCAGCCAATATTACGTCTCTTTCCATAAATTCTATGGCTGTTGGTATTGATTTTGATTTTATTATTTTAGGAACAGTCTCTATTGCCATTGATAAATTTGGAAAAGGTATAAGTAAACTTACACTTTTCTTTGGTAAAGGAAGTAATTTTAATATCGCCTTTGTAACTATTCCTAGAGTTCCTTCTGAACCTATTAATAAATCTTTTATGCTATATCCAGAACTATTTTTAACTACTTTTCCCCCTATATTTATAACTTCTCCATTTGGTAATACTACTTCAAGACCTCTAACATAATCTCTTGTAACACCATATTTTACTGCTCTCATTCCACCTGCATTAGTATTTATATTACCTGCTATTGTAGCACTCTTCTCACCTGGGTCAGGTGGATAAAATAAATCTCTCTCTTGAACATATTGACCTATTGTCATAAGCAAAACTCCTGGTTCTACTGTCAATGTTAGATTTTCATAATCAACCTCAAGTATTTTATTCATTTTACATAGATTAATCATTATTCCACCATTTATGGCAACAGCAGCTCCTACAAGACCAGTTCCTTGTCCTCTTGGCGTAACTGGTATATTGTTTTCATATGCATATTTCATTATTTTAGATACTTGCTCAGTTTCAAGCACATTTACTAAAACTTCAGGGTATTTTTCTATTCCTCCAAGTTCATCATGTGAAAAATCTTCATTTATATCACTTCCAACTACTACATTTTCATCTCCACAAATATCTATTAAAAAATTTATATCTTTTTTATCAATTGATTTATACATTTCTATCCCCCTATTCAGCTGCTGATGCCACATATATTTGCTTATCATCTTTTTTATTTTCTATTTTTTTAATCAATTTAGGAATAATATCATAAATATCTCCTATTAAAGCTAAGTGTGCTACATCAAGTATAGGTGCCTTATCATCTTTATTTATAGCTACTATATAATCAGCTCCTTGCATTCCTGCAACAAATTGAACAGCTCCAGATACACCACAAGTTATTATTAATTTAGGCTTGACAGTTCTACCACTAAGACCTATTTGTTTTTTAGCATCTATCCAACCTGCTTCTATAATCGGTCTTGTTCCTGCTACTTGAGCATTTAACTTGTCAGCTAATTTATATATCATATCCATATCTTCCTGTTTCTTTATTGCTCTACTTGCAACTACTATTACTTCTGCTTCTTCAAGACCAACTTCTTTATTTTTTTCCTTTACACTCAGTACTTTAATCTTAGATTTTAGCTCTTTTTTTTCTATTTCACATAAAGTCATTTTTCCTGTTGCATTTTCTACCTTTTCTGGAGCTGAAAATATTTTATATCTTACAGTGGCAAATTGAGGTCTATTATTAGGTGTATTTATGTGAGCCATTATATTTCCACCAAATGCTGGTCTTATTTGGTCTAAATCAGTGTTTGATTGCACATCAAGTATTGTACAATCTGCTGTAAGCCCTGTTTTAAATCTAGCAGCAAGCCTTGGAGCTAATGACCTACCTAATGTAGTTCCACCAACCAACATTATTGTTGGTTTTATTTTATTTATAAAATTTTCTATTGCTTTTGCATATGGTTCTATCCTAAACTCTTTAAATTCATCTTCATCATATACAAATACTTCATCAATACCATAAGAGATAAGATTCTTACATTTATCTTTTATACCTTTTCCTACAAATACACAATATACAGGTTGCTTTATTTTTGATGCCATTTCACGAGCTTTCCCTATAAGTTCATATGTTACAGGATGTATATTCCCATTATGATGTTCTACATATACTGCCACTCCTTTCCATTCATCCTTATTTATTTTTGCTTTATCACTCTCTATAAATTCAAATGCACCTTTGGGTCCACTTTTGACACACAATTTGCACATCTTACAGCCAGCACTTATTTCTACCTTACCTGATTTTTCTTCTATAGCACCAAAAGGACAAATTTCTAGTACTCTTTTCAAATCAGTTATTTTATCTTGATTTACAACTATTTTTGACATTTCTTCTTCCCCCTTAGACTAATTTTAATTCCTCTAATTTATTTATAAGTGCAGTACTTAACTCTTCTGCATTTCCCCTCATAATATTTTTATCTGTATTTGGCTTAGGAGGAAATATTCTTACAACTTGAGTAGGAGAACCATTTAATCCATAATTATTTTCGTCCTTGTCTTCAAAATCTTCTAGACTGTACACAGGTATTTTTCTTTCTCTAGTCTCTAGCTTTAACTTAAATGAAGGCAATCTTGGTTGAAAAATATCTTTTTCTACTGTTATCAAACATGGATACTCAATTTCACATACTTGTAAATCATTTGGCATATCTATTTCAACAACTATGCTTTTCTCTTTGATTTCAATCAATTTTGTAACATTAGTTACATGAGGTATATCTAAAAACTCAGCTACTTCAGGTCCAACCTGTGCTGTATCACCATCAGTAGTTTGTTTTCCACAAATTATTAAGTCTACTCTACCCATTTTTCTAATGCCTTGCGATATAGTGTAAGAAGTTGCCAATACATCTGCTCCTCCAAATCTTCTATCGCTTATTAAAGCTCCTTCATCTGCCCCCATCATAAAACTCTCTTCTATTACCTTCTTTGCTTGTGGAGGACCCATAGTAAGTACTTTTAGATTCGCTTTTGTGTCTTTTTTTATTCTAAGTGCTGTTTCTAAAGCATATAAATCATAAGGATTCATTTTTGAATCTACTCCATCTCTCTTTAGTACACCTGTGGATTCATCAACCTCTACTGCGGTTGTTCCAGGTACTTGTTTAATACATGTCAAAATTTCCATAAACTACACCCCTTTTTTATTTAACTATCACTGATACTCCATCAGGTATAACTGTAACTTTACTATCTTCACCGACTATATTAGTAGCCATATCTAAAGCATCCTTAAAATTAAATGCATGTTTCATATGCATTTTCTTTATCATTTCAGGACTACACTTATCTGTTACCATTATTACAGTATACTTAGATAGTATTCTTGCTAATATCTGAAATTCCCATTGGTCTGGAATTGTATCACATCTGCCAACACTCCTAATTTTTTCTAAAAGTTGTTTTGGAGAATCTGCGTTTGCTACATTTTCATAAAAGGATTGACCTCCATGACCATCATTACATGCTGCAATCATTATTATTACTCCACCTTCTTTACATGTAGCCTCTGCTGCTGTCATACCTTTAACTGCTTGATAAATATTTTGGTCTAATGGGTATCCACCATTTGTACTCACTACAATATCTGACTTTATGGAATTTACTTTTGAAAGCTCTGTTACAAATTCACAACCTTTGGTATGTGCTTTTTCGACATCACCAGCAAATGATGCTATTACTTTTTTCTCTTTATCTATTACAACATTCAATATAAATGCTAGTTTAGCAACCTTAGCTGCATATACCATATCTTCATGAATAGGATTATTTTTTAATTTTCCAGTTCTCGAATTGTCACTATCTATAAAATCACTACAATGGTTATACATTATAGTTTTTGCAGAGGCTATTCCTGGGAGTACACTTTTTCTTCCTCCTGAGAAACCTGCAAAAAAATGCGGTTCTATAAAACCTTCCGCGATTAAAAGTTCTGCCTCATATGCAAGTTTATTTATATATAAATCCCCACCTGAAGGTAATACACCCACCTTGCACATAGCTTCATCATCAGTAGATATATGCATGATTATTTCTTCATTATCTACAATTTCTTCTCCCATCTTATAAACTAATTCTTCTCTTGTACTTGGCCTATGAAAACCAGTTGCTACTATAATCTTCACATCAATTTTAGGATTAGCTTTCCTGATTCTTCTTAAAAGAATTGGCATAGTTACTTTACTTGGAACAGGTCTCGTATGGTCACTCGTAATTATAACTACATTCTTTTTTCCTTTAACTAACTCTTCCAATAATAAAGAGCCTATTGGATTATTCATGGATTCTTCAACTATTTCTTCTTGCGCCTTATGTTTTACATAATTATCCAACTTTGATTCCAAGACACCAAGAAAACGTTTGTTAGGTATTTCTAAAATCATTCCTTGCTTTGAATAAGGTACTTTTAACTTTACCATTTTTAATCTCCCATTATAATAAACTATAAAATTGGTATGTGGTCATACCAGTTTTATAGTTATATAATAGTACCATTATCTTCTATTTACAAGAATAATTTATTTTATAACAAACTTTTAATTTTCATTTTTTCTATAGTTTTTGCTTATAAATCTCATATGCTCTTTCGCTTTTTCATGTGCAAGTTCCATATTATTTTCTATAACTGCATTATATATAGCTTCATGTTGCTTAAGTAAGATAGTTTCATTTAAAGGTTCTGCAATTATCTTCTCTCTTGCATCTTCTATAAATCCATCAAACAATTTTGATGCTGTTATAAAAAGACTTTGAATTAAATAATTTTTACTTATTGTAGCCAATTTGCTGTGAAATTTTTGATCTAATAAAACCAAAATTTGATTATTATCTTTTTTCTTGGTTTCTATTCTCATTTCATCTATTATACTTTTTAATTCTATAGATTCAGAAGAAGTTATTCTCTTTGAAGCAAGTTTTGCAATCTCAATTTCTAAAATTATTCTAAGCTCTAGTATGTCTTCAAGTGTACCATTATTCAGTTTAAAAATCATAGATAGAGGCTCTATTAAAGTTTTGTCTATATTTGTGCATATAAAATTACCCTCACCTTGTCTGCTTTCTATCACACCCATAGTTTCTAAAACTCTGATAGCTTCTCTAATGGAGGTTCTACTTACATTCATTTGTTCAGACAATTCTCTTTCAGACAGTAGTTTATCACCCTTTTTTAACTCTCCATTTAATATCTTATGTTGAATTTGCTCAATTACTTGTTCATAAACTTTTTTACTAGCTATACTATTAAACATTTTTTCCTCCCATGTAGTAGTCGTTGTTATATATATCTATTATATATCTTAAGCCATTACATTCATATATTTTTGTTACTTTTAATATAATATCTTATAACTCAAATTTACAGGTGATATTATGAAAAAAAATAAAATTATTGGTTTTTTCGCTCCTGCTATCATAGTTGGAGTTCTAGTTTTAGGCATTATCTTATACCCAAATGAAGCTATAAAATCTGCAAGAGAGGGTTTTTCCATATGGTCTAATGTTCTAGTCCCATCACTACTCCCTTTTATAATTGGTGCAAACCTAATTGTCGATTTAAAAATAGTAGATATTATAGGGTTTATTATTAATCCCATAACTAGACTTGTGTTTAATGTATCAGGAAAAAGTGCTTTAGCTTTTGCAATATCAGCAGTATCTGGTTATCCAGTGGGAGCAAGTCTAGCTTCTGAATTTAGAAGCAATAAACAGATTTCTAAGTATGAAGCCCAAAGACTTGTATCTTTTTGTTCTACATCAGGACCTTTATTTATAATAGGCTCAGTTGGTACAGGTATGTTTCAAAATTCAAATTTAGGTTACTTGATGATTTTATGTCATTACTTGGGAACTATATTGGTTGGTCTTTTTTTTAGAAATTATGGAAATGAAAATCTTCCAAAGACAAAATTAGATTTAAAAACAAACATAAAAAACACAATTAATATTAGAAGTTCTAGTGGTAATGGGTTTTTTGTTCTATTTGGAAATGCTGTCTTTAATGGAGTAAATACATTACTTACAGTTGGTGGATTTGTAATTGTTTTTTCGGTAGTATTTAAAATACTATCACTATTTAATGTAATCTCATTAATAGCATCAGTTATATATTTACCTCTTTCACTTTTAGGTGTCAACAAGGAACTCTGTCAAGCATTTGTAAGTGGCCTATTTGAAATCACAATTGGTTGTAATAAGGTATCTAGTATAACAAGTGCCCCAGAAATCCTCAGAGCATCTTTAGCTAGTTTTCTGATAGGATTTAGTGGATTATCTATACTAGCTCAATGTTGTACATTTTTATCAAAAACAGATATAGACTTAAAATTATACATACTAAGTAAGTTTGCACATGGACTTTTAGCAGGTTTATTTATTTTTATACTTTATCCTATTGCAAACTCTACTGTATTAGTTTCTAGCTTTGCTGATACATATAATATCATATATAATAATCTAATTTGGTTCTATTATATTAGCTATTATGACACGATTCTTCAAATTATAATAATAATTTACTTAATTTCAGCTTTATTTGTTGCTAAAAAACACATGAGAAATTTATCTACAAGCGGAAAATTGATTAGATATAAAAATACTTTTTTTATAAAAAACTTATTTCGAAAAAAATAAAATGTATAAAAATTAACTAAACGCTTCCATTTTCTAATTATATTTGTCATAATCTTAATAACCTTTTTAATTACTTTATCATCATAGTTACTTCATCACAATTTTGATAATTTTTTATAACAATATTTTTCAAAAATTCTCCTTAATCACATATAGCACACTTATATAAACTAATTGGTATATTTTTCCAATATATAATATTTCATTTATATTATATAATAAATACCGACCTAAACTTATCAAATCAAACTAAGAGGAGTGGTTGAAAATGGCAACAAGACCTATAGAAATAGACGAATATAAAAAGATAATGGAACTACTACATACGGGCTTTATTTATAGTGAAAATGGCGTTGAAAAAAGATTTAGAAAGAATCCTAAGGTTGCATTAGCACTAATGTTAGAAGCTAATTTAGGTCTAAGAATATCAGATATTTTAAGATTAAAAATAGGTAATTTTAAAGGTAATATGTTGGAAATAAACGAAAAAAAAACGGGTAAACTACAGTATAGACCTGTTAACAAAAATATAATTGAATCTATAAATGAACATGCAAGAAAGTATAATCTTAAATCAGATGACTACTTAGTAAATATAAAGACAAAAGCTATCCAGAAACAATTGAGGATAATTTGTAAATACTTAAATTTGTATAACATAAGCACACATAGCTTCAGAAAGCTCTATGCTACTACTCAATTTGAAAAGAGTAACAATAACTTAGAATTAGTTAAAGAACTCTTAAACCATAGTTCTGTAGCCACTACACAGCGATATATAAGGGTAACCCAGCAAGCTATTAACGAGGCTAGTGAAAATTTTTTTATTGAATAAGTAAAATGTTATAATCTATCTATTTTTCTATTATCTTATTAAGTCACCAGATGTTAAAAAGGTGAAGAAAAACAAAATAAACGTTTGTTTTTCTTCACCTTTAAATTTTTACAATCATTACATAGATGTTTTAATCTACTTTTAATAGTTTTTTAACTGACTTACTATAGTCATTTCTTTTTACATCTTCTAAGAACCTGTCAATTTCATGCTCTGATTTTGCATTTACAAAAATAGCAAGCTCCTCTTCATCTATAATATTATAGCTATCTACATACTTATCTAAACATTTTAAAATGCCCTCTCTATTATATTCACTAAATCTGACTACCGCACTACATTCATCTTCTATAAGACCACTCAAATCCAATTTACCTTTTGAAAAAGACTTTATATTTGAACTCCTATTATCTATTATATCTATGATATCAGCATAAACAGCACTTCCTGTTGCACCTCTTCCAGCACCCTTACCTACAAAAGAAAGTTCTCCTACTGAGTCTCCCACTATAATTACTACATTAAATTCATTATCTATTTTAGACAGCATATTATCATTATCCACCAATGCTGGTCTAACAAATCCACTTACTTCACCCAATTCATATTTACTTCTAGCAACTAATTTTATCTTACAATTTAATTTCTTAGCATATTCTATATCCTTTTCATCTATTGAAGTTATTCCTTCTAATAATAAATCTTTCCAATATACTATTTTCCCATAAGATAAAGTAGATAATATAGATAATTTTCTAGCACTATCATATCCTAAAACATCTGCATCTGGATTAACTTCTGCAAAGCCTAGCTCTTGTGCTTGTTTTAAAGCTACATCATATGGTAAATTTTCATCATACATCTTTGATAATATAAAGTTGCATGTTCCATTTAAAATAGCATTTATACTTTTTATACTATTACCTTCTAATGATTCTATTAATGGCTTTAAAACTGGAATACCACCTGCTACTGATGCTTCAAATTTAATGCTAACATCATTTAAGTTAGCCAGCTCTATAAGGTCACTACCTCTTTCAGCTAATAAATCTTTATTTGCTGTTACTACATGTATTTTTTTATTTAGAGCTCTTGTTACATAATCAAGAGCTGGATTTAGTCCTCCAATTACTTCGACTAATATATCAATATCTTTGTTAAATATATCTTCTATATCTGTTGTTACCTTATCAAAATATCTCTTTGATTTATGCTTCTCTTTATTTTTAACTAAAATTCCAACTATTTCTATTTCTCTTTTTGAAGTATTATTCTCTATTAAATCTATTAATCCACTTCCTACTGTTCCATACCCTAATATTCCTATCTTCACTGTTACATACCCCCATCATCTTTGATTATATTAATTTATTTATATATATAAATATGCCAATTAAAAAAGCTTGAGTATAAACTCAAGCCATATGACGGGTTTATACTCATCTTTCAGCGTAATTGCTGCAGGATTTAGCACCAATGTATATTAAAATATACTGGTTGCCGGGCTTCATAGGGCCAGTCCCTCTGCCTCTCTTGATAAGATTGCTAATTTAAATTTATTGTTAATAGTATAATACAATTTTTTCTAATTGTCACTATATTTTTTAACTTATTATTTCTAAAATAATCTAATTAATTATCTAACTGCTCTTTTAGTTGGTTTACCTTTTTTTGTAACATTGTTATTTTTAACCTTAGCTTTTGCCTGTTCATGCCCTGGGAAAAGTATCTTAGGCTCATCAATATTTCTCTTGTAAATAGTAAATTTAAAACCAATAGCTTGAACAAACTCTGCTCTTAAAGCTTCACATACTGCATTAGCAGTTTCTTTAGCATCAAGACCTGCATTTTCTAGTATAGTAACCTTTACTAGTTCTCTAACTCTTAGCATATCCTCTAATTGCTCTAAAAAGCTTTCTGTAACGCCTTCCTTACCAATTTGTGTAGTAGGCTTTAAAGTATTTGCTAAAGATCTTAAATATGCTCTTTGCTTTCCTTTTAACATATTATCACCTCTATAATTCTATATCAAAATTAATTGTAAAATTCAAATTCTAATTCGTAAATTCTAACTACATCCCCATCTTCAATTCCCATCGCTCTAAGCCTGTCAAATACACCTTGACCTTCCATAGCTTTTTGGAAATATTGAAGTGATTCCATATCATCAAAATTCACAGAATACATTATTCTTCTAAGTGCCTTACCTGTAACTACATATACACCATCTTCAACATCTATGTTTAATTCTTCCTCTGTTCCAATATCAAGTTCTGGTCTATACATTTCTTCTTCTGAAACTAATTCCACATCTTCTACTTCTTTTAACATTTTAGAAACATAGGCAATTACATCATCTATTCCTTGACGAGTTGCTGCAGACATCTTAAATACTGTATATCCTCTACCTTCTAATTCATCCTTAAATTTTTCAAATTGGCTTTCATCTTCCAATATATCAAATTTATTTGCAACTACAACCTGAGGTCTTGTTGAAAGCTTCTCATTATATAATTTAAGCTCATCATTTATTTTGTCAAAATCCTCAATCGGGTCTCTACCTTCTAGTCCAGATATATCTACAATATGTATCAATACCTTAGTTCTTTCAACATGTCTTAAGAATTCATGACCTAATCCTATACCTTCAGAAGCACCCTCTATAATTCCAGGTATATCTGCCAATACAAAACTATCTCCAAACTTAGTTTGAACAACACCTAAATTTGGTGTCAATGTTGTAAAATGATAGTTTGCAATTTTTGGCTTAGCTTTAGTTACAACTGATAAAAATGTTGACTTACCTACATTTGGAAATCCTAAAAGACCTACATCTGCTATCATTTTAAGTTCAAGAGTTATCCATCTTTCTTCTCCATCTGTACCAGACTTTGCAAAAGCCGGAGCTTGTCTTACTGCATTTGCAAAGTGTTGATTACCTTTACCACCTATACCACCTTTTGCAACTACTGCTGTATCTCCTTCTTTCTTTAAATCTGCTAATACAAGACCTGTCGCTTCATCTCTTATTACTGTACCTGCTGGTACTTTTAATATTAAGCTTTCTCCATTTTTACCAGCTCTTTTACCTTTGCTACCGTCGCCACCATGTTGAGCTTGATATTTTTTCTGGTATTTAAAGTCCATTAATGTTCTAAGACCTAAATCAACTTCAAATATGATGCTCGCTCCACGACCACCATCTCCACCATCTGGCCCACCAGCTGGAACATATTTTTCTTTTCTAAATGCTACCGAACCATTTCCACCATTTCCAGCTTTAATAAATATTCTCGCTTTATCTATAAACAAATTCTTCACCTACTTAATTAAAAACTTTTAATTAGCATTACCAAAAATACTATTATAAATTCATCAGTATTATAAGAAAAAGGAGTGCCTCAACACTCCTTTTATGTATATTACTCAGCTATTGCTACTGGATATATACTAACTTTTTTTCTCTTCTTGTCTTTTCTTTCGAATTTAACAGTACCATCAACTAATGCAAATAAAGTATCATCGCTACCTTTTCCAACATTAGTTCCTGGATGTATTTTAGTTCCTCTTTGTCTAACTATTATACTTCCAGCAGTTACTAATTGCCCATCGAATCTCTTAACACCTAATCTTTTAGATATAGAATCTCTACCATTTTTAGAAGAACCTACCCCTTTTTTAGATGCTAATAATTGTAAATTCATGTTTAACATATGGAGTCACCCCCTACTTTTTTAAAATTTTTATATTTTTTGGGTATTCCCGTTTAATTTCTTCAACCGCTAATTGAAAGTGATTTAGTAATAACTGTGCATCTTTTAGATATGTATCTTTAACTATACATTCGATATGCCCCTCTTCTCCTACTACTTTTTCAAATTCAATCTTTTGTAACTTGTCTAAAGAGTTTATAACTGCAATAGCATTAGACGTAACTGCAGCACAGACTATATCATAGCCTATTTCAGCAAAATCAGCATGTCCCTTTAAACAAAAACCTTGCAACAAGAAATCATCATTATAATAATATTTAACCTTTATCATAACTAGTCCAATAACTAAGCGTTGATTTTTTCTACAACTATCTTAGTGTATGATTGACGATGTCCTTGTTTTCTTCTGTAATCTTTTTTTGCTTTATACTTGAAAACTATAACTTTCTTAGCTTTACCTTGCTCAACAACTTTTGCTTGAACAGATGCTCCTTCTACTACTGGAGAACCTAATTTTAATTCTCCATCTTTAGAGCAAGCTAATACTTCGTTTAAAGTAACAACATCACCTGCGTTAGCTTCTAACTTTTCAACGAATAATACATCACCTTCAGAAACTTTATATTGCTTTCCACCAGTCTTTACTATAGCGTACATTAAATACACCTCCTCGGCCTCAAACTCGCCAGTACAAGGTACTTCATTAGAAGATTTAGACCTTTACTGTGCGGCATTACAATTATTAATTATAAAATATTTACATTTTATTGTCAACTACTTTATCAAAAATAACATTTGTTTTGTTGTGTTTTAATGCACTGTTTGCGTTTAAAGAAATTTTTATATTATATTTTTCACCAATTTTATCAATTATATCCATATAATCTTCTTTTATTTGTTTAAAAACAAAATCATTGAATTCTATTATTATGTTTTTGTAAACTGTATGCTCACTTATTCTCATAATTTCTTTTTCGACACTATCTACTATATGATGTATAGATTTTATAGTTTTCATTCCATCACAGCATGGGCAAGCCATTAAATAATACTTATCAACAGACTCTTTTTCTCTTCGTCTTGCAACTTCCACTAAGCCAAGTTTTGTCATTCCTAACACTTCAGCTTTTCTCTTATCTTTACTAAACTCTTCCTCTAATATGTGTAATACCTCATTTTGATATTTCTTTTTATACATATCAATAAAATCAATTATTATTATTCCAGCTATATCTCTAATTCTAAGTTGTCTTACAATTTCCTTTGCAGCTTCAATATTTGTTTTATAAACAGTCTCATCAAGTTTACCAGTTCCAACAAACTTACCTGTATTTACATCTATAACTGTAAGAGCTTCTGTCTTTTCTATTATTAAATAACCACCACTCTTTAACCATACTTTTTCATTTAATAATTTTTCTATTTGAGATTCTATTCTATATAAATCAAATACATCTTTATTTTCTTCAAGGCATAATTTATCAATATAATCATTATTTATAAGCTTCAAAGTAGGTTTTAATTCACAATATTTATCATAATTATTGGTAATTATAGACTCAATCTCATCATTTACATTGTCTTTTACATATT
Organism: Clostridioides sp. ZZV14-6153; assembly: GCF_020657855.1. Taxonomy (NCBI): domain Bacteria; kingdom Bacillati; phylum Bacillota; class Clostridia; order Peptostreptococcales; family Peptostreptococcaceae; genus Clostridioides; species Clostridioides sp. ZZV14-6153. Next base: position 109,811 of record NZ_JAGWCZ010000001.1, on the reverse strand, counting down.
TAGTTGCAAAATCTAAGGACTTATATAATAACTTTGGTCCTATACCAAGTTTATATTCTTTTAAAATATTATCATACTTCAACTTCAACTCTTCTATATCTTTTTTTATTTCATCATGAGTACATCCTTGAGCTTCAGTTCTTATTATTAACCCCAAATTTTCTTTATTCACTGCTTTGGTAATTTTTTTTAATCTAAATCTTTCTCTTTCATCAGTAATTTTATTTGATATCGTCGTTCTGTCGTTGGAAGGTATATAAACAATATACCTTCCAGATATACTAATTTCAGTATTTAATTTTGCACCCTTAGTACCAATTTCTTCTTTATTTACTTGAACCAAAATATCTTGACCAGATTTTATGGTACTTTCTTTTTTTAACTGTAAATAAGCAAGTTTCTTAAATCCAATATCTACAAAACATGCTTCTATTCCTGGTATAACTTTTTTTACAATTCCACGATATATATTGGATACAGTTTTTTTATTTAAATTATCTTCAACAAAAAGTTCTACTAACTTTCCATCTTCAAGCACTGCTGTTTTCTGAGACCCTATTAAGGACTCAATAACTATCTTCTTCACAACTTCACCTCTCACGAACTTACATAGGAGTCACTAATTCCCCATCTTCTAATACATATAAATCTCTTCTCAATATATCAACTTCTAATGGGTCAATATCCAGTTCAAACATCTCTAACATTTTAGGAATAAGTATATTAGTATTTAAATTAGTTTTTGAGCCTGTAGCTATAGTAGCCGTAAGAGTAATATGGTCATCTTCTAAATTTAAAACATCAAAAGTTCTTATCATAGGTCTTATATCAACTTCAACCATTTTTCCTTTTTTATTCTTTTTTGTTATGATTATTTCTTTATTATTCATAAAGTCAATTACTTTTCTTTTTACAAATTCTTTAGTCAAAGGTCTTTTTAAATCTATATTAAACAGATACTCTCCATAATCTATCACAGAAGAAAGAGAAGGTGTCTGTCTATCAATTTCCTTTGCTTTAATAAATTCTATCCCCTCTGGAAGTTGAACTGACACTTTACCTAAAAACTCATCTACCGATAAATCATCTTCTATCTCAATATCTACATACTCGCCTTGGCTTTCTGTTCCTAATGCTAAAGCATTACCATAACTCATCTTAGGATGAGGGTTAAACCCTTGAGAATGTGATAAATTTATTTCAGCTCTCCTAAATGCTCTTTGTAATAATCTTTGAAGGTCAAGGTGTGATATATATATCATATCACCTTCTTTTTTAAATTTGACTCTCATTATTTTACTCATATTAACAAAGCCCCCTTCCTATATCATGTATATTTATTCCACAACCATTACAATTATGTCTGCAATCAGAAGTGATTTTTTCTTTTTTAGCATTTTCATCTTCTCTAATCAAGAATTTTTTACTTACACCTACATCTATATGGTCCCAAGGGAATACCTCTTCATACCCTCTATTTCTATGTGCATAGAAATCTATAGAAAGATTATTTTTTTCCATAGCTTCCTTCCATATATCTAAACTGAAGTGTTCTGCCCAGCCATCAAATTTTGCACCTAATTTAAATGCGTCATATATAACTTTTCCTATCTTTCTATCTCCTCTAGCTACTACAGCTTCCATTAAGCTAGTCTTTGAATCATGGTAGTTATATTTTATATTGTTATTTCTCAATTTATTGACTAAATGTCTTTGCTTATCAACTACTTCTTCTGTCGTATCTTGACCATGCCACTGGAAAGGTGTAAATGGTTTTGGTACAAATGTAGATGTACTTACTGTAACACCAAAGCTTCTCTTTAGCTTTCCTCCATTTACATTTCTGTAAATATCAATAACTTTATAAGCTAATTTGGCTATTCCATCCAAATCGTCATAAGTCTCAGTTGGCAATCCAATCATAAAATATAGTTTAACACTATTCCATCCCATTTCAAAAGCTCTTTCTGTTGCATTTTCTAAGTCTTCTTCTGTAACACCTTTATTTATAACGTCTCTAAGTCTCTGAGTTCCTGCCTCTGGAGCAAAAGTAAGTCCAGACTTTCTTACTTGTTGTATTTTATCAGCAATCTCCATTGAGAAATTGTCTAATCTAAGTGATGGAAGTGAAATTCCTATATTATTAGATGCATATTCGTCTACTAAATAATCAGTAAGCTCAGACAACTTACTATAATCACTTGTACTAAGTGATGATAATGATATCTCATCATATCCAGTATTTTTAACTAATTTGTCAAGTATCTCTTTAAGTCTTTCAACACTCTTTTCTCTTATTGGTCTGTATATCATACCAGCTTGACAAAATCTACATCCTCTTGTACAACCTCTAAACAATTCTAACACTATTCTATCATGAACAGTATCTATATAAGGTACTATTAATTTTTCTGGATAATCTACAGTTTCAACATCTTTTATTATCCTCTTAGTAGGACTCTTAATAATCCCTTCTCTATTAGGAGTTACACTTTGAACTGTGCCATCTTCATTGTATTTAACATCATAAAAACTTGGTATGTATACTCCTTCTATACTTGATATTCTGTATAAAAAATCATCTCTAGTTGTTTTATTTTTCTTCCACTCTTTATACTCATTTACTACTTCTAAGTTAACTTCTTCACCTTCACCTAATATTACTACATCTACAAAATCTGCTAAAGGTTCAGAGTTATAAGCACAAGGACCACCAACCATTATAAATGGGTCTTCCAATTTTCTTTCTTCTTTTAATATTGGTATATTGGCTAAATCTAATATATTTAAGATATTAGTGTATGAAAGTTCATATTGAAGTGTAAAAGTAACAAAATCAAAGTTTGTTATAGGCTCTCTTGACTCTAATGCAAATAATGGTATATTTTTTTCTCTCATTATATTTTCCATGTCAACAGCAGGAGAATACACTCTCTCACAAGATACATCTTCACTTTTATTTATTACATCGTATAATATATGGCTCCCTAGATGACTCATACCAACTTCATACAGGTCTGGAAAGCAATGTGCATATCTTATCAATTCACTATTACTAGTATCTTTATGAATTGAATTTATTTCATTCCCAAGATATCTAGCAGGCTTTTCTACTTTTTTTAAGATTTTTTTCAAGTCTACTTTATTCATTTATTAAAATTCCTCCAAACAAGTTCTTTATTTTTATTCTTATTTATAAGTAATATTATACACGATAAAATATTTTCTATCAAAAATATAACTAAAATATTGAATTTAAAAGCTATATTATTCACAAAATAGGATATCTAAAAATATTTAATAATATTTTCTATTAAATTTTTATTAAAATACAGATTTTTTACTAAATATGATATATTATAAACATAAAACTATGTTTTTAGTGACTTATAATGACATCTTTTGTTTCACTAACCTCAAAATGGGGTATGTTATTTATATAATGATAATTTTTAGGAGGGTTAAAAATGAGTAAAGTTTTTGAAGTAAAAAAAGATATCTACTTTACTGGTGTAGTAGATGAAGGTTTAAAAGTATTTGATATAATAATGGAAACTGAGTTTGGGACAACTTATAATTCTTACTTAATAAAGGACGAAAAAACGGTTTTATTTGACACAGTAAAAGCAAATTTTAAGGATGAATTTTTAAGTAATTTATCAGAAGTTACTGATATAGCTAAAATTGACTATGTTGTAGTCCATCACACAGAGCCAGACCATGCTGGTAGTTTAAAATACTTATTAGATTTAAATCCTAATATAGAAGTTTATTGTACTAAAGCTGCTAAATTATACTTAGATGGTCAAATAAATAGACCTTTTAATTGTCATGTAATAAAAGATGGTGAAGTTTTAAATATTGGTAAGAGAAATCTTAAATTTATAACTGCTCCATTCTTACATTGGGTTGATACAATGTTTACTTACATTGAAGAGGACAAGACTCTTTTAACTTGTGATGCATTTGGTTGTCACTTTGCAAGTGTTGATGCAGAAGTGGTAAACAGTGAAGATTATCTAAAATCAGCTAAACATTACTATGATTGCATAGTTAAGCCATTTGCTAAGCACGTTTTAAGTGCTGTAGATAAGGTTGTAGGAATGAACATAGAATTTGATACTATATTGACTTCTCATGGTCCAATGCTTACTAAAGACCCAATGGCGGCTGTAAAGAGATATGTTGAGTGGTCTACAGAAGCTATTAATACAACTAATCAAAATCAAGTTTCTATATTCTACTTATCAGCTTATAGCAACACTTTAGAAATGGCTAAAAAGATAAAAGAAGGACTTGATAAAGAAGGTGCAAAAGCTGAATTATATGATTTAGAAAATATGACATTGACAGAGATGCATGATACATTAGTAGTATCAAAAGTAATACTGTTAGGTTCTCCAACTATAAACAAAACAATGGTTAAACCTATGTGGGATTTATTCTCTGTTATAGACCCAATGGCTAATCAAGGTAAGATAGCAGGAGTATTTGGTTCATTTGGTTGGAGTGGTGAAGGTATAACTATGGCTGAAACTTTACTTAAAGCTATGACATTCAAAATGCCTGTAGAATCTCTTAAGAAAAAATTCTTCCCTAGTGAAGAAACATTAAACGAATGTATGGAATTTGGTGCAAAATTTGCAAAATTAGTTGAATAGTTATTTTTATTTAAATGACATATATCTATAGTCCATCATTCAAATTATATAAAAAACTTATATTAGAGTTTTTATCTTATAGAACAAATTAAAATGAGGTAGCTATTTTAGCTACCTCTAATTTTATATACTATTTATTTTTATTAGACACGCTGACTTTTGTTCTTCCTAACTTCTCTCCATGATAGTTCTCCCCTATCAAGAGCTTTTATAAATATTTCCGCAGAAGCTAGATTTGTAGCTATTGGAACGTGGTACACATCACAAAGTCTTATCAAAGCTTGTATATCTGTTTCATGAGGTTGAGATGTAAGTGGGTCTCTCAAAAAAATAACTAAATCTATCTCTTGTGTCACTATTAAAGAACCTATTTGCTGGTCTCCGCCTAAAGGTCCAGATGCCAATCTAGTAATCTTTAATTCTGTTTCATCCATTATTCTTTTTCCTGTAGTTCCAGTTGCATATAGTCCATATTTTTTTAAAATCGCTTCATAACCTATACAAAATCCTACCATAGTATTTTTCATTTGGTCATGTGCTACTAATGCTATATTCATTCTACTCAATCTCCTCAATTTATGTTTAGAAGTCTTACACTTAGAAATTTATTTTCTTTCTTCTCATACAAACATTTAGTACTAATCCTAAATTGGCTAAAGATGTTAATAGTGAACTTCCTCCATAACTTACAAAAGGTAATGTTACTCCTGTTACTGGAATTAATGCAACAGTCATAGCAATATTTTGGATTATCTGGTAAGCAAACATACCCATAACACCAACTACAATGAGGGTTCCATAAAAATCCTTAGCATCTCTTGCAATTGCTAAAATCCGTAATAGAAATATTGCAAATAAGATTATAAGCACTGCCATTCCTATTACACCAAGTTCTTCACCCACAACAGCAAATATAAAGTCACTGTCTTGTACTGGTAAGAAATCTTCTTGGTTCTGACTTCCATTATATAGACCTTTTCCAGTCATACCACCAGAGCCTATTGCTATCAAAGATTGCATAACCTGATAATTTCCTTTTAAGGTTACATCTTCTGGATTTAGGAAGGCTTCTATTCTTACTTTTTGATGGTCTGCCATCATTAAATACATCAATGGCATCGATACCAATAGTATTATTATTCCTCTTTTTATTAGCTTAGAACTAAGACCTGCTGTAAACAGCATTGCAAATACCATACAACAAAATACAATTCCTGTTCCTAAGTCTGGTTGAGCAAGTAGTAATCCAATGAATGGAAGAGAATAAACTACAACAGGTATAACCTCTTTTAATGTATTTAATTTATCTTTTTTTGTCTCAAGTATCTTTGCATAACTAAGTACAAATGTTAATTTTACTATTTCAGAGGTCTGCAAATCAAGTGGACCTAAGTTAATCCAAGACCTCGCACCACCTTTTTCGGTACCAATTCCAGGTAATAAAACTACAGCTAATAAAACAAGGCTTATTATATAAAGAGCTTTGTAATACCTTCCTAGAAGATTATAATCAAAAAATAGTATGACTATAATCATTCCTATTCCAAGCACAAAAGCTAGTCCTTGCTTAACTAATTGATTATATGAACCTGTAGAATTAGCATGTGTTGCACTACTAAGTATAACAAGTCCAAAAATAAAGATAGCTAATACTGTAACTATAAGTTTCCAGTCTAACTGTTTTATCAACTTAATTGTCGACTTATAATTAATATTGATTTTTTTCAAAGAATCACCGTCTTTCTATCTTTAAACACATAATTAAATAAAAGGGGCATATACCAATAAGGATATCCCCCTTTTAAGCACTAATTACATACATCTATCTTTAATATTCTTTAATGGTATATTAGCAACTAATGCAGATACAGGTTTGTCATCATGTTCACCTCTGCATTTAGACATTTTTATTTCAAGGCCATCTTCTTCTATTTCTGCATAGTTGGCTATTACTTTTAAAATATCTGTTTTTATCATCTCTAAAAGTTGTGGTGAACAATCTACTCTATCATGAACTAAAACTAGTTTTAACCTCTCTTTAGCAACAGATTTACTAGTTTTAGCTTCGTTAGAAAAAACTCTAAATAAATCTAACACAGATGTATCCTCCTTTGCTACTTAGCCATGCTAAACATTTTTTTTAGTCTACCAAAGAATCCATCTTCAACTTCAAGTTCAAGTAGAGGAACTTCTTCATTTAGTATCCTTTTTGCGATATTTTTGTATGCTTGACCAGCAAGAGATTTTGAATCAAGTATTGCTGGTTCCCCTTTATTTGTTGATATAATTATACTCTCATCATCAGGAACAAGACCTAATAAATCTATTGCTAGTATTTCTATTATATCTTGTTTGTCCATCATGTCTCCACGCTTAACCATATCATTTCTAATTCTATTTATAACTAATCTTATTTCTTTTATTTCATTTGCTTCTAATAGACCTATTATTCTATCTGCATCTCTTACTGCTGATATCTCTGGATTTGTAACCACGATAGCTCTATCTGCACCTGCTATTGCATTTTTAAATCCTTGTTCAATACCTGCTGGGCAGTCTATTATTACATACTCGAAAGATTCTTTTAATTTTTCACATAGGTCAACCATTTGCTCAACTGATACAGCATTTTTATCTCTAGTTTGTGCTGCTGGTAATAAATATAGATTATCAAATCTTTTGTCTTTTATTAGAGCTTGCTTAAGCCTACAAGTTCCTTCAACAACATCTACTATGTCGTAAACTATTCGATTTTCAAGACCCATTACTACATCTAAATTTCTAAGTCCAATATCTGCATCTACAACTACAGTTTTTTTATTTTCTAGGCTTAGCGCAGTTCCTAAGTTTGCTGCGGTAGTAGTTTTTCCAACTCCACCTTTACCGGATGTTATAACTATAACTTCGCTCATAATACTACCCCCTATTTTTCTTTCTATTTGTCCAACTTTGACAAATAGCTTTCGATTACAATTCTTCCATTACTCACAAAGGCTATTTCTGGGCTAATTTCTGATTCAATTTCATAATTTTCTTCATCATCTGGAGCTTCTGCAATATTATCTGCTATTTGCAATATTTTTGGATTAAGATTTCCAGCAACAACATAGGCAAACTCATTACCCTCTGAACCTGCATGCACAAAACCTTCTATTTTACCCATTACAAAAACATTTCCTCCTGCTACAACCTTAGCGCCAGCATTTATATCTCCCATAACAACTGTATTTGATTTTGAAATGACCTTTGAACCAGGTCTCATATCATTTAATATGACTACATCACCTTCAAATTCAATATTTTCACCAGATCTTAGGGTATTGACATATTTTGTTTGAAAATTATTATCTTCTTCAATTTTTTGATCTTCAACAAATTCCACATCAAATCTAGAAGTAATTCCTTCTTTTAATTCTAGAATCTCCATGTCAGTCAAATAATCACTGTTAATTTTACTAATTTTAGCACCATTAAAAAAACCAACATATGCTTCCAATTTGTTTATTATATTTTCTTGTATTTCTTCAAATGGAGCTTCTCTTTTTATATTTACTATTATCCCTCTTTTATTACCCTTGAACTCTACTAGTTCTTGACTACAAATTTCTCTTAAAGACATAACAACCTCCAGAGTGATATATCATTTATATTCTTCAAATGCGCTTTAAACCCTTTTATTTTTTCTACATAAAGCTAAAGTTTATAAATGGATTTAGCTTATCTATTGATTTGTGACTCGAAATTTATATTTTCGTCAGAAGAATTATTAACATCATCCGTCTTGTTGTCTTTTTTGCCATTAGTTGGCTCTAATCCCATATATGTTCCAATAACTTCTCTAGTTGGTAAAAGTGAGAATACACTTGAATCCCCTTGAGGAATTACACATACAACAGCTATTTCTGGGTCATCTGCTGGTGCAAATGCAACAGTCCATGTAAAAGAACCATAATCTGCTTTAAACTTATCTATTTGGTCATCTGTTATTTTTGGATTTAATTCTTTTATAGCTTTTCTTAAATATGAAGAATTCACTTTATCAGTATCCTCTAATTTAACTTTTACTCCATCTTCTAATTCTTCTTCTAATTTCTTTCTTTCTTCGTCTTTTAAATCTTTATTTTCTAATTTTTTCTTTATTTCTTTTTCTTTAGCTAATGAAAGTTCTTTTTCTTTTTCTGCCTTCATCTTATCAGCCATTTTAATTGCATCATTTAGATTAACATTATAAGATGACATATGACTCTTTAAATATTCATATTCATTATCTGTAGGTATTTTACCACTTTTCTCAGCTGTACCAGTCTTTGCTGCTACATCTATTGGGAAATCAGCAAAAGCACTTTTTGCTGTACCTTGTCTAGCAACCAATTTCATACCTTTTGTTAGTTCCTTTAGATTATCAGGATTTTTGAAAGCTATTTTTTCCACTTTCTTTTGGTCATTGATTTTTACTGATGAATAATCACTTGAAACAGCTCTATCAACTACAGATAATTCTACTAAATTACCTCCATTTGCTATAGCAGCTACGTATCTTGATATTTGAGCTGGTGTATAGGCATTTTCACCTTGCCCTATAGCTAAGTTGAATGTATCAGCAGTACTCCATTTTGCAAAGTTAAAGTAACTAAATACTGCCATATCTGCTACATCTTCCACTCTATTTTCTTTAACGTCCAATTTTTTCAATCTATTCATTGTTTCTACTCTACCAGGAGTTTTCTTTTCAGCTGCCCAACTTACAATTTCATCGATTCTTTTTTCGTATTCTTTAGGATTTTTATCTCTAGTTATATCAACAAAGTCATTGGCCATTTCTCTATCTAAAGCTGATTTTAACAATGCTTGTGTTGATTTTAATTTATCCTCTGTACTAGGCACCTTACCTGCTCTTTCTTCTACTTCGTCTTCAAGCCCAGTATTTTCATCTAATCCAAATAATTTTGCATACTCAAGTATCTTATTTGCATTCATATCTATGCCAATACTTTTTCCATCTGGCCATGTCTTACCTGTACCAATAGTTGCCATGTATATGTTACAAGACTCTTGTATAGCTTTATATAAATTTGTCATACCATGATTTCCTCTACCATGGTTCCACACATAGTCCCCAAATGATTTTTTCCCTAGCATAATAACTCCAGGGTCATTTATAGTGAAATTTGGATTTAGGCCATTTTCTAAAGCTGCCATTGAGGTTACCATCTTAAATGAAGAACCTGGCTGGAATTCCCCTTGTGTAACCAAGTTTAATAGTGGACTTCCTGCTAGTAAGTCATTTGGATTCTTTGGTTGTAGTGCTTTATAGTCTTCTGTAGAAATACCTTTTGCAAATTTATTTGGGTCATAGTCAGGATAACTTGATGAAGCTAAAACTTCTCCATTTTTAACATCAATAGCTATAAGAGCTGCTGATTGTGCCTTTCCTGCATATGCACTAATTGGCTTATCCCCAAACTTACTTTTAAAAGTACCTCCTTTTGAAGCAACTTCTATTATCTGTTTCAATGCATTATCTGAAACCTCTTGTAAATCTTTATCTAATGTAAGGTATACAGTATCTCCTGATTTAGGTTTTTTAGATTCAATCTCTTTGCTGATTCTACCCAATGCATCAACTTTAACCATTTTATAACCATCAGTTCCTCTTAGCTTGCTTTCATTACTTTTTTCTACTCCTGCAAGACCTACCATATCTCCTGTTTTATATCCTTTTTGTAGATATGATTCTATTTGAGTTGATGGCATTTTTCCTACATACCCTAACATATGTGAAGCTAAAGTTCCATTAGGATAATATCTCACTGGTTCAACTGCTACTGAAACACCAACAAGGTCCATAGCACTTTCTTCAATCTGTGCAATGGTAGTTTCTCCTACATCTTTTGCAATTGTTACTGGATTATATTGAGAATATCCTTTTGATTTTATTAAGTCTCTTACAACCATTATTTTTCTTGCATCTTCATTACTTAAACTTTTATCAATCTTAAATGCATCACTATTTCTTACTTTTTCAAACGCTTTTTCAGCACTTAAATTAGTCTCTTTTATTTTATAACTGGCCAACCAATCTCTCTTATCTCTCTCTGCTGTAAACATCCATTTACTAACTAAAATAGGAGGATAGTATCCATTTTCATTTAGTTTTGCTTGTAATTTTGTTGCATCTAGCCTTTTATCTTCTTGAGACAAGATTCCTGCTGATATAAGTTTATCTACCAAGTAATAAAAACTCTCTTTAGCATTATAATCACTTGGTATTCCATTTTCTGATTTATATTCTCTAATCTCTCTGTCATATGTATAATAGTACTTTCCATTTTCTACATATATAGGAAATTCATCTACATATTCTTCACCATTTTTCTCAAGTAAATTTATAAGCTTCAATGATATTTCATTTGCTCTTGAACGCTTATTAGCATCTTTTTTATTAATATCGTTACCTGAAACCTGAACCGTAAATAAATTTTTATTTCCTGCTAGCAATCTTCCATATCTGTCTTTTATTTCTCCTCTTGGAGCTTCGATTGCCAATTTTTTATATGTTTTATTTTCAGCTAACTCATTGTAGTATTCATATTTAAATGTAGTCATGTAGACTATTTTTACTAAAATAGCTAAAAATATTAAACTTATGACTATTTTCATTATTTTCAATCTATCAACTTGTTTATTTTCTTCCATGAAATCACCAACTAATCTTCTTTAAGTTTTAAAACTGCTCTTTTAGACAAGCGATATATTATTAAACCAATTAAACTATTCACTATTGGTGCTACTAGTAGACCCTTTACTAAAAGTGTTGATATGCTATAGCTTTGATAGATTATACTAGATGTACCTATATTGACAATTGAATCAATTAAACTTCCTATTAAAACCAAAACGAAAGTAATAATATAGCTACCTTTATATAGTTGATCCCTCATGTGCCCAATCGCATATGCAATAACAAACAAAACTAATGCATTTACACCAAGAATTCCACCAATGGTTATGTCCTTAATAAGCCCTATTATGGCTGCTATAATTCCACCCTCTAATTCATCCAAATAAAGAGAAATTATAGTCACATATATAAGAACTAAATTAAAGCTTATACCAAAAATATTTATATAATTTGTTATACTATTCTCTATAGTCATAACCACAATACCCAATAGACAAAGTAAAACTTTTTTCATTGTTTTTTATCCCCTTTATCCTATATTTCTTGGTTCTATGACTACAACGTCATCTATATTCTTAAAATCAACATAAGGTTTTACAACTACATATTTTAGTGATTTATCTTTATCATCAATTACCTTTTCAACCTCACCAATTGGTATGCCTTCTGGGAAAAATCCAAGACCAGATGTTGTTACTATATCTCCTTGAATTACATTATATGATGAATCAAACATATAACCTTGTAAGTAGCCTTTACTATTATAACTATCCTTATTGTCTAAAGTAGTATTTTGAGTAATCGCGCCTTTAGCACTAGCATTTTTTGCTAATTTAAAACTTACAGATGATTTAGAATCTAATAGTGAAATTGCCTTACTATAATCGTTAGAAACTTCATAAACTATACCAACTAGACCACTGCCATTCATAACTATACTTTCTTTTTTTACACCTGAATTTTTTCCCGCACCTATTATAAAACTCTCATACCAATTTCCATCATTTTTACCTACAACACTTGTAGAGATACTTGTTGCTTTATATTTTTCCTCTACAAAGTTAAGTGTCTTCTTTAATTCTTCTAATGATTCTGTCTTATCTAATTTGGTATTCAAGGCTATAACATCTTTTTTAAGTTTTTCATTTTCTGATTCTAATTTTTTTACCTTCTCAGAGTTATCTCTATAATTTAAGATATCTTTAAAACCATTTTTTATAAATGAAAATCCATCATTTACTCCTTTTCCTACACTTGTAATAGCATCTGATGCTATTCCTAAATTTACTGGGCTTCCATTTGAAAACTTACCAATTGATATACCCACAATTCCAATTAAAGTGATAGCAACTACGCCCGTTGCTATCACTTTAACATTAATCCTTTTTTTCTCATTTTTATTCTTGTCAAATCTCAAGGCCATCACCAACTTCTAATTTTTAGCATTCATCATTAATACTTTTTCAAAAATTTCTTGGTCTTCAACAGATTTTCCTGTTCCAAGTGCAACACAATCAAGAGGAGCTTCTGCTATTTGAACAGACATTCCTGTCTCTTGTGTAATAAGTTTATCAAGGCCTCTAAGCATAGCTCCCCCTCCTGTTAGCATTATTCCGTTTTCCATTATGTCTGATGCTAATTCTGGTGGAGTTTTTTCTAATGTAGATTTTATAGCATCTACTATTGAACTCACAGGCTCTTTTAATGCTTCTCTAACTTCTGTAGAACATATTTCTATTGTTTTAGGTAATCCTGATATTAAATCTCTACCTCTTATTTGCATATTTATTTCTTCATCATCTTTAAATGTAGATCCTATGCTAATCTTAACATTTTCAGCAGTTCTTTCACCTATCATAAGATTATATTCTTTTTTTACATAGGCAACTATAGACTCATCAAATTCGTCTCCACCAATTCTTATAGATTTAGCAGTAACAATTCCTCCTAGAGATATTACAGCTATTTCTGAAGTACCTCCACCGATATCAACTACCATATTACCTTCTGGCTCTTCAACCTTTAATCCAGCTCCTATAGCCGCTGCCATTGGTTCTTCTATAAGGAACGCATCTTTAGCACCAGCTTGTCTTGCAGCCTCTTCTATAGCTCTCTTTTCAACTTCTGTAACTCCAAAAGGAACACATATAGCTATTCTTGGACTTACAACACCTTTTTTGTCAGCTGCTTTTTGTATAAAGTAACTAATCATTGATTGAGTTATATCAAAGTCAGCTATTACTCCATCTTTCATTGGTCTTATAGCCACTATATTTCCTGGTGTTCTACCTATCATTTTTTTAGCTTCTTCACCTACTGCTAAAACTTCTTTACTGTCATCTCTTATTGCAACAACTGAGGGTTCTCTAACAACAATACCTTGTCCTTTTATGTAAACTAATGTATTTGCAGTCCCTAAATCTATTCCCATATCCTTTGTCATCTTGTTAAAACTAAAAAAACCTCTTTTTTCTTTCTTTTTTTCCTTAGCCATGATTTTACTCCTTCCTACTAATTAAGAATCATGTTTAAAACATTCTCCTACTATTTTATCACATATAAAGTCAAATTATCATATTTTCTTTAAAGCTAAAGTATAATCCATCTCCAATTATTATATGGTCAATTATTTCAATCCCAATTATTTCTCCACATTTAATAAGTCTGGATGTAATATTTTTATCTTCCTTTGATGGTTCTACACTTCCTGAGGGGTGATTATGCATCACTATTATTTTACTTGCACTTCTCTTTATAGCTTCTTTAAAAACTTCTCTAGGATGGACTAATGATGAGTTTAAAGTCCCTACAGATACATCTACATCAGATATTATCTCATTTTTTGTATTTAAAAGAACTGCCTTAAAAACCTCTTTTTTCAAATACCTCAGACTATTCATATAATATTTATGTATATCCCAAGGATTTTTTATTTTATACTTCATAGGTTTAAAACTAGCTACTCTAAAGCCTAGTTCTAAAGCTGCTTTAATTTGGGCTGATTTTGACAATCCAATTCCATCTATATTACACAGCTCCTCTATTGTCATTTCTTCTAAATGTCTAATACCCTGAATATCTCTATTTATTATATAGTTAGCTAACTCGATGGCGTTTTTATGTTTGTTACCAGTTCTTAAAAGTATAGCCAACAATTCAGCATTTGATAAGCTTTTTACTCCTTCAGCAAGCATCTTTTCTCTGGGTCTTTCCTCTAGTGCCATTTCTTTTACCTTAATGGTTGAATTAAATGACTTTTTCAGATAAATCACACTCCATAAAAAAGATTTATATTAAAATGTTCCTTTAGCAAGTCACCTAACCTTGAAATTGGAAGTCCAACTATATTAAAATAATCTCCTCTAATTTCTTCAACTAGCAAGGCTCCATATCCTTGTATTCCATAAGCTCCTGCTTTGTCAAATGACTCTTTAGTTTTCAGATAATCCTCAATATCTTTTTCTGATAACGTTTTAAATTTTACATCGCTGATTACATAGTCAATTATTTTTTTATCTCTGCACAAGTTTATTAAGCTAATACCTGTTATGACTTGATGCTCTCTTCCAGATAGTCTCCTTAGCATGTCTCTTGCACAAGACTCATCTTTAGGCTTTCCTAAAATAGCATTATCTAAAACAACAACAGTATCAGCTCCAATAACAACATCTTCCTTATGTTTAGATGCTACAGACATACTTTTTTCAAAAGCTAATCTCATAACTAAATGTTTTGGTGCTTCACCTTCCAATATAATCTCATCAATTTCACTTTTAATTATATCAAATCTTACATTTGTATTCTCTAGAATTTCTTTCCTTCTTGGAGAGGCTGATGCCAAGATTATATTCATTTATTCACCTCATTTGTACGTAATTTGTACCTATTTAGTCTATCACTATATTGTAAAAAATTCAACAGAAATGTCGAACCTTTTTTGTTACACTATTGTTATATTTATTACCAATAAAATAAATATACATAAAATAGAGGTATGGAAATTATTCCATACCTCTGTTTTATGTACTCATTAGAGATATGGAAATTATTCCATATCTTTATTTTGTCCATATTACAAAATTTTAATAGCTTTCTTTGGACATTTTTCCATACATAAATGGCATCCTACACATTTGTCTGCATCTACCTTATGTTTTTCTTTTAATTCACCTTCTATTGCATCAAACTTACATTGTTTTTTGCACACTGTACATCCTACACAAAGTTCTTGGTCAATAGTAACTTTCTTTCTCTTAGCTATATCACCTGAAATTACTTTTGTAGGGCATTTTTCTACACATTGCATACAACCTACACACTTGCTAGGGTCTATTTTAGCTATTTTGTTTTCAAATATTATTGCATCAAATTGACAAGCTTTTACACACATTCCGCAACCAATACATCCAGCAGTACATTTTTCTTTAACAGCTTTACCAAATTCTTTGCTATTACATTCTACAACTATTGATTGGCTTTCTGGTTTTGTAATTATTATACCCTTAGGGCATGCTTCTTTACATTTTCCACAGTTAACACATTTTTCTTCATCTATTACTGCTACTCCATCAACTATAGAAATAGCATCAAATTTACAAACAGTCTTACATGTTCCAAGACCTAAACATCCAAACTTACACATTTTAGCTCCTGAATTTAAAACATTTGCTGCTCTACAATCAGATATTCCTTCATACACGTATTTATCTTTTGCGCTTGAACAAGTTCCTTTACAAATAACTTTTGCTACTTGTTTTTCACCTGCTTCAGCACTTACTCCCATTATTTCTCCAACTTTTACACCAACATCTGCTCCACCTACAGGACAACCATTAACTGGTGCTTTTCCTTCAACTATTGCACTTGCAAGACCTCCACATCCTGGAAATCCACAACCACCACAGTTAGCACCTGGAAGTACTCCTAGTATAGCTTCCACTCTTTCGTCTACTTCTACAGCAAACTTTTTAGAAGCAAAATCTAATACTATCCCGAAGATTAAGCCCATAATTCCTAAAACTACTACAGCCGTAAGTATCACTATTTTCACCCCTCTTTTTTATAGCTTTATAAGTCCTGTAAATCCTAAGAAAGCTATTGACATTAAACTTGCTGATATAAGTGTTATAGGGAAACCTTTAAACGCTTCTGGTATATCAGCTAATTCTAGTCTTTCTCTTATACCTGCGAATATTACTATTGCTAAAGTAAATCCTGCTCCTGCTCCAAATCCGTTTATTATTGTTTCTACTAAGTTATAACTTTTTTGAACATTAACTAGAGCTATACCAAGAACTGCACAGTTTGTAGTTATAAGAGGTAAGTAAACTCCTAATGCTTGATATAAAGATGGACTCATCTTTTGAATTACCATTTCAACGAACTGAACTATAGAAGCTATAACTAAAATAAAAGCTATTGTTTGTAAAAATTCAGTTCCAGTCTTTACTAATAAAATTTGTATAAAATAAGTTATAATTGAAGCTAGAGTTAGAACGAATGTAACTGCAACTCCCATCCCTACTGCTGTATCAACTTTCTTAGAAACTCCTAAGAAAGGACATATACCCAAGAACTGAGATGTTATAACGTTATTAACAAGAACGATACTTAAAAATAAAAGTATTAAATTCATTTATTACACCTCCACTACGCTTTTTTACTTCTTAATTTATTAAATCCTGCAAATAAGAATCCTAATGTTAAGAATGCACCTGGTGGTAATATAAATATTAATACTGGTTGGAAAGATGCTCCAAATAAAGTCATTCCAAATAAACTACCATTTCCAAGTAATTCTCTAACTGCACCTATTATTGTAAGTGCAACAGTAAATCCAAGACCTTGACCTACACCATCAACAATTGAAGCTAGTGGACCAGTTTTAAAAGCAAAACTTTCTGCACGAGCTAGTATTAAACAGTTAACAACTATTAATGGTATATATATACCAAGAGCCTTATCAAGAGCAGGAACATATGCTTTTAAAACCATTCCTACTATTGTAACAAATGTAGCTATAATTACTACAAATATAGGTATTCTTATCTTATCTGGTGTAATTTTTCTTATTAAAGATATAACTAGATTTGCACATATTAAAACTGCTGCTGTTGAAAGACCCATACCAATTCCATTTATTGCTGAAGTTGTAACGGCTAGTGTTGGACACATACCTATAACTTGCACAAATGTTGGGTTCTCATCTATTAGCCCATTTTTAAATACTTTAGCTAAATTCATAATTAACCCTCCTTATTTATTAAGAGCACTATTGAAAACATCTATTGCAGCATTTACTCCTGTAGTAACTGCTGTAGATGTAATAGTTGCACCTGATATTGCTAATATTTGATTCTCTGCTGTTGTGCTTCCTTTTGCTACTTCAAGAGGTTCAGCAGTTTTTCCTTTGTATTGACCTTTAAATGCATCATCCTTAGCTTTTGCTCCAAGTCCTGCTGTTTCTGACATATTACCAATATCAACGCCTGTAACTTGGCCATCAGCTGATATACCTACCATAACTTCAATTTCTCCACCATATCCACTTGGTTTAGCTTTTAAAGTATATCCTACTACCTCAGAACCATCTAACCCTTCATATACCTCAGCTATAAGGCCATCTCCAAGGTCTTTATAAGTACTTTCCTTCATTTCCTTAAACTCTTTTGCTTCTGGAAGTACTGCTTTTCTAAGTTCATTGTTTGCTTGTATGTTTCTTTGTTCTATTACTGGAGCTGTAACTTGATTTGTAGCTCCAAGTGCTAATGAGGCTATTGCACTTATAGCAAGTAAAGTTCCACCTAGTCTTACCATACTATTCATTATTTAGCCACCTCCCCAAACACTCTGTTTCTAACAAACTTATCTATAAGTGGTGCAAGACAGTTTACTAGTAGTATTGAGTAAGATACACCTTCTGGATATCCACCATACATTCTTATAACAGTTGTTATAAGACCTGCTAATACAGCATATATGATTTGACCTTTTTTAGTCATAGGCGAAGTTGTATAATCCGTAAGCATGAAGAATCCACCTAACATAAGTCCTCCAGCAAACAGTTGATATATTGCAAAATTTATATTAAATCCACCTAAAAGGAATGTTAATATAAATACAGTTGCTATGTAAAATACTGGGATAACATAATTTATTATGCCTTTATACATTAGGTATACTCCACCTAATAATAATAATATTGCTGATGTTTCACCTATACATCCACCAATATTACCAATCATCATATCAGCAAGGCTGATTCCATTACTAGAAAGGTCAGCTAATCCTGCTGCTCCATTTTTCAAAAAACTTAATGGTGTTGCTGTAGTAACTGCATCTAAATTTTTACCTATCCAATTAACACCTGGTTGAGTCCAAGCAGTCATTGCTACTGGAAATGATGCTAATAAAAATGCTCTTGCAGCAAGTGCTGGATTGACAAAGTTACATCCAATTCCACCAAATACCATTTTAACTACTAATATTGCAAATATTCCTCCTACTAGACACATCCACCAAGGAAGTGATGCTGGTACGTTAAATGCTAATAATAATCCTGTTACAACAGCTGAAAAATCTCCTATAGTACTTTTATGCTTCATAAATTTTTGATATAAAAATTCAGTACCTACTGTACCAAGTATACAAAAAAACATAGCACTCAATGCATTAAGTCTAAAGAAGTATACTCCTGCTACTGCTGCTGGAAGGAGTGCTATAATAACTTGTTTCATTATATATGAAGTATCTTCATTACTTCTCACATGAGGAGAAGATGATACTATCAACTTATTTTCCATCGTTTTTCCCCCTTAACTTTCTTTATTTCTGAGCAGCTTGCTTTCTTCTCTTTGCTCCTATTTCTCTTTTTGCTGATCTTATAGATTGAAGTAATGGTCTTCTTGCTGGACAAATAAATGAACAAGACCCACATTCTATACAATCCATAGCTCTATGATATTCAGCTGTGTCATAATCTTCCTTCAAAGAATATGCACTTATGAAAAGTGGTTGTAAGAATGATGGACATACATCTGTACATCTTCCACATCTTAAACAATTTTGAACATCTGGTGTACGTGATTCTTCTTCATCTAAACATAAAATTCCTGAAGAACCTTTATTAGTTGCTATTTCAATAGTATATTGAGTCATACCCATCATAGGTCCACCCATTATAACTTTACCAACTTTTTTACCTTCTTTAAAACCACCACATTGGTCTATTATTTCTGAAACTAATGTACCAACTTTTGTTATTAGGTTTTTAGGTTCTTTGATACAACTACCTGTTATTGTAGTAATTCTTTCTACCAAAGGCATACCTGTTTTAATAGATTTAGCTATTTGAGCTGCTGTGGCAACGTTGTCAACAACTGCACCTGCTGCTATTGGCAATCCGCCTGATGGAACTTCCTTACCTGTACACGCATAAATAAGTTGTTTTTCTGCTCCTTGTGGATATTTCACTTGAAGGCCAACAACTTCGATTTCACTATAATCTTTAGCTACATTTTGAATTGCTTCTATAGCATCTGGTTTATTTGTTTCAATTCCTATAAATCCTTTTTTAACATCTAATACTTTCATTAATGCTCTTAAACCAAATACAACATCTTCTGGGTTTTCCACCATTAATCTGTGGTCTGCAGTTAAATATGGCTCACATTCTGCCCCATTTAATATAACTACTTCTGCTTTACTATCTGGTGGAGGAGATACTTTTACATGGTTAGGGAATGTAGCTCCACCCATACCTACTATTCCTGCCTCTTTTATGATACCTACTATGTCTTCTTTGCTCAAATCCTCTAACTGACCTTTTGGTTGAACACTTTCATGTAATTCTTCCTTGAAGTCATTTTCTATAACTACACATTGAGCTGAACCACCTGGTACTTCATGTTGTTCAATAGCAATAACTTTACCTGATACTGAAGAATGAACGTTACATGAAACGAAACCTTGCTGTTCACCTATTTTTTGCCCAAACTTTACTTCATCACCAACTTCAACAATAGGTTTAGCTGGTGCCCCTATATGTTGTTGAAGAGGAATGTAAACTATCTTTGGAGCTTGAGCTTTTTCAAGTGCCTTTGTGTTAGAGTACTCTTTTCTATATGGAGGATGTATCCCTCCCTTAAAAGTTAAGAGTTTCATTGTTTTACCCCCTTATCTATAAAAAAACATTTTTTCTGCCTTCTATAAGTATACTATATATATTAAAAAATCTTAACAATTGTTAAAAAAATATCCCTATTTTTATAATTTATTTTATAAATCAATGCCTCTTTATTAAGTTAAAACGAGGAAAAGGATTGTCTTATTAAACAATCCTTTTCCTATAGCTTTCTAAAGTCTAAATTTTCTGTATTTTATTTTATAGAATTTATAAACAAAGAATACTCTTGCATAGATGATAAAAGTAGACTTTTACTTACACTATATTTTTCTTCATTTGCTGCTTTTGAGGCAGTATCAATTTTTTCGTTTATGTTGTTTACATAACCAATTAAATTATCTTTAAATAAACGCATTTCAGAATAATCAATCTTTTCCGCTTCTTTTGATATATTTTGTGATATTGCCTTTCTATTTGTCAAAATAGTATTATATTTTTCCATATCTACATTATTTTCATCATTCGACCAAAAACTTGATTCTTCTTTAAAGTTTGTTATTAATTTATTTAACTCTTTTGATATACTATCTATATAAGCATAATTACTTGTATATTCTAAAGATAGCATAGGTGCATCTAAATGAGATAAAAACGCATCTGGAAATACTTTTCTTATAGAACTCATATGTTTTCTAACTTCATTTTCATCAAAAGAAGAGTATGTTTGTATTTTTTTTACTCCATCTTTCTCCATAACTGAAAAAGGTATATCGCTACTAACTAATGATGTTTGTATTTTTTTCAAATCATCATCATTATCTATTGCAGCAACTTGGATAGTATATATATCCCATCCTTCAATAGTAGCTAATTTTACTTTTTCTGGTTCCTTAGTATTATTTACTGCTTTTTCTGAACTATTATTTTGATTATCCTTTGAATTGGTTTGCGATTTAGATTTTTTTCCATTTTTTATGGCATTTAATTCATCAGATATATCTTTATAAGTTATATCTGATGAACTATTTAGAAATGGTATTTTAGCTGATATATACTCTAACATCTTGCTATCTTTTATTTTTGTATAAGAATAATAGCCAATTAAACATAAACAAGCAATAGTTATTATATACTTACGCACATCTATCTTATGTCTATTATTATTAAATCCTCTGTATATCGTCTTTCTTCTATTCATTAGTTTGTCCCCTCCCAAAATTATATTATTAATAAAGTATATTTTTAAGAGTCTCAATTTATGAATAGAAAACTTATTTATTTTAATTTTTTAATAAAAATTATATCTACTAAGCAAATCTTCTTGCTCCAAGTAATGCTTTAGACCAATATGAAGTAGTCAAATTGTCCACTTTAACCTTATTAGGATTAGTTTGAGTTCCACTACAATGTATAAACTTACTATTGCCTACATATATACCGACATGGTTCGTTGCTCCATCTCCATCAGTATCAAAGTAAACTAAATCTCCTGGTGCATAGTTACCCATAGAAACTGCACTTCCAAATTGAGCTTGCTCTCTAGAAACTCTTGGGATAGAAAGTCCAACTGAGTGTTTAAAAACATACTGTGTAAATCCAGAACAATCAAACTTATCTGGACCTGATGCCCCCCATTGATATGGTATTCCAATAAGGGTATATGCAAAGTCTACTACTTTTGAACCATTCACAGTCGATTTATCTGAATTTCCAATAGATGAAGAGTTTGAATTACTATTAGATTGGGAATTACTATTAGACGATGAGCTAGAGTTTTCTTTTAATCCTTCATTAGTCTCAGAAATATAACTAGAACTTACCCATCCAGTTGTCCCATTTGATAATTTCACTTTATACCATCCATTATTTTTAGCTTTTAGCTCAACAACATCTCCACCACTTAATTTTCCTATTACAGAATAGCTTGTCCCAGGGCCGCTTCTTACATTTAAACTTACAGTAGATGTTACTTTCCCCTTCTTGCCTTCAAGCGATACTTCACTAGATTGATTTTTATCAGTGTCGTTATTATTGTTATTAGTATTACTTGAATTAGAATTATTCGTTCCAACATCTTCTGATGTTTTTGAGATATACTGACTACTAGCCCATCCAGTAACTCCATTTGATAGTTTTATTTTATACCATCCATTACTTTGTTCTAATAGCTTTACTACATCTCCATTATTTGCTTTACCAACTAATGAATAGTTTGTACCTGCACCACTTCTTATATTTAATCTAGAACTGACATTTACTTTTCCATTTCCACTAATAGATGTTCCACTTGATGTTGAATTATTTTGGTTTGAAGTGCTTCCAGATGAACCACTTGTCGATATGTATTTTGCACTTCCCCAGCCAACAACAGAACTTGATACTCTTACTTTATACCATCCATTAGATTTTTCTAAAATTTCTACAGTTTTTCCCTTGTATAACTTTGCTACTTTGTCACAATCAGCACTTGGCCCGCTTCTTATATTTAAAGCACTAGCTGTCACAACTCCCTTTTCAAGAGCACTTGCATGTATAGAACTAACAGATACTGCTACTGCTCCAATCCCTAAAGCCGTTATAGCTTTCTTCACTACTATCACTCCCCCCAACATATTTTTATAATCATAAAGTCATACCACTATTATCCATTTTTAAGAACTATATTTTAATAATAACTTATTCTATTATTAATTGTAAAGAAATTATAATTATATTCTTAAAATTAATGATTCTTAGGAAGTATTTCAATCCAATAATTATCTGGATCCGCTATAAAATAAATTCCCATACTTTCATTTTCAAAACATATACAATCTAAGTCTTTATGAAGTTTTTTTGCCTCATCAAACTCTTCAACTTCTAAAGCCAAATGGAACTCATTATCCCCTAAATTATATGGTCTATCCCAATCTCTAAGCCAAGTTAACTCTAATGTATGGCTAGTAATCCCATCTCCTAAATAAACTAGTATAAAACTTCCATCTTCTGCTTCTTTACGCTTTACTTCTTTTAGACCTAAAGCTTTATCATAAAAATTCAAACTTTTTTCTAAGTTAGTAACATTAAAATTGTTATGGCAAAAACTAAACTTCATTTTGAAATCACTCTCCAATTTTTACTTTTTTTATATTATATCATTATTATAACTTTATTTAAATCAAATTAAGTTAAAAATTTGAATAATGCTGTGTAATACCTAAGTAGCATTAAATTATTTAAAAGAATATGTCAAAAAAAGAATAAGTTCTATTAAACACATGAAAAAGTTGTACTCAAGTTATCTTGATTGTGTAAAATAATAGAACTTATTTTTTAAAATTTTTATATTTAATTTTTAATTTTTTCTTTTATAATATAGTTTATTACTTTTTTTCTAATATCTTCAGCACTATAATCTTCCTCTATTTCTATATCTAAAAGTTTTGCTATTGATTTCATATCTTCTCTAGTTTTTGACCTATAGCTTGATATCAATTCATCTTTTATTTTCTCAGGTTCTAAAAAATATTCTTCATCTCCTCTTTTGAAAGTAACGTATTTTTGAGCATATGAATTTCTATTATAGTATATATACCTTGATATTTTTCTTAAAATCTGATTATATGAAAGTCGCTTATTAACATTAAGCTTTAAGTACTCTGAAAAAGCAAATAGCTCTTTTTTTGATTTAAATAATGTTTCTTTTTTGATGGTTCTTGATATCGAAGTTACACTTTCTTGATATGCACACTTTTTTAACATTTTTAAATATACTCTATTAAGACCAATACTTTGATTGAATTTTTTTATATTATTATTAATAACTTTATCCAAATTACCTTCAAAGTATTTTTTTGCTCCTTTTTGTGATACATAACTCTCAAGTTCTTTGTGGGCCATATCAAGTATCATTTTTTTTAAATCTTCTTTATATCCTCTAGACTCCATGATACTCCCTCCCTTAGCTATTTATAGTATATTCAAAAAGTTTAAGAAATGTGAATCTTTCTCGAAATTTTTTACTTTTTATGTATATATTAATTTAAAAGGGGAGATAATAGTAATGTAAAATCAAACATACTCAATCTCCCCCATTTTTAGACCTCTATTACTCCCCCAATAGAGGTCTTTTTTTATTTTATTATTTTTTTATTCAATTCCTTTTAATTCAAAACCTAACTCTGCTATTACTTCTTTTAACTTATCAACTGACACATCATCTTTCATGTCTACAGATGCACATTTATTTTCTAAATCTACATCTAAAACTTCAACACCATCTATATCTTCTGTTAATGCAGTTTTAAGATGATTTACACAGTGTCCACAACTCATACCTTCTACTAATAGTTTCTTTTTCATATCAATTACCTCCTTATACCCTACAAGGGTATTTTATCATACAGTTTAAATTTTTTAAATATAAATTAATCATTTAATTTATTTTGATTCATTTGAGCTTATATCTAAGTTAGAGATTCCCTCATATACATCAAATTCATTTGGAGTAATTTTTCCTTTTAGTCTACTATTGCTTACAATATAGTTGTTTCTAATAGCTAAACTGATAAATGTTGCATTGTCTCTAACATACTTCTGTACAACTTTATATGCTTTCTTTGTTTCAATTTCAGATGCAGAACTTGTCAGTGCAGACATATATCCATTTAACTTATCATCAGTATATCCACTGCTTGCTATTATACTACTTACATCTGGTACGCTCGATAAATTCCACCCTACCAATGCTAAATCGTAATTTTTAGAATTAAGCGCACTTTCCATTTCTTTATCTGATAACTGATTTATTGTATTGTTTATTCCTATAGCTTTTAGGTTTTCACTTATTATATGTGATGTTTTTAGCCTCTCACTATTATCTTTATTTACTATTATTTTTAAATTCATTTCAGAAAGTCTTTTCTTTACTTCCTCTTTTTCTTTATTTTTTTTATCTTCAGCTTCTTTTTTTACTCTCTCAGCTTCTTCTTGTTCAGCCTTTTTTTGTTCTTCAGCAGTAAGTTTTTTTGTATTTTTTTTAGCTGATTTTTTTTGTTTTTTATCTACTTTATCATTTTTTGTATTCACTGCATTTATATTTGCATATTCTATTTTATTAAGATACTCAATTGCTTTATCTTTATTGTATTCTAAATCTTTCACATCACTGCTATAATATTTTGATTTTGAGTTAAGTGGAAAATTAACAGGAGTTGCATCATCCATATAACCTTCACTAATAATTCTATTTTTATTTATAGAATGTGCAATTGCTTTTCTAAAATTGACATCCTTAAAAAAAGAATTATTGTAATTAAATAATACACATTCATAATCCCTACCTTGATATTTTGTTATATTAAACTCTTTTTCTTGAAATTTGCTCAAATCATTCAGTGTAACATTTGTTATATCACTATCAAGAGCCATAACCATAGATGTTCTAGCATCTTCATTAGGAACCATTCCCACTTTTACATTTTTCATAGCTTTAGGAACTTCTTCATAGTAATCCTTGTTCACAGATAAAATCATTCCTTCTCTTTCTGTATATGATTCTATTTTATATTTCCCATTTCCTATCATATTATTATTTTTGTCATTTACATCTTTTGAATCTAAATGATTTTGAGATACTATTGGAAAAATTAAACTATCAATAGAAAAAGCATATTTAGCTTTAAATTTTATTGTAAAATCTTTATCTGATTTAATATTTACAGAAGCTATATTTTTTGTAAATTCATTATATGGACTTTCTGCACTTTTTTGAATTAAACCAATTGTATAGTTTACATCATTTGAAGTAACAGCTTTTCCATCATGCCATTTTGCATCGTTTAGCTTTATATCTATACTCATTCCATCTTGAGCTATATTGTACTCCTTCACTAACTGAGGAGTTACATTATAGTTTTCATCTATTGTAAACAAACCATCATAGATTAAGTTCATTATGTAGCCAACAGACTTATCAGTATTTGTTATAGGGTTTATAGTCTTAGGAGTCACCATCGTTAAGTTTATATATTTGGCATCTATAGAGCTTTGACTTTTAATACTTGATTCGCTACTACTTTGTTTTGTTTTTGTATTACTACAACCAACTATCATAAGAGTTATAGCTAAAATTACTGTTAAGACTTTTATTTTCTTCATTAGTTTTTCCCCTTCTCGCCATATATCTTATTATAATTTTTATAATTATTTTTTACTTTTTCTACATACTTTGAAGTTTGTTCAAAAGGTATATCATGTAGATTCTTTCCATCTTTACTATATTCGTTATTTTCTAACCATTTCTTTACATTACCTGAACCACCATTATACGCAGCTATTACTAAATCCAATGAACCAAATTCTTTATATAATTTATTTAAATACCAACAACCAATTCTTATGTTAGTTTCTGGGTCAAAAATATCGATATTTTCTAGATTCAGTTCTTCCGCTCCCCAATCTCTAGTCATGTCTAGTATTTGCATTAACCCTTTGGCCTCTTTTTTTGAAACAGCAGAGCTATTAAACTTACTTTCTGCTTTTATGACACTGTAAACTATATTTTCATCTAAATTAAATTCTTTAGAATATTTTTCTACATACTCTGAGTATTTTTTAGGATACAAAAACTTATGTATTATTTTACTTTCCATTAATAGTGCCCCAAATAAGATTATAAAAATAGATAGAATCAATACTTTCTTATTATTCACGCCAATTCTCCTTCATGTATTCAATAAATTTGTATACTTTATTCTCTAATTCAGTTATTGTTCCCGAATTATCTATTATATAATCACCATATTTGGATTTTTCTTCCTGACTCATTTGTGAATTTATTCTGCTAAGTGCTTCTTGTTTACTACAATTATCTCTCTTTTGTATTCGGCTAATTTGTACTTCTTGTTTACAAGTAACCACTAATAGCTTATCTACTATTTCCAAAAATCCACTTTCTACTAATATTGCTGCATCTAATATTACTATCTTTTCGCCTTTTTTTCTGGCTTCTTCTATATCACTTATTATTTTTTCTCTTATTATTGGATGTGTCAGATTATTTAACTCATTAAGTTTTTCTTCGTCATTAAAAACTATTTTCCCAAGAGCTTTTCTATCTAAAGTCCCATCATCCTTTTTTATATTTCGACCAAAATGTTTAAATACTGCTTCTAATAACAACTTATCATCAAATATTTGTCTAGATATAATATCTGCATCCACTATAGTAATGTTAAATTTTCTAAATATATTTGATAGGCTGCTTTTTCCACAGCCTATTCCTCCTGTAAGTCCTAATATCAACATAAAATCACCTACTTTGTCTCATACCACGAACTACCAACATTTAAATCTACATCTAAGTGAACATCCATATTTACAGCATTTTCCATTTCATCTTTTACAATTTTTTTAACTATATCTATTTCATCGTCAATTGCTTCAACTATCAATTCATCATGAACTTGTAGTATAAGTTTTGATTTCAAATTATTTTCTTCTAACTTTTTGTGAACATTTATCATAGCAATCTTTATTATATCTGCTGCACTTCCTTGTATTGGTGCATTCATTGCAAATCTCTTCCCTCTATTTCGCTCCATAAAATTGCTAGACTTTATTTCTGGTATATATCTCCTTCTGTTTAAGATAGTCACAGCATAACCATCTTCACTAGCCTTTTCTACTGTAGTGTCCATAAACTCTTTTATCTTATGATATTTAGCAAAATAACTTTCTATATACTCTTTTGCTTTTGGAACAGGTATATTTAAATCATCCGCCAATCCAAAATCACTTTTACCATATATAATACCAAAGTTTACTGCCTTAGCTGCACCTCTTAGCTCACTAGTTACATCTTCCATAGAAACATTAAAAACTTGTGAAGCTGTTTTAGTATGAATATCTTCATTATGTTTGAATGCTTCTATCATATTTTCATCTTGACTCATATGTGCAAGAACTCTAAGTTCTACTTGTGAGTAATCGGCGTCAACTAGCTTACAATTTTCATCTGCAATAAACACCTTTCTTATTTTTCTACCCATTTCCATTTTTATAGGTATATTTTGAAGATTTGGTTCTGTAGATGAAATTCTTCCAGTAGTTGTTATAGTTTGATTAAATGATGAATGAATTCTATTACTTTCTGGATTTATTATGTTTAGAAGACCTTCAACATAAGTAGAATTCAGCTTTACTATTTGTCTATACTCAGTTATTTTATCGATTATTGGATGTTTATCCCTTAATTTTTCTAAAACATCTGCATTAGTTGAGTATCCAGTCTTAGTTTTTTTGATTATTGGAAGTTCTAATTTTTCAAACAATATAACACCTAATTGTTTTGGTGAATTTATATTAAATGGCTCTCCTGATAATTCATAGATTTCCTTTTCTAGTGTAGAAATTATTTCTTTAAACTCAATGCTTAGGTCATCTAATATACTCTTATCTACTTTTATACCTTCATACTCCATATGTCCTAAAACTTCCACTAAAGGCATTTCTACATGATAAAAAAGACCATCCATACTCATATCGATTAAACTTCTTTCCATCATAGGAATTGTTTCTTTAACTGTGCATATTATTTGCCCCATATACTCAGCCAACTCTTCAAATTCTAAATCTTCGTAGTTCTTAGATTTAACACCTTTACCTAGTAATTCTTCTTTTGATTTAACTTTTTTTGATAAGTATTTCATAGCTATAGCACTACAGTCATATGAGGTAGATGAAGTAGAATCTATTAAATACTCAGCTATTGTTATATCAAAATTTATATTTTCCAAGTTTATATTATATGGCTTTAAAGATATATAATCATCCTTTAAATTATATCCAAATTTCTTGATTTCTTTATTTGAAAGTATACCATCTAATTTTGTCATCTCATCTGAATCTATATAATATATTTTTTCTCCATCTACACTTATAAAGATATATATTATATTTTTTTCAAGTATATTACCTTGTCCTCTAACAGTTTTTAAAATAACTTGTCCTTTTTTATTTACTTCGTCTATAAATTTATCTATATCTTTTAATTTTAATATTTCTATTTTTTCTTCTACTTGTTCAGTATCATCTGAGTCAACCAAATCAACTAATCTTGATAAAAGACTTGTAAATCCAAAATATCTAAACTTATCTAAAAGTTCATCTTTATCATAATCGCCAAAAATCATACTATCTAAATTTACTTCTATTGGTACATCCCTTATAATTGTTGCAAGTCTTTTACTTTGAATGGCTATTTCTTTATTTTCTTCTATCTTCTTTTTTACACTTCCTTTAAGTTTATCTGTATTTTCTATTAAATTCTCTATGCTAGAAAACTCTTTTATAAGTTTTATTCCTGTTTTTTCTCCTATTCCAGGTACTCCTGGTATGTTATCTGACTTATCTCCCATAAGCCCTTTTAAGTCAATAAACTGAGTTGGAGTCATTTCATATTTTTCAATTACAGAGTTAAAGTCATATTCTTCAACTTCTCCTACACCCTTTTTTGTTATAAGAGTAGTAGTCTTATCTGAAGCAAGTTGAATGGCATCTTTATCTCCAGTTACTATGTATACCTTATATCCATTATCCTCTGCTTTTTTAGAAACAGTTCCTATAATATCATCAGCTTCATAACCATCTATTTCTAATCTATTTATTTTAAATTTATCTAAAAGGTCTTTTAGTGGCTGTAATTGCTCCGCTAATTCATCTGGCATTCCCTTTCTTCCTGCTTTATACTCTTTATACTCTAAGTGTCTAAATGTAGGTGCTTTTCTATCAAAAGCTACACTTATATGTGTTGGTTTATATATATCTATTATTTTAAACAACATTGTCGTAAATCCGTATATAGCATTAGTTTTTAAGCCTTCTTTATTATTCATTTCTGGCAAAGCATAAAATGCTCTATTTATTATTGAATTTCCATCTATTATAATTAATTTTTTTTCCAAATTATATCACTCCTAAAGATTCTCTATTTTTGTAACATATATATTATATACCAATATGCTATTATTTAATATTCCCATAATAATAATAGTATATTAAAATTAAATATGTTGCAAACAATATATTTTTTTGCTATAATAATAAACATGACATGACCGAGTGATGGAATTGGTAGATGCAATTAACTCAAAATCAACTGTGTTGATTCATAAGTTTGCGTAAGAAAATGCTAGTATTTATGATATTTTGACAGTTTAATGAGTGTTTTGTATTCAATATTCCTCTTGCATGTTCTCAGAAAATCTGGTAGGATATACAAGTAGTTTGGATTTAAAATATAAGCCGCTGTGGCGGAACTGGCAGACGCATACGACTCAAAATCGTACGGGAAACCATATGGGTTCGAGTCCCATCAGCGGCACCAATAAATTAAAACTCTTTGGTTTAGACTAAAGAGCTTTTTTATTGCCATATTCCCTAAATATTCATT
This sequence comes from Clostridioides sp. ZZV14-6153, assembly GCF_020657855.1. NCBI lineage: Bacteria > Bacillati > Bacillota > Clostridia > Peptostreptococcales > Peptostreptococcaceae > Clostridioides > Clostridioides sp. ZZV14-6153. The sequence continues at coordinate 78,912 of NZ_JAGWCZ010000001.1, read as the reverse complement.
AAAACTTATTCTTTTACTTTCAATATTATGTATGGAAATAAATGATTTTTGATTTGTTTCTAGCTTTTATTCAGTAAGCTTCAACTTATCCAAAATATGCAATTATGACTGCTTTAAAGTAGTCTATATTTTCAATTCGTGTAACATAACCAATTTAAAAATACTCTAGTACATCTGTTTAACAATAGAAATAAAATCACAAAGATTCTTAGACATCCACTTATCTTTATGATAAATGAGTTGAGAAACAATGTTATAGTTTGTAGAATATGGAACCTTAATTAATTCATGCCTTTTTAATTCTTTCTCTACTGCAAGCTCTGGGAGAAGACACAATCCAAGACCACTAAGCACTGTTTGCTTAATTACCTGAATACTCCCTGTTTCAAGAACTATTTTAGGAACTACAGCTGATTCAGATAATTCTTTTTCAAATAGACTTCGATAACAACAGCCCTCCCCTGTTAAAATAAAAGGAATATCTTGAAAGTCTTGAATAGACACATTTTCTTTTAACACTAGTTTACTATCTGGAGCAGATAAAATACATATTGGCTCATCATTTTTCAATACAGAAACAACAGACTTATCAGTAACAGGAGAATCAAGGATAAACGCAACATCAATTGTATTGTCTGCAAGTAATGGAATAAAATCAGATGAATCCAAAGTCTTCAAAAACAAATCAACATCAGGATATTTCTCTTTATATATTTTAATAATTTCAGGTAGTTTAAAAATACAAATAGATTCTGAAGCCCCAATAACAATACGCCCTGAATCAGTGTGGTTTTCATACATATTTTTAATATCAGATGAAAGTAGAATCATTTTTTTTGCATAGGGAATTAACATTTCTCCTTCTCTAGTTAGTGTTACACTTTTTCCTATACGCTCAAAAAGACGTACATCTAATTCTTTTTCTAGTTGCTGTATCTGAGTCGTAATATTTGATTGTGCATAATTAAGATATTCAGCAGTTTTAGTAAAATTTTTGATTTTACTAAGTGTTAAAAAGGTCTTCAGATGTTTTAACTCCATATTTATGACACCTCCAGTATTATCTAAATTTAAGATTGATATAATCTAATCAATCTATTTAACAAATAGTCAAATAAATGTTAGCATATACATATACTAAAAGTCAAATAAAACCAATAATTACAGGAGGCTTATAATGTTAACAAAATCTAATATAATTAAAGAAGTAAATAATATCGAACAACTATACATCTATAAAAAAATAGGAATTATCAATAATAATGTACTAAGTGTTGTTCAAGTGGCAAATAGAAGCTTAGATTTTCATATTCATGAAAAATCAGATGAACTATTTTATGTAATCGAAGGAGAGTTTGAGTTAGAAACTCAAGAAGGATTAACAAAAGTTGAGGAAGGAGAATTTATTATTGTACCCAAAAATACACTACATAGACCTGTAGTTAAAAAACTTACAAAATTTCTAATGGTTGAATTGGATGGAACTCTTAATAAAGAAAACAGTGGCGATTTATATGAAGATTAATCCCTTTAAAAGCATATAGAAATTACTCTGAAATAAAGTACTACAATATTTTTCTTTAAAGCCTATATAATCTTTATCTATAAAAAAGCCACAAAATATAATATATACTTGTGGCTTTTTATAAATTTGTATATATAATTATTAAAGATATCATCTGAAATTATCTTAAAAATCTAAAACTTAAAACGTTAATATTTTTATTGTGATTTTTAATTTTTTATTACAACTTTTTATCCAATTTATTATATACAACTACGCTACAAATAAATTGAAATAAAAGAAGTAACCCAAGCCCAATTAAAACCCATTTACTTATTACCATTACTGAGAATACACTCAATATAGATACTATAAATATAATAATCACTAAAACATAAGACATAATTTGGTTGGTAATACGTCCAGATTTATCACATAACATAACTCTTCTCTCATCATTCATCTCTATTATTTGATTTTCTACCTTTTTCTCATATTCTTTAGCCCTTTCAGGTTTACTCCAATATATATACTGTAGTATCATACATATTCCAGGACCTAAAGATGCTCCAGCAAGTCCCCATATAAAAGCTTCAAATGAAAATTCTGTCAATGTAGCTAATAAAATAAATAAAACTCCAAAAACAAGATAAACAATACCTATATATAATCTGTTCTTTTTCATTTTTACTCCTCCTCATAAATAAATATTTCTTCAATACTCATATCGAAATATCTTGCTATTTTAAATGCTAAAATAATTGATGGGTTATATCTGCCATTTTCTAATGAACCAATAGTTTGTCTTGAGACTTGTAAGGCAATGGCAAGCTCTTCTTGCTTTATCCCTTTCTTTTTTCTTATTTCTTCTAATCTATTTTTCACATTTATCACCTTAAATCATTTCATTTTATGTAAAGTTTACTTTCCATAATTATACACCTATATACGTTTTATGTAAAGTTTACTTTCCATATTTCACAAAAAATAACAGACTATTTTTAGTCTGCTATTTTAAAATTTCATCTTATTTCTCTAGTTTTGAATTTGTTTCTTAATTGGAATCCAAACTTCTACTGTATAATCAGGAGCATTAATATCACCTTTAGGATAAAGTTCTATATCTGGTAAACTAGCATACTCATACCCAGAACTTGGTAGCCATTCAGTAATAATTCTTTTTTGCAATTCCTGTATAGCAGTAGCATTTGGCATTGGAGAAACACATTCAAATACTGCCCATGTACCTGATGGTATAAAATATTCATAAGTATTTTCTAAAGTATGTCTATCTGTTGGTGCAGCAATATAATAGTCTAAGTCCTTTCCATTCATACATGTACTGACTCCAAGTAATCCATAAGGTTCATGATTTATTAATTTCAAAAGTTTTTCAACCATTCCATTTTGTATAGATTTAGCCCATAACTTGGGAACCTTATCAAAACATTCCTCTACAATCATATTCATATGTTCTTTTACTCCAACAATACGAAATCCCTTTTTTTCCACAATACGATATTGCATTTCTACATTTCCCTTTACATAAATAGTTAAGGTTATCCTAGGATATGCTTTTAAAACAACGCCTTTCGCTCTAGCAGCAGATGGAGAAATATTATGTATGTTTTGAAAAGCCCTATTAAAAGATGTAGGCGAATCATAACCATATTTCTCAGACAGCTCTAAAATTTTGATATTACTGTTTTGTAGTTCAAGTGCTGCCTTAGTCATACGTCTACGTCTAATATATTCAGACAAAGGTACTTCTGCAATATATGAGAACATTCGTTGAAAATGGAAGGTGGAACAACATGCAATTTTTGCTGCTTCTGCATAATCCACTCCACTTTCAAGATTGTCTTCAATGTAAGTAATAGCTTGATTTAATTTATTTATCCATTCCATTTAACATTCCCTCCAAGCAAATTATACAGTTTAATAAAATAATATACCTCTCAATCTATGCACAAAATTGTAAGCTTTAAAATACTATTTCAAAAATAGATACAGATTCAGTTTAAAGTATAACATTTACTCATTTAGCTATCAATTTTATATTGGCTTTATATCAAGTCCAATAATTTACATTAATAGTCCTCTTTTACATAAAATTTGTCAACTAATAATGCTAAAATTAAATTATACAACAAAAGAGTTCAAAGACATTATTCTATATAATGTTATTGAACTCTTTATAGAAATTAATTTAAGTAAAACTAAATTAAATATTAAACTGTTTTATATATTACAATATCCAACTATTTTATATTCTTCTGGTATTTTATAATCTTTATCTGGAGTACCTAAATTCCATTTTAACTCAAACATAGTTGCACTTATTATTGTTGCAAAATAAAGCATAACTATACCAATATCTATTTTTTCTTCATATAAATTAGTATGACCATCTTTTCTAACTGCTAAAACTACAACTCCTCCATCAACTATAAATCTCCATGGCTGTCTGTTTAATGTAGATGGAGCTAATCTTGCATAATGGAATGCATCAAGAAGTGCTCTCTCTTCTAATATATTTGTATTTGCATTATTTCCCCACTCATCCATATAAACTACTTCTTCTACACCTAAACGAGAAGAACTATTGTCTGAAACAACTTGCATATCAGATTTTGAATAATTCTCACCAGTCTTTGTAGCATTTAGTACTTTAGTATTGCTTGCATTTTCTCCATATCCAATAGCAATAATTCCTGTTACCTCTTTGTCTGAGTCAATACCAAGTTTATCTAATACCTTTTTGCTATCCTCAAAAGTAACCCAACAAGAGCCTATTCCAAGGTCTGTTACCTTAAAAATTATATTTTCTCCTATGTATCCTGAATTTTCGATGTAATTATCTTTTACTTCAGATAATATTATAATATAACTTGGTGCATCTATCATATTTCCTTTATATCCTGCTATTTTATCTAAATTGTCAAAAACTTCACTTCTATTCATTACTCTTATATCAACTTCTATCTCTGGAACTAGTTTCTTACAAGATTCTGAGTATTTCTTAATCTCACTAAGATACTCTTCTTTAATATCTGTCTTTTTATATTCTCTAACAGACTTTCTATTTAATATGATTGTTTTATAATTCATAATTTTATCCTCCCCAAACTAGTATATTATTAATTATATACCCATTAATGTAATATTTTACGCATTTGCTTAATAAATAATAATTACAATTTTGTAATTATTATTTATTAATAATATTCCACTTTTACATTCATAATGACCAGTTGTGCAAAATCCATTGCCAACCTTCAAATAAAAACATATTATAAAGATAATATAAAATAAAATAAACAAACAAATCTTAACAAAAAATTAAACTTTTTTTACACGAAAGAAGGCTTCCCGTTGCCTTCTTTATTTTTTTACAAAAAAATAGACTGCTTCTAAAATGATTTTACATTTTTGAAACAGCCAAAGTATTTTATAATGACAACTATATTTGAGGATGTGAGGGAGAGTTGTCATTATAAATTTAGGGTAATTATATTATGTTTTAAGCTAGTTCTTTCTATATTTCTATAATACATTACATATATGAATTTGATATGATATTTGTATAAACGACATATGAAATTATATATTTTAATTATATTAAATCTTATTATTACATTTACTGCAACAATACTCATATGTCTCTACATTGTTTGGAATATTTACAAATACAAATTCTTTACAGTTGTCACAATACTTTAGTATAGATATAGTTCCACAAGTGTAACATTCAAATGTCACACACTCCTCACTCTCTTCTATTACTTCAAATTTTTTACTATGTTCACCACACTCTGGGCACTTGCGATTATTTACATTCATAAATACTCCTCCTTATTAGTATAGTTAAAAACATGTCAAAAACTTAATCAAATGTATTTTATATTACTTATTATATATTCTATAATAAATCATATTCCTAGATAATAAAACAAATTAAATAAAAAAAAACCATAAATTTTAAATTTATGGATTAATTCTTGTAATGATAACTCTATTTGAGGATGTGAGGGAGGGTTATCATTACAATAGGGTATTATATTATGGTTTTTAAGCTAGTCTTTCTATACTCTATATAATACATCTGTTATATGAATTTTATATGATTTTTACATAAATATTTTATGAAGTTTAAAATTTTTGACTAATTTTGTCTCTGTAAAAAGTTCTCTAAAAATCCATAGCATCATAAAAAGCCAGCATTTAAGTAAAGTATCATAAAAAAATTTGTTCAACAATCTTAACAAGTTATATCACCTCATTAACAATTATTGACACAAAACTAAACAACCAATCTATAAATTATTCCTAAAACTTAATTTTGATAATTATTGATATACAATTTCTAGATTATCAATCTTATTTTGCATCTCTAAGAAAATTTCCTCAACTGAATTGTCAAATATATTGCCTAAATAAACTCTTTTATCTTTTTGAATGGAATAAGATTTTACACTGCCGTCAGAAGAAATGTATACATGGCTCCATTCTGCACCATATTTTGAAAATCTTTCTCTTATATCTTTAAACCTCATATCTTCTATTTTTATTGCTTTTCCTCTAGCTCCTCTTACTACTGTATGTCCTCTTTTTATTAAACTAGTTATTTTTATATCTTCTTTTAATTTAACATGTATGTTGTCATTCTCTGAATATACATTCCATATTACTTTATGACGATAATCATCTAATTCTCTTATCAAACTTCTTTCAATAGTAAAACTATCTTTAGTTACTATAATTAAATCAAAATGGTCTAGCATATATTGAAATACTACTTTCATATCTTTATTTTTTAGAATATCTTCACCAATAACTTCTATAAACCTACATCCTTTTTCATACATACACTTTAATAAGCTTATAACTTCAGAAAAATATTGAACCCTATTGTCATTACCATCTATCTCTATTGTAAAGTATAAAGGTGTAAGATATACTTTATTTCCTGTTATCTCAAAAACACTTGATAATGTTTGTGCCTCATCTTCAAAGGTTAAATACTCATTATCATAAAACATAAAAAATTCCATAACTTTATCTCTCATATCAGGGATATTTCTGTATCTGTTGGATAATATATCTAATACATCTTTAGTAGTATTTTTCCCATCACATTCTGCTAGTACAACAACTTGCTTCCAACTTAAACTATCCACACTCCCTATACTTTTTTCATATCCATTTGCCTCATCATAAATGGGACCAATTATGATATTTTCTTTTGGCCACATATGAACTCTAGTTCCATCTTTTAATTTTGGATATTTGTTTTTTACAGATTCATAAAATCTACTCATATCACCCATGATTTTTGACTACCCCCTATATTTTAAATATTACATGCTAAAAATAGCATTTTATTTGAATTAATCAAATAATTATTAAAAATTTATAATTGTATCTATTTGATATGGTTTTACATCAATTTTATATATATGTCATTGATGTTTATATACACAAAAAACCTTATTAATTAGACCTTAATGTAATCCTTACTACTTCTGGTTTACAATTAAGTCTAATAAGAACTTTTGAGCCTCCTAAGCCTTTATTTAAAACCATAGTGCTACTACCTTTTTCATATTTTCCCCAGTCATACTTAGGAAAAAACTCTCTATTTGGAGATAGTACACCTCCAACAAAAGGTATTCTTATTATACCGCCATGAACATGACCAGCCAGAACTAAATCAGCTCCCCATTTTACATATTTTTCAAAGAAGAACGGCGTATGAGCTAAAAGTATATTATACTCATTTTCGTTTATTTTACCTAACTTATCTTCTACGAAATTGTCACTCAATTCTAACTTTTTATTATTAACAAAAAAATATGGATAGCATCCCAATGGTATGATTAAACCATATAGATTAATATAACTATCTCCTTTATATATTCTTACAGATTCATTTTCCATATTTATTATTTTTTTTGAATACAATTCCTTAAAATAATCCTTATATAGATGTTTATATTTTTTTATTAAAGATTTTTGTTCATGATTTCCAACTATATGGTATACTTCATATTTTTTTACTAAATTATCAATTAAATCTAATGCAATTTGAAAATTTTTATTTTCTCCATCAACTAAATCTCCTGTTATAAATATAACATCTGGATTTAAGGATTCAATTTTATCTATCAATGTTTTGTTATTGTTTTTGTCAAATACCTTATTATGTAAATCACTTACTTGAACTATTTTAAAGCCGTTAAATTCCTTTGGAATTTTTTCATTAAATATGGTATATTCTGTTGTTTCTATATGTTGAGTTTCATACTTATACAGAATATATAAGATTGCTAATACTAATACTGTCAATAAAACTTTCATAATCATATATTCTTCCTCTTTATTATATTTTATTAATATTATTATAATGCTTTTATGTTTATTTTAAAACAATAATGTTAGTACATGTATACAAATCTTTTCGACATTACAAAAATAAGTTATCCATTTTGGTAATAAATATTTATTCCCAAAATGGATAACTATAAAATTATCTATAAACTTCTATATTATGAAATACAGTTTTTCCATTATTTAAATTTTTATATAAATGTTCTAGCGTCCCATCAAATCTAATTGAATGTCCAGACCCTAAAATATAAGTTTTTCCATCTACATTAAGCTCAAGTTTACCTTCTATTACAAGTACATACTCTTCCAGAACATGACTATGTGTAGATGAAACATGTGTACAATTTGCTTCAAGCTCAATTATAAAAAGTTCAAACCTTCTTTGAGGGCTAAAAGGATATATGGGATATAACTTCATATTGCCTTGCTGTTCAATAATAGGTTCCACATCCTCTTTTTTTATAACCTCATAAGTGTTTGTATTTTCATTTAATAGTGTTGTAAAATTTATTTTGAATCCAGATGAAATTTTCCATAAGGTAGATACAGTGGGGCTCGATTCACCTCTTTCAATCTGTCCCAGCATTGCTTTACTAACTCCTGTCATCTTTGAAGCTTTATCTAAACTTATGCCCATGTCTTGCCTTAATAACCTTAAATTTTCTCCTACATTAGGAAATTTATTATCCATGTTAAAATCCTCCTGATAGTCTATTTGTATTCTATGATTTTTACGCCTGTAAGTTCTACTATCTCTTTTAATTTTAACATATGGCTATTGCAAATTTCATCAAATTCATACATATAATCTTCAAGCCCTAATGCTTTATATTTATCAAGTCCAAATTTATGATATGGAAGTAATTCCATCTTTCCACCTAAAACATTTTGTTTTACAAATAATGCAGTGTTTCTTATATTTTCTTCACTATCATTCACTCCAGAAATAATTGGTACTCTTATAACCATAGATTTGTTTAATTTTGAAAGTCTACATATATTTTCTAATATTATCTCATTACTTACTCCTGTATATGCTCTGTGAACATTATCATCCATAGATTTTATATCTACAAATATATGGTCTATTTTTTCAAAGACATCTTTCACTTTATTCCACTCAAAATATCCACAAGTTTCAATTGCTATGTTTATACCTTTATTATAAAAAACATCAACTAATTCTCTTAAAAAATCAATTTGAAGTGTGGGTTCTCCTCCAGAAAAAGTTACTCCTCCGTTAGACTCAAAGAAAAATATAAAATCTTTTTCAACTTCCTTTACAATCTCTTCAACACTCATTTCTTCAGTCATTATACAGATAGCATCATTGAGACATGTTTTAACACATCTTCCACACAAATCACACTTATTATTTATTTGACTTCTATCAGATAATGAACTTATATTTTGAGGACAAACATCTATACACCTATTACAAGATATACACTTATCCTTCATAACTCCTAGCTTTACTATATTACTCCATGAGTCTGGATTAGAACACCACTTACATTTTAATTTACATCCTTCTAAAAATATAGTAGTTCTTATTCCATCACCATCATTTACTGAAAAATGTTGTACCTTTACAACTTTACCTTTTTTACTCATAATCTACCTCATAATTAAAATTTACTATGTGAGTTTCTAGCTATTATAGCATCTTGCATCTCTCTTGATAAATTAACAAATTGAGTACTATACCCAGCAACTCTCACTAATAAATCTTTATATTCTTCTGGATTTTCTTGAGCTTTTAATAAGACATCATTTGATATTGTATTAAATTGTACATGGAATCCACCTAGTGCAAAATACGATTTGACCATAGAAGCTAGGTTTCTAAGTCCTCTTTCTGTCTCAACCAAATCTTGATTAAATCTTAAATTTAGAAGTGTTCCTCCAGTGTGAACATCATGATTTATTTTTGATGCAGATTTCATAGCTGCTAATGGACTTGTTGTATCAGTTCCGACAAATGGAGAAACTCCTTCTGTCAAAGGTTTTGTGGCTTTTCTTCCACATGGAGTTGCACCTACTATTTTTCCAGTTGGAACATAGTTTGATATACCCATAAATGCACTATTAAATTTAGAGCCAAAAATATCCTTATATTTTCTAGTTTCACTATAATAAAAATCAGAAACTTCAATAGCCAATGAATCTACATAATCATTGTCATTTCCATATTTAGGAACATCTAAAGCAAGCTTTCTTAATTCTTCATAGCCTTCCCAATCATTATTTAATGCCTTTGTTAACTCTTCTAATGTAGTAACCTTATCTTCAAATACTAATTTTTTTATAGCTGCCAATGAGTTTGAAACTACACCTAATCCTATACCTGTTAAAACAGGTCCTATATTGTATTTTGCTCCACCTTTACTCAAATCAACACCTTTATCCAAACAACCATCTACACAAGTAGATAAAAATGGTCTCGGTACTATTTCTTTATGAATTTGTTGAGCAACAGTAGTTCCTATAACAGAATTTTTTATAAGATATGCTAGTTGCTTTAAAAACTCTTCTTTAACTTCTTCAAAAGATGCAAATTCGTTGATATTTTTTACATCTAATCCCATTTTTTCTCCAGTTAATCTACTCTTACCTTCATTCATAGCATATTCCAGTGCTGCTGCAAAATTAATATTTACTGCTGAAGTCCATTGACCTGTCTTTCTAAAGTGAGGAACAACACAACCACAATTGCTCCAATCTCTTGCATCTTCTGCATCATATCCATCTTGAAGTAACATTTGTGCTCCTGCACTATCACTGTGTATAGCAGGAAAACCAGTACCTTGTTTTACCAATTTCGCAACTGCCATAACAAAATCATCTGGTGCTCCCTGACTTATTCTAACACTTAAACCTGGTTGATGAGTTTTTACACTTTCTGTTGCCTTTAAACACATATATGAAATATCATTAGTTCCATCAGTTCCATTTCTCTTTTTGCCACCAACAGTAAGGTTTTGAAATTGGTTGTATCCTGCAAAATAATTTGCTGTATTTGCTGATATTGTCCATACCCACTCTGATAGCTTAATCCATAGAGCCTCTATCAACTCTTGAGCCTCTGATTTAGTTATATTCCCTTCTTTAGTATCTTTTTCATAATATGGATACATATATTGGTCAAATCTACCTAAGTTCAATGCTAATGGATTTTCAGATAAAACACCACCTAATTGCACAAACCATACAAATTGTATCGCTTCATAAAAACTAGTTGGAGGATTTGCTGGTACATTCTCACATACTTCTGATATTTTTATAAGTTCTAACTTTCTTTTTGAATCTTTCTCTGATTCACTCATTTCTTTTGCAAGTTTTGAATATCTATTTGCCAATGTCATGATACCATCTGCAACGATAGAAACAGACTTATAGAAATCTATTTTTTCAATATTTTCTGAAATTGAGATGTCTAGTTCTTTTATCTTCTTATCTGCTTCTTCCTTGATACCCTTATATCCTTTTACAAATAATATATCTTGATAATCTGGAGTTACTTCCCCTACTGCCTGTCTCCACTTAGAATCATTATCTATTATTCCTGTATCTACCAATATCTTAGCTGTATCTTCTGGAATTCTTGCTAAAAAAACTTCTTCCAAAGATTTACCCTTCCAATATGGAAATATCTCTTTTCTTATAAATTCTATTTGATCTTTTGATATTACATATGGGTCTTGAGTTCTTTCATCAAAAGTATCCATTTCCTTATCTACCCATTGCCAAGAAAATTCTGGTGTTAATATACCTGTTCTTCTGAATTTACCAGCTGTACCTACAATTAATTCATTCTCAAATATTTTTATAGGAAGTTCTTTACATGCATCTAAAAAAGCTTTTGCTCTTCTTATACATATGGCTTCTCCCTCAGTCTTTTTATGTGATTCTGTAAAAATTCTAGCCCTTTCACAACATATCATAGGTTTAGAATTAACATATTCTTGTCTAAATGCTTCTATTCTATCAGTTTGACTCATTTAAAATCCCCCTTTGGATAATATATATTAATTTTTGTATGTTATAACATACTTTAATTATATTATACTGTCCTTTAACATGAAATGGCAACCATAAATAATGTATTTTTGAATAAAAATACTTGCCTAAATATAAGACATGCACTTTATTTTCTAATTTAAATCACAAATTTCTCTATAATACATTTCTACAGTGCCATAATTTTTTTATTATATTAATGATTTGAAATATCAAACTCATATTCTAAACTTAGTTTTAAAACCTTAGTAGATTTTTTAACTTTGTTAACTTCAACATGTATATCATTCATATAAGGAAGCTCTACAGAGCCTACACCTTCATTAAATGTTTTTATAACTGCATCTGCAAATTCTTTCTCAGTTAAATTGGAACTAGTTAGTGACTTAAATATGTTGTATATAAAGTTAATATACTTATCCCTTTTATCTAACTTATCATTCTCAGGATATTCTTTGGCACATAGAATGTCTACCACTGCCTTTCCTTCTTTCTGATCTTCAGACATAGAGTAAAATAAACTTCTAATATCTTTTTCGGGTGGATTTTCAAATCCATTTATAGATACTACAAAACTACCATCTGAATTTGAATTAGCGATCTTATAACCACTATCTGTTATAACCTTTGAAAACTTTTGAGATAAATCTTTTTTAACTTCTTCCAATCCTTCTACAGTATTAGCTTTTTTTGAATAATCTTCAAACAGTTTAATAGAGTCATCTTTTTTATCTTCAATTGAGTTATTCGATGAATTTTCACTAGCTTGCTCTAATATATATGCCCCAACTAGTAACTTAATCGACCCAACTGTCAGCATCTTGATTCAATGGTATGTATATATTTAGTATAAATTTGTCTTTCTGATTTTCAAATAATAATTCTCCATTGTACTCTTCTAAAGACGATTTAATACTTTGAATTCCTATTCCATGTATAAATTTATCCATTTTGTCTGTTAACAATATATTTTTATTAGAAATAATATTATTTGCTTTACTATTCTCACATTTAAGTACAAAAAATGATTTTGTTATAGTTCCTTTAATTCTAATATATTTATCAATATTTTCATCTGATATTTTCTCACATGCTTCTATTGCATTATCTAAAATATTGGCAAATATACTTGATACATCTATAGGTTTTATAAAATCAACTTTTGAAAAGTTTATGTCACAAATAAATTTAATTCCCTTTTTTGTAGATATTGCACTCTTTTCATTTATTATAATGTCTAATATCATGTTTCCTGTATTATAAATAGATTTAAACTCTTTAATTTCATCTTTTAAATTATTTACATACTTATTAATTTCTTTACCATCACTTTTAAGATTATCTATACAACAAATATGATTGTTTATATCATGATAAAGCTTCTTAACTCTCATATGAGATTCTTGGATACTTAAATAATGAGCATATTGCATATCTAACTTATTTTTTATTAATTCATTCTGAGATTTTAACTTATTATCTTTTATTATTTGCCTAAACAATAACATGAGAACAATGCTGCTGGCTCCTATTACCTTTGGATTTACAAAATTCTCAAAATAATATGGTTCTGAATGTAACCATCTAAACCGTTCTAATTTCCTTGATATATAGACTCCAATTATATTCATTGTGTTGGCTATTAAAGCAAATAATAAATATACATAATTTCTTTTATCTTGACTAAGCAATTTTAATCGATTATACAAAAAACTAAGTATCATATATACAAATATAATAAATAGATTCCTGTATATGTAAACTTTCATATTATCAGAATAAGATGCTAAAAGCCACTCTTTAGATGAAACAACATTACCTGTAACTACAAAAAATAAAATTCTATCTACAGCATCTTTAAAACAGTCATAATAAATATTAAATAGCAAAAAGAAAATTATGTATTTAATATATCCTATGTTGTAAAAATAATTATAATATATCCCCCAGACAATAAATACTATAACATCAATCAAATAATATATATTATTAATATAATTTTCTTGTATATTAAATAATATAGTTATTTTAACTACAATATAAATTATTCCCAATAAAGTATAAAATACAATTTGTTTGTCTTCTTTATTATCTTTTTTATAAATTAATATCCTTTTCATAATAATAAATCGTACACATATAGATACAATTAATAATAACTCAGACATAAAATTTAACATATTGTATCACCAAGAAATTTTAAAAATTTCTCCTTAACCTCTTTATACCTATATCTACTAATGGGTACTTCTTCGCCACTTTCTAAAATAGCAATATTTGGCTTTATGTTTTCTACATAACTTAGATTAACTATAAAGCTTTTATGACATCTTACAAATTTATCTAGTTTTAAATCTTTTTCTATTTTTCCTAGACTATACTTCACTCCAAAACCCTTATTTATTGTGTGTATTAACATATCTTTTTTTTGAATCTCTATATATTTTATTTCATTTAAATAAATCTTGTATGTATTAGACTTGTTCTTTATTACAACGTAATTACTTTTATTTGTTTCAATATCTTTAATACAAGTTAATATATGTTTTTTTAATTCCTCTAATTCTATGGGTTTTAGCAAATATCTATAAGCTCTTACTTCATACCCTTCTTGCACATAATCTATTAAAGAGGTTATAAATATTATCTCCATTTTATTATCCACTTCTCTAATCTTTCTTGCAGTATCCATTCCATTCATTTGCTCCATTAGTATATCAAGAAGCAGTATATCTATATCTCTTAAGCTTCCTTTAAGTAAATCTTCTCCAGAACTATATTTTTGTACTTCATATTCTATATTCATAGTTTTTAATAGATTATCAAGATATTCTTCTATTAAACATTGTGTTTCTTTTTCATCTTCACAAATTGCTATCCTAATCATAAGTTCCTCCTAATGCACTTTCTTATTACACACTATTAGAATTTTTTTATTGAGATATTTAAATATGATTTTAAATATCTGATACCTTAGAATAACATTTTTAAATTATTCTTATCAATACTCAAGATTCAAATAAAATCTAAAAGATTATAACTGATATGAATATATATAAAGAATAACAGTTATTGATAAAAAAAGTGTCTCAAAATAATTTTTCAAAATTATTTCGAGACACTTCTCCCTTTATTTATTTAATTTTTTAATCCTTAAGTAATACATTATTCTTCTATATAATTGTACCAAATACAAAGTTAATAACATAATTTGTAATGCGATAGTACAAATATCTACTCCATAACCATTAAATAAATTTCTTATTTCAGTGAACAATAAATATATAAAAATAACTACTAAAATAGTAAATAAAAATAAATTCATGAATAAAATTGATTTTACTTTATCTTTGTTATCTAAACCACTATATAATTTAGGAGGTACATCTTCATATGTTTTAGTCCATACATACCATGAAGATGTACCTATAAAACTACCAATACTTCTAAATATAAGGTTCCACCCTCTAGACTTATATTTATTAAAATAATCTTCCTCAGCATCATAATAATAATCAATAGCGTATTTTATTTTTCTTGGAGTTCCTTTATAAAAATAAAAGATTCCTCCAAGTTTACTTATCTTATATAGGTTATATCCTTGTTCTTCCATATCTTCTAACCATTCTTCTATCCTATCAGGTGAACTATACCAATCAAATTTAAACTTCATTTTCTTTTCCATAAGATTCACCTCCAAAATGATATTTTTGACATATAATAATCTATTTTAATAATTATATCATTTTGATATTAATTTTAGGTTACAATTAGATATCTAAAAATCTATTTAAATAGCAATAAACTAATAGCCATGACAATCATTCCTGCAATTAATCCATAAATTGATAAATGATGTTCACCATATTCTCTAGCTGATGGTAGTAGTTCATCAAGGGATATAAATACCATAATACCTCCAACAATGGCAAACACAATTCCAAGTGTAGTATCATTTAGAAAATTTCTAAGAAGTACATATCCAATAATTGCCCCTAAAGGTTCTGACATTCCAGATAAAAAAGAATAATAGAAAGCTTTCTTTTTATCTCCTGTAGCATAATACACTGGTACAGATACAGAGATTCCTTCTGGTATATTGTGTATAGCAATTGCTATAGCTATTGGTATTGCTATTGTAGCATCATCAAGTGCTGATATAAATGTAGCTAATCCTTCTGGAAAATTATGAATTGCTATAGCCATTGCTGTAAATATCCCAGTTCTTAAGAGAGATTTATTTTTTTGTATATTTTTTTCATCCACATTTTCCATTTTCTTTATCTCATGAGGATTTTCTTCTTGAGGAATTAACTTATCAATAATTGCAATGATAGCCATTCCTGCAAAAAAAGCTATTACAGTTGACCAGCTTCCTAATTTTTCTCCCATAGACTTCGTTAAAGCATCTTGTGCCTTAGGAAATATTTCTATCATAGATACATAAATCATAACACCAGCAGAAAATCCTAAACTTACAGAAAGAAATTTAGTATTGGTCTTTTTAGCAAAAAACGCTATACAACTTCCTATTCCAGTAGACAAACCAGCAAACAAAGTTATTAAAAACGCAAACATTATATTACTCAATTAAATCACCTTCTTTTTTAATTGATATTGATTATCATTTTCTTTTATAGTATCATATCTTTTTTTTATAGTCAACATTTATAGTAATTATAGACAATAAAAAAGCAGAGTATAAACTTAGTCTCTGCTTTTTCTTTATAGTATATTAAAATTATTTATTTAAAAAGTCTACTGCATATTGAACATATAAAGCAGTTCCAATCTCTAAGGCATCTTCATCTATATTAAAACACCCATGATGATGAGGATAACAAGCTCCTTTGGCTTCATTTCTAGCGCCTACAAATGCCAATGCACCAGGTGCAATATTCATAAACTCAGCAAAATCCTCTGCTCCTGTTA
The DNA here is from genome assembly GCF_020657855.1 of Clostridioides sp. ZZV14-6153. NCBI lineage: Bacteria > Bacillati > Bacillota > Clostridia > Peptostreptococcales > Peptostreptococcaceae > Clostridioides > Clostridioides sp. ZZV14-6153. The sequence continues at coordinate 62,066 of NZ_JAGWCZ010000001.1, read as the reverse complement.
CTTTTTCAAATAGTGCTATACTTTCTTTTCCAAATAGCTTAATTACTGCATCTGTAGCTATCTTTGAACATTCCTTGTCATTTATAACAGCTGGTGTTAAATATCCATACTCTAACTCCGCTTCTGCTCTATATGCTTCTGCTGTAGATTTTGATATACGTTCTAAAATTGTAGGAATTTGTTTTCTAAGTTCTGGATTAAATAATCTTATTGTGCCTTCTAGAACAGCTTCACTTGCTATTACATTAAATCTTGTTCCAGAATTTAAAACTCCAACACTTACAACTAGTGGCTCTAAAGGACTTACTTCTCTACTAACCATGGATTGTAGGTTCATAACTAATGCAGAACTTGCAAGTACTGCATCAACACCTTGATGAGGAAGTGAACCATGGCCACCCTTACCTTTTACAGTAATTTTGAAGAAATCAGCAGAAGCCATTCTTGGACCTTCTTCAACTGATACAGTCCCACACTCCACATCACTCCAAAGATGAATTCCAAATACACCATCTACACCTTCCATAGCACCATCTTTAATCATAGCTCTTGCACCTTTACCTACTTCTTCTCCTGGTTGAAAAAATAATTTCACAGTTCCCTTAATATCATCTTTAATATCATTCAAAACCTTAGCTGCTCCTAAAAGCATTGATGTGTGACCATCATGTGCACAAGCATGCATAAGCCCCTCATTTTTTGATTTGTATTCTACGCCCGTACATTCAACAACTTGAAGTGCATCCATATCTCCTCTAAGTGCTACAGTTTTTCCTGGATTAGCTCCTTTTATAGTTGCAATTACACCTGTGCCTCCAGCTGATACATATGGTACTCCTATCTTATCAAGTTCTTCTTTAATTCTCTTTGATGTTCTAAATTCTTCCATACTTTTTTCAGGATTTTCATGAAATTCTCTTCTAAGTTTGATTACATAATCTTTATATCCATTTGTTATTTCTTTAATATTCATTCCAGACCTCCAAGTGTAACATATTCTTCTTATTATTTAAATGCCTTATTTATTAGTTAAAATTTATATAAGATTTACAAAAATACCTGCTATTACTACAGAAGCTATTGTTACTGTAGTAAATCCACCAACAAGCATCTTTGGAAGCATTTTATCCATCAAAAATTCTTTTTCTTCTGGAGTTTCAGCCAAGGCCTTTACTGCTTCTTCAGTTAATATATAATTTGGTGGGAAACCATAAAGTGCTGTAAGTGAAACTGAAAATGCCATTTCCTTACTTTCACCTAAAAGCTTACCTACTATAATAGAGAATATCCCCATACCTATTACACCAAAAATTATAATTCCTACAAGAGGAACAGCCATTTCAGCAAGCATTGCTGGTGTAGCTTTTGCTAATCCTGCAAATATGAAAGCCATCAATGATGTCATTAACCACCCAAATGAACCTGATTTATTAAGTGGTTTTCTGTCAACTATTCCAAGTTCTGATGCTATTACACCAAATATTAAACAGATAACATATCTTGATACAACTTCATGTGTAAGATTTGTAAATTGCACTGCTAACCATGCTACAAGTCCTAATCTAAGTATTATCATATATGTAGTATCATACTTTTCAGGTAAATCTGGAATTATCTTAAACTTACTCTTTTGCTCAGGTACTTTTTTAGTTTCTTCTTCAACTTTAGTTACAGTCACTTTTCCACTTCTAAAATCTGATAAAAGTCTTTTTCCTTCTTTTTTAAGCATTAATGCTGTGATAGGATAACCTGCAAACCCTTGTGCCACATACATTAAAATTGCTAGAACTGCTAAGCTTGCAAGACCTTTTGCTGTAGCAGCATCTGCCATCATTATAGATGCAACTAATCCTCCAGTAAGAGGAGGTGTAGCTATTACTGCCGTATCCCATCCAAACACTAGAGTTCCTAATGCTAAAGCTCCTACACATACTCCTACTATCCCTGCTAGTGCTATTACTATTGTCTTCCATTGACCTGCTAGCTCTTTAATACTCATCATAGTTCCCATATGAGTTATTAATAAAAGCATACCTAACTGTGCCAATGGTGTTCCTAGAGCTGCTAGGTCCACGATATTTTCTGGGAAAAAAGTCCAAAATCCTACTATAAATATAATTGCTGATACAAAAACTGATGGAACAAAAGCTTTAGTTTTTGCTGAAACTACATCTCCTATCGTCAGTGATACTAAAACTAGACAAAAAGCTGTTATTGCTTCCATACAAAATCCCCCCTCATAAATAAATATATTTGTATACAATGTATGTATAGTTATCCATTATTTTACTACTTTTGAAAAACATTTCAAGTCAAAATTCGATTTTTTTCATAAAATTCTATAAATTCTATTAATTAAAGTTAGTTTTCTAAATTATTCTTTTTGTAAAAACGTTATCCTATACATTGGCTATTTTACAGTACTCTTATAAAGATAATTGAGCATAATTTGCAAAAAATAAAACATAGAATACATTTTTCATAAAACATCTCATTAATATAAAATGAATTTGCTTTATGAATCTTAATATATTCTATGTTTATAAATTTAATTTATATGTTAGTTATTGTGTAATCTACTATATACGCCATTTTTGTTTACTAACTCTTCATGAGTACCTCTTTCTTCAATTCCTTTATCTGTCAGTACTATGATTTCATCAGCATTTTTTATAGTAGTCAATCTATGTGCAACAACTAAATTTGTTCTATCTTTGCTTAATTCTTCTAAAGACTCTTGAATTTCTCTTTCTGTTACATTATCTAAAGCGGAAGTAGCTTCATCCAATATTATTATTGGAGGATTCTTTAAAAAGATTCTCGAAATTGAAATTCTTTGTTTTTGCCCACCAGATAATTTTACTCCTCTTTCTCCTATATAAGTGTCATATCCATCTGGCAGAGTTTTTACAAAATCGTGTATTCTAGCTTTTTTTGCAGCATCAATCATCTCTTCATCTGTAGCACTAGGATTTCCACAAAGAATATTATCTCTTATAGTCCCTGTAAATAAAAATACATCCTGTTGTACTATACCTATATTTTTTCTCAATGATTTTAAGCTTACATCCCTTATACTCTTTCCATCAATTTTTATATCACCTTTATCAAATTCATAAAATCTTGGCAATAAATTGCATAATGTAGTCTTTCCTCCACCAGAAGGTCCAACTAGAGCTATAGTTTTACCAGCTTCTATAGACAGACTCAGATTATCTAATACTTGAGTATCATCTTCATATGTAAAAGATATATTTTCTATCTCGATATTACCTTTTACATGTTCAAGCTCAACAGGGTTTTTAGCTTCTTTTTGATGGTCTTGTTCCATTATCTCTATGAATCTTTTAAAACCTGTCATACCATTTTGATATTGTTCTGTAAAGTTTATCAATTTCTTCATAGGTTGTATAAACATTTTTACATATAATATATATGCAGCAAAATCACCTAAAGTAATTTTTCCAAGATAAGTAAAGTATCCACCAGCTATGACAACTACCCATTCCAAAATATCCATATATAAGTTCATACCAGAATAGTATTCTGCCATTACTTTATAAGAATCTTGTCGTGCTCTCCTAAATAATTTATTGCTTCTTACAAACTTGTTTAATTCTTCCTTTTCAGTACAAAAAGACTTAGTTACTTTCATTCCAGCTATGCTATTTTCTAAAGTTGCATTTACATCACCTATAGTAACTCTACTTTTCATAAAAGCTATATTCATCTTATCTTTTTTTGTTATCGCAAACCAAATTATAAATGGCAATATAGCAAATATTATAAGAGTAAGAGGAATATTTATATCTATAAGTATAAAGAATGAACCAACTAACATTACTATAGAAATGAATAAATCTTCAGGACCATGATGTGCAAGTTCTGTTATATCCATTAAGTCATTTACTATTCTAGACATAGTTACACCAGATTTATTATTATCAAAATAAGTATTTGGAAGCCTCTGTAAGTGTGTAAATACCTCATTTCTCATATCAGCTTGCATATCTACACCAATGACATGTCCCCAATATTGCATAAAATAATTAAGTCCTGCTTTTGCTATAAATATAAGTATAAGTACAACTGCAAAAACTACTAGCATTCTTAAATTTTTATTTGGAACAATGTCATCCATTATATTTCTAGTTATCATAGGATAAACTAAATCACATAAAGAAAATAAGAATGCTGCTATAAGGTCTAATGTAAAGATTTTCTTATATGGTTTATAATATTTGACAAATTGTTTTATCATAAGTTTTAAATCCTCCTTTATCAATACGTCTAAAAAATACCCTTAAATTAGTATAACATAACACTAATTTTAAATCTTTTATAAAATTGAATATTTGTTTTATATAATTACATATTTAAAATACACCTAAAAAGAGCCATATCTATGTAAATAAAATTTTACGAAGATACAACTCTATATTTAGTACTAAATATTTTTTATAACTGTAAACTTAAAAACTTATTTTAAAGCATCCAATATTTTCTTATCTAATGCAGCAGTATTTATACCTGTTATGTATGCTGTTGCTTTTATTGCAGGTATATCATAAGTTGTTGGTAATATAGTAGTAGATACTATTAAATCAGCACCTTCTTGTTTTGTTGCACATTCAGCAATTTTACATTGTATAACTTCTGCTTGTATGTTATTTTCTTTAACCAATCTTTCTACTTTGTCACAAACTACTGTTGATGTTGCAATTCCTGCTCCACATGCTACTAATATTTTTTTCATATTATCCTCCTACGATTTCTATAATGTTTTATAATTCAAAATACGATTTTTATAATTAAATAAATTTCTCATATCTTTATTTATATATAAATAATTATACCATTTTATATCAAAATAATATCTTAAAATTATTCTTTTAATATGTTTTTTATTTCACTATCATTTAATTTTAAAGTATTATTTTTTATACAAGATTCTATGTACTTTGATATAGTTTTGTAGTCATTCAAACCAAACTGCTTAACATTTAAATCATATTCTATATCACTTATAATACCTATCAAATCAGATTTATTTGATAAAATATCCTTATACTTATCTTTTCTAGTTACCTCTAATCTTTTAAATCTGTAATTTTTATACCCCTCTATAATAATCAAATCCATGTCTTCATAAAACCTAATCATTTTATATAGTGGATTTTTATCTTTTAATTCTTCAATATATGCTAACCTCTTATTTGATATTATACAAACTTTTCTCGCACCTGATTTTCTATGTTTATAAGTATCTTTACCTTCCTCATCCATCTCAAAATCATGGCATGTGTGTTTGATAACTCCAACATTATAACCTTCTTTACTTAATTCTTTTACTATACCTTCAATTAATGTAGTTTTACCCACTCCTGAATAGGAAACAATTGATAATACATTATACATAAAACCATATCCCCTTCATAAAACTATATAACAACAACATCTACTAATTGGTTTTCTTTTATTATTTCTCTCTTTTTTATCTTAATCATGCAATTACTTCTTAATGTTGCAGATAATCTAGCCTTGGCATCTTTTTTATCATTTAACTTAACATATAATTTACCTTCATCTGTATATAATTTTCCACTTACAAACCTATCGTTATTTGAGAATTTGTTAAATTCTCCTTTAAATATAGCTTTTATATAATGGCTGCTTTCTTTATATGTTAAATACTCAATCACAGGAACAACTACATTATCAAATACCACAATTGCTGCATGTGGATTACCAGAAAGCCCAAACAATATTTTTTCTCCCAATGTAGCTACATAGCAAGCACCTCCAGGTTTAATATTTATCTTCCAAAACAATTCTTTTGCTCCTATGTTTCTAAATACATCTGGTATTAAATCTTTATCTCCAACAGATACACCACCTGTAGTAATTAAAAAATCTACATTTTCTAGCATATCCTTTACTTTTTTTTCTAACTCTTGTATATCATCAGAACAAGTACATATTGTATCTGCTTGTATTCCAAGCTTTAGAAGCTTTGAATATAATGTATATCTATTACTATCATATATTTTACCATCCTCTAAAGTTTCATTTATATCTTGTAATTCTGTTCCTGTATTTAAAACGCCTACTTTTAAATCATCATATACATCTAATTTAGATATTCCAAGACTCGCTAATACTCCTATACCATCATACCCTATATGTTGATTTTTACTAATAATTAATTGACCTTTTTTTATATCCTCACCTTTAAATATATAATTGTCATATTCATTTAGTTTTACATTTAAAGTTATCATGTCTTCTCTAATTGTCACATCTTCTTTTTTTACCACACAGTTTGCTCCATTTGGAATTTTTCCACCAGTCATTATCTTCACTGCTTCATTTTTATTTAATATACCATCAAACACTTCTCCTGCATATAATATTCCTATGACCTTTAAACTTTTATTTTCAGAATTTGCATCATATGCATAACCATCATATGGTGACCTGTCAAATGGAGGACTATCAATTGTTGAATATATATCTTCTGCAACTACTTTATTTACTGCTTCTATAAGATTAACTCTCTTAATCCTACTTATTGGTATAACATTTTCTTCAATAATTTTTATGGCATCTGCTAATCCTATCATTTTAAATACACCCCAATATATTTTTTATTTAAAAACATTCTTAATGTAGTATAATTATAAATTACAATAAATCATTTTAGCTTATATTTAATTATAACTAATTGTTATCTATAATTGCAGTTTAAATTTAATAAATCTTATAAAATTATCATTAATTGTATTAACTTCAATTTTATACATTTTATAAAAAAAACTGTTTCAAGTTAGAAATTTACTTCTACCTTGAAACAGGCTTATATGCTTTAAAATTCATTATTCTAATAAAGCTCCTTTTATTATTTTTACAAATTTATCGCTCTCAATAGTTTTTATAGACTTTATTTTATTGTCTACTATACTTATTGTAAGTATTTCTTTTTCTAATACTTTATTATCTTTCTTTAATCTATAACTCTTCACTACCCTATTTCCTTCATAGTTATATGCTGTTAAATCATAATTGGCATTACCCACGATTTCATTTATCCTAGATTCTTCAACTCCAATATACTCTCCTAAATCAATGTTTTTATATTCTTCTAAAGATACAGCTGACTTTTCATTATCATTTTTTTCAATCATAATATCATAATTTTCATCTACAGTTATTATACTTTGTGATGAAAAAGAATTTGTTTCAACATTAACAACTTTATTTTTATTAATATTAATGTATAAAGCACTTCCATCTAATTCATTGTTTCCAGTATATTTAGGGTAAACTAATGTCATATAACTTGATGTATTTATATCTTGCATTGCATTTGATTCTTTTAAATTCTTATTTTTTATATAATAAATTGTGTTATAAGGTATTCCCATATTCTTTATAACATATTTATAATCTTTATCTATCATTTCATTAACATCATTTTGAACTTTTGTCATAGTTTTTTGCTGTGTTGCTTTACTTGCTACTTGATTTTTCTCTTTAGTAGTTTCCTTATGACATCCAACAAGTACAATCCCTAAAATAGTTACACAAACTAATGACCTTTTTAACTTCATAAATCAATCCTCCTTTCTTAAATTCTATAATATTTATCTATATCTCATTGTGTGATTATCTCTTTTTTCAATAATTACGTTCATTATTTTATAAAATAATTATATAATATTTATTTAAATTTAATAAGATTAATAAGCTATTTGTAATTTTTTTGTAACAAAACACGTTTTAAGGTTGAATTTTGAAAATTCAATTTACAAGATACTTGTGGTAAATATCCTTATAACATTATACCAAATTATTCCTAAACAATCAAAAACTCCATAAACATTTTAAGGTTTTCTATTTCAAAAATCCCCTTCAACCATTAATTTATCAAATATGTTATAATAGTTTTAGATAATTTAAGGAGGATTAAATAATGGATTTTAAACAACTCGAAGTATTTGTTGCTGTTGCAAAACATCAAAGTTTTTCAAAGGCTGCAAGAGAACTTTTTTTAACTCAACCTACTGTAAGTGCACATATACAAAATTTAGAAAGAGAGTTAGAGACTGTACTTATAAACAGAAGCAACAAAGTTATTACACTCACAAAATCTGGTGAAATTCTTTACGAGCACGCTATATATATATTAAACAACTGCAAACGTGCAATTTATGATATAAAAGAATATTCAGGTAAAATAGAAGGTATTATAGATATAGCATGTAGTTCTATACCTGAAACTTATATTCTCCCTGATTTTATGAAGAATTTTTCTATGAGTTATCCAGATGTAAAATTTTCCATAAGCCATTATGATTCTCAATACGCTATATCAGAAATTTTAAATGAACGGATAAGCTTTGGATTAGTTGGTTCTAAAATTAACAATCCTCAAATCGAATATCTAGACTTATTAGATGATGAACTTGTACTTATTACTCCTTCAGATTTTAAAATTGATAACAAGAACAATTACATTGATATAGAAGAATTGGCTTCTTTCAATTTTATTATGAGAAAAGAAGGCTCTGGTACTAGAAACTTAATACTAAACACACTCAGCAAAAATAACTTTCCGGTAAACAAATTAAATGTAATAGCTCATGTAGAATCAAATGAAGCCATTAAAGAAATGGTTAGATTAGGCCTTGGTGTATCTTTTATATCATATATTTCAGCTATTGATTATCTAAATGCAGGCAAAATAAAATGCTACAAAATAAAAGATATTGATTTTACAAGAAAATTTTTCTTTATTTATTCTAAAAAGAAAACTTTTTCTCCATTAGAAGATAAATTTCTAAACAGACTATGTGAGTACTTTGAAATCATAATATAATAATTTTAATACATGGAACTCAAATTTAAATTATAAACTACTAAATTAATAAAATAAATAGAGTAGTATTATACTATGTTCATTTAATTAATGAGCATAGTATAATACTACTCTATTTACTTATTACTTATTACTTATTACTTATATTATTGTATATTAAATTTATAAGTTTATATTAAAAAACGCCTTATATCCTTTGTACATTTCATATATATCTACTTTAGAAACAATCTCATGTGGCGCATGCATATTTAAAACACCAACACCACAGTCTATAACCTCTGCGCCTTGATTTGCTAGGATGTAGGCTATTGTGCCTCCTCCACCTTGGTCCACTTTCCCAAGTTCAGCAGTTTGCCATACTACATTACCCTCATTAAAAATTCTTTTTACTTCTGATATAAACTCAGCATTGGCATCATTACATCCACTCTTACCTCTCGAACCAGTATACTTATTTAAAACTATTCCATTTCCCATATATGCAGAATTTCTTTTTTCATATGCCTCACCAAAATTTGGGTCATATCCAGCTGCAACATCAGCTGATAATACTTTACTATTTGCTAAAGCTCTTCTTACTTTAATATCACAGTAATCGCCTTCTAAAGCTATTAACTCAGCTACAGTATTTTCAAAAAACTTTGAATGCATACCTGTATTTCCTTGGGAGCCAACTTCTTCTTTGTCCACACATAATGTAACTGAAGTAAATTCTGGTTGTCTAGTCTCTAATATAGCTTTTACAGCAGCATATGAACATACTCTATCATCATGGCCATATCCTAATACCATTGACCTATCAAATCCCAAATCTCTTGCCTTCCCAGCTGGAACTACTTCAATCTCAGCACTTAATAAATCTTCTTCAACTATACTATATTTTTCATTTAAAATTTTTAATATATTTGCTGTTATAGGTTCTTTTTCTTCGCCATCCAAAGGCATATTTCCAATCAATACATTTAAGGCTTCACCACTGATTCCTTCTGACAATTTCTTTTGCATTTGGTCTCCAGCTAAATGAACCAATAGGTCAGTTACACAAAATACTGGGTCACTGTCTTCTTCACCAATAGATACATCCACTTTTGTACCATCATTTAATATAACTACTCCATGTAAAGCAAGAGGAATAGCTGTCCATTGATATTTTTTAATTCCTCCATAGTAGTGAGTCTTAAAAAAACCTAGATTAGCTTCTTGATACAATGGGTTTGGTTTTAAATCTAATCTTGGCGAATCTATATGACTACCTATAATCTTCATACCTTTTTCTATATAATTTTTACCTATCACAAAAAGTGCTACTGCTTTTTCTTTATTTATAGCATAAATCTTGTCCCCATGACTTACACTTCCCTTTTCCATAGCTTCATCTATTGAAATATAACCATTTTCTTTAGCCAATTTTATAATTTCTTTTACTGAAAGTCTTTCAGTTTTTGATTTACTTAAAAAATCCATATAATTGCGAGCATATTCCATAACCTGTTCAATAGCATTTTCTTTTTTTTCAATTTCCCATGCATTCTTAAATTCATGCTTTAAGTCCATGTTTTCCTCCTATTAAGTTTTAATTTTTATTATTTTTCATATATTGTTCATATTCCTCTGGTGAGACTACTTTAACACTGTCAAGTCTTGATTTAAAATGAGCTCTAAAATTTTCTAAATATTCCTTTCTTAAAGTCTCTCTTTCTTTGATTTCATCATCAGAAAGAGCTCCCTCTTTATTTTTCTTTGCTAATTCATTAATCCTATCTAATTTCTTCTTGTCAAACATTTTTTCCTCCTAAAAAACTTCTATTTATTAATAAAATAATTTATTACTTTTTATATCTAATTTATTTTTATATTCACAGAAAAACTCATCTATATTATCGCTTATTATAGATATTCCCTTTTCTAATTCTTCCATACTTGGACGAGCTATATTTATTCTAAAAAATCTATCATCCACTAGATTATCAAAAAAATAAGTCCCTGGAAGCATAGATACTCCTTTATTTAACATAAAACTTGTAAAACTTTGAGATGTATATCCTCTTGGCAATTCTAAAAAAAAGTTTATCCCTCCACAAGATTTTCTAACTTTTAATTTACCACTCAATTTATCATTAATCAAGCTTTTTGCTAACTTGTATTTATCAGTATATATTTTCTCTATATGACTCAAATAATTCTTCCAATTAAAATTCTCCATGTAGTAGTACATTGATTTTTGAATAAGACCTGGGGTTGATATGTCTGATGAATATTTAGCCCATAAAACTTTTTTTAATAATTCGTTTGGCATTTCTACAATCCCTATTCTTAAACCTGGCATAAGTATTTTTGAAAAACTCTTTATATATACTACTCTATTTTTATCATCATAACTTCTGACTGTTCTATTGTCTTTTGAGTCAAATATAAAATCACTTATAAAATCATCTTCAATTATATAAAAATCATGTTCTTCTGCCAATTCTATTAGCTTCTTTTTTTTATATGTTGAATAAGATATACCTGTTGGGTTTTGAAAATTAGGCATAATATATATAAGCCTTGGTTTTATTTTTTCCAATTTTAATTTTAAAATACCTATATCAATTCCATCATCTAACATAGGTATAGATATTATTTTTGCACCTCTACCTTTAAATACTTCAATTGCCCCATTATAAGAGGGCTCTTCCATAAAAACAACATCAGAATAACTTATAAGACCTTTACAAACTATATCTATACCTTGCTGTGCTCCTGAGATTATTTGAATATTTTCTTTAGTAGTATTTATATTTTCATCACTTAAATACTCTACCATCTTTTCTCTTAATTCCTCAGAGCCTAGACCTTCATCATAATCAAATATTGAACTTCCATCTTTAGATAGTGCCATATTTACAGCATTTTTAAATGAATCTATAGGAAACATATCATTAGATGGATTTCCATTATCGAAATGAATTAAATCATCTCTTTGTCTAATATTCTTGTTTTTCCCTTTATCTATACCATTTTTATAAGAATTTGAATTTGATACAAAAGTTCCACTTCCTATAATTTTATATACATATCCTTCATTTTCCAAAAGCTCATATACTTTGACTATAGTAGTATTATTTACATGTAAATAATCTGATAACTTTCTTATTGGTGGAAGTTTTTCATGCTCAACTAGTTCTTTGTTTATTATTAACTGCTTTATATGATTAAATATTTGTATATATTTAGTTGACTTCCTTTCACTTAAATCTATTTTGTATTTTTCCACATTTATCACCGCTTATTGTTTTTATATTTTGTTGATGCTTTGGTATATATTTGATATTATTTAGTATGTATATATAATACCAAAATTTTTATAAAAAGGGGAAATATTTATGTTTTACGACTATCACATGCACTCAAGTTTCTCTACTGATGGAAAATCTACAATGGAAGAAATGATAAAAAAATCTATAGACCTTGGTATAAATGAAATTTGCTTCACAGACCATGTCGATTATGATGTTTATGCTGATGATTCTTTTTCAATTGTCTACGAAGATTATTTTAAAAGTCTAGAAACTCTTAAAAATAGATATAAAGATAAAATATCAATAAAAAAAGGGATTGAATTTGGAGTTCAAACTCAATTAATAGATACATATAGAAAAGAAGCTCATCAATATCCATTAGATTTTATAATATGTTCTATTCATGCTATAGATACAATGGATTTATACCTTGGTAGCTATTTTGAAGGTAAGACTCAACATGAGGTCTATGAGAATTACTACCTTTATTTGTATAATATTGTTAAAAACTATAAGGATTACTCTGTTTTAGGGCATTTAGATTTAATTAAAAGATATGCACCTTATGATACTATCTTAGATGACAGACTATTTTCAGATATAATTGAAGAAACTCTTAAACAAGCCATCTATGATGGTAAAGGTATTGAAATAAACACATCTTGCTATAGATACAATCTGCCAGATTTAACTCCATCTAGATATATACTTCAGATGTATAAAGATTTAGGAGGAGAAATCATAACTACAGGCTCAGATTCACATCATGTAAGTCAAATTGCATACGAGTTTGATTACATATATTCATTGCTAAAAAAGATGGGATTTAAGTATGTATCTAAATTTAATAAAATGAAACCAGAATTTATAAAATTATAAATTTTTACACCTCCTTATGAATATATTTAAAAGATAAGGAGGTGATTTTTTTGAAAGTACCTTATTTAGTACTATCAACAGTTATTTTATTTATGTCTAACTTTGTCGTAAGAATATTTGGATTTTTATATAAAATATTCTTATCAAGAGCTTTGGGCGAAACAGGTTTAGGTATTTATCATATGATTTTTAACTTTTTAATGATTTGCTTAGCTGTTACAACAACTGGAATACCTACTGCACTTAGTTGCCTAGTTGCAAAAAGAAAAGCTTTAAACGATAAACACAATACTAATGCTTTATTTATATCAACTTTATACATATCATTTTTTGTAGCATTAATTATATCTATAATTGCATCTTTCAATAGTTCTTTTTTATCACTTAAGTTTCTAAAAGACCCTAAATTGAATTTATTTATACTCGCAGTTTGTCCTGCTATAGTTATAATAACACTTTCAAATGTACTTAGGGGGTATTACTATGGCATAAAGAACGTAAAAGTCCCTGCTATTGGACAAATTATTGAACAGATGGGTAAAATTCTATTTGTTTTTTTACTCGTTATGTATGTAAATGATAAGTCTATGAACTGTTATATTGCTCTTTTAGGTATATCTATTGGTGAATTGAGTAATATCATATTTATGCTCATATGTCTATGTCGAGATTCTTCATTTGACAATAAATATATTATAAGTATAAAGGATTTTTATAATTCTTCTATGGAAACATTAAAAATGTCTATACCCATAACTTGCAATAGAATGTCAAACATACTTTTACAATCTATTAGTTCTATGATGATACCATCAAGATTAGCATTATCAGGAATGACTTATCAACAGTCATTAAGTATGTACGGTGTCGTCAGTGGAATGGTAATGCCATTTATATTTTTACCATTTACTGTTGGCTCAGCACTTATTGTAAATTTGATACCTACTATATCACAAGAAATTGCTTTAAGAAAACGTAAAAGTGTCCTAAAAAAAATAAAGTATTCTATACTCCTAACTTTATTTGTAGGTATACTATCATCAGTGTTTTTTTATTTCTTTGGAAAAGATTTATGTATATTAGTATTTAAAAATAAACTTGCTGGAGAATATTTAAAAGCTATGTTTTTAGTACCACTATTTATGTCACTAAATCAAACGCTATCTGGTATTTTACATTCAATAAGAAAAGAATTAGCTTCAAGTATAAATACTATCACTGGTATGTTAATTCAGCTAGTAGCTCTATATGTATTTCTTCCTATTCCAGGACTTAATATTTATGCATACATATACACAATGACAATAGTATCAATATTTACTTGTTTATTACATACTATAGTACTTTTTAAATCTATAAAATCTATACATTAGTTATAAATAACGTGAAGGCTACCAATGTAAATCGTCTACTATTGGTAGCCTTCCTTAAATGATTTTTATTTATAATTTAAACTGTCTATATATCTACCTATCTATCTGTGGCAACCTGAATTTTCATTTCCTTGATTAGGTCCACATTGCGAAAAATCACATACTTTAGAGAAAGTATCAACAAGTCTTGGTTGGATTGGGTTTGGTGATGCTAAAACTACTATTTGTTCACTTATTAATGTGCTAACTGTTTCTTGTAAGCAAAGTACTAAATCTATATCATTTGGTATGATTAATTCAAAGAAAGGATCACAACCTTCTCTACATTCTAATTTTAATATAGATTTTCCTATACAATCAACTGTTAAATTAGTTTGGAATTCTTGTCTTAAAGTGACAGCTCTTCCATCAGCTGGCAAGCATATTGGTGCTGAAAGTGTGTTAAAAGTAAATTCTACAAAATCAACTCTTCTCTTACATCCACCTCCTGCTCTGACTGCTGGGAAAGCTAATGCAACGAATTCTGTACATCCACATCTACCTCTTAGTTCTAATACTAGATTACGAACTGCTACAGTTAATCCTCTTTGTTTATAAGCTACTGATTTGCCTTTTCCTTGTCTACAACATTCAGCGTTTCTTTCTCCACATACTGCATATTCAAAAGTTGTTTCACAGTTTCTTCCTATTATATCTCCTAATGGTTCCAATTCAAAATCTTCTAAAGTTGTCATTCCTGTGTCAATAACTATTCCATCATTACTTAAGCATATTTTGTCTATAGTTACACTTGCTCTACCTGCACTTGGAACTGAACCAAATACTTCTACTACTTCTGTTTCAAAAGTTAATGGTTCTCCATTTGGTCCAGTTGCATCTGTAAATGTTTGGAATTGCATAGTATCAAAAATTCTATTAGCTTCTATTGCAAATGGAACTGCATTTGCTATAGAAAAGTTTCTTGGAGATATAGGATTACAGCAATTTGGTCCACATTTGTTTTCAAAACATTCATCTGAATCCATTTGGCATGGTTCACAATCACATTTGCAATTATCATGGCATCCACAATTGTCATCACATGGATTAGGTTTGCATGGATTGCATGGATTAGGTTTGCATGGATTAGGTTTACAATCATCATGACAATCACAATTATTATCATTGTTACATCCATTATGATGATGTGATTTTTTGAATCCTCTCATATCATCTGAGTTTATCTCATCTGTATACACTTCTTCTTCATTCATTGTAGACATTGGCTGATTTAGCATTCTTTTTTTATTTTTTTTGTAATCTTGCATTTTTCATTGCCCTCCCTGTAAGCGATTCTTATTAAGTCTTCGGCTTTTTTATAGCCTAATTAATACTATGCACTTATAATATCATTTGTTACTTATGCTTTTTAAGTTTATATATAATTAAGTATATTTGGTAGAAAAATGCATTTTAATAAAAAAAAGTACTACTATTTAAAATAGTAGCACTTTTTTTGTCCCGAAACACCGGTGGCTAAGTAAATTCACACCCTAGGCACTCCCAGGTGGGTGACTTGCCAGTAACCTTTAACGTCCAAACTAAACAGGCATGTTATAATTTACTAGACACGGTCTCCCGTATTTCATTTGTAGGTTGAATTTAAAAAAGCCTTATCGTATGTTTCAGGATTTCATATTATTATTATATAATAAATTTCGAATTTTTTAAAGTGGTTTTATATAGTAATTGAGATAATCTTATTCTAATATTACTTTTTCTTCCTTTTCTCTTTATGTATTTAGTTAATTATCACTTTCTCTTAGCTTTACTTCTAGTATTTTTTTCATTATGATTATGTTCATGCTTGTGTTCATTAACATCATACAATTCTTCATCATACACTATATTTTCATCATTATCTTCATCTTCATAGTCTGTTTCTTCATCTTCCATTAATTCTTCTTCATTATCATCTATCTCATCTTCATAATCTAATTCATTATCTTCATATGTTGACTCTTCATCTTCAAATTCTTCATTATTATCTTCATTATCTTCATATTCATCCTCATCATCATTATTGCTATCATCACCTCTTAAAAGATTTCCTAGCAATTTAAGATTATTCATACTACCTAGATTATTTATATTTGCCAAAGAACTTAAACTAAATCCACCTTCTCCAAAATCATCAGGTAAAAACAATTCTGCAAATAAATCTATCTTTTTTTTCATTCCTATAGCCTTTTCAACAGAATTTTTTCTCTTTTCTGGAAATACATCTATAATTTCTTTTATCATCATATTTTTTTTGTCTTCACTATCCATTTTTCTAAAAAAATCTGTTTCCTCTTCAACATCTACCATATCTATATTGTTGAGTTTCTTTATGCCTCTAACTAGGTCCAAAACACTTTCTATTTTTACTAGTATTTTCCTTTCATCTCTTGACATGTATTTTTTAGTTCTTGTTATTATTTCCATTCCCATTTCTAGGTCTTCTTCACTCAAATCCATAAGTCTTAGACCTCTTTTTATATCATTTGCATCAAACCTTAAAGTGTCATGTATAGCTTTTGATAATTTCTCATTTGAATTTTTTTTGTTTTTTCTAACTCTATTATTTTTCTTTGATTTATCTTTATCATCAAATATAGAGATATTACCATTACTCAATGCAATCACTCCAATCAAAAATAGTAAATTATTCAAGACAATCCCCCCTTATATTATATAATTGCCCTATATTAAAGTATGTTTTTCATATTTTAATGTTCCATTTTTAAAGCTCAGTGCATATATATTATCTATAAGAATTTTTATTTATATTATATATCACTCACAATTCACCACTTCAATATTATTTCTATATATAAATAGTATGAATATAATTCAATATATATTTATAGAAAGGGGTTTTTTTATGAAAAAAATAGATACAGATTCATTAGAAAAGATGGCTAAGCAAAAAAATATTGACAAGGATAAGATAGAAAAGATTGCTGATAATTACAAAGGAAAATCAGAAAGTGAACTTATGGAGGAACTTATAAAAATAGGTAAAAACCTAGATGGAAGAGAAGAAGTAGTATCAAAATTCAAAGCATTTTTAGATGACAATCAACGTAAAAAATTAGATACTATAATGGATAAAATATCAGATGCAGAGACTCAAAGAGATACTAAACCTGCTAAAACTACCAAAACTAAAAAGACTAAACAACCTACTAAAGGTAAATCAAATACACCTGCACCAAAAAATACACCAAATAATCAACAGAAAAAATCTAAGAGTATATTTAAGAAGACTAAAAAATCCAATCCTCACGAATAAACAAAGATAAACTACTTTTAAGACTTAAAACTATTATTTTTAATTAAAATATTTTAAATTGCATATTATTTAAATTAAAAATCAGGTAGTGTTTTAAACACTACCTGATTAACTTTAATAACTTTATTTCTTTCTCTCTATAACACTTTCTCTATCAATAATTTGATAAGGTAATTCTATTTTCTTATTTTCAATTAATTCTTTATTTATTAATTTAATAACCATTCTTATCGCCACTGCTCCCATATCATATAAAGGCTGATAAACTGTAGTAAGTTTAGGCCTATACATTTTAGCTATCTTAACATCATTAAATCCTGCAACTGATATGTCTTCTGGAACCTTATATCCAGCATCACAGATAGCGTTTATAGCTCCTATAGCAGCCTCATCACCCGTAACAAAAGCTGCATGAGGTATTATTCCCTCATCCAATAATTCTTTCATACTATTGTATCCACTTTCATAATCAGTTCCACCATATTTGATTAAACTCTTGTCCAACTCTACATTATTACTTGAAAGTGCTTTTTCGTAGCCTGAAAGTCTTTCCATCTCTAAAACAGTATCATCTTTACTTGTCATTATAAAAGCTATCTTTTCATGACCTTTCTTTATAAGATGTTCTGTCATATCAAAAGTAGCTTCTTTGTTACTAGTGCTTACTGTGTATATATCATAATTTCTAGCAGTTTTACTTATATACGTTGCTGGTATACCACAATTTTGCATATAGTTGATATGTTCTTGTTCAACTACCCATGAAATCATAACTATACCTTCAACTTGTTTTGCTCTTAATAGATTTATACTCTTTAATTCTTGTTCTTTATCAGAGTATGTATTAGCTAAAAGGATATCATAATCATACATTTTAGCAACTTCTTCTATTCCATTTAATACCTCATTAACAAAAGAATCTGAAACTTCTGGAACTATTACCCCTATTAATTGACTCTTCTTAGTTACTAAGCTTCTTGCAAGTGGATTTGGTATATATCCAGTTTCTTTTATAACATCTAAAACTTTTTGTTTGACTTCATCAGTCACAGGTTTTGAATCATTTATAACTCTAGATACTGTAGATATTGACACGCCTGCTTGTTTAGCAACATCTTTTATCGTTATATTACTTTTCATTTTCATCCTCCTAATTTTGCTAAATTTATCTAAATCTGAACCAAATTTATACAGGTTCTTATTTTAACTATATTTATATAAGTTCTTATTTTACCATAAAAGCAAGTACATTTAAATACATTATATTTTATATTATACCCTATATTCAACAATTTTAATAATATTCATTCTTAATTTAAATTATATTAAAAAATAAAATAAAATAAATGCTGGTATAAAATATACCAGCATTTTTTCACTTTAACGGTTTAATTTTAGCAGCCACAACCCTCATCACCATCAAAGAATCCACCACATGAACAAGTTATTAATAATAGTATTAAGAATGGTATCCATGACATTATATCGATATCTCTCCAACAATCTTCAAAAGCTAAGAATAGGAAGAATAATACGATTATCCACCATCCTCCCCCACCAAAACATCCATCGTTTCCAAAAAATCTATCTAACATAATAAAACCCTCCTTTTTTAATAACTGCTACCCTTAATCTAAGCATCCACTACAGCAGCAAAGTATTAATAAAACTATTAAGAATGGAATCCATGCCATTATGTCAAATTCTGCCCAGCTATCTCCAAAAGCTAAGAATAGGAAGAATAGTACGATTATCCACCATCCTCCTCCACCAAAACATCCATCTTCTCCAAAGAATCTATCTAACATTTCACGTTACCTCCTGTTGATATTTTGTTGAGCTTTTCGCTCCTAACATATACTATGCATTTGGTTTCCATTTTGCTAATGTATTTTTATTTTTTTTTAAATTTTTTTATCTTAACTAAAAAAGGCAAAACCATAACTTGTATAAGTTACTGGTTCTGCCTATTTAATAATCAATATTTTTTAGCAACAACAACCATCATCGAAGTTAAATAACAACAATACTATTAATATAACCCATATCCATATATTGTCATCGCATAATAAGTCTTCTAAAATGTCTGTACATAATAATAAGAATACTATAACTATTATTATCAACATTTTATTACCAAAAAATCCTTCGCATCCTCCAAAGAAACGTTCCATATTGTCTTCTAATTTTGTCATAACTAATCCTCCTTGAATCATTAAGAGACTAACTTTTGTCTCTTTAATTAAATATATGTAGTAATAGACAGATAAGTTACTTCTAAAAAGTTTTTATTAATTAATTTATTTATTTCTTTTTCTCCCAATTTATTGTATCTATCAACTTCATCTAAATAATCCTTTTTTTCTTCTGATATAGTGTAAATTAAACTTTCTATTGATTTTACTTTGTATTCTTTATATCTTTCTATCAAGAAGGATGTTTTTGAATTTTCTATCCCTTTCTTTACATGCATTAATCTTGATATATAATCGTCCTTTTCATTAGATACATAGCTTTCCTTCTCTGCTACATCTTCAAGAATTAAATTTGTTTCCATTACATAGTCCTCTATTCGTTGCATATCCAAAATTATTGAATTATAATAAAAATTTACTGCTATAAGTAAAAATATTCCTACAGATGTTAGTAATAAGCCTACATATTTCATAGCATTTCCTCCTAAGTTATATTTGTTATCAATAAAGTTTATTCATCAAACAAGACTTTATTACTACCTTTATAAAATTTTATTACTTTTTACTAATTCCATATTGAAAAATTTTTGATATTATATTAAACTAACATTAAAATTAATTAAAACTGCTGTAGGAGGCTTAAAATGTTTGAAAAAATAAAAGAAATAATAGCAGAACAATTAGGGTTAGATAATTTAGATGAAATAACTATGGAAGCATCTTTAATGGAAGATTTAGAAGCTGATTCATTAGATGCTGTTGAGATTATAATGGCTCTTGAAGATGAATTTGGTATAGAAATACCAGATGAGGAAGCTGAAAACTTTAAATGTATTGGTGATATATGTAAATATATCGAAGAAAACAAATAATATCATCTTTTCTACAAATATAAATAGTCTGTGTCTACTTCTATTTAATATTTCTATTAGAAGTTTACACAGACTAGTCTACATTTATTTATAATTATATTAACTATACATTTATTCTAATTTAATTTATATCTAATTATATAAATTACTCAAATTAAGATTACTTTTCTTCATAAAATGTTACATTCTTTATTACTATATCTATAGTTCCATCTTGATTTTGCTTTACAGTATATTTCATTGGGTCCTCAAAATCAGTTAGGTTACCTTTTATATCAAAGCCATTATCAGTTTTTATACTTCTCTTTTTGAGCTTTTTCTCAACCCATTTTTTATCTATGCTAAAACCTTCATCAAGACCTTTTTCTTCCATGTGCTCTTTAAAACTACCTTTTAATTCTTCATCCTTAATTGAATTATCAACAAAATCATTTATATCAATTTCATGTTTTTCTTTTAATGTATAATTTAATATACTTCTTACATCTTCTGCTTGCTTTATATCATTGCTAAGAGCATTAGTTATCCAATTTTCGGCTGTATTTTTAAATACTTTTGTCTTATACTTATCATCGTCTATTTTTTTAGCATTCAAAAATTCTGTTACAAACTTTGATTCTGAACCCTCTTTTTCTGCATCTTTGTCTAAGAGTCTTAGATGAAACTCATCATTCATTCCACTTAATCCAATTAAAGCCCCTTGCTTTTGTCTTATAGTTTCTGGAATTCCAATTTCATTTGATACCATTTGAATATTAAATTTATCATCTACAAACTCAATTGAATGAGTATACAGTTTTTTATAATCTAATTTCAATATAGCAACACTCTTCTCATCTTTTACAGTATACAAGCAAACTGCCAAATCACAAGATTCTAATGCTGCATTAATCTTCATGACCTCAAACAGATAAGATGCTATTTCTTTAGAATTTTTTAAAAATGAACTTTCATCGTATATTATTTGCTCACAACAATTTTTGATTAAATTGTCATTATAATCTTTAAAGATACCTTTTCTTAAATCTTCATCCTTTGAAATTCTCTTTATTGCTTTTTGAAAAAATCCATCTACTTCTTGATTAACTTTACCTTCAAAATCATTTAATATTGGAACATCACTATTTTTATCCAAAACATGTATTATAAATTTATGTATTATCATATATATCACCCCATCTATCTTAATTTCGATATTAACTCTTGCATATCCTTCGGTATATCTGTTTTAAATTTTAAAATTTCTTTTGTTCTTGGTTGTTCAAACTCTAAGCTATATGCATGAAGAGCTTGCCTATTTATAAGATTTTCATCTATATAACCATATAACTCATCACCTATTATTCTATGACCTATATGAGCCATATGCACCCTTATTTGGTGTGTTCTACCAGTTTCTAGCTTTACTTCTAGTACGGTTGCATTTTTTAATCTTTCTACTACTTTATAATGGGTAACAGATGCTTGTCCTCTTTCATCTATTACTCTCTTTATTGAATCCTCTTCAGGTCTATAAATTGGTTCATTTATAGTTCCCTCATCTTCATCTATAATCCCATTCACTACTGTTATATATGTTTTTTCAACTTTATTTTCACTCATTGATGTAGACAAAGTATGATGTGCATAAGCATTTTTTGCTACTATAACAAGCCCTGAAGTGTTCATATCAAGTCTATTCACAAATCGTATTTTTACATTTTCTTTATGCTTCTCTATATAATAACTAATACCATTTGCTATTGTATTATCATAGTGACTTTTAGTTGGATGAACTACCATAAATGGTGGCTTATTTACCATAATTATATCAAAATCATCATATATTATTTGTAAATTTAAATCTTGTGGCTCAAAATTTGCTTTTTCTTCTTCTATTTTTACCTCTATTAAATCACCACAAGACACTTTTAAACTTGGTTTTTTATATACACCATTTACTAATACACTTTTTTCTCTTTTCATCTTTGACAATGACCTCACCGAAAAATTTAGCTTATCCAGCAAAACTTCTTTTAGAGTCATTTCTTCTTCATTTGTATATGATATAAGATTATATTTTTGATTTTCTTTTTTAAACAAACTTTTACCTACTTTCTTTTATATCTTCAAAATCATGATATTATATATTTTACACTATTTTTGTTTAATAGATAATAGTTATTTTTTAACCATAAAAACCTGTAAGAATAACAAATAGTTACTCTTACAGGTTAAATTCCTGGTTAAATGTTTAATTTTTAAAAATCATAATCTAAAACTATCTTTTAACTATTAAAGTAGTTCCCATTCCACCACCTATACAAAGTGTAGCTAAACCAGTTTTAGCATCTCTTCTCTTCATTTCATATAAAAGTGTAGTAAGTATTCTTGCTCCTGAGCATCCTATTGGATGTCCTATAGCTATTGCTCCACCATTGACATTAACTTTAGCCATATCTATGTTTAAATCTTTTACTACCGCTATAGATTGAGCAGCAAATGCTTCATTAGCCTCAACTAAATCTATATCTTCAATAGTCATATTAGCAGCTGCTAAAGCTTTTTTAGTTGCTGGAACTGGTCCATATCCCATTATTGTAGGGTCAACACCAGCTGTTCCATAAGAAACTATAGTTGCAAGAGGTTCTATTCCTAGTTCTTCAGCTTTTTCTTTAGCCATTACTACTAACATAGCAGCACCATCATTAATTCCTGATGCATTACCAGCAGTAACTGTTCCATCTTTTTTAAATGCAGGTCTTAATTTAGCAAGTTTTTCTATTGTAGTACCAGCTTTAATATATTCATCTTTGTCTACTACAGTGTCACCTTTTCTTCCTTTTATAACCACTGGAACTATTTCTTCGTCAAATTTTCCTTCAGCTTGAGCTTTTTCAGCTTTATTTTGACTTGCAAGAGCTAATGCATCTTGTTCTTCTCTAGTTATATTCCATTGTTCTGCTATATTTTCAGCAGTTATACCCATGTGATAGTTATTAAATATATCTGATAATCCATCTTTTATCATTGAATCAACGAAAGCAGTATCACCCATTCTTGCACCATATCTAGCACTTGGTACTAAATAAGGAGACATACTCATGTTTTCAGCTCCACCAACTAGCATTATATCAGCGTCCCCTAATGCTATAAGTTGAGATGCCATTGAAACAGATCTTAATCCAGAACCACAAACTATATTTATAGTCATAGCTGGTTTCTCTACTGGTATTCCTGCACCTAATGCTATTTGTCTTGCTACATTTTGACCAAGACCTGCTGTAAGTACTCCTCCTAAAAGTGATTCATCTATCATATCTGGAGTTATATTAGCTCTTTTTATAGCTTCTTTAGCTGCTGTTATCCCTAATTCTACTGCTGAAACTGATTTAAATGCTCCTCCAAAACTTCCTACTGCTGTTCTAGCTGCACTGGCAATTACTACTTCTCTCATATTCATTACCCCCATTAAATTAGATTTTTATCAGATTTTTGAGATTGTTTTTTTTTAGACAATATCAGTTAAATTTTTTAGATTTAAGTTCTTATTTATTATAATCATAGAATCCTATTTTAGTTTTTCTTCCTAATTGATTAGCTCTAACCATTTTAGCTAAAAGTGGATGAGGTCTATATTTAGTATCTCCAAATTCAGTATATAGAACGTTCATTATAGCTAAAACAACATCTAATCCTATTAAATCCCCTAATGCTAAAGGTCCCATTGGATGGTTTGCACCTAGTTTCATAGCTTCATCTATTTCTTCTTTACTTGCAACACCATCTGCATATATACCAACAGCTTCATTTATCATAGGTATAAGTATTCTATTTACTACAAATCCAGGAGATTCAGATACATCTACTGGTACTTTATTGATACTCTTAGATAATTCAAATACTGTATCAAAAGTAACTTTTGATGTTAATTGACCGCTTATAACTTCAACTAATTTCATCATAGGAACTGGATTGAAGAAATGCATTCCTATAACTTTATCTGCTCTATTAGTAGAAGAAGCTATTTCTGTTATAGATAATGATGAAGTATTTGTTGCTAAAATAGTATCGTCTTTACATAACTCATCTAATAATTTAAAAACATCTTTCTTTATGTTCATATCTTCTACAGATGCTTCTATTATTAAGTCCATGTCTTTTAAATCTTCATAGTTAGTAGTTGAACTAACATGACTTAATATTTCTGATTTTGTAGCTTCATCCATTTTTCCCTTAGTAACTAATTTAGTTAAATTTTTATCTAATAATCCTAAGCATTTATCTATAGCACCTTGAGTTCTACTCTTTAAACATACATCATGACCACAACTTGCAAAAGTTTGTACAATACCACTTCCCATAGTTCCACTACCTATTACAGCTAATTTCATAGTTATAACCTCCTGTTATTTTAGTATTTATATTCTGTTAACTAGATTAAAGTATTTATTCAATCTAGTTAACAGAAAATATATTTTTAATTAGATTTGTTTACCCTTTTATAAAGTTAGCTTCTCTTTTTTCAACAAAAGCTGACATTCCTTCTTTCTGGTCTTTAGTTGAAAAACAAAGTCCAAAGAAATTAGATTCTATATCTATTCCAGTATCTATATCAGTTTGAGCACCAAGTTGTATAGCTTCTTTAGAGTATCTAACTGCAAGTTGAGCATTTTTAGCTATTGTTTTAGCTAGTTTTTCAACTTCTTCCATTAAAACTTCTGGCTCGACAACTCTATTTACTAGCCCTATTTTTTCAGCTTCATCAGCTTTTATAACTTGACCTGTAAAGATTAATTCTTTTGCTTTTGCCAGTCCAACCAGTCTTGTAAGTCTTTGAGTTCCTCCATATCCTGGAGTTATTCCAAGAGTTACTTCTGGTTGCCCAAATTTAGCTTTAGCAGATGCAATTCTTATATCACAAGCCATTGCTAGTTCGCATCCTCCACCTAAAGCAAATCCATTTACAGCTGCTATTATTACTTTTTTACTATCTTCTATTTCTCTAAAAGCTTTAGCTCCTAGAAGGCTAAAGTCTTTAGCAGCTACAGCATCTAAATCTTTCATATATGCAATATCTGCTCCAGCTACAAATGCTTTTCCTTCCCCTGTCAATATTACTACATCGATAGTTTCATCATTGTTAATATCTGCAAATACTTCATAAAGTTCTTCTAAAGTTTTTGAATTGATTGCATTAAGGGCTTTAGGTCTATTCATTTTCACTGTACATATATTTTCATTTACTTCAACAGCTATATTCTCATAAACTTTAACATCGCTTGTACTCATAATACCCTCCCCAAGAAATTAGTTAGCTAAAACTTCACCTTTTTCTTTTGCAACACTTAATTGACTTATAAGTTCTGGAAGTACTTTGTGAACATCTCCAACTATACCAACATCAGCATATTTAAATATTGGAGCTTCTGGGTTTTTGTTTATAGCAACTATAAACTCAGCATCTTCCATACCAGCTATATGTTGTATTGCTCCAGATATACCACATGCTATATAAAGGTCTGGTCTTACAGTTTTACCAGTTTGACCTACTTGTCTTGCTTTATCTAACCATCCTGCATCTATAGTTGCACGAGAA
This sequence comes from Clostridioides sp. ZZV14-6153, assembly GCF_020657855.1. Taxonomy (NCBI): domain Bacteria; kingdom Bacillati; phylum Bacillota; class Clostridia; order Peptostreptococcales; family Peptostreptococcaceae; genus Clostridioides; species Clostridioides sp. ZZV14-6153. The sequence goes on along the minus strand of NZ_JAGWCZ010000001.1, from coordinate 35,691 downwards.
CCAGAAACTTCTCCACCTATAATTTCAGCTAATTCATAAAGTATGTCTAAATTTTCTTTTCCGCCCATTCCACGTCCAGCAGAAACTAATATTTTAGCATCTTCTATTTTAACTTGTTTTTTAGCTTCTTTTATTATTTCTACAACTTGAACTAATTTATCAGCTTCAGTAAATTCTACTTTAAAACGATTAATTACAGCTTCTCTAGTTTCATCAACTTCATTTTTCTTCATAACTCCTGGTCTAACTGTAGACATTTGAGGTCTGAAATCTTTACAAACTATTGTTGCCATTATATTTCCACCAAAAGCAGGTCTTGTCATTAATAATAATTTTGTATCTTCAGCTACTGCAAGTCCTGTACAGTCAGCAGTAAGTCCTGTATGTACTCTAGCAGATACTCTAGGTGCTAAGTCTCTACCTATTGAAGTTGCACCAAATAATACAACTATTGGGTCAGCTGCTTTTATTGCTTCATATGCAGCTTTTGTATATGGTTCAGTTGTATACACTGCTAAAGCTTCATCATCTACTACTATTACTTCATCAGCTCCATAATGTGCTAATGTATCTATTAAATCTTCTACCTTACTACCTAAAAGTAATGCAGAAACTTTTGTATCATAATCTTTGGCTATTTCTGTTGCCTTTCCTAATAATTCTAAAGAAACAGTTTGAATTACATTTTCTCTTTGTTCTATTACTACTAAAACGTTACCCATTCTTTATCCCCCCTTAAATTATATGATATACTTCTCTTTTAATTTATCTATTACAATTCCAGCTGATGTTTTTGCATCTTCATTGTATATTGTTCCAGCTGGTTTAACTGATTTTGTAAATGATTTAAATACACTAGTTGGAGAACCTTTAAGACCTAAGTTAGAAGGGTCAACTTCTATATCTTTTACAGTCCATGTTTCTACTACATCATTTTCGAAAGCATCATATATTCTTCCAACTTTCATGTATCTTGGTGTGTTCATATCTTTAAGAGTTGTTATAAGGCATGGCATTTTAACTTTTAAGTCATGACAACAATCTTCAAATTGTCTTTTTACTAACACATATTCGCCTTCAGTTTTTATTTCTTCAGCATATGTTATTGATGGAAGCTTTAAATGTTCAGCTATTTGAGGTCCAACTTGTGCAGTATCACCATCTATAGCCTGTCTTCCAGCTATTATAATATCAAAATCTATATTTTTTAATGCTCCTGCTAATGCTGATGAAGTTGCCCAAGTATCAGCACCTGCAAAAGCTCTGTCTGTTAATAATATTCCTCTATCTGCACCCATTGCTAAAGCTTCTTTTAAAGCCATATCTGCTTGAGGAGGTCCCATTGTTATTACAGTTACATGAGCTCCCATTTCTTCTTTTAATCTTATAGCTTCTTCTAAACCTGCTTTATCATCAGGGTTTATTATACTTGGTACTCCATCTCTAATTAAAGTACCTGTATTAGGATCTAGTTTAACTTCTGTTGTATCTGGAACTTGTTTTATACAAACGACTATCTTCATAAATCCTTCCTCCATATCTATTTTAATATCGACCTATTGTGTATATTTTAATATCTCTATTTTAATAATTTTCCTGAAATAACCATTCTTTGAACTTCACTAGTTCCTTCATATATTTCAGTTATCTTAGCATCTCTCATCATTCTTTCTACTGGATAATCACGAGTGTATCCATATCCACCATGAAGTTGTACAGCTTTTGTAGTAACTTCCATAGCTGTTTCTGCTGCAAATAATTTTGCCATTGCTGCTTCTACTCCATAAGGTTTTCCTAAGTCTTTATTTATAGCTGCTTGATATACAAGATGTCTAGCCGCTTGTATTCTAACTTCCATATCAGCTAATTGGAATTGTGTATTTTGGAATTTTGATAATGGTCTACCAAATTGTACTCTTTCTTTTACATATTTAACTGTTTCATCAAGAGCACCTTGTGCTAAACCTAAAGCTTGTGCTGCGATACCAATTCTACCACCATCAAGAGTAGACATTGCTATCTTAAATCCTTGGCCTTCTTTTCCAAGTAAATTTTCTTTAGGTATTCTACAATCTTCAAATATTAATTCACTAGTAGCTGAACCTCTTATACCCATTTTCTTTTCTTTAACACCAAAGCTAAATCCAGGAGTTCCTTTTTCAACTATAAATGCTGAAATTCCTCTATTACCTTTAGCTTTATCAGTCATTGCCATTACTACGTATATATCTCCAGCGATTGCATTTGTTATAAATATTTTTGAGCCATTAAGTATGTATTCATCTCCATCTAAAACAGCAGTAGTTTGTTGTCCAGACGCATCTGTACCAGCATTAGGTTCAGTAAGACCAAATGCTCCTAATTTTTCTCCACTTGCTAATGGTCTTAAGAATTTTTGTTTTTGTTCTTCATTACCATATTGATATATAGGCCATGAACCAAGAGATGTATGAGCTGATAATATAACTCCTGTAGTACCACAAACTCTAGACAATTCTTCAACTGCCATTATATAACCTACAGTGTCTCCACCTTCTCCACCATATTCTTTTGGATATGGTATACCCATCATTCCTGCTTTTGCCATTTTTTCCACTGTTTCATAAGGAAATCTTTCTTCTTCATCAAGTTCTGTTGCTAAAGGTTTAACTTCATTTTCAGCGAAGCTTACATATAACTCTTTAAGCATCTGATATTTTTTAGAATTTAAATCCATAATAGCCTCCTCAGTATTTTATAAATATTTTATTTTCATTTATTAATTAAAATCTCGGCAACATCTATAATAAAGTATTTGAGTATACGTCGAGAAATTTATAACCTTAATTAAAGTCCGCCCTATATTTATATGCAATTATATTAACCGATTATGACATTAATTTAATTATAAATTGTTAATTTAAAGTCAACTTCACTTAAAAAAAATCTCGCTTTTTGGAATTTTGTGAAATTTCAAGCTATAATAAAACTTCTCTCACAATGGTTATAGATAAAATAATTTGTTTATGATATTAATTCTAGGGTATATCAATAGTAAATGTTCTATATATTAGTATTTCAACCCATATATAAATTTTTTCTATCATATCAAAATTATTTTAATAGAGCTAAATAATCATATTTTTTGTGATTATTTTTGTTTTTTAAATATCTTACATCTATAATAGTATCACTCAAAGGATAATTTTTCAATAATTTCTAATTATTTTTTTAACAATATTTACTACATTTTTTCCATATTTTTGTCATTTTTTTATTATTTCGAAGAAAAATCAGAATTTTTTAACTTTATTTTGGATTATTAGTTTAAATTAGATTTTCCTCTTAGATTTATAAATATTTTCCACATAAAAATATCCCCAAACAGATTGTATACAGGGATATTTTTTTACTAATTTTCACTATATTTTTTACCAATTTTTACAAACATCTACCCATTTCTCACACTTAGAAAACTTCTCCATTTCATCACATGTAAGTTCTATTGCTGAATTACTGCTCCCACATGCAGGAAATACTGTATCAAATCTCTTCATTGAATCATCTAAATATACTTTTAAAGGCTTTTTTAAACCAAATGGACAAACACCACCAATAGCATGTCCAGTAAAGTCTAGGACTTCTTCTGGTGCTAACATTTTAGCTTTACAACTAAACTCATCCTTGTATTTTTTATTATCAATCTTAGCATCTCCAGCTGTAACAATTAAAATTGCATCCTCTCCTATTTTAAATGAAAGAGTCTTAGCGATTCTAGCTGGAATAACTCCCGCCGCTTCTGCCGCAAGTTCTACAGTAGCACTGGATTGTTCAAACTCTAGTATGCTATCTTCCCTTCCAAATTCTTTAAAGTACTCTCTTACATTGCTTATTGACATTGAACACCCTCCCAATCTGAATATTTATAAATTTCATACTATTTTAATTATATATGTAATAACTTTATTTTTCAATTTTTTCAAATTACTCCATAACATTAGAATTCCATACATCATTATTTTTTCCAACTACTAGATATAAACCTTTTGCAATAGGTATTTCCACAGTAAATTCGCCCTTATATTCTACACTCATACCAGAGTCGTTAAAATACCTATAATCAAAGTTTAACCCCTTTGGAATCACAAAATCGACATAACCTTGATTATTCGACTTTATCCCATAGTTTAAGGTTTTTTCAGTTATAGAATTTTTTTCATTAAACAAATCTATATTTACATAATAAGAGCATTTATTCTCTCCTTTTTTACTCTCTATACAATTCTCAAATCTCATTTTTGCACTGTTTAACCTATAACTGTATTTACTGTTATTACTTATTTTGAATCTTATAACAGTACCAATTTCTTCACTTCTTCTGCTATCAAAATCAAAAACAATTTCCTCTAAATGATTTATTTCATAATCTTTGACACTTACCATATCTCTATATGCTAATTTATTTATAGCTATGAATAGTGTAAAAACTCCCAAAATAAAAATTGAAACTTTTATGAACTTATTCATTTCTAATCTCCTTATATTTTACGCTATAATATTAATTAAAAACTTTTATAATTAAACTTATTTTTTTTTGAAATCTTAATAGAGAAATACATAGATATTATAAAAATTATTATAGTCAAAAACGTCACACTGTATAGATTTATATATCTAGTATTAGTCATATCAGTAATATAATTTGAAAGGTATACGCCTCCTACATTACTATAATTAACATGCTTTACTTGATATACTATCATACTAACCATTCTTAAAAGACTCCCATATACAAAATAAATTAAAATACTTATTATTAATCCACAAATTTTCATTTTTCCATATCCAAATTTAAAAAATAAAGGAAGCACTATTGATAAAATTGCTAAAAATATATTTATAGAAAAGAATACATCATTTAAAACCATGCTTCTAAAAAACACTAATGATGTCAATTTACTTATTAAAGATACAATTGTTGTTATAAAAATTATTAATCCCACACCTAATAAGTACTTCGAATACACTATATCTTCGATACTAACTGGCATACTTCTTATAAATATTCTTGAATCACTTTCATAATCACATTCAAATGTATTTACAAAAATTAAATAACCTATGACAACACTTACTGTATAATACGAAATTGAGTTAAGGAAAAAATAAAAAACAAAAAACAGCAATATGTACTTTAAATTACGAACACCATCTGAACTAATTCCTATTATTAAATCTTTTTTTATCAAATTGAACATCATTTCACCTCATTTATATAATAATACATTAGTTCTTCTATAGTAGGATTTTTAACTTTATGCTTATCAATTTCTATCAATAAGCTTTTTACTTTTAAGTTATCTCCAACTTTCAGTAGTGCTTCACTATAATATTTATACTCTTTTACACCAACTATATTTTCTTTAATTTCTTCTAATTCTGCTTTATTTGCCCTAATTATTTTATACTCCTGCTCTAACATATCTTTCTTTATTGTAAAAATCTGATTTCCTTTATTTATAAAAATAAGATAATCCGCAATCCTAATTAAATTATCAGTATTGTGAGTTGAAATTATTACACTACTATTTCCATTTTTCACAAAATCTTTTAGATACTGCATTATTTCTTTTCTTACAATTGGGTCTATTCCAGCAGTTGGTTCATCCAGAATAAGTAGTTTTGCATTATGGCTAAGTGCATTTGCTAGCATAAGCTTCTCAGATTGTCCTTTGGATAAATTCTTAATATGTATATTTTCTTCTATCTCAAATTTTTCAAGATATTCATCAAATCTTTCTCTATCAAAATTACTATAAAATAAGGATACTATTCTTCTAAACTCTTTCACCTTTAAATGCGGATAAAATTGTAAAGAATCATATACAAAACCAATATTGTTTTTAAAACTTACTGGAGAATTGTCAATTGTTTCATTACAAAGTTCAATTTCACCCTCATCAGCATCAATAATGCCCATTATAATTTTTATTAAAGTTGTCTTTCCAGAACCATTTGGTCCTATAACTCCAATAATATCTCCTTCTTTTAATTCCAAGTTTATATTATTTAATTTAAATTTACCTAATTTTTTTGTGATATTCTTTACCTTAAACACGTCTTCACCTCTTATGTAATTTTTTATACCCCCCTATACATATTTTAACACATTCACAACAAGCTAGGTCATTTATAAATTTATAAATTAAGAATTATAAAACTATGTTATAATACAAAGTATGAAGAGGTGAATATATGAAAAGAATTATAACTATAAATGCAAACCAATTAAATAAGTCCCTTGAGACTAAAGAACTCTTAACTAGAAAACTTGTCAACGCTGGCTTTGAGGTGTATTCAGATATTTATCCAGATACAGAACTTATTATATCAATTGGCGGTGATGGCTCTTTTTTAAGAACAGTTAGAGATTTCGATTTTCCTGAAATTCCCATAATGGGTATAAATACAGGACATCTGGGATTTTTTCCTGATATTTTACCAGATAAGATTGATAGCTTTATTGAAGCTTATATAAAAAAGGATTATATTATTCAAGAAATGTCACTTCTTAATGCTGAAGTATATACAACTACTAGCGGTTCTAACATGCTTGCTGTAAATGAAGTTGTTATAAGAGGAGACAAGTCTAGAACTATACATCTTAATCTAAGCCTTGATGATAAACATATACAAAATTTTAGTGGAGATGGTATGATTATTTCTACTTCCACAGGTTCAACCGCCTACAACTATTCTGCTGGCGGTAGTATTGTTGATATAAAACTTGAACTTATGCAGATTACACCGTTACATCCAATAAACACTAATGCATATAGATGTTTTACATCAAGCATAATATGTTCAAATGAATCTGTTATAAAGATTGCACCAGAATACAGATTTGAAGATTCATTATTGATTGTTGTTGATGGTGTTGAGCACAGATTTAGACAAATCGAAAATATAAAAGTTAGCATGTCTGATGCAAAAATAAAATTACTTAGGATGTCAAATTACGAGTTTTGGCATAGAGTATCTGAAAAATTTTTATAGACTGCACTTAGGAGGATTTTAATATGAAAATAGGAATAATGAGTGATACTCATGGTAGTTTACTTTACTTTGAAAAAGCATTAAATGTATTATCTGACTGTGATATTCTCTTACATGGAGGAGATGTCTTATATCATGGTCCTAGAAATGATATTCCAGAAGGATATAATCCTAAAAAATTTATAGAAGTGTTAAACAAATTAGAAAATATTATAATTGTTAAAGGTAACTGTGATGCAGATGTCGACCAGATGGTAATAGAACATCCTATTCAAAGTCCTTATGTCATGAGCCAATTTGGAGAAATTAGGATTATATTAAATCATGGTTATACAGAAACAGAAGAAGAAATTATTGATAAATCAAAGAAAATGGGTGCTGACATATTAGTTTTAGGACATACTCATGTAAAGAAACTATATATGGATGATAATTTAATAGTTATAAATCCAGGAAGTACTTCTATCCCCAAAGATGGAAGCCATTCTGTAGCAATTATAGATATTATAAAAACTGATGATGAAGATGAGCTTGAACTTGATATCAATTTAATCGATATTAATACTGGAAATGTAATCAATATTAACTAAATGTAGTATTCCATAAGAATGTATGAAAAACATTAAAGGTTAATACTTAAAACATATATAGTAAATTTAATTGAAAAAGAAAAATATATTATAGATAGACACTTCACATTGAGGTGTCTTTTCTATATCATTAGAAAACTGTATAACCTACTGTATTGTAAAGTATCTATTAGCACAAAAATAAGTAAACTAAGCTATTTGCAACTTAATTAGAATTTCATATACATCAATTCAAACTTCTAATTAAACATAACTTAGTTTACTTGTCTTTATTATATAATATTACTAATTGATAAAACTACTGTAATCCTAATGCTTCTGTATAAGGATTACTATTTTTTCCTCCACCAACTTGTATAAATTTATCTGCTTTTACTTTCTTTATAAAACTTTGTTGTCCATTACTTAGACTTCCACTTGCAAGAATGACAGGTGACTTTGTTTTTGCCGCCAATACTCCAGCAGCAAGCCCATCAACTAAATCAGCTTCTCTACCACTTCCATCCTTTGCAAAATACATATTACTAACCTTACTTAATTTTCCATAAAATTTTTCTAAAACTTTAGCATTTGTATCTTTTCTATCTGTTCCAGCTAATCTTTCTGAATTTACTAGTTGTCCCTCAAGTTTTTTGCTTATATTATATTCTCCACCTATTATGTATGTCTCATTTGAATTTTGTGTTATAAAACTTTTAGCCTCACTTCTTATACTATCTTTACTTGCATATATTATAGCCATATTATCACTTGCAGCTGGACTTGATATAGAAGTTGCATCTGCTAGGCCATTATACCCATTAACTACTGCTATTTTTGAAACGCCTAAATCTCCTGTATCATCCAATTGTTTAGTAAGAAGCAAAGAAGTTTCTTCTCTGTCTGCTCCTCCAATTCTACTTACTAAAACACCTGTATCTTCAAGATATTTTTTTACACTTGATGAAATTGCTCCTTCACTTCCAATTAAAATAATTTCTTCAGGATTAAGTCTTGTTATCTCATCTGCTACATTTTCTGGTACATTATTTTTATTAGTAAGTAGTATTGGAGCATCCAATTTACTTGCTAAAGGAGTTGAAGCTAGTGCATCTGGTAATGAATTTGAATTTACTAGAAAAATCCTTTCTGAACCATTATTCCATCCACTTTGAGATATTTTTATAGCTGTATCAAATCTATCTTCCCCAATTAACTTTTCTCCCTTTGGAGATTTTCTATTTTGAATATAGCTATTCATATTTTCCTGCGAATTTTGATTCTTGCTAGTTGTATCTGCATATACACAGCTAGGCATTACAAGCCCTAATACAAGTGCAAATACCATTATTTTTTTAGATTTAATTTTCAATATAATTCCCCCTTATTTAAAATATTAATACTTATTGTTACTCTGCAATACTTATTTATACCCCAAAGTGAATATAATTACCTTTTATCAAAATAATTATAAAAATAGCTACATCATCTTAAATACAAAACAAACTTACAATCAGTTTGTTTTATAAAGAATGATATAGCTATTATAACTTTAAACTCTTAATTTTTGAATACTTTTTAACTAAACTCTTTCAGCATATTTTTCAGCTATTCTTATAACTAATTTAGTAGCTTTCTCCATAGAACTAACTGGAATACATTCATTTTTACCATGGAAGTTTAATCCTCCAGTAAATATATTTGGACAAGGTAATCCTTCAAATGATAGTCTTGCACCATCAGTACCACCTCTTACAGGAACTAAACGTGGCTTTATACCTACTTCTTCCATTGCCTCTTTGGCTATATCAACGATGAACATAACTGGCTCAATCTTTTCTTTCATATTATAATAAGAATCTTTTAAGTCTAATTCCACTCTATTATCATATTTCTTATTTATTTTTTCTATATTTTCTATCATTATAGATTTTCTTTGTTCAAATTTTTCTCTACAATGGTCTCTAATAATATAAGCCATGCTTACAGTTTCAACATTTCCATTTATAGTATTTAGATGCCAAAAGCCTTCATAACCTTCTGTTGTTTCTGGTCTTTCATCTGCTGGGAACATTTCTGAGATTTCAGATGCTATATGTATAGCATTGACCATTTTATTCTTAGCTGAACCTGGATGAACGTTTCTACCATGTATAGTAATAGTTGCATTTGCTGCATTAAAGTTTTCACATTCAAGTTCTCCAACTACTCCTCCATCTAAAGTATATGCATATTTTGCTCCAAATTTTTCAACATCAAATAGATTTGCACCTCTTCCAATTTCCTCATCAGGTGTAAATCCTATTTTTATATCTCCATGTTTAATTTCGGGGTGATTGATTAAATATTCTATTGCAGTTACTATCTCAGCTATTCCAGCTTTATCATCAGAACCAAGTAAAGTTGTTCCATCAGTAACTATTAAATCATCTCCTTTAAATTCTACTAATTCTGGAGAATCTTTTACACATGTAACAACATTTAATTCTTCATTTAAAACTATATCTTTTCCATCATAATTTTTTATTATTCTTGGTTTAATATCTTTTCCACTTATATCTTCAATTGTATCCAAGTGTGATATGAATCCTATAGTATCTACACCTTCAACATTTCCTTTTAAAGTAGCCATTACGTAACTGTTTTCATCTAAACTTACTTCATCAATACCAATTGATTTTAACTCTTCAACTATATACTCAGCTAAAACTCTTTGACCTTCTGAAGATGGACAATTTTCACATTGAGAATTCGATGTTGTATCAAATGATACATATTTTAAAAATCTTTCTACTACTTTTTGTTTCATGCATATACCTTCTTTCTTACAATATTAATGGAATTTTTATTTATTAGTGAATAAAATTTTACTACAAAAATATCTTCATTATTTATAGCTAAAAGATATCCACCTTCTTAAGTATATCATGCATACATACCAAACCCAAACAAAAAATTACTCCTATTATTCCCTTTACCTGAATTCCAATAAAAATTGCAGCCAGTGTTGCTAATGGATTTAACCCAACATTTACTGAAACTAATTTGGGTTCAAGTATTTCTCTTATTAGAGATAAAACAAAAAATATTATAGTCATGCTTACAGCTATAAAATAATTTTTTATAAGAAAATAGTACACGATTACTGGAAGATATATTGTTATTATTCCTAAAAATGGAATTAAGTCCATTAAAGCTCCTACAAAAGCTACTATCAGACCATATTTTAATCCAAATATAGCGAAACTTCCCCATATCGCAAAAAAAGTTATAGCCATAAGTATTGTATAAGCTCTTATATATCCTACAAGAGAAAGACCTGCTTCCTTCTTTACATTCTTTACCTTTTTTCTGACATCAACAGTAAACATATTATAGAAATTATTTTCAATTTTATCTAAATCTTTTGCTATAAAATATGTAGCAATAAACAAAGTAATTATAAATATTATAATATATGGAATAGAAGTAGCCAGTCCAAGTATACTTGTAAGGAGATTTTTTGTAATATGCATTACTTCATTACTAAACTTACTTACTAATTGTTCTATATCAAAATTAGCTATTTCTTGAAATGATTTCATATATGTATTTACTTTATTTAAAAAATACATAATTGTATTGCTTATATCTTCAGGGTTGGTAGATATATTATTTAGAAATCCCATTAATTCTTTCACTGAATTTATTACGATTATTGTAGTAACTGTACTTACTACTGCTACTGCAAGAAAACTCAAAACTAATGTGGACACACCCTTATTGATGTTAAACTTATTTTCTAATTTTTGTGATATAGGATTAATCATAAGAGCTATTATTCCACCTAAAAAAAATGGAGCTATGTATGGAAATGCTTTATAAATAAAAATAAACAACAATGTGTATATACAAAAAAAGATAGTGTTATTTTTTAATTTGTATAAAAAATCATTTTCTAATATGTTCATCTTAAAAATCTCCTTCCTTCTAATTTATATTTCTATTTTGTCCATTTCATACTAGTTTTATTTGAATATAAAATAAAAATAAGTGCATTAAATATAGAATTTAAATTCTACATTCAATGCACTTATAATAAATTTAAGAACATTATTACATTATGTATATATTCTTATTTTTTTGATTCTATTTTTTTCTATACTTTCTATACAAAATCTTATATTATCAACTTCAATTACTTCATTTTCTTCTGGCAATCTGCTTAAATGTCCAATTATAAACCCACCTATAGAATCAAATTCTTCAGATTCTAAGTTTACACCTATAAGTTCATTAACATCACCAATTTTAGTACTTCCATCTACAATATACTCATCTTCTTTTATAACTTGTATTTCATCTTCTTCTTCATCATATTCATCTTCTATATCACCAACAATTACTTCTACTAAATCTTCTATAGTCAAAAGCCCAGATGTCCCACCATACTCATCTACAACTATAGCCATTTGACTTTTTTCAAGTTTCATCTCTTCAAGAAGCTGTGTTATCTTTTTAAACTCATATGTGAAAAATGGCTCTCTCATATAATTTTTAATATCAAATGACTCTATTTCCTCATCTGATAAAAATATAATATCTTTTATATTAAGTATTCCTACAATATCATCTATAGTTTCTTCATATACAGGCATTCTACTTAGTTTTTCTTCTTTAAATACTTGTATGATTTCATCGTAACTATCTTCCATATCTATAGCTACCATATCTATTCTCTGTATCATTGCGTTTTTGGCTTGCATATCTCCAAATTCAAATACATTATTTATGATTTCTCTTTCTTCCATTTCAAGGACGCCTTCTTCATGGCTTACATTTACCATAGTTTTTAATTCTTCTTCAGTTATAAATGACTTGGCTCCTTTATGTGTTATACCAAACAATTTAAATATAACGTTCGTAATTATATTAAATACCCATACTACTGGTCTTAATACAAATATAATTACTCTTATAGGCTTAGATACCAAAAGAGAAACCTTTTCTGAGTTACTTGCTGCTATTGTCTTTGGAGTAATTTCACCAAATATTAACACTAGTACTGTCATAACAGCTGTAGCAAGTGCTACTCCTTTTTCTCCCATCAACCCTATAAACAGTGACGTTGATATGGATGTTGCTGCTATATTTACAACGTTATTTCCAACTAATATAGAACTTAAAAGTTTATTTGGGCTTTCTATTAATGAACTTACTAACTTAGCTCCTTTGACTCCTTCATCTTGCATATATCTAATTCTGATTTTACTTAAAGACATTAAAGCTGTCTCTGATGCTGAGAAAAATGCAGACCCCATAAGTAATACTACTAAAATTATAATCTGGACCAAACTATTGGGCGATTCCAACACTTACCACACTCCTACTTACTTGTTTTTTTATATTGATATTAATTATAAATAAATTTAATATTAGTTTTAATTATATCACAATTATATATTTTTTGGAAATGTTAGATAATATATTCAATTAACATATTGTTTCTAACTGTATTCAATTTTTACTTTTGAACCTACTCCAGCTTCACTCGATGAAACCAATAGCTTAACAGGAACTCTATTTTTAAGCTCTTCGACATGACTTATTATACCCACACTTAGATTATTACTATGCAATCTTTCCAATGATTCTATAACAATCTCCAAAAGCTCACTATCCAATGAACCAAATCCTTCATCTAAGAAGAAGAATTCAAGTGGTGCACTCCCTTTTAATTGTATTTGAGATGAAAGAGCAAGTGCTAATGATAGTGAAGTTAAAAATGTCTCTCCTCCAGATAGAGTATCAATACTTCTTCTTTCTCCTCCATTAAAATTATCTCTCATTACAAAATTGAGTGTTGAGTCAATTTCAAGTGCATATCTTCCTTTAGTTATTCCTTCTAATCTTTTTGATGCTTCTAAAGCTATATATTTTAGTTGATTTGTAGAGACGTATTCTACAAATTTATTTCCTTGTATACATTTATCTAATTCTTCTAACAAATCTACTTTATGTTCAACCAATCTAAGTTCCTTATTAAAATCATTTATCTTATCTAAAGAATCTTTTAATGTTATCAACTTATTTTGATTAGCTCCAATGTCTTTGGATATATTTCCTATTTCTACTTTCATATTATAAATATTATCTTTTAATTGTTCAAAGTATTCTTTTTTAATAATTCTTCCATTTAATTTTTCTTTTGATGATTTTATTTTAAACGATAATAACTTTTGTTCTTCTTCATATTCTAATATTTCTTCAATCAGTTTTTTTACTTCTTCACCTTCTAATAAAGCTCTTTTTACCGCATATATACTTTCAAATTTATTTTCTGCTAGCAGTTTATTTAATATTATTTTTTGTTCTTTATATTGTTCTTTAGCAGTTTTAAGTCTTCCATCTATATTGTGCTTCTCAGCAAGATTTTTTTCATATTCTAACCTCTGTTCTTCTAGCTTTACTTTACTAGACTCTTCTTGTTCTAGTATCTTGCATATACGTTCTTCAACATTATGTAAAAGATTTTTAGCTAAATCACCTTTTGTTATGTTAATTACTTCTTTATATTTACTTTCTCTATGCACTTTTTTTTCTACATATAACTCTCTAGCCTTTATTAACTCTAACTCTATTTCATGTAATTTACTTTCTTGTTCTCTTATTTTAATATCTAATAAATCTCTGTTTTTTAATAAGTTTGAATATCCAGTATTTAATAATTCTAATTTTTTTTCATTTTCTCTTAATTCTTCTACTTTTGACGATAGATTTGAAACTTTAGTAATTGTTTTTAATCCTAAATACTCTTGTTTTAATTTCTTACATTTATGTTCCAGACTTTCAATTTCGATATTTAAATCTTTTATTAATTTCTTATAGTTATTCAAACTTTCGTTTATCTTTAATTCTTCTTTTTCAATTCTATTTTTTTCTTCTTTTGCCAATGTTATTTTATTTTCGGTACTCTCTTTCTCTTTTTCCCACTCTTGAATATTAGATTTAAGTACAGCTAATTTTCTTTGTTCATCATCAAGTCTTTTAAATAATTGACTGGATGGAATTTCCCCAAGTTTTCCTTTTACATCTTCCAATTCTTTAGTTTTCATTTTTTCTACAGACACATAACCACTTACTTTAGCATTTAATTCTTCAATATTATGTCTTATGCTTACTTTTTCTTTTTCCAATTTATCTAATTTATCTTTAACAAAAACTATATTTTCATCATAATTAGTTATATTATGATTTTCATGGTGCTTTGAACCACAAACTGGACATGGCACATTTTCTTTTAATTCACGTCTAAGCTCAGAAGCCAAATTCAAGTATTTTAGTTCTTCTAACTCTTTTTCAAGGTCTTCTCTATTTTTTCTATTGTTCTCAAGCTTTTCATTTACTAGATTTAGCTCTCTCTCAATATTAAATTTATTTTCTAAAACTACTTTTAATTCATCTTGTATATTATTTTTCTTAATTTCATTTTCTTTGGTATTATTTGCCTTATTCCTTAATTCAGTTACATATTCAGATTTTAAAAGCAAATCTTCACTTTTGCCAGGACATTTTTTAAGAAGAACATCTAAATGAAGAGACAAACTTTCTAGGTTACGGTTGATGTCATTTTTGTCTCTATCAATATATCTGACTTTTAAATTTATATCTTCTGTATCCTTAGATATTTCTTCTAGTTTATTTATTTTTTGAGTTTTCTCTTCTAATACTTTATTATAATCTTTCTCATATTCATATGCTAAAAATATTTTTTGTTTTAATTCTGCACTTATATTTACTTTATCTATTTTCCCTTCAATTTCTTTTACAGACTTAATAACTGCTTCTTTTCTAGATTCAGAATCTTTTTTTAGTTTTTCTAACTCCATTTTGTTCTTACTTAAATCAAGACCATTTTCTTTTAATTCTTTTAATTCCTTATCTAGTAAAACTAATTCTTCTTCTAATTTTATTGCTTGTTGTAACTTTATTTTTTCCTCACTTAACTTAGGAACTTCTTCATTTTTAATTTTACTTATTCTTTCATATCTATGTTTTGTAATTTCAAGTTCTTGATTTAAAATTACTAATTTTTTATCTAATCTATCTACTGTAAAACTATCTTCTTCTATTCTTTTTTCTAAATTTTGAACTGTTCCTATGTATGGGTCCACTTTTCTTGCATTATTATCATTTTCTACAAGATTAGTCTTTTCCTTTATCTCATTGCTTTTTAGGTTGAGTTCATTTTTTCTAAGCTCATTTTTCTCTAGTTTCAATTGTTCCTCATATATTACCTTACTCTCTTCATAAGATTTTTGAACTAAATCCAAAGTTTTATTTTTCTCTTTTTCTAGTTTTTTTAACTCCATTAGTTCTTGATTGATATCATTATACACTTCTTCTGTAATTCCATCGTATTGACTTAATTTTGATTTCAAGTCTTTTAACTTTTGCGAATGTAAATTTTTTCTCTTTTTTACTTTATCTCCAAGACTTCTTCCATACTTTTCAAGATTGAAAATTCTCTCTAACATATCTCTTCTATCTGCACGTGATAATCTCAAAAACTCATTAAATTTATCTTGTGGTAAAACTACTGACCTCGTAAAATCGTTTGATGTTAGTCCTACAACTTGAGCCACCTTTTCATTTACTTCAACAACTTTATCAGCCAAAACATTTTTTGTATTATCATTTAACACCTCTACTAATCTAGCACCAGAAGTCTTTGTTCCTGTTTTACTTCTTACAATAGTTCTATCTACAATGTATCTTCTTCTTGTATTTTTGCTTCCTATCTCAAATTCATACGATATAATTGCTTTATCACATACACTGTTTATATATTCTTTTGTATTTCTAGATATATTTCCATACATAGCAATAGTTATAGCATCTAAAATTGTAGATTTCCCACTTCCAGTAGTCCCAAATATTCCAAACAAACCTCTTTCAATTAGTTTTTCAAAGTCTATAACTTGTTTATCAATATAACTATTAAGTCCAGTCAGTTCTAATCTAATTGGTCTCATCTGTTGATTCACCTTCTTCACTTATTATATCTAGAAATAAATCCATAAGTTCTCCTTTTGGTTCTACACCTCTACTAAAGGAATAAAATTCTTTGAATAATTCTGCCATAGACTTTTCTTTTATATCTACACTTTCTTGTTCATAACAAGATGTTATTATTGGTTTTATCTCTATTATGTCTTTTAATAATTCTTTCATTTTTTTAATTTCACCCTGAGATATTATCTCATCAGTATCTATTTCAAAGTATGACCAGATATCTCTATCTTGATTTTGCTCACATATATCTAAAGCTTCATCTATACCATTACATTTAAATACTTCTATTGGTTTGTAATTGTTAAAATAAATTTCCTCAATATTTGGTTTTTCTCCTGCTTTTATATCCACTATATACGCACCTTTAGTATATGCTCTTTCGTCTTTGCTATATTGAAGTGGAGAACCAGAATAATATGCATTTAATCGTTCAGAAGCTTTTTGTTGTTTGTGCAAATGTCCTAGTGCAGTATATTGAGCTTTTTCTGGTAAGTCTTTTTTTTCAACCAAAAAGCTTCCTCCTAGTTGTATAGGTCTTTCTGATTCAGTACTCTCTCCACCTATTACAAATATATGTGATACTGCTATATTTATAGTATCACTTCTAAAATTTTCTCCTAAACTTCTAAATATGTCGCCTACTTTTTCAGAGTAAGTCTTTTGCTTTTCCAAATCATCTTCACTTGAAAAAACCTCATTTAATCTTTTTTCACTTGGATAAGGCAATGTAGCAATTACAACACTTTCTCCATTTATATTTAATGTTGTACATCCTTGTATAGTCTCTGTTATCTCAAATTTTTCATACTTAGCTTTTTCTGTAGAACTTGATGGATAACCAAATATAAGTATACCCTGTTCATGTGCTAAAGGTGTTATTGCAGAAAGTCTCTCTGGATTGTCATGATTCCCAGAAATTATTATTACACATCTTTGTCCATTATTAGCAAGTCTTGAAACTGTTTTATAAAACAGTTTTTCAGCTTGTGCTGGTGGATTAGAATTATCATATATATCCCCAGCAATTATTACCATATCAACTTCACTTGATTCTACTATTTTTATGAAGTCCTCACAAAATTTTGCCTGCTCTTCAATTCTAGAATGACCTTCTAGGGATTTCCCTAGATGCCAATCTGATGTATGAATGAATCTCATTTTTCCCCTCCCCTTTATCTTTATGTCTAATTTATATCAAAATAATTAATAACAAACAGCCTCATCAACTCCAAATAAATATATACATTTTTCTTTTACTGATTTTCCAGTTAAAGTTTCAATAACATCTGCATATAAGTCTAATTGTTTTTTATATTTCTCTATTATCTGATTTATATTTTCCTCATTTACAAAATCTGTTTTATAATCTACTAAAACTATCTGATTATCTTCTTCAAAATAAGCATCAACTATACCTCTTAACATGACACTTTCTTTGTCATAAATTTTCTTATCATCATTTTTTATCAATTCTTCATAAATATATATATCTTTCATATTTACTTGTGCATAAATTGCTTTTTCTCTATTTATAAGTTCAGCATTTAACATCCTTTTTCCTATGTTAGATGTAAAAAATTTATATATTTTATAAGGATTTACTATACTAGCTTGCTTTTCTGTTATTATACCCTTTGAAATAAAACTTTTTATTTGCATCTTTATATCATTTATGTTGTTTACCTTCTTTAAATCTAAAACTTCCATAACTAAGTGAATTATTGTACCTCTTTCTGCTCCATTTATTTTTTCTTTTTCTTCATCATTTTGAATAAATAGAGGTTTTTTTAAGTTTATTTTTTGTTCAAATATAGTATTTATCAACTCTTCTTCATAATTATTTTGTATCTTTTTTATTTCTGTAACCGATATACTAGCAGGTTTTTTTGTACTAAATTCATATGGGTATATATAGTTTAACTTTTCTTCTATTTCAGTATAATAATCGCTATCAGGTTCCTCTACATCTATTTTTTCAAGAACTTCTTCAATACTTTCTTTTTCTTCATCATTTTTCTTTTGTATTAAAATATCATCCTTATTCCATAACTTTCCATACCATTTTGAATTATGTTCAACATTAAATGGTACATCTAATCCCATATCTTCCAATAAATTAGATAAATCTTTATGTTTTAATACACAAGGCATTATCCAATCTAAGAAATTCTTACTTTTTAGTATTTCATATTGTGATATTGTATCTAAATTTTCAATTCCACTACACCATTTTTTCATGCTATCTTGTACATTTCTAGTAGAGCCTGTTATAATCAGTTTCTCTTTTGCTCTTGTAAATGCAACATATAATACTCTCATCTCTTCTGATAAATTTTCTATATTTATTTTACTTTTTAGTGCTTCTTTAGCTATACTTGGAAAAGAAATTCGTCTCTCATAGTCCACAAACTGAGGTCCATATCCTAAGTTATGATGATATAAAATACTCTTTTTAAAATCTTGAGTATTGAAATTTTTTCCCATAGCAGAACATATAACTATTGGAAATTCTAGACCTTTACTCTTATGGATACTCATTATTCTAACAACATTTGCATTTTCTCCAAGTGTTTTTGCACTCCCCATATCAGAGCTAGATTTTTTTAATTTTTCTATAAAGTTTACAAAATTGAATATTCCCTTAAAGCTAGTCTCTTCAAATTGTTTTGCTCTCTCAAAAAGTACTTTCAAGTTAGCTTGTCTTTGACTTCCACCTGGTAATGCTCCAACATAAGCATAATATCCAGTTTTTGTATATAAATACCATATAAATTCATCTGTACTCATGTACATTGATTTCTCTTTAAATTCCTTTAGTTTAATCAGAAAGTCTTTACTTTTATTTATACATTCTTCACTTGGTACAAAATCCGACTTACTTTCATTCTGTGAATCTGTAAATTCATCATACTCTGATGTACTCTCTAAAACTTCATAAAAAGTTTTATCTTTATTTTGAATTCTAATGTCAATTAAATCCTCTGGTGTAAATCCAAATATAGGTGACTTTAACACAGCTATAAGAGGTATATCTTGCATTGGATTATCTATTATCTGAAGTAATGATAGTATTGTTTTTATTTCAATTGTATCAAAATATCCCACTCCAACATCAGCATAAGTAGGTATATCCATATTCATCAACTCATCTGCAAACACAGGTGCCCATGCAGATGTAGCTCTTAAAAGAATCACTACATCCTTAAATTCCACAGGTCTATAGGCATCAATTCCTTTATCATAAACTTTTTGAATCTTTCCATCTTCATTGACTTTCATTAAATCCTTAATAATCTTTCCAACCATTCTAGCTTCAAGTTGTATGTTGTCTAGTTCTTCATCTTCTTCTGCTTCATTTTCTTCATTATTAGCATTATTATCTTTATTGTTTATAATATCATTACTAGGTTTAGTATTTTTTTGTATAAGGTGTATTTCTGTTGCTCCACCGACAATAGAGTTCTCCTCTAAATCTGATTTAAAATCTGCACCCAAATTAAGTCTTTCTTTTTCTGTATATTCAATCTCTCCTATATTCTCATTCATTATATTTTCAAATATATAATTTACAGAGTCTACAACTTCTTCCCTACTTCTAAAGTTTTTATAAAGCATTATCTTTCTGTGAGAACTTCCTTTTTCATCTTTATAGTTATTGTACTTTTGTAAAAACAACTCTGGTTTTGCTTGTCTAAATCTATATATACTTTGCTTTACATCGCCAACCATAAATCTATTTGGAGTCTCTATGTTTGCCACAGTTTTAAGAAGTACTTCTTGTACAAGATTGCTATCTTGATATTCATCTATAAATATTTCATAGAAATTATCTCTATACCCCATAGCTATATCAGAAGGTATGATATTTCCGTTCTCATCTATATTCGTAAGTATATTTAAGGCAAAATGCTCTATATCATTAAAATCTATTATTCCTTTTTCATTTTTCTTATTGCTGTATTCTTCTTCAAATCTCAGAACAATATTAGAGATTGGTTTAACTATATTATAAAGATATTTAATTTCATCTTTAATAGATTCATTATCTTTATTAAACGTAGAATTTATTATACTTTCTAAAGATTTTTTAATTTTGTCTCTTATTGCTTTTGCTTTTTCTTTTGACTCTTTTATATATGAAGGAGCATCTTTTGGTATCCTTTTTATACCTTTGACATAGTTTTCAAAAGACATACTTGACATCTTCTTATATGCCTCATTCCATGATTTATTACATGCTTCTGAAATATCGACCATTCTCTTATATTCAATCGACAGCTTCTCTGTAAAAGTTTCTAGTTCATCTATTGACTTAACTTCTTTTAAGGCCTTTTCCATATTTGAGCAAATTCCATCAATTTCTATTTTTACAGTATCT
Organism: Clostridioides sp. ZZV14-6153; assembly: GCF_020657855.1. NCBI lineage: Bacteria > Bacillati > Bacillota > Clostridia > Peptostreptococcales > Peptostreptococcaceae > Clostridioides > Clostridioides sp. ZZV14-6153. The sequence goes on along the minus strand of NZ_JAGWCZ010000001.1, from coordinate 14,655 downwards.
AATATAGCTCTAGCCCAAATAGATTCTGAAAAATCAAAATCCTCATCAATGTTAAATCTCTCTGCTGAATCAATAAGCCATTTTTTAGGCTCAGGAGAAGCCATTGCAAATGAATATATTCCTAGAATAATATCCTGAACTTCTTTGTCTCCTCCTCTTTCTGCATAACTTTCAACTAAATTTAAGAAACCCTCATCTCTTTCTTCATATAATTTTTCAAATACTTCTTCGATTGCCTCTTGTTTCAAAATAGCACATTCAGTTTGGTCTCCTATTCTAAAATTAGGGTCTAAGTTTATTCTATGAAAGTTCGATTTTATAACATCTAAACAAAATGAGTGTATTGTTGTAATACTCGATTTATTTAATAAAACAAGTTGATTTTGTAAATGCTTATTTTCTGGATTTTCATCTAATGCTTTTCCTATAGCATCACCTATTCTCTCTCTCATTTCTGATGCAGCTGCATTAGTAAATGTAACTACTAATAATTTATCTATATCAATTGGATTTTCTCTACTTGTTATCATTTGAATTATACGTTCAACCAGTACTGCTGTTTTTCCCGACCCAGCAGCTGCTGCAACAAGTAAATTACAGTCTCTACTTTCTATAACTTCAGTTTGCTCTTTTGTCCATTTAGGAGAACTCATCAATCAACATCTCCTTCCATCATTTTTATTATCTCTTCATTGCTCTTATTATTTAAAATTTTATATTTATTATCTTTCATAGTTGAATCAAATTGACATATAGCTGAATAATCACAAAAATCACATGATGTTCCCTCTTTATGTTTATATGGAGATATCTTTATTTCACCACTTAACATTTCTTCACATAAATCCTTTATCGCATGTTTTACATATTTTCTAAGTAACCTAAAATCTTCATAACTTACTGTAGATGTACTTTTACCTACATTTCCATCCTTTGTAAGACCTACTGGTATTACTAAGGAATTTTTTCTTTCTCCATCTATTAATGATTTATCCATCTCTTTTATTATATGAGAATCCTTTACCACAAGCCCCTTCATTCTAAGTTCTTTTAGTATAGCTTCTTGAATTTCAGTATCATCTTTATCTTCATTAAACTTTGCTATTGGATTATTTATTCTACAATATAATATTGCCGCTGGATTTAAATTTATATCTTCTTCTTTTACACTTTCAAGGATTGCATCAAGATACACAAGTAATTGTAATTGTAGACCATAGTATATCTCTGTTAAATTTATAGTTTTATTACCTGATTTATAATCTACTATTCTTATATATTTGTTTTCACCTTCTTCAAATTCATCTACTCTATCTATTTGACCAATTAAATTTACTTCTTCTCCATTATTCAAAACTATTTTTATAGGAGGGTATTTACCGTCTTTACCAAATTTAACTTCATAATCTACAGGTTCAAATGAACCTTGTTTTATCTGTTGGCTAATTATATTTATAGCTGTTGTAAGCATATTCTTTAATCTATATGCAAGATATTTATATCTTTCAGAACTATTTAATATATACCCTGGTATCTTTGAGATTATTTCATCAACTATAATACCTACCTTTAGTTCTATATATTCCTCATCAATATCTTTCCACAATAAATTATCTTGTGATAGCTCTTTTGAAAATCTATCTAAAATATTATGAACAAAGGTTCCTAAATCTGGTGGTGTAAATGAATATTCTTTACGCTTCCTAGCTTTAAGACCGTATTGTATAAAATAAGCAAATGGACACTCTGCATATTTTTCAAGCCTAGACACACTAAGAGAATTACTTTTATATAATGACCTTATTTTTTTCTCTTCAATTCTATGAACTTGATTAGTATAACTAAGACCTTTTATAACTTTTTTTGTTATAGAACTATACAGTTCATCCTTTAGATAGTATCTATATATATCTAACCAGATACTATTAATTTCTTCTTTGCTGTACTCATCATTATCGTAGTTTTTTATTACACTTATAAGCTCATTAAATGTAGGTGATTTTACAGTTATTTTTTTAAGTATATCTTCATTAGTTCTTTTATCTTCTTCTATTAAATAACTTTTATTTTCTATATTTGGGAATATCTTCTTTAATCTTGATATAATTATTGAAGGTCTAAGTGTCTTACCTTCATGGTCAGATATAGGATATGTTATAATTAAATTTTCAGATGTTGAAGTAAGAGCTTTATATACTAAAAATTGTTCTTCAAAACTTCTAGTTTTACTATCTATATCAACTTCAATACCTTTATTTCCAAGACTTTCCCTATCATTATCACTTAATATTCCACTATCTTTTGTAATTAAAGGAAATACACCATCAGTAGTTCCTATTAAGTATAAGTATTTTGTATTTGGATTTTTCATCCTATCCACACTACTTACAAGTACTTGATCTATACTAGGAGGAACTAGCCCTAACTCATACTCATCAAATCCAAGAGTTATTAATTTTATAAATTTTTCTAAGGATATTATTTCTTCACCCATAAGTTCCACCATTTGGTCTAAAACATCCACTACTATATCCCAAACTTGTGAATACTGATTAGCAACATCAAGTTCTCCTTTATCCTTAAAATTTACTATTAAACTCTCTATCGTTTCTGGCATACTTATATCTAGTAAAAACTCATATATATACTTACAAATTTCTTTTACTCTATTTTTTCCTTTTAGTTTTTCTTGTAAATTTATTATTGGCTCTAATACTCTATTTTTTATCTCATTTATTTTATCTTTTAATTCTAACTCGAACTCACTTTCTTCATTAGAAAGACTTTGCGTTATTCTATAATCCCATTTTTCATCAAACCATTTCTTACCTTTAATTCCATTGGCTAGTACATAATTTTCCAGCAAATTTATATCATCATTATCAATTCCTATAAGACCACTCTTTAAATACCTAAACATAGTTTCATATCCATATCGTCTGTTTTTCATTTCTAAAGCTGAAATAATTAATATGACTATTGGATTACTTTTTGCCTCTCTCTTTTTATCTATAAAGTTAGGTATATTATACTCATTAAATATAGAATGTACCAAAAAATCATATCTATTTAAGTCTCTTGTAGCAAGAGTTATATCTCTATACCTAACATTCTTGTCTCTAACCAAATGTACAATTTCTTTAGCTATTTCTTCTACCTCTGAATATAGATTATTAAATTCTTTTATTTTTATATTTTTAGTTGGATTTATATATGTTTTATATGGATAAGCATTATAAAATTTTTCTAAATGTTGTAACTCTTGAATTTCTTCAAACCTTTTTATAACGCCTGTATTCAAATTTACTTGTGGTAATATTTTTATTCCTTCTTCATTACATAATTGAGTTAATTTTGAATAAGTAAACTTAGTTCTAGAAAATACATCTGTTTTACTATATCCAATATAATTAACATTATCTACAGTCAAAGATATGCTAACATCTTTAGCTTTATTTAATATACTTTTTATAACATTGTATTGATTTGGTGTAAAACCTGTAAACTCATCTATATAAACATAAGCTCCTTCTAAATAGTTACTCAATTCTATTTTGCCTGATAATGAAGTCAACATATCTTGAGCATCTATATAATTTTCATGTAATTTTCCTTCAAAAGAATTATATATCTTACTTATGTCTTTTAATTTTAAACTTAATGTCTCATTTTCTAATTCTCCAGATATGTTTTCTAACATTTCAGGGCTTATATTGTACTGTTTCATTTCTGATATCATATCTGTAATTGAACTTACAAAACCAGATTGTGACTTTGATTTTGAAAATACATTTAACTCTTCACTTACATCTTCTATCGCTCGATACACCATCATTGCTTTTCCACTAGAATTTATATTTACATCTGTTAATCCTCCTGTTTGAGAAAAAACTATGTTGCTCAGTGTTTTAAAACTAAGCACTCTAACTCTTAAATACTTGTCCTTTTCTCCTCCTAAAAATAGTTTGCTTACTCTATTTTCAGCTTCAAATGTATACTGTTCTGGAACTAAAAGTATAACAGATGTCATTTCATTTTTTTGAGATTCTTTTTTAATTTCATCTAATATATATGTAGATTTTCCACTTCCACATCTACCTAATATAAACCTAAGTCCCATAAATTTCCGCCTCCAAAATACTATAATCTATTTCTTTGCCATTGCATAATTTATTAAATTCACAATACTTACAATGACTTTTATTTCTATAGCACATACGTTCTTCTTTATTATATACCTTTTCTATATTATTGTATAGATTGTGTTCGTATGTATGTTCTTCATAATTAGTACTTTTTATCATGTTTATATAGCTTTGAATTTTATTTCTATTTGTCTCATGTTTTTCTTCATTATATGAGATATTAATTGGCAAATCATCAAATTCAGGTTGGTAATATTTCATACTTATATCTTTAACATTTACTTCTATTTTTAAAACTTTCGGAATAACTTCTTTTGCCAAAAACATATAAACTATTGTTTGAATCCTACTTTCTACATTTTTATGGTTAATCTTTTTAGATTCAGTTTTCCAGTCCCATACCTCTATATTTCCTTTTCCAATTACAATTAAATCATACTTTGCTTGTAATATGTCCCCATTTAAATTCATCCTTACTTCATATTCTGGTAAATATATTTTTTCTTTTTCGATGGGAACAATTTTTTTTATATTCTCAATCCATTTTAAAAATCTTTTACTATTTTTGTCATCTTCATTAAAATAGATTCCAAGTGGTATATTACTAAAGTATCTTTCACAAATTAAATGAAAGTCTCTTCCAGTTTTTAAACTATCATAATACTCTCTACTACCTATATCATCATTTTTCCAATTTATTTTATCAATATACTTATACTTAAATTTTAGTGGGCATGACTTATATGTGTTAATTGAATTTTGACTATAGGAAAAATATTTTAATTTATCATTCAATCATATCACTTCTCTCTTAACTTTATTTTTTAATAACTATTTATTATATATTAATTTGGCATTCTTTAAACAACATAGTAACTGAACTCATTATATGTTAACTTAACTTTCTTTCAACAATATATCAACTTAACTCATCTATATGTTAATTTGACCTTTTCTCAATAATATGTCGATTCAGCCTTCTTAAATAGACACATGGTTTCTGTTCTTTTCTTTTATTTCCTATATCATTTTCATCTCTATAAGCACTCCCTGAAAGTACTAACATCTCCTTTGCCCTAGTGATTCCTACATATAAAAGTCTAATCTTCTCATTTATAGAATCAATTTTAGTTTGATAAGCGTAATCAGTTGAAATACTCCCTTTTAGTATAGCTTCAATTTCTGACTTAATAATAGCCATTGGGTTTTTGTATTTTTCTTTTAAGTACCATTTATCACTCTGAAATTTCTGAGTAATATTGTCAGGGAAATTATATTCAACAAGACCTAATAAAAACACACAATCCCATTCCATCCCCTTTGATTTATGATAATTACATAGTGTTATGCTACCAGATTCTGGCTCATATCCATTTATCTCATAAACTACATCTATTATGTGATTAAACACCTTATTTTTAACATCAAATAGAACATTGTAAACATCCTCTAAGTCCATATATATATTTTCCGAAACTAAATACTTTATATAAAAAGATATATAATCTAATACTGCCTTATCCTCTTTTTCTAAGTTAAGCTTTTTACCAATAAATAGTATCAGCAGGTCTAACCTTATTATTGGGTATTCTAATATCTGTTTTATAATATCTATACCATCTTTAAAACTTGTATATATATTGCTTTCCTCATTAATTTCTAGTGGTTCAAATTTATCTTTATTAAATTTAAAATCATATATAATTTCTTCTGTTGTATAGTTTTTTAATCCGTCTAAAAAATTCTTTTCTTCTATTTCATTATCTGTATTTATAAAAACCTTATCAAGTACGGTTATTAATTTTTCTATATCATCGCAGTTTAGCATAAAATCTATAATAGAAGCTATGTTATTTATAACCTTCCTTTTACTTAAAGAGTTTGGACCCAATTCTTCAAATGTTAGATTATACTCTCTAAGTTCCTTAGCAACTTGTGTAACTTGTTCATTAAATGGAACTAGTATCCCTATACTCTTATCTGGATATTTCTTTTTTATACCTTTAACATATTTAGCAGTTTGTTCTATTTCATTTTTCCAACTATCATACCATTTTACATTTATATTATAATGCTCTGGATTAGGGTTTTCTTTATATCCCACTCCAGTTGGAACAGTTTTTATTTGCATATCCTCAAGAGCATATCTACATTCTTCTTGTTTAAATTCTTTTGTGACATACTCTACAAGTGTATTTGCTAAATCTAGTATATCTTTTGAACTTCTATTTGACATATCCATCCTATAACAACACTTTGCATTTTTTACAAATTCTTTAAAAAACTTAGGGTCTGATGATGAAAATGTACCTGTTATACTCTGATTTATATCTCCCACTCTAACTAAATTATTGTTTTCACTCGATATAATTTTTATTATATTCCCTTGTATTTCATTTGAATCTTGACATTCATCTTCAAAAATATATTTATATCTAGTTTGGAATTTTTTTCTAAGTCCTTCATCTAAGCTTAAAGTTTTTTCTGCTAAAATTAATATATCATCATAATCTAGCAAGCCATTTTGCTTTAATTTTCTATCATATAATTTGTATATTGGCAAAATCACTTTAAGCATGCCTTTGTGTCCTCTTGATAGTATCTCTTCAAGCTTATCTGGAGAAATTCCCTTGTATTTAAGTTCACTTATAGCATTTCCTGCAAATTCAAAAAAACCTCTCTCCCAAGCTTCAAGAGTTATCTCTTTCCATCTCTCATCTTTTTGCTCTTTTAGAAACCATCTAAATGCTCTTTCTCCTCCATCAAATCTAAATTTATTTATACATTCATTTAATATAATACTTTTTTGTAAATCATCAGCTATATTAAAATCCTCACTCAACATTACTATTTCGGGTTTTTCTTTTATTATTTTTACAGCTAGACTATGTATAGTCATTACTTCATATGAGTTAATATCGTTTATTTCGTTTTCTTCAAGTATTTTTTTTATTCTACCTTTAAAATTATTTACAGCACTATTCATATATGTAAGAACTAATACTTTCCCACCTTTATGTTTCTGTTCAAGTAGTAGTTTAGCTACTAAATTTGTTATTATAAATGTCTTTCCAGCCCCAGGAACTGCTGGAACTGCCATAGTTCCATCCTCATAATTTATTATTGGTATTTGGTCTTCTCTATAATTTATATTAATCATAAATTTTATCCCCTTTATGTGAGAGTTTCAAAAGTATACCATATAGCATACTTTCTTGAATATAACCATTAATTGTGTATTCACTCTTATATGCATAAACTTTATTTGCACTTAACAATAAATTATATATTGTATTATATAGATAGTATTTCTTGTAGTACTCTTCGATTTCATTTGTATAAATTTTTTTCTCTTCAAAAGATTTTCTAAGTACAATTAAATTACTTATATCTTTTTCTATTTTCATATTCCAAGAATTACTTCCTATATCTACCCATATTTGAATACTTCTATCTATATTTGATGATATATATGAATAAGGAGTCGCTATTACTATTTTATCTTTGCTTTTTAACTCTTCTATATCAATAACAGAATAATAATCATTTATTGTCGTCTTTAAAGCTTCTATAAAAATCTTTTCCTCTTTCAATCCAAGTAGGTCTGCACTTTCACTAAATGATTCACTTTCAGCTATTATTTGTTTACATAGGCCAACATTCTTTTTACCATCTTTTAAATTTAACATTTTATCTATATAAAACTGAATTAAAAATTCATGTATTTTTATGTCACTTTTCTTCTTTTCTTCAATATACTGTAAAATATCACGATATTGATTATATCCTTCTATTTTATCAACTTCTAAATGCCTTGTCTCTTTAAAAATCTTAAATGCTTTTATTCTGTTTATGTCTAAAATGGTCTCTAAAAAACTTATATATTCTTCATCTTTTATAAAGTCTAAATATCCATAAAATATGCAAGTAGCAACCACTAGAGCATTTCCATATGGATAATCTATAGCTTTTTTATCTTTTTTAGTGTTAAAAACATCTATATTTCTTTCTCTCAAAGAATCCTTAATTTGATACTCCAATATTGTATTGTTTATAGGTGATATAATTGCTATATCTTTTGGAGATATCCCACTTTCTATAAGAGTTATAACCTTTTCACTCACTAAATCTAACATTTCATTATACAGTTGACTTGATTGATTTAATTCTATACTTGAAGGTAATAAATATAAATCTTCTATTTTTATATTACTTTTTTTAAAGTTAACTTCTTCTTTAAATTTAATTTTAGATATTATCTTTTCATTTATATAATCCATGTCAATATTGTTAAACACAGAATAATCTTTACTAAAATCAAAGAATATATAGCTTTCTAATACATTACTTGATACCTTTTCAATAAAATCTACTTCTGCATTACTTGAATTTTCAAGACTATTAACTATTATATATCTCAATTCTTTAAGTAAAATTTTTAAATAAAATTCATCATTAAGAAGGTAATTATTATATAGATACACACTCAATGCATTATCTAACATTGAATTTGAAAGTAATGTATTTATGTAATATGATATAATTTCATCCATATGAGTATATGAAAATCTATAGATACTATTTCTATTTTTCTTTGATGAATATATTTTTTCTCCAATAAAATCAAAGTCAATTAAATTAAATGCTGACTTATTTATATTTGTAATTATACTTTTTGCGATTGATTTATTTGTTCCTGTGATATCTTCAAAATATCCTTCTTTCACTCTTTTTTCCTTAACTTTTTTAATTATTAAATATTCACTTAAACTATTTGATATAAATGTTGGAGATATAGATTTTTTATTTATTCCTTCACATTTTTCTATTATAAGTGCCCAGTATTTTAATAATTCTTTTTTTACAAATCCTATATATGTTGTTATTTTTAATTCTTCACTATAATCTAATTCTAATGACCTCTCATATCTTATTCTAGTATTGTTATTTGGTACTAATAAAATAATACTTCTTGAGTTATTTTCAGTTCTATCTAACAATTCCTTATATTTACCTAAGGATTCATTTTCATCTTTTTTTAGACTGCTTTTTTTAAATAAATACTCCACATAATCACCTTCCTTAATTAAATTAAGTGTATATTATCTAATTATATCATATTGTGCATTTCTCAAAATACAATCAAATTATTGCATTTAACTACAAAAAAGACCATATATACACTGTTATGCATTCGTATATGCAACAATGTATATATAGTCTTTATATATTTACACACCCATATTTCAAATTATAGCTTTAATATAAACTCACAATCATAAATTTATATTAAATTTTAAGCACTCTATTTGTAATTACTTTAATGATTCTTCTATTCCTTTAGCTATTTGTGTGCCCATTTCTTTTACTTTTGCAGGTGAATTTACTAACTTCATATCACTTGCATTATCCAAAAATGCACATTCTACAAGTACTGCTGGCATATTATTAGTTCTTAAAACGTATAAATAATCTTTTGTAGGGTCATCTTTAAGTACTTTTGTTTTTATCCCTCTATTTTTAAGATTAAACTTCTCTAAAATTCTATTTAATATGTTTGTAGCTACAGTTTTAGTGGTTCCACCATTTTTATCTTTAAGCTTATAAAATACTTCTACTCCACGACCTTGTTTATTAGTAGAACCATTATAATGTATACTTGTAAATAAATCTGGTTTCAATGAATTAGATAGAGCAGTTCTACCTCCAAGTGATAAAGTCTTATCTGTATCTCTAGTCATAATTACATTTATACCTTTTGAACGTAAATATTCAGTTGTTGCAAGTGAAGTATTTAAAGCATAATCTTTTTCAAGGGCTCCTCCAAATGCTCCACTTACTCCAGGTGCTGAACCACCATGTCCTGGGTCAATCATAACTGTCTTTGCTCCACTATTAGTTTCTGGGTCTGTTGGTGTTGTATTATGCTTAGATAATGATGAAGCTATAGAATTCATCACCTTAGAAGTCAATCCGCCTCCTATCTTATACACTTTATTAGCAGACTTAGCTTCTAAATTATCCTTATGATATGCAGATACATATGTCTTTGGTGTTATAAGTATTGGAGATTTTAAACTAGCAGCTAATGGCCCTGCTGCTAAAGCATCAACAAGTACATCTGATTTAGCTACTAAAACAGCTTCTAATTCATCTTCTGTATAGAATTTTTTTATTACATTTGCATTTGTTTCATGTCTATCTGCTCCAGATACTCTATTATTAGCAACATTATCCTTAGTTATATCATTTACCTTATTGATAACATTTGTTGATATCATTTGAGAACCACCTATAAAGTAGGCACTTTGTAAGTCCTCACTCTCCAGCCATTTATATGTAATATTTGTAATGCTATCTTTATCAGTCACTATAATCGGTTGCTTATCCTGACCTGCTTTTGCTGCTATAGTAAGTGCATCTAGTTCTCCTCCATCCTTACCATTTGTTATATACACTTTATCTACATCGTGATTTTTATCTATTTCTTTTGCTATCAATAGAGATGTCTCATATCTATTTGAGCCATTTATACGTGTTTGATTAGAATCTACAGCTGATTTTATCTGATTAGCACTAGTTTTAGAAATAGAATTCTCATCTCCAATTATAATTATATCTTTAGGATTTAGACGTTTTAATTCTGATTTTACACTATCAGGCACATTATTTTTTTCAACCAAAAGTATTGGTGCATTATATGTAGTTGCTAGTGGAGTTGATATAATACCGTCGATACTTACATCTCCATTTATTATAACTACCTTATCTGAACCATTTTTCCAGCCATCTTTACTTATTTTAACTGCTGTTTCATATCTATCACTTCCTGTAAGTTCTGTAATAGGTGCAGAAGTCTTTCTCAAATATTTATTTACATCTTTTCTTGAAGTTATATCTTCAATTATACATTCCTGTGTTACATTGTAGTCTTTTAAATTTAATCCCATATTTTCTAAATCTTGTTTGTTTAAGGTTTTAGGATTATTTGCACTGTTTATTCTTATTCCTTGTAACTCCCACACATTTTGATATTCTGGATCTTGATTATAATTGATAGTTCCTTCATATGACCCAGTTGATTGATTGTAATTTAGAGTTGTATCTAGTGGCATGTCATAGCATTTATATTTTAATGTAATGCTATCAGCATCTGGCTTTTCTTTAAATTTCACACTTACTTTTGATGTACTTCCTAAAACTATACTTTTTTTCTCCAAATTTATATTTAAGTTATCATTATTTTCCATAGCATTAGACTCAGTAGCAAATGCCATTGTAGGTGCAACAATTGCCATTGAAAGAATTCCTGTTGTTAATAATCTCGTATTTTTTTTCATATTAATCTCCTTACTTAACATAGATTTCTACCTTGCTTTTTTAGTCTTTTTAATTTTTTAAAACACAGCAAAGTGTGTATGCCCCAAATTTGCAAAAATTTATTAAAAATTAAATTACAAAAAATAAACAATTACAAAAAATAAACACAATTAAATATATTTAATCATTTCTACTATATCATTTATTACCAAAAAAATCTATAAAAGACAAATAAAAACATATAATGATTATATTTTGTAGAATTTTATACCAATTTTTTGTAAGTCAATAAATATTGTTCAAGTCCTTGACCTATTAATATCGAGAAGTTAAATACATTGCTATACTCATACCTTAATCCTATCAATCAGAACTTAACTACAAAACAGACTATGTATATGCTATTTGCACTTATATATGCAAAAATCTATACATAGTCTTTATTAATAACAGAATTATATTTTTATTTTATGAATTTAAACTAAATCTAAAGTCATAAATTAATTTATGCTGAGTTTTTAAGTATTTTCATTATATACTATTTTAATGACTCTTCTATACCTTTACCTATTTGTGTACCCATGTCTTTTACTTTTGATGATGTATTTAATAAACTCATGTCCTTCTCATTATCTAAAAATGCACATTCTACAAGTACAGCTGGCATATCATTAGTTCTTAAAACATATAAATAATCTTTTGTAGGGTCAGTTGATAGTGTTCTTGTTTTTATTCCTCTATTTTTAAGATTGAATTTCTCTAAAATTCTATTTAATATGTTTGTGGCTACAGTTTTAGTAGTTCCACCATTTTTATCTGCAAGTTTATAAAATACTTCTACTCCATTTCCAGTTGTATCAGATGCATTATAGTGTATACTTGTAAATAAATCTGGTCTTAAAGAGTTGGATAAGGCAGTTCTATTTCCAAGTGATAAAGTCTTATCTGTATCTCTTGTCATAATTACATTTATTCCTTTTGAACGTAAATACTCAGTTGTTGCAAGTGAAGTATTTAAAGTATAATCTTTTTCTTTAATTCCACCTAATGGTTTACCTGTAGTTCCAGTATCTGAACCACCATGACCTGGGTCAATCATAACTGTCTTTGCTCCATTATTAGTTCCTGGGTCTGTTGGTGTTGTATTGTGCTTAGACAATGACGCTGCTATAGAATTCATTACCTTAGAAGTCAATCCGCCTCCTATCTTATACACCTTATTAGCAGATTTTGCTTCTAAATTATCCTTGTGATATGCAGATACATATGTCTTTGGTGTTATAAGTATTGGAGATTTTAAACTAGCAGCCAATGGCCCTGCTGCTAAAGCATCAACAAGTACATCTGACTTAGCTACTAAAACAGCTTCTAATTCATCCTCTGTATAGAATGTTTTTATTACATTTGCATTTGTTTCGTGTCTGTCTGCTCCATATACTCTATTTTTAGTAACACTATCTTTAGTTATATCATTTATTTTATTGATAACATTTGTTGATAACATTTGAGGACCACCTATAAAGTAGGCACTTTGTAAATCCTCACTTTGTAGCCACTTGTATGTATCATTTGTAAGACTGTCTTTATCACTTAATATAATTGGCTGCTTATCTTGACCTGCTTTTGCTGCTATAGTAAGTGCATCTACTTCTCCACCATTTGCATTTGTTATATATACTTTATCTACATCATGATTTTTATCTATTTCTTTTGCTATCAATAAAGATGTCTTATATCTATTAGAACCATTCAAACGTGTTTGACTAGCACTTACAGTTGATTTTATTTGATTAGCAGTAGTTTTAGAAATAGAATTCTCATCTCCTATTATTATTACATCTTTAGGATTTAGACGCTTTAATTCTGCTTTTACACTGGCTGGTACATTGTTTTTTTCAACTAAAAGTATTGGTGCATTATATGTAGTAGCTAGTGGAGTTGATATAATACCATCAATACTTACATCTCCACTTATTATAATTACTTTATCTGAACCATTTTTCCAGCCTTCTTTACTTATCTTTACTGCTGTTTCATATCTATCACTTCCTGTAAGTTCTGTAATAGGTGCAGAAGTTTTTCTCATATATTTGCTTACATCTTTTCTTGAAGTTATGTCTTCAATTATACATTCCTGTGTTACATCATAATCTTTTAAATTTAATCCCATAGCTTCTAATTCTTGTCTGTCTAAAGTCTTAGGATTAGTTGCACTATTTATTGTTATACCCTGTAATTCCCACACATTTAAATATTCTGGGTCTTTATTATAGTTTATTGTTCCTTCATATAATCCAGTTGATTGATTGTAGTTCAGAGTTGTATCTAGTGGCATGTCATAGCATTTATATTTTAATGTAATGCTATCAGCATCTGGCTTTTCTTTAAATTTCACACTTACTTTTGATGTACTTCCTAAAACTATACTTTTTTTCTCCAAATTTATATTTAAATTATCATTATTTTCCATAGCATTAGACTCAGTAGCAAATGCCATTGTAGGTGCAACAATTGCCATTGAAAGAATTCCTGTTGTTATTAATCTTGCATTTTTTTTCATATTAATCTCCTTATTTAACACAAATTTCTATTTTATTTATTTTTTGTCCTACTTACTGTTAGAATTACTTTTAAAACGTATGTCAAAGTGTATCTCCCAAAAATTTTAAAGAAATTTATAAAAATAAACTTACAAAAAAACAAAAAAAATTAAATATTTAAATATTTAATTATATTCACTATATCATTTATTGCCAAAAAAATCTATAAAAGACAAATAAAAACATATAATAATTACATTTTTATAAAATTTTATACAAAAAAAGATTACGTGGCTACGTCCTACTCTCCCAGGCAGTTTCCCACCAAGTACCATCAGCGCTAGAGAGCTTAACTTCTGTGTTCGGAATGGGAACAGGTGTATCCTCTCTGCTATTGTAACCACATAATCTTTTGGAGCGGGTGAAGGGGATCGAACCCTCACAGCTGGCTTGGAAGGCCAGAACTCTACCATTGAGCTACACCCGCATTAAATTTTTATAACTAGTAAAACTAGTTTCTTTAGAGTTAACACTCTAAAAACTACATATATATTTTAATCAATGAACATCAAATAAATATTGGTCAAGTCCTCGACCTATTAGTATCGATAAGCTAAATACATTGCTGCACTTACACCTTCGACCTATCA